>JAZQVD010000013.1:0-24858 GCA_045631665.1 Alloprevotella sp.
TGATGGTTGCGAATCCCTTACCCAAATCAGCCTTCCCCCCTCGGTTACATCAATAGGATATGGCGCTTTCTATGGTTGCACCTCCCTCACCCTTGTTAAAGTATCCAAGAACACGGAATTGGCGGAAAATGCTTTTGAGGAATGCCCAAATGTCAAAATTGAGCGCTATTAAAATTTTCAAATTTTGAATCATCTATCACCTTTGCCAAAGCACCTTATCATTTAACTTGCATTTGCTTTTGTCTATTGGAGAGTTTGGTGTAACTTCGCAACTCGTAATTATCCTTTCTAACCGAAATAGCGATGCTTATACAATTAAACGAAAAGGGTTCACACTTTCTTGAACTTACCGACTTGCATTTTCAGACATTGAGAGAATACGCCCTGTTGAAGGACCTCGTTGATAGTACGGGTTATGTGACAGAAGACGTACTGCTGCGCTTGAAACTTCACACGCGCTCCTTGTTGCTGAATGCTGCTCCGGTGCCTCAAGATTTGCTTGACCTCTATGCCGAAGTGATTTGCCACGATAAGATGAAGGCCTATGGGCTGAAGCAGTTGATTGAGGCGTATGTGAAGCATTTTCAATAACAGTAATTGTCCTCACTCCTCAGTCCTTAGTCCTCTAAAAAACATGCAATACAAACTTACCGACTGGTTGCCTACGACGAAGAAGGAGATGGAACTTCGCGGTTGGGATGCGCTGGACATTATCTTGTTCAGTGCGGATGCTTATGTAGATCATCCTTCGTTTGGCGCGGCGGTAATTGGTCGCTTGTTAGAGGCAGAGGGGTATCGTGTGGCGATTGTACCACAACCCGATTGGCATGGCGATTACCGCGACTTTAAGAAGTTGGGGCGTCCGCGCTTGTTCTTCGGAATTGCGCCTGGATGTATGGATTCGATGGTGAACAAATACACCGCCAACCGCCGTTTGCGCTCGGAGGATGCTTACTCTCCCAACGGTCGCCATGACATGCGTCCGGAGATGCCCACGATTGTCTACACCAAGATACTCAAGGAGTTGTATCCCGATGTTCCCGTTGTTTTGGGAGGTATTGAAGCCTCGCTTCGCCGCCTTTCACATTACGATTATTGGCAAGAGCGCCTCCGCCCTGGCATTCTCAAAGAGAGTGGGGCAGATGTGTTGATTTATGGTATGGGGGAATTGCCCATTGCCGACCTTTGCCGACAGATTGAGGAGCATATTACCCACCATGAGGCAGCAGCCCTTCTCACCACCACCGATCTTCACGACATGCTCTGCAAGCATCCAGTGCTTCAGACGGTGACGTATGTGGAGAAGCAAGATATTTACGGAGGTATTACGGATGCCGACATTGTGCTTCATTCTTACGAAGAGGCGCTGAAGAATCCGAAGGCGCAAGCGGCAAACTTCAAGCATATTGAGGAAGAAAGTAACCGACTTACGCCGCAACGCATCGTGCAACAGACGGGCGACAAATTTATGGTGGTTAATGCGCCCTATCCGCCCATGACGACGGAGCAGATTGACCGCTCATTTGGATTTCCCTATACGCGTCTGCCACATCCTAAGTATAAGGACAAGCGCATACCTGCGTTTGACATGATAAAATTCTCGGTCAACATTCACCGTGGTTGCTTCGGCGGATGCTCCTTCTGCACCATCTCTGCGCATCAGGGAAAGTTTATTTCCAGTCGTAGTAAGGAGAGTATCATGAAGGAGGTAGAGGCCGTTACACAGATGCCTGACTTTAAGGGGCACCTTTCCGACCTCGGAGGTCCCTCGGCAAATATGTATGCCATGAGCGGGAAGAATAAGGAACTTTGTCGTAAGTGCCGCCGCCCCTCGTGTGTGCATCCGCAGATTTGTTCGAATATGAGCAACGACCATCGCCCCTTGCTCGACATTTACCGCACGGTGCGCCAAATGCCTGGTGTGAAGCGCGTGACGATTGGTTCGGGTGTGCGATACGACCTCTTGCTCCACCGCACGGGAGATGCTTCTGTGGATAAGGCTACGGACGATTACACGCGCGAACTCATCCTTCACCATGTGAGCGGTCGCCTTAAGGTGGCGCCTGAGCATACCTCGCCACGCGTGCTTCAACTCATGCGTAAACCGCCCTTTGAGCAATTTGAGCGCTTCAAGCAAGTGTTTGACCGCATCAATAAGTCGGCAGGGTTGCGCCAACAGATTATTCCTTACTTCATCAGTTCACACCCAGGGTGTACACCCGAAGATATGGCGGAATTGGCTGCACTCACCAAGCGCCTCGACTTCCAGTTAGAGCAAGTGCAGGACTTTACGCCCACGCCCATGACGGTAAGCACCGAGGCATGGCACTCGGGGGTGCATCCCTACACGCTTCAACCCGTCTTTTCGGCAAAGTCGCAAGCTGATAAGTTGCGCCAACGCATGTTCTTCTTCTGGTACAAACCCGAGGAGCGACAGAAGATTATTGCCGAACTCCGCCGCATGAATCGTGCCGACCTCATCGACAAACTCTTTGGGGCGACCTTCACACCACAGACGGCGCGCCCGAAAAGTTCTTATGGTAAACAGCGCGACAAACGCAGGTAAACAGGTTTTCTCCTTTCTCCTTTCTCCTTTCTCCTTTCTCATCTATGTCTTGCCTTCAAGTTATACTTTGTCTCATCTTCCCGCCGTTGGCAGTGCTCGACCGCGGTTGTGGTTCTATTCTTATTGTAACGATTCTTACTTGCTTGGGGTGGTTACCCGGTACGCTTGCCGCGCTCATCATTCTGAATAAAAATTAACCGAGTGAAGATTGCCCAAGAGAAGCGCGTAGTAGAGCGCATGATTCGCCTCTATTGCCGTAAGTATGAGGGTAATGCGCAACTTTGTGACGAATGCAAAGCACTGCTTGAGTATGCCCACCAACGCCTTTCACGGTGTAAGTTTGGTGATGCAAAACCCACTTGCCGCCTTTGTCCCATCCATTGCTACCGCCCTGATATGCGTAAGCAGATGCAACAAGTCATGCGTTACGCCGGTCCCCGAATGTTACTGTATCACCCCAAAGATGCGCTAATACATCTTTGGAGTGAAATGAAGAATAAGTTGAGCAATAAATCGTAATTTGAAAGTCATAAGAAGGGCGCATCATTCCTGTGTGGGATGGTGCGCCTTTTGTTATAAATAGTTCCGCTGGGTTAAATAGTGTAGAATTAAGAAACTTTAAGCGAATCGTTTATTCGCATTTCTTGAAAGACATTTAGATTTGCCGACGAAAAGAGAATTTTCGTTTCTCCACCACCTTAAATATACAAATATTCAGATTGCTATGAAAAAGATTTGGACAAGATTAAGCCTATTATTCATTGCCGTGTCACCTGCGAGCGGATGCGCCTGCGCTCCACATTCTTCGCAACATATAGAAACCTCAGTTTTAGATACTTCCACTGTGCGTTGGTTGGATGTGTTTAGTTATATGGGGAAGTGGTATGAAATAGCGCGCTATGAGAACCGCTTTGAGCGTGGATTGTCGCATGTCACGGCAACTTACACTATTGACGACGATGGAGACATACACATTATCAATGAAGGATTCCGCGACGGCAAACGGTATAAGGCTGTGGGAAAGGGGAAATATCCAGAACCTACATTATATCCTGGACGCTTGCAAGTGAGCTTTTTTCTGTGGTTTTATTCCGACTACTACATTCTCGAACTTGATGAACAGGCATACTCCTATGCCGTAGTAGGAAGCAGTAGTGACAAATACCTTTGGATTCTCTACCGCGAGCCCGTCATACCTCAATCACTTTTGACGGATATTCTTGAGCGCCTTAAGAAGCGCGGGTATGATACTTCCAAGTTGCTCTTTGTGAATCAAGCGTGAACTACTAAACAAATAAGTAGGTCCCGATTGATCCAAAAACCGCGAGTACAAAGGCATATAAATCTTTCGAAAGTAAAGCGCTGAAATCAAACATCTTTCAAATATACATCGTGAATAAACAATGGTGGCGTATGAAGAAACTACATTGTTTCCTACATACGCCACTGAATTTATGAAAGTTTACTCAATAGGAATCTGAATAATAGAGAGCCACTGCTCAGGGTCGTCTTGATTCCAAGCACCATCTATATAGCAAGTGCGTGGATGTCCCGCCATTTTATAGCCCTGCTTTTCCATATAGTTGAAAGCTTCGGCGTAGGACTCATAGAAACGCTCATAAGGTCCCACATGCTTCATACAAAGTGCTTTTGCCACGGCAGGCATACGCTTGAATTGTATTATACTGCTATCAGTCCCCATCTCTTCAACTTGCTCGCAATACTCGATATCAATGTCTGTAGGACAGTGCTCTTTACCGTGCTCTATGGTAAAGCAATATCCTGGAGGCGGGCATTGGCAACCAAGGCGTTGCATCTCGGGACCAATCTTATTTACACACAGCATACCCAATGCGCTATAATCAGATATGACTTCACGATGACTTGCCACGATAATTTCTGGCAAAGATTGAATACTAAATTTTTCCATTATTTTAATTTGTTTGTGAGCTTCCATCCATTTGAGTAGCTGACAGTGACGCTCCACTAATAATTGCAGTTGTCGCTCTGTTGCTTCGATTTTTTGACTCAGCAGTTCAATGCTTGGCCTCTGCGCACCGTCCTCTAACAGTTCCTTAATCTCTTCGAGTGTAAAACCCAGTCGTTGGAGTCCACGAATGGTGTTGAGTCGTTGCATCTGCGGCATACTATAGTAGCGATAACCCGTCCACTCATCTACTTCATCGGGTACGAGCAATCCTTTTTGCTCATAGTAGCGCAATGTCTTTACCGTCACCTGCATCAATTTTGAAAACTCACCGATTTTTAACTTCGTTATTTTACTCATAATCGTACGATTTATTTGCTAGCAAGTGCAAAGTTAATGTATGCCCATAGGGACGAGTCAAGAGAAAAATTAAATATTTTTAGTAAAAAATTAAAAGAAAACTGTTAAGTCGTCAGTGTAATTTTACTTGGTAGCACATTTGGAAATAATCTACTATTCACTTTCGAAATAAGGACGCCCCGATGGAGCGTCCTTATTATGTAATAATATGTGAGGTTTTTACAACTTAAACTGCTGCTTCAACGCATCAATCTTTGTTTCAGCATCAGCCTTCTTCTTGCGTTCAAGTTCAACAACTGCTACGGGTGCACTGCTTACGAAGCGTTCGTTTTCAAGCTTCTTGTTAATGCCAAGGAGGAAGCCTTCGAGGCGCTTGATTTCAGCAATGGCCTTTTCCTTTTCTGCTTCATTGTCTACGAGATCGCCAAGGATGAGTGCATAGCGAGTTGTTTCAACCATGAATGCTACTGCGCCTTCTGCTGCTTCAGATTGTGCGTCCTCGATGGTTACCGCCGCCAACTTCTTAATCATGGGTTTGAGGGCTTCAACGGGACACTGGGGTGTGGCAAGCACTATGAGCTCCTGGCGGGGCGAGATGTTCTTGCTATTGCGCACGGCACGCACGCACGCAATGACGCTCTTGGCATGGTTCATAGCTACTATGATTTCAGCATCTCCTTCCTGGGGTGCGGGGATTGTCATGGGGCTTATCATGATGCTTTCGCCTTCCTTACGCTCTGCGAGGTGCTGCCAAAGCTCTTCGGTGATGAAGGGCATGAAGGGGTGAAGGAGGTGGAGGAGATGGTCGAAGAAGCCGAGTGCTGTTGCATAGGTTGCACCGTCGATGGGGCTACCGTAAGCGGGCTTAATCATTTCAAGGTATGAAGCTGAGAAGTCGTCCCAGAAGAGGCTGTAGACTTCGTGAAGGGCTTCAGAGAGGCGGTACTTCTTGAAGAGGTCGGTCACTTCGGCTGCGCTCTGACGGAGGCGTGCGGCGAACCACATGTTTGCTTCGTGTGAAGTTTGGGGCAACTCAATAGTGTTATCCACATTCCAACTCTTAATGAGGCGGAAGGCGTTCCAAATCTTGTTACAGAAGTTACGGCCCTGTTCGCAAAGTGTGTCGTCAAAGAGGATGTCATTACCTGCAGGCGCAGAGA
Source organism: Alloprevotella sp. (assembly GCA_045631665.1). GTDB lineage: Bacteria > Bacteroidota > Bacteroidia > Bacteroidales > Bacteroidaceae > Alloprevotella. Next base: position 6,014 of record JAZQVD010000013.1, read on the forward strand.
ACATCATACCCATACGCACACCGTCAGCACCATAAGTATCGATGAGGTCGAGGGGGTCGGGAGAGTTACCGAGCGACTTTGACATCTTGCGACCAATCTTATCGCGCACGATACCCGTGAAGTAAACATTGCGGAAGGGCATTTCACCCGTGTATTCGTAACCCGCCATGATCATACGCGCTACCCAGAAGAAGATGATGTCCGGACCAGTTACGAGGTCGGCTGTGGGATAGTAGTACTTGAGTTCTTCATTGCCAGGCTTGTTGATGCCTTCAAAGAGGCTGATGGGCCAAAGCCATGATGAGAACCATGTGTCGAGTGCATCTTCATCCTGCTTAAGGTCAGCGAGTTGAAGGTCGGCATTACCCGTTTGAGTGCGTGCCAATTCAAGAGCCTTTTCTGCTGTTTCAGCTACTACAAAGCCACCTGTGGGGAGGTAGTAGGCAGGGATGCGATGACCCCACCAAAGCTGGCGTGAGATACACCAGTCCTTAATGTTTTCAAGCCAGTGGCGGTATGTGTTCTTATACTTTGCGGGATAGAACTTAAGCTCGTCGTTCATTACGGGAGGAAGGGCGAGGTCAGCAAAGTGTTGCATCTTGAGGAACCACTGCATAGAGAGTTTGGGTTCGATAGCCACGCCTGTGCGTTCAGAGCAACCCACCTTGTTTACATAAGCTTCCACCTTTTCGAGGAGGTCGGCTTCCTGAAGGTCCTTTTCAATCAAACGGCGCACTTCAAAGCGGTCCTTACCAACATACATACCAGCTTCGGGAGCGAGTGTGCCGTCGGGGTTAAAGATATCGATAGAGGGGAGGTTGTACTTTTCACCGAGCATGTAGTCGTTGACATCGTGAGCGGGAGTCACCTTGAGGCAACCAGTACCGAACTCAATATCTACATATTCGTCTTCAATCACGGGGATGCTACGACCAACGATAGGCACGATAACGCGCTTGCCCTTCAACCACTCGTTTTTGGGGTCGTTGGGGTTGATACACATAGCGGTGTCGCCCATGATGGTTTCGGGACGTGTGGTAGCAACTACGGCATAGCGACCTTCGGCATCACCTTCCACCTTGTAGCGGAGGTAGTAGAGCTTTGAATTTTCTTCCTTATAAACGACTTCTTCATCAGAGAGTGCGGTTTGCGCCGCAGGGTCCCAGTTGACCATACGCACACCGCGGTAGATGAGTCCCTTGTTGTAGAGGTCTACAAACACCTTAATAACGCTTTCTGAGCGCTCCTGGTCCATAGTGAAGGCAGTGCGGTCCCAATCACAAGAAGCACCCACACGGCGCAACTGCTTGAGGATGATGCCTCCGTGCTCTTCGGTCCATTCCCAAGCGTGCTTGAGGAACTCTTCGCGAGTAAGGTCAGTCTTCTTGATGCCGCGCTCTGCAAGACGGTTCACCACCTTTGCTTCAGTTGCAATAGAGGCGTGGTCTGTGCCAGGCACCCAACAAGCGTTCTTACCTTCCATGCGCGCACGGCGAACGAGGATGTCTTGAATGGTGTTGTTAAGCATATGACCCATGTGAAGCACACCCGTAACATTTGGGGGAGGAATCACAACGGTGTAAGCTTCGCGACCATCGGGCTTTGAAGCAAATAATTTGTTGTCCAACCAATACTGATACCATTTGCCTTCTACGGCATCGGGACTATACTTTGTAGCTAATTCCATGATTTATATTAAGTTATCTCTTATTTACAATTTGTTCGGTAGTAAATGTTTGGGGTAATGTGCGGCAGTTGTAGGTAGAAGCCATCACTTCGCCGTAAGCGCCTGCAGAGCGGAAGGCAATGAGGTCGCCACGCTGAGAAGTGGGTAGGGGATAGTCTTTTGCAAAGACATCACTGCTTTCGCAAATCGGACCTACTATGTCGTAGTGTGAGAGCGCCGCACCTTCGGCAATAAGGTTTTCCGTGAAGTGCACGCTACCATACATCGCGGGGCGAATCAAGTCGGTAAACCCTGCATCGACGATGAGGAAGTTCTTGGTGTGTCCCTGCTTCACATAAAGCACCGATGCTATGAGCGCGCCACATTGTGCGATGATGCTACGGCCGAGTTCGAAATGCACTTGCTGACCGTTGCGGACTTCAAGGTTATCCTTAAATACCTTGAAATACTCCGTAAAGTTAGGGATAGGATTTGCGTCGGGACGGTCATAGTCAATGCCCAATCCACCTCCTACATTGATGCTGTGGGTGTGAATACCTGCTGCTTCAAGTTGTAATTGAATGTCGTTGATGCGGTTGCAGAGGTTTTCGTAAACCGAAAGGTCAAGAATCTGCGAACCGATGTGGAAGTGCAGCCCGACATACTCTACAGCCTCTAACTCCTGACACAAGCGGATGGCGGGGATGATGTCTTCCATCGCAAGTCCAAACTTGTTTTCGTTGAGCCCCGTAGTGATTTTCTCATGTGTGTGAGCATCCACATTGGGGTTTACGCGAAACGCCAAGCGCGCTTTGGTGTTGAGTTGCTTTGCAAGTTCGTTAATAACTTCCATCTCCGGCAAACTCTCCACATTAAAGCAGCTAATGCCCGCCTGGAGTGCTACGCGGATTTCGCGGTCGCTTTTTCCAACCCCTGCAAATACGATGCCATCGGGGGTGAAACCCACCTCTAACGCACGCAACACTTCGCCTCCACTTACGCAATCCACGCCCAATCCTGCCTGCTTGATAATGCGTAGCAATTCAGGGTTTGCATTTGCCTTGATGGCGTAATGCACATGGAAGTTGGGAGCAGTCGAGAGTTCCGTTTTAATACATTCAAGGGTTTGGCGCAGCAATTCAGTATTATAATAATAAAAGGGTCCCACTTCACGCTCCACGGCTTGGAGTTGTTGTGGGGTTACGCCTTTATAAAAATTGAATGGCATAGCAAAAAAGATATAGTAGACGCACCCCGAAAAAAGGGTGTACGAGTAGACAAGAAAACCTTGCGGTGCTTCTCACACGCTCACTCGTTTGCTTGTCTACTTGTTTGCTTGTCTACTTTAATATATTAAAACAATGTCTTACTCAAAGCCTTAAGCGCAACGCTCTTGTCTTCGCCCTTGATGAGGAAAGAGATGTTGTGCTCTGAACCACCGTATGAAATCATGCGTACGGGGATGTCGGCGAGTGCATTCGTAACCTTTGCTTCGAAGCCTACATTGTTCCATTGCAAGTCACCCACTACGCAGATGATGCACATGTCTTCGTCTACTTCAACGGTGCCGTACTTCTTCAATTCTTCCACGATGGGATAGATGCGACTGTTGTTGTCGATAGAAAGACTTACGCCCACTTCAGAAGTGGTCACCATGTCGATGCTGGTCTTGTAAGTTTCAAAGATTTCAAACACCTTGCGGAGGAAGCCTGTAGCGAGGAGCATACGGCTACTGACAATCTTGATTGCCGTGATGTTGTCCTTTGCTGCGATGGCCTTAATCTTTCCAAACTCCATCTCGTTGTTGATGAGTGTGCCAGGCGCTTGGGGGTCCATAGTGTTGAGCAAGCGCACGGGTACACCTGCGAAGCGAGCGGGCTGTACGCAAGTGGGGTGAAGAATCTTCGCACCAAAGTAAGCCAATTCCGCGGCTTCGTCAAAGTGGAGTTGACGCACGGGCTGTGTGCCTTCAACGATACGGGGGTCGTTGTTGTGCATGCCGTCGATGTCGGTCCAAATCTGAATTTCTTCAGCACCGAGCACCGCACCAATCAAGCTTGCTGTATAGTCAGAACCACCACGCTGGAGGTTGTCCACCTTACCTTCAAAGTCACGGCAGATGAAGCCCTGTGTGATGTAGAGGTCGTAGTTTGCGTTTTCGGCGAGGATGGCCTTGAGGTTTTCCTCGATGTACTTCATGTCGGGTTCGCCGTTCTTGTCGGTCTTCATGTAGTCAAGAGCGGGGAGCAACTTCACCTTCACGCCAATTTCCTTGAGGTAGTTGGTCACCATGTTGGTAGACATCATTTCGCCCTGTGCGAGGATGGTCTTTTCGGTTGTGTCGGTAAAGTCTGTGCCCGAGAATGAATGGAGGTACATAAATTCATCTTCAAGGAAGTCTGAAGTCTTTGCAAGCCATTCTTGATCTGCATAGAGTTCCTTGATGTGCTCCATATACTTGGTGCGCAACTTGTTGATGACATTGTTTGCCGCTTCCTTATTTCCCTTCTTGAGGTAGTCTGCGATTTCTACGAGTGTATTTGTTGTGCCTGACATTGCTGAAAGGACAACAATCTTCTGCTGCTTATCTTCAGTAATGAGCTTTGACACGTCCTTCATGCGTGAAGGTGTGCCCACTGATGTACCGCCAAATTTAAGTACTTTCATATTCTTAAGTTATTTAGTTGTTTATGTTTTTAGCAGTCGACGGTGATTTGTCCGTCGTCTGTTGTAGGTTGTTGCATGTTAAGGGGCAGAATGTTTCCGTCTTCACACTTGTAGGTGGTAGTGCCGGGATATTCTGTAATGAGGTTGAGGTTGTGCGTAATCATCACTACTGCCGTGCCTTGCTGCCGAATGTGCTGGAGGATGTTCATGATGTTGTCGCTCGTTTCCTTGTCAAGGTTTCCTGTTGGTTCGTCGGCAAGGATTATTTTCGGAGAGTTCAGCAATGCTCGTGCAATAGCCACGCGTTGTTGCTCACCGCCCGAGAGTTCGTGGGGATAATTGTTGGCTTTGTCGGCAATGCCCACTTGGTTGAGCACTTCGGCAATGCGGGGTGCGCGGTCTTCCTTCTCCCAATCTGTCACGCGAAGCACGAAGTCGAGGTTTTCGCGGACTGTATAGTCGGAGAGCAATTGGAAGTCTTGGAACACGATGCCTAACTCTCTGCGCAACTCGGGCAACTGGTGTTGCTTCATCTTCGAGAGGTCGTAGTAGAGAATCTCTGTCGTGTCGCCCTTGATGGGTAATTCGCCGTAGAGCGCCTTCAGAAGCGAACTCTTACCGGAACCCACTTTTCCGACGATGTATATAAAGTCATTTTCCGAAACGGAGAAATTCACATTTTTCAGAATCTCGCGCTCCTCAATATTTATTGTTGCGTTGATAAGGTTAATGAGCATTGTGAGAATGTTCGTTAGGGGTAAATGAGAAATCTATTAATGCTTGCAAGCCACGGCAAAGACGGCGTCGCCCAGAGTGTGAAAGTGGATGCGCAATCCGTGGTTGGTCTCCACCACCTGCCCGTCTTCTTGTGCGAGGCAAATGCCGCCAATCAGGGGTGTTTCGGGTATGGAGAGGTATTTGTAAACGGCTTCTTTGGCACACCAAAGCTTTACCGCATCAAGGGCTGTAAGGGTGGGCGAGAAGAGGCTTTGCTCTTCATCCGCGAGGAAGTGGTCTTTAAGGCGCAGGGGCTTGTCGCTCACGCCTTGCACATCCATGCCCACGCGCTTGTTGCTTATCACGAGGGCCACGATGTCGCCGCTATGGCTGATGCTTATTTGCTTGTCGCTTCCCTTGAGAAAGGGTGCTCCCGAGGGTTCATACCCTATGCTGACCTCTGCCCCCATTAGGTGGCGTAGCAACAGGCGCACGCCGAGCCATTCGGTCTGCCGCTTCTTGCTCTTGAATGCCGTTGTAGCGTGCTGAAGGGTGGAGGGGGGTAGTGCTGCCTCAAAGTCTTGAGGGGTGAGGGTGCTGGTGTTGAGCATGTGCACTTCTACGCCTCCCACCTCAAAGGTCGTTGTTGTCAATTGTGGAGCGTGCATTAGAAGGGGCATTTTTCGGGTGCCGCGGGTGCTGTCTGCTCGGTTTGTTGTGCCGCTTGTGGCTTTGCCGAGAGCATTTCCATATTGTTTGCCCACACTTCTGTGATGTGGTGGGTGCGTCCTTGCTTGTCGGTGTATGAGCGTGTGCGCAATTCTCCTTCGATGTAGAGTTTGTCGCCTGTATGCACATATTTCTCTACCACTTCGGCAAGTTTGCGCCATAGCAGGATGCGGTGCCATTCCGTGCGTTCGGGCACTTGTGTGCCGTTGGGTAGGGTGTAGCCGCGTGTAGTGGTTGCGAGGCTTAAAGTGGCTGTTGCCATGCCGCCATCCACATATCTTACTTCGGGCTCTTTACCGACATTGCCGATAAGCATTACTTTATTGAGTGACATGGTGTTGTTTTAGATATAGGGTGAAAAATAGCGTGTGTCTTGCCCCAGGGGATTAGCGCAATCTGTTGGATGAGCGCACCAATTCATCGTCCTTGCGGATGGCTTTCTTTGCCAAGATGGGGAAGGCGATGACGGCAATGGGGAAGATGAGGTATGCGTAATGGAATTCGGGCATTGAGGGTTGCTCAAGGGCGAAAATCCAAGTGCTTGCAATGGTAGTGATGGGCGCAAGGATGGTGAAGATGGTGAGGAATCCGCAGAGTTGCATCTGCTTTTTGCGGTTCTTAAATGTCACGATTGCCCACCCTGCAAGGAGGGTTACAATCACCGCAAGGATGATGCTCTCGCTTGTTGCGATGTCGCCCAGGAGATAGAAACTTTGCCCCGCGCGGTCGCCGTCTGTATAGCTACCGAGGGGTATAAATAAGCTGCCCCACTGAATGCAGAGGGTGAGCAGCAGGTAGAGGGTTTGAATGCGTTGCCACATAAGGGGAAAGGAGAAAGGGGAAAGGAGAAAGGAGAAAGGAGAAAGGAGAACCGAAGGGACTTTCAGCTTCGCAAGTCGCACCCTTTCTCCTTTGGCTTTAGCCGTGCGGGTACATGAAGCGTTTGGCTCACAAACTATCTCGTTTACTAAAGCCTGTTATACCTTGTCAACTTGTTTTTCTAAAAAAAGTAAACGATTAAAATAAAGCCAAAACGAGCAACAAGTAGCGACCGAACACGGACCACTTGTCACTCGCTATATGAATCAATTAATGTTTAGTCGTCAAGGTTTTCCTTATCCTTTGCAGGGTTGCGATGATAGATGCGCTTGTTAAGGAATTCGTCTGCCGCGATGAGTGTGGGCTTGGGGAGCTTTTCGTAGTAGCGGCTGATTTCGATTTGTTCGAGGTTTTCGAAAGTTTCTTCAAGGCCGTCGTTGCCAGATGCGAATTCCTTGAGTTTCTTGTTCAAGTCTTCCTTCATCTTTACTGCAATTTGGTTAGAGCGCTTTGCCATGATAGCAATGCTTTCATACACATTGTCTGTGCCTTGACAGAAGTCCATGAGGTTGTGCGTCACAGTGTTTGTGGGCGCCTTTGATTTCTTGTAGTCCATATTTACGGTTTACGATTGACGGTTATGGATGTATTTGTGTTGTTTGTTTTATTCTTCCGTAGTGGTGTATTTCGAAGCCTTCTTAAAGAGCTGCTCCGCCTCCTTCATATACTTTGATTCGGGGTATTCGTTGGTGAATCCGTAGTATTCGTCAATGGCGTTGTGGTAGCGCTCCACCTTCTTTTCCTCCACGCTTCGTGCGGCGAGTTCAAACTTCGCTTTGAGAATGAGGATGGCAAAGTCCTCGCGCAGCTTGGTGTAGGGGAAGTCGCGTATGGCATTTTCAGCCGTGATCACGCAAGCCTGGTAGTTACTGCCTCCGTCGTTGCTACAATTGCCGAAGTAATCGCCGAGGTCGTAATAAAGCTTTGCTGAGAGGTATTCCTTTTCCACCAGCAGGTCTTGGAGCTCAAAGATGTATGCCATAGCCTGCTCGCGCTTCGTGCTGTAGGGGTAAAGCTCAATGAAGTTCTGAAACTCCGTCACCGCCTCATAAGTAGGCGTTTGGTCGAGTCGCGCCTCCGGAGCATCCTTCATCAGCGCAAGGGCCGCGTGGAAGTGCGCATCCTCCGTGTAAATCCCCTTCGTGTAAGTCTGATAATACTTGCGGAAGATGGAAGTCGCCGTCTCATAGTTACCAGAATAGTAGTTGCAGAGCCCAAACAGATAGAGCGCCTCTTGCCCATTCTCTGCACCCTTCATGGTCGTAATCATCGTTTGCAACAACTGGGATGCTCTGTTATACTGCCCGTCGGCAAAATACTCCTTCGCCGCCTCATACTTGTAGCCATAGTCCGAGGTCTTCAACAACTGATTGTAGTTGTTGCAAGAGGTCAAAAGCAGTAGTGCGCAAAGCAATATGAGGGATGTTCTTTTTCTCATAGTCTAATTTTGTGCAAAAATACTAAAATCAGATGGATTACGCAAGACCTACATATTACATTTAACCATTTTTACGAAAAAACACCGTAAATATTCTTACCAAAGGGTAATTTGAATGCTTCCGCCTTCTCATGCCACCCATCCTTCCGCTTCTCTCTTAACCCATTTTCTCTTCACTCTTTCCGCCAAATAAAGAGTAACTTAGTATCTCGGATTTAATTTGAAATAATCGGCAGATAATTCAAACTATTAGTAACTTGCTAAGTCCCAGAAGAGAAAGAAAATATGGAGGGGGATATGTAGATGGTAATGATGTAACAAACCCTTACACTATCGGTGCAACTTCCTTACTACAAGCTGTTAAAGCAGAAAGGTTTATCATATCCAAAATTGACACCATTAAGGGATATCGTGATACACTTTCAAACAACGCATATCACATAAAAAAGAGCAGGACATTGCCTGCTCTATGATGTTGGGTGTAATCATTTATTTTCTCATTTCCTCAATGAGTGTTTTCATGCCCTTGATTTTCTCACCTGATATTTGCTGTAATACGCGCTTTACGATGGTGCGCTTTATGGCGGCATAGGCATAGTTGGGGGCGATGTCGATGCGTCCGATTTCTGTGCCCTGACACCCGCCTTTCTTGCAGAGGAAGCCTACGATGTCCATCTTCGAGAGCTTATCGCGCTTGCCGCGCCCGATGTAGAGTGAGGTCCACTCTGAAGGGATGGGCTTAATGGTGAGCGCGCTGACATCAAGGTGGTCAGCCACTGGATAGTAGGGCGGAAGGGTTTCTTCGGGACCGAGGATGAGGTGGATTTCCCCGCTTGCCGTCCATCGTGCGGTGCGCCCAGAGCGGTGGGTGAGGGTTTCTTCGTCGGCAGGGAGGTGGTAATGAATGACTGCTCCCACTTCGGGTATATCGAGCCCGCGTGAGGCGAGGTCGGTAGAAACGAGGATGTTGGTGCTGCCGGCGCGGAACTTGTAGAGTGAGCGCTCACGGTTCTCCTGTTGCATGCCGCCGTGGTAACACGACACGCTGAATTTGTGGGTGTGGAGGAAGTTGCTGATGCGCTCAGCACTCTCACGATGCGCCACAAAGACGATGGAGGGGATGCCGTTGATGTGGGTGAGCAATTGAGCGAGGGTGTTGAGTTTGTCGCGTTCTGGCGAGGGCGTTATACTCCAAGTAACGGTGTTTTGCGGCGCTTCATCACTGGGCGTGAGGTAGTTGATGACGCGTGCGCTCTGCCAACGATGGAAGAGCACAGAGGCTTCTTGCCCCTCTTCATTAAGCTTCGTGGCGGAGGTGTAAACGACCTGCTTGATAAACTTGAGTTGCTTCATGATGGCCTCCATTTCGGCTTGAAAACCGAGTTCGAGGCACTTATCAAATTCATCAATCACAAGGGTTGTGACGAGTCCGCCGATGATATTTTCCTTCGTCAGGTGGTCATTGAGTCTGCCTGGTGTGGTGAAAACGATGTGCGGTTTGAGGGCATTGAGCTTGCGGTGTTCCTCCATCGTAGGGCGTCCGCCGTGAAGTGCGAGTGAACGGTAGGGCGTTTTCATGCGCTTGAAGACTTCATCCGTTTGTTGCGCCAATTCGCGTGAGGGCACAATGGTTATGATTTGGAGGTTGTCGCCCTGCTTCGCGGCTTCTAACTTCGCCACTAATGGGAGCAGAAACGCCATAGTCTTACCACTACCCGTGGGGGAGAAAAGTACGATGTCTTTTCCTGTTGCAACTTCGTCGTACATATTTAATTGCATGGTCGTGAGTTGCGTAAATCCCATGCGTTGAAGTATTTCTTGATGTTGCATTTTTATAAGAGCATTTAAGGTGAGAAGTCCTAATGTAGAACCTCCCACCTATAGTTATTCTGTTTGTTTATCTTTCTTCAAGAGGCACATATTCCATCTCGTCAACAACACAACGGTATGCAGGACGGATGATGCGCTTGCCCTCAAAGTTGAGTTCTTCGTTGCGGTGTGCACACCAACCTACGATACGCGCCATGGCGAAGAGGGGCGTGTAGATTTCTTGAGGGATGCCAATCATATCGTACACGAAACCTGAATAGAGGTCGATGTTTGCACAGAGTTTCTTCTTGTCGCCACGCACTTCATAGAAGGTCTCGATAGAGAGGCGTTCAAGGCGTTCGAGGAAGGCAAATTCACGGTCGCGTCCCTTCTCGCGTGCCAATTCGCGTGCCATTTCTTTAAGCAAGAGTGCGCGGGGGTCGGAGAGGGTATAAACAGCATGACCGATACCGTAAATGAGTCCGGCCTTGTCGTAAACCTCCTTGCGAAGGATGCGCGTGAGGTAGCGCTTGATTTCGTTTTCGTCTTCCCAGTTGCAGATGTTCTTCTTCAAGTGTTCTACCATGTCGGTCACCTTGATGTTTGCACCCCCGTGCTTGGGCCCCTTGAGCGAGCCGATACCTGCGGCGATAGAAGAGTAGGTGTCAGTTCCAGTAGAAGAGGTGACGCGCACGGTGAAGGTAGAGTTGTTACCACCGCCGTGTTCGGCATGGAGGATGAGCAAGAGGTCGAGGGTGCGCGCTTCAAGGTTTGTAAAACCTTTACCCTTGAGCATGTAGAGGAAGTTTTCGGCAATAGAGTAGTTTGCCTGCGCATGACGGATGTGAAGCGAACGACCTAATGACTTGTGGCGCAGCATGTTGTAAGCATACGCAATGATGGTGGGGAATTTAGAAACGAGTTCCACACTTTGGCGCATAAGGTTGTCGCGAGAGGTATCGTCGGGCGTCGTGTCGAAGGTGTATAATTCTAACACGCTTCGCGAAAGAATGTTCATGATGTTGTTGCCCTCGAGCTCAATGATGTGGAGGATGGTCTTTTGCTCCAACGGCATATTGTCGATGAGAAGTGCACGGAAATCCTGAAGTTCTTCGGGATCGGGCAACTTACCAGAAAGTAGGAGGTAGGCAATTTCTTCAAATCCGAAGCGCTTTTCCTTCATGATGCCGTGGGCGAGGTCTTGAATCTCATAACCACGATAGTAAAGTTGTCCGTCAATGGGCTTAAGGCCTTCTGTCGTGCGCTCATAACCTACGACATTACCGATGTTGGTGAGTCCCACCAATACGCCGGTGCCGTCTTCGTTGCGCAAGCCTCTCTTCACATCTAATTTCTTAAAAAGGTCGGCATCAATGCGGATGCAGCTCTTCATCTCATCAGAGAGCTTATAGACGATATATTCTTTCTTTTTCATAGTGTGTGTCATCGTTTAGTTGTTGAATGTAGTGCGGGGCGTTTAGGCTTGGATGAGTTCCACAAGCTTGTCAGCAAATTCCTTAGTGCCCAAGGGTTTGCCATTATCCATGAAGCGTGCCAAGTCGTTGGTGGCGTAACCGCTTTCAAATGAGGTTTCAAGCGCCTTGTTGATGCATTCGGCGGCATCCTTCCATCCCAAGAATTCGAGCATCATCACGGCTGAAAGAATGATGGAGCAGGGGTTGGCAATGTTTTGTCCGGCAATGTCGGGCGCAGTGCCGTGAGTGGCTTCAAAGATGGCGGTGTTGGTAAGGTAATTGATGTTTGCACCGGGAGCAATACCAATGCCGCCCACCTGTGCCGCAAGCATGTCGCTCACATAGTCGCCATTGAGGTTGAGCGTCGCTATAACGCTGTAAGCCTCGGGCTTGAGCAGTGCATTTTGGAGGAATGCGTCGGCGATACAATCGTTGATTTTGAGTTTTCCGCTCTTCAACTCTTCTGCAAATTCGCGCTCTGCAAGTTCATAACCCCATTTCTTGAATCCCCCTTCTGTGAACTTCATAATGTTACCCTTATGCACCAAGGTCACGGTGGGGAGGTTGTTTTCAAGCGCATAGAGGCAGGCAGCACGCACGAGTCGCTCTGTGCCTTCTTGAGAAACGGGCTTGACACCAAAGGCAGAAGTCTCGGGGAAGCGTACCTTGCTGACACCCATCTCCTTATGGAGGAAGTTGTAGACCTTCTGTGCCTCTGGAGTGCCTGCTGCCCACTCAATGCCTGCGTAGATGTCTTCGGTGTTTTCGCGGAAGACCACCATATTCACACTTTCTGGGTGCTTAACGGGAGAGTCAACACCCTTGAACCATCTCACGGGGCGCTGGCAAACATAGAGGTCGAGCGTTTGGCGCAAAGCTACATTCAGCGAGCGCATACCACCACCAACTGGGGTGGTGAGCGGACCCTTGATGCCTATTTTGTGTGACTTAAATGCTTCGAGGGTTTCGTCGGGGAGGTAAGTGCCTACAGCATTGTAAGCCTTCTCACCTGCGAGTACCTCTGTCCAATTGATTTTCTTGGTGCCGTTGTAGCATTTTTCAACAGCTGCGTTAACAACTTGTAGCATTGCGGGAGTAATTTCTGCGCCAACGCCGTCGCCAACGATATAGGGTATGGTAATAGTTTGCATAAATCTCGTCTACTTGTACCTTGTCTACTCCTTAATTATCTTTTAATATTCAACGCAGCACCCGCCTTAAACCATGCGATTTGCTGGTCGTTGTAGGTGTGTGTCACCTCGATGCTTTCGGTAGTACCGTCGGCGTGAGCGAGGAGGAGCGTCAAAGTGTTACCGGGTTGGAGTTGAGAAACATTGATGCTCAAGCGGTCGTCTTGAAGAATCTTATCGTAGTCGCTGGCGGTCTTGAAAGTAAGAGCAAGCACACCCTGCTTCTTCAAGTTTGTCTCATGAATACGGGCAAAACTCTTCGCTACGATGGCACGGATGCCGAGAAAACGGGGCTCCATAGCGGCATGTTCACGGCTACTGCCTTCTCCGTAATTGTCTTCAGCCACGACGATTGAACCGCCGTTGTTTCTATATTCAAGTGCCGCCTTATGCACGGTAGTTGTTTCGCCGTTTACTTGATTCTTTACGGCATTTGTTTCCCCCGTAAAGGCATTTACAGCACCCATGAGGCAGTTTTCAGAAATGTTTTCAAGGTGACCGCGGAAGCGAAGCCAGGGACCTGCCATAGAGATATGGTCAGTGGTGCACTTGTCCTTTGTCTTAATCAAAAGGGGAAGGTTTGTAAAGTCCTTACCGTCCCACGCCTTGAAGCGTTCCAAGCGTTGGAGGCGCTTACTTTCGGGATTGATGTAAGGTTCGGGCATACCGTCTTGAGGAGCGAGGTAACCGTTGTCGCATGTAGCGAATCCCTTTGTGGGCAACTCTTCACCTGCGGGTTGTGAGAAGGTGAAATCACCGATACTATCAGTTAGCGGGTTGAAGGTCAACTTGCCAGAGAAAGTGAGTGCTACCGCCATTTCGGGAGACACGATGAAGGCATGCGTATTGGGGTTTCCATCTGCACGCTTCGCAAAGTTTCGGTTGAAGGTCGTTACAATTGAGTTGCGCTTTGTGGGATCGTCAGTCTTGCGCTTCCACTGACCGATACATGGACCGCATGCGTTTGTCATTTCAATGGCACCCGCTTCACGCAGGGTGGGGAGCAAACCATCGCGCTCTGCCGTTTCGCGAATAAGTTCCGAACCGGGGTTGATGATGAGCTGTGCTTTGGGCTTCAATCCCGCATCAAGAGCTTGCTTTGCCACAGATGCCGCACGCATGAGGTCTTCGTATGACGAGTTGGTGCATGAACCAATCAATGCCACTTCTACCGCCTCGGGGTAATCGTTTGCCTTCACATATTCCTTCATCTCACTTACGGGAGTTGCCGCATCGGGAGTGAAGGGACCATTTATATAAGGAGTGAGTTCTGAAAGGTTGATTTCGATAACCGTATCAAAATATTTCTCGGGGTTTTCCATGACTTCAGCATCTGCCTGGAGGTCTGAAGCCACAGCATTTGCCAATTCCGCAACCTCCTGACGACCAGTTGCCTTGAGATACGCCGCCATGCGTTCGTCGTAGGGGAACACGCTTGTTGTTGCGCCTACTTCAGCGCCCATGTTACAGATAGTTGCCTTGCCCGTGCATGAAAGCGTCTTTGTTCCTTCGCCAAAGTACTCGATAATAGCATTTGTGCCACCCTTAACGGTGAGAATGCCAGCGAGTTTGAGAATCACATCCTTGGGTGCAGCCCACGCATTGAGCGAACCCTTGAGGTGAACACCGATGCGCTTGGGGATGCGCAATTCCCATTCCATACCGGTCAATACATCTACGGCATCTGCACCGCCCACACCAATCGCAATCATGCCTAAACCGCCGGCATTAGGGGTGTGAGAGTCTGTTCCGACCATCATACCGCCGGGGAAAGCGTAATTCTCCAACACCACTTGGTGAATGATGCCTGCACCGGGTTTCCAGAATCCCATGCCGTAGCGTGCCGCAGCACCTTGCAAAAAATCGTATACCTCGGCATTCTCACGCATCGCACAAGGCAAGTCAATCTTGCTGCCTTCGTGCGCACAAATAAGATGGTCGCAATGGATGGTGGCTGGCACTGCTGCCTTGTCCATCCCTGCGTTCATAAACTGGAGAAGCGCCATTTGTGCCGTAGCATCTTGCATCGCTACGCGGTCGGGGCGGAAGTTGGCATAAGTGGTGTCAATAGAAGAAGTGGGAGTGTAAAGGTGGGCAAAAAGAATCTTTTCTGAAAGTGTTAAGGCGCCTCCCTTACGGTTACGAATTTCGGCCACACGTTGCGAAAAAGTCGCATAATGGCGGCGTATAAAGTCAATATCAAATGTCATAGTTTAGGGTTAAGTTTATGTTTTTGTGTTCAAAAAGTCTAAGTCTGCATGACAATTTATCATTGTGCGCTCGCAAAGTTATAATAAAAATGCTAAAATTAAAGATTTTCACTTACATTTTTCTCGGCAAAGTGAATATTTCTTGCATTTTTGTCAATATAATCTACCCATAAAGTCGGCGCAAATTGTCTACTCTTAAATTAAAGCAATGATATAGGAGTTGA
The DNA here is from genome assembly GCA_045631665.1 of Alloprevotella sp. Classification (GTDB taxonomy): domain Bacteria; phylum Bacteroidota; class Bacteroidia; order Bacteroidales; family Bacteroidaceae; genus Alloprevotella. Next base: position 21,018 of record JAZQVD010000013.1, read on the forward strand.
CCCAAATTTAGAATCTTGTACTTTAAATGACGCTGAAGGCGTCACCGCTCAATAACCGGGGCGTGCGCCTTGGCGCGTACCCCTGGTACTGAACACGCGAGAATCGCACCCTGGAGGGGTGCCCGAGGGGCAGGATATGTAGGGTAATGGGGCACTCCTTGCCTCCCTTCGGTCAGCGACCGTTGGTTCAGAGTGCGTTCATTGGGATGTACCAACCGTGGGTACTCGCTTTGCTCGCACCCGCGGTTACTGAGCGGAGACGCCTTCAGCGTCTATAGCACGCTTGGGTCAACTGCTATATCGTTGCCTAAATTTTTCTTAAAACGCTCTGTACTCCGACTTGTGTTGTTCTTTTATCGCAATACATTCCATCTCAATAAGCCACTCGGGGCGACACACGGGGGCAAGGGTGTAGATTTGAGGAATGGTGGGGTAGTGTTTGCTGATAATGCTTTTGACGCAATCGTAATCGCAAAGGTCGCGGAGGTAGACGATGATTTGTGCGATGTCATCCTCCTTGAATTTACCTTCTTCAAGCAAGACTTTTACATTCTCCATCATGCGGTAAGTTTGCGCCTCAATGTCGCCCACATGTACCACTTCGCCTTTGTTGTTAATGCTTGCCGTGCCACTTATATAAGCGTGTGCACGGTCGCCAAATTCGACTACCGTACCGCGCTCAAAGGTCACGCCATATTCATAAGTGGGATTCAAGTGGGTAGGCGCATAGAGGTAATACATCTGCGAGGGTTCGAATCCCGTCAGCGCATAAGCACCGAGTTGGATGATGGCGCGCTGATTAGCGGGTAATCCCTGAATGCCTGTAGATGCAATATAGTGCGTCTTTTCCGTCAATCCCTGTGCGGTGAAATTCTCTTTGCGCGCATTCACCATTCCCTTATATTGGGTATCCACATCCCTTACAAAAAACCATGTGCGGATGCAATTATCGGCAAGAGTAGCGTGGTGGCTTGCAAGGTCGGCTTCATAGTGCTCAAGCAGATACTTCGTTTGCGAAGCTGAATCTCCCTCGCCATGATGCATCCCCATACGCCAAAGATGTTTGTAACCGTTGTGAGAAACGATGGTCGTGCCATTGTTGCTTGTCACATCAACTTCGTCAATCAGATAGACCCAGAGAGAGATTTTGGAACCATCTAACGGCGGTTGCTGAATGTAAGAGTAAGCACACACATCGTCATGTTCCTTCATAAGTGGCACCTGGTTGGAGGAGTCAGAAAGGAAATAACGGCGCATGATGACCTTTGACGCCTTAAATGCAGACAAACCAAGCAAGCGCTTCTCCCCCTCACAGATGCGCTGATATTGCCCCACAAACATTTCGTTGCGTGGCGCTACATGGAGGATTAAGTGGTGTTCGTTGATGCCATTGTTTGCTTCAAATGTTGAGCACTCAATGGTGATGCCTATGTCGTCAAATGCGTATTTAGAATTTGTCATATCTATTTGAGGGCGTAACACTTACATGTTTAGTGTAGGTGGGATGACTTGAATATTTATTTCCCAAACTGCCTAATGTCATCAAGTTTTACAATGTCGTGAGCAATGGCATATATGGTGAGTCCAGCCACAGAGCGGATATCCAACTTCTTGGAGATATTTTTACGGTGCGTCAAGACGGTGTTAATGGAGATACTTAATTTATCAGCAATCTGCTTGTTGGTCATTCCGGTGACAAGGCAGGCGATGATTTCCGTCTCTCTGTTTGAAAGTTGCTCTTGAGGTTCTTCAACCACCTCTCTTTTCTGTGCGGTAGGAGTTGTGCGTAGGCGTTGCTCCAATAATCGTACGGCAGGCACGAACAAGTGATTTTCTACACCGCAATGGGATGCCATATCCTCCTCACAAATAAAGATGTCGAAAAGGGCGGCATTGAGCAAATGAACCTCCTCGGTGGGAGCATAGTATTTGAGAATGATATTCTTAAGTTCCTGCAATTTCGTCTGCATCCCCACATGATTGTCGGAGAATGAGGTAATGAGTTGGTCGTTAGGAGCTTGACCATTCAAAAGGCCTTTGACATAGGCAAAAATCTTTTTGCTCTCAAAGTCCATGTGCTTCTTTACTTCCTTCGTGTATTCGTCAAAGAAGCGCAAGAGCATCAACGCCACTTCACCCTTTGCCGCACAATCAATGGCGGTCAGCAACTTAGTGCGAATCTGTGGCAATTGGAAGCGCAAGTAATAGGCGTGCGCATTTTCCAAATACGCCACGAGTGATGCCACATTCACCTTATCGGCAAAATAAGCAGCCGTGTCAGGTTCCTTCACGAAATTTGCAAGCGCGAGGAAGGTTGTGGTGTCCACCCCATGCTGTCGGCACACCTCGTCAACAGTCTTTTCCTCAAACCCCGTAGGGATACCAAAACGACTCATCAGTTGCAACAACCGATATTCTTGTGAGACAAGGTCGCACATCAAGTCTGTTTCTTTGAAGAAAACTTTTGGCATATTGGAAGAAATAGAAAATCTAACGAGGTCAAGGATTTAATGGTTGGATAGCGTATATAGATTATGCAAATTTACGAATTTATTTTTGTTACGTGATACGCATTGAAACTTTGTTTGAAAAAGTTTAGGGTTTCAGATGATGCAAATGTTTTTTAATTCCAAATTATTTTGGTAACCCATAAAGATTATTTAACTTTGTCGGTGGTGTGGTTTAGAGTCACAAAAATGGTGCTCAAATTGCCCTATTTCCTTTTCCCGAACATTCTTAACCATTTAAATAATTTAGTTATGCGTGTAATTATCACCCCCGACTATCAGTCGATTTCTAACTGGGCTGCAAATTATGTAGCAAGTCGCATCAATGCTGCAAACCCCACTCCTGAAAAGCCCTTCAAACTTGGTTGCCCCACAGGTTCAAGTCCCCTTGGTATGTACAAGGCTTTGATTGAACTTTACAAGCAGGGTAAGGTATCTTTCGAAAATGTTGTGACTTTCAACATGGACGAATATGTTGGTCTTCCTGAAGAACACCCCGAAAGTTACCACTCTTTCATGTGGAACAACTTCTTCAGCCACATCAACATCAAGAAGGAAAACGTGCACATCCTCGATGGTAATGCTGCTGACCTTGAAGCAGAATGCGCTGCTTACGAAGCAGCTATCGAAGCTGCAGGTGGTATCGACCTCTTCATGGGTGGTATTGGTCCTGATGGTCACGTTGCGTTTAACGAACCCTTCTCAAGCCTTACAAGCCGCACTCGTATCAAGACTTTGACTACTGACACAAAGATTGCTAACAGCCGTTTCTTCGGTGGCGACGTGAATGCCGTTCCCTCTACAGCCCTCACAGTAGGCGTAGGTACAGTTATGGCTGCAAAGGAAGTTCTTATCCTCTGTAACGGTCACAACAAGGCTCGCGCGCTTCAGGCAGCAGTTGAAGGTCCCGTTTGTCAGGCTTGGACAATCTCTGCACTTCAGCAGCACCCCCACGGCATCATCGTTTGTGACGAAGCTGCTTGTGAAGAAATCAAGGTGAGCACATATAAGTACTTCAAGGATATCGAAAAGGATAACATCTAAACAGAATTTCCTTAGTACAAGCAATAATCTAAAGGCAAAGTGAACTTCTAATAAGAGGTTCACTTTTTTTGTGTTTATACCTGCTATCTTTTTTCTCTTACCATATTTAAATTATGGCAGTAATATAGCAGTTACTTGCGTGACCTTTGGTTGACCCAAATATAGTTTTAAAAAACTTACGACAGAGGATTTAACCATCCGAAATGCCCCCGTAGGAGGGCACACTTGCCTAACCGCGGGTGAGCAGGGCGAACCTGCGGTGGTACTATACGAACGAATAAATCTATCGG
>JAZQVD010000014.1:0-17550 GCA_045631665.1 Alloprevotella sp.
CAGGTGCTGTGGGTCCTCCTACGGGGACCGATAGATTTATTCGTTCGTATAGTACCACCGCAGGTTCGCCCTGCTCACCCGCGGTTAGGCAAGTGTGCCCTCCTACGGGGGCATTTCGGATGGTTAAATCCTCTGTCGTAAGTTTTTTTTAAAACTATATTTGGGTCAACTGCTATATTACTGCCTAATTTTTAGAAATAGTATTGTTATTATCCGCAACGAATTATAATACTTCTGTGTGCCACAAATAAATCTATTTTCTTTAGCCACTAATTTTCACAAATTCACACGAATACCCTGCGGAGTTATTGGAGAAAGAGGAATTTGGAATCCCCGTTTTTTTGCCCCCTATTTTAGGCATAAAAAACCGGGGAAGCATGGCGACACTCCGTCTTCGGGGCGTCGCGCAGCCCTAAACGTGCTGCTTTTCTGCTTTTTACAAAAAAAAAAAAATCTTTATTTTTTGACACTTTTATATAGCAAATTTGAATTTTTAACGTAAATTTGCAGAGAAAATGCACTCACTAATTTATGGAAACCTTCTTTCAAACCCATGCTTACCTGATTGAGCACACAAACCTTCCCGTTCGTCGTGCCTTGATGGACTCAATTGATTGGACGTATCGTCTGATTGGCATCCGCGGTCCTCGCGGTGTGGGGCGTACCTCATTCCTTCTTCAGTACGCCAAGGAGTTTTATGATGTCAGAATGCGCAACTGCCTCTACATCAACTGTAACAGTTTCTATTTCCAGGGTTGCGGTATCGTAGACTTTGCTGGAAAATTCGTGTTGCAGGGAGGTATGGTGTTGCTCCTTGACCAAGCGTTCAAGCTCAATAATTGGCGCGAGCAGGTCATGGAGTGTTACAACAAATACCCCCGCTTACGCATTGTCTATACCACTACTTCTGTGCCCGACTGCGACGGCGAGGACGAACTTTCAAGAACTGCACGCACTTACGTGCTCCACGGATTCTCGTTCCGTGAATACATCAATTTGCAGACGGGCAACGACTTCCGCCCCTACTCTATTGATGACTTGCTCAACAATCACGAGCAAATTCTCAAGACTATTCTTCCCAAGGTGCGCCCCTGGCAGTATTTCCAGGAATACTTGCACCACGGTTACTTCCCCTTCTTCCTTGAAAACCGCAACTTTACCGAAGCGCTTTTGAAGGCAATGAACAACATGATTGAGGTAGACGTGCTCTTCAACAAGCAAATCGAGTTGAAGTACCTCTCACGCCTCAAGAAGTTGCTCTACCTCTTGGCCGTGTCTGAAGACTCAGCGCCCAATGTTAGTAAGTTGGCAGAAGAGATTGGCACAAGTCGCGCTACGGTAATGAATTACCTGAAGTGCTTGGAGGAAGCGCGCCTCATCAACATGGTGTACCGCGAAGGCGACACGCAGGCAAAGAAGCCCGCTGCCGTGATGATTCACAACACCAACATGCTCTATTCGCTTTACTCGCCGAGCATGGACGACCAACTCATCATGGAAACCTTCTTCGTCAATACCCTCTGGCGCCACCATCAGGTGCGCAAGAAGCGCCGTCCGGGTTGCTACCAAATCAATGGTACGACAGACATCTGCGTATGCGACCGCGCAAAGCGACTCCGCACAACGCCCGGCATGATTTACGCACGTTACAACACCGAAGTGGGTCACGGAAACGAAATTCCCCTCTGGCTCTTCGGTTTCCTTTACTAAAATACCGAGAGGCAATCCCAACGCGATGGGGTTGCCTCTTTGTTTTTGGGTAAGCGGGCACACAACTCTCTCCTCCCCCAACTCCTATTTGCCCCACTTTATTAAAAACAAACCCCTCACTGATTTTCAAGCATTTGCCTAATTTTTGCACCCCGAAATCGTTAGAAACGTGGAGATAATGGGGCATGGTTGGCGTATTTTCACTCAAGTTGGTATTTGCTTGTGAAAATTAAAATTTCAGGTGTAAAATTTCACCGCCGTTGACTCTTGTCATTAGAATTTAGACCGAAAAACTTTAACTTCATTTAAGAATTATTAACACTCAAATCTCTTGTAGAAAAATCTGCAAGTAACCTTTTTTGAAAAGTTAGTAACAGAATTTGAAAAAGGTTACTAATAGTTTTCAGGAAGTCCCATATCATCGGACCAAACTGTAGTTTGTATTTCATTGACAATCAGACAGATAAAAAGGAGGCATTACCCGTGTGGATAATACCTCCTTTTCTGCTATGCAAAGATAATACATTTTTGAGCGAAATCCAAATCCCGTTTTTTAGGGCAGACGCAAGGAGCGGAGCGCATTGTGCGAAAAATTGTTACATTGGGGGCGACTGAAATAGATGTGAAACGCAATATTTTTTGGGAGATAATGTAGTAGTTCTCAAAAGTTCTGTCTGAGATTCTCCTCCCCGCTACGCGGTTTTGACTTAAAACAAAACGACCAAATGCACCTCCACCCAGCAACCGAGGCGGTTGCACCAATTTTTCTCCCTTAAAATTTGTTGTATCTCAGAAAAAAAGCGTTACTTTGTAAGGTCAACTTGACTTTCAACTAACTTAAAAATTTATACTCATGAGCAAGTATCCTAAAATCGGGATTCGTCCCACTATCGACGGACGCCAAGGCGGTGTACGTGAGAGTCTTGAAGAAAAGACAATGAATTTGGCAAAGGCCGTTGCCGAACTTATTTCTGCCAACGTAAAGCATGCCGACGGCACTCCCGTTGAATGTGTTATTGCTGACGGTACCATTGGTCGCGTAGCAGAAACTGCTGCGTGTCAGGCTAAGTTTGAACGCGAAGGCGTAGGCGCTACTATTTCTGTAACCTCTTGCTGGTGCTACGGTTCTGAAACTATGGACATGCACCCCCATTGGCCCAAAGCAGTTTGGGGTTTCAACGGCACAGAACGCCCCGGTGCGGTATATCTCGCAGCAGTGTTGGCGGGTCACGCACAGAAGGGACTTCCCGCGTTTGGCATCTACGGTCATGACGTACAAGACATCACCGACAACTCTATCCCCGCTGACGTAGCAGAAAAGATTCTTCGCTGGGCGCGTGCTGCCCTTGCTGTAGCCTCTATGCGCGGTGAAAGTTACCTTTCTGTAGGTAGTCAGTGTATGGGTATCGCCGGCAGTATCGTAGACCAAAACTTCTTCCAAGAATACTTGGGCATGCGCAACGAAAGCGTGGACGAAACGGAAATTCTTCGCCGCATGGATGAAGGTATTTACGACCACGAAGAGTATGCCAAGGCTATGGCGTGGACAGAAAAATATTGTAAGGTGAATGAGGGTTGGGACAAGAACCGCCCCGAAAAACAAAAGGACCGCGCTGGCAAGGATGCCGACTGGGAATTTGTGGTTAAGATGACCCTCATCGTGCGCGACTTGATGCAGGGCAATCCCAAACTCCGCGAAATGGGATTCCTCGAAGAGGCAATCGGTCACAACGCTATCGCTGCTGGTTTCCAGGGACAGCGTCAGTGGACAGACTGGAAACCTAATGGCGACTTCACTGAAGCACTCATGTGCTCTACTTTCGACTGGAACGGCATCCGCGAGGCATACGTTGTAGCCACTGAAAACGATGCGTGCAACGCTGTGGCAATGCTCTTCGGCAAACTCCTCACGGGCTGCGGACAGATGTTCTCTGACGTGCGCACATATTGGAGTCCCGAGGCCGTGAAGCGCGTTACGGGCAAGGAACTTACAGGTTTGGCTTCAGGCGGTATGATTCACTTGATTAACTCTGGCGCTACAACGCTCGACGCTACAGGTGCAAGTACAAATGCAGCAGGCGAACCCTGCATGAAGCCCGCTTGGGAAATGACAGAAGCAGACGTAGAAGGCTGTCTCAAGAATACAAACTGGATGCCCGCTGACCGCGACTACTTCCGCGGTGGTGGTTTCTCATCTAACTTCCTTTCTAAGGGCGGTATGCCTATAACCATGTCTCGTTTGAACTTGATTAAGGGCCTCGGTCCTGTCCTCCAAATCGCAGAAGGTTGGACTGCCGACGTTGATCCTGAAATCCACGAAGTTCTGAATATGAGAACAGACCCCACTTGGCCTACAACTTGGTTCGTTCCTCGTTTGGACGAAACAAAGGCACCCTTCAAGGATGTTTATTCTGTAATGAACAACTGGGGCGCTAACCACGGTGCGATTAGCTACGGCCATATCGGTGCAGACTTGATTACGCTCTGCTCAATGCTCCGCATCCCCGTTTGCATGCACAACGTGCCTGAAGACGCAATATTCCGTCCCGCTTCTTGGAATGCATTCGGCATGGATAAGGAAGGCGCAGACTACCGTGCGTGCCAAACTTACGGTCCTATCTATAAGTAATATGTGAGGGGGTGAGGTTGTAAGGTTTTGAGGTTTTAAGACCTTGCGGATTAACGACTCTAAAGACCTTAAAGACCTTACAACCTCAAAACCTTAAAACCTCCCCCCCTAATAACCTTAACCCCTAATAACCTCAACCTATGATTAACCGCTTTATTCTCAACGAAGTTTCATATTTTGGTCCCGGTGCACGCGAAGTGCTTCCCAAGGAAATTGCACGCCTCGGTTTTAAGAAGGCATTTGTTGCTACCGACAAAGACTTGATTAAGTTTGGCGTGGCAGACAAAGTGCTGAAGGTATTGGCAGATGCCGGTATTCCCTACGAAGTATTCAGCGACATCAAACCCAACCCCACTACTGCAAATGTTAAGGCGGGCGTAGCGGCATTTGCTGCCTCAGGCGCCGACTTTATTATTGCCCTCGGTGGCGGTTCTTCGATGGACACAGCAAAGGCAGTAGGTATCATCACCAACAACCCCGAATTTGCAGACGTAGTTTCCTTGGAGGGTGTAGCAGATACCAAGAAGAAGTCAGTGCCTATCATTGCGTTGCCCACAACTGCGGGAACTGCGGCAGAAGTTACCATCAACTACGTAATTACCGACGAGGCCAACGAAAAGAAAATGGTGTGCGTTGACCCCAACGACATTCCCGTAATGGCGATTGTGGATGCCGAACTCATGTATACCCTTCCCAAGAGTTTAACTGCCGCTACAGGTATGGACGCTCTCACTCACGCCATCGAAGGTTTGATTACCAAGGGCGCATGGGAAATGAGCGACATGTTTGAACTCAAGGCCATCGAAATGATTGCGCGTTACCTTGAAACTGCAGTGAATGAACCGCAGAATGCAGAGGCGCGCAACGGCATGGCAGTGGCTCAGTACATCGCAGGTATGGCATTCTCAAACGTAGGTCTCGGTGTGGTTCACGGCATGGCACACCCCATGGGTGCAATCTTCGACATTCCTCACGGCGTAGCCAATGCGTTGCTCCTTCCCACAGTTATGGAATTTAACATGCCTGCTGCCGTTGACAAGTATGTACAGATTGCCAAGGCGATGGACGTTTACAGTGTCGGCATGAGTAAGGAAGAAGCCGCTCAGGCAGCAGTTGACGCTGTTCGTGCACTTGCAATTCGCGTAGGTATTCCTCAACACCTCACAGAACTTGGCATTAAGGAAACAGACCTTGACCGCCTCGCAACTGCAGCGGCTGCCGATGTCTGCACACCTGGTAATCCCCGCGACGTGAATAAGGAAATTATTCTTGACCTTTATAAGAAAGTGCTTTAACCCTAAGGTTATAAGGGGGTAAGGTTATGAGGTTGTAAGACCATGCGGTTTGATGACCTTAAAGACTCTAAAGACCTTAAAGTCCCTAAAGACCTTCCCCCCTTACAACCTCATAATCTCAAAACCTCATAACCTCAAAACATGATTACCCCACTTCATATCGAAGAATTTATTAAGCAGGCGCACCGTGTGGGTGATGCCGGCCTCACTGTCTGCAGTAGTGGCAACCTCTCTTGGCGCATTGGCGACGAAGCCCTTGTTTCGGGCACAGGTTCGTGGGTTCCCACAATTCAGAAGGAGAAAGTTTCGCAGTGCGTAGTAGCAACGGGCGAAGTGCTCAACGGCGTGAAGCCCTCAATGGAGAGCGGTTTCCACCTCGGAGTATTGCGCGAACGCCCCGATGTAAACGTGGTGCTTCACTTCCAGTCTCCCTATGCTACGGCAGTATCTTGCATGAAGAAGAAGCCCGAGAATTTCAACGTAACTGCCGAAGTGCCCTGCCACGTTGGTCGTGAAATTCCCGTCATCCCCTACCTCCGCCCCGGTTCTCCCGAATTGGCACAGGCGGTAGTAGAAGCGATGAAGGAACATAACTCTATCCTGCTCACCAACCACGGTCAGGTAGTTTGTGGTAAGGACTTCGACCAAGCCTTTGAGCGTGCGATGTTCTTTGAAATGGCTTGCCGCATCATCATTCAGAGTGGCGGCGATTACTCTGTGCTTACGCCTCAAGAAATTGAGGATCTCGACGTTTATGTGCTTGGTAAGAAGACACCCTTACAGCAATAAGCAATAATTATATTAAATGGTTTAGTCTTTTTAGAAGATATAGATTGTCTATAGTCTTTAGATTGTCTATATTTTCTATAAAGTCTAACCCCCTCATCATTTTAACCCCTCAACCCCTCCCCTTATGAATAAAGTATATCTTGCCGCCGACTTTGGCGGTGGCAGTGGACGCGTCATAGCCGGTTGGCTCGACGGCGGACGTCTCGTTATGGAGGAAGTACACCGCTTCCCCAACCGCCAAGTGCGCCTTGGGAAACACGTTTACTGGGACTTCCCCGCACTCTTTGCCGACATGAAAGACGGACTTAAGAAGGCGGCGGCAAAAGGGTATGAGGTTGAAAGCATTGGGGTAGACACCTGGGGCGTAGACTTCGGCCTCATCGACCGCGACGGCAACCTGCTCGGAAATCCCGTTTGCTATCGCGACGCCCGAACTGCCGGTGTGCCTGAGAAGGTAACAAAAATCCTCAACCCCTCTGACCATTACGCCACGACCGGTATTCAGGTGATGGAAATCAATACGCTCGCCCAACTTTACAGTTTGAAGGGCAGCGCGCAGTTAGAGGCGGCGGAACACCTCCTATTCATGCCCGACCTCTTCAGTTACTTCCTCACAGGAGTGGCAAACAACGAATATTGCATCGCTACCACCTCAGAACTCATCGATGCGAAGCGCCGCGATTGGTCTTGGGAAACCATCAAGATTCTTGACCTGCCCGAGCGCATCTTTGGCAAAATCGTTATGCCGGGCACGGTGCGCGGCACGCTGACCAAGGAAGTGGCGGAAGAAACGGGTCTCGGCGCTGTGAAGGTAGTTGCCGTAGGTTCTCACGATACAGCATCGGCAGTTGCAGCAGTTCCCGCCGTTGAAGGCGACGGTGCTGTGGCGTTTCTCAGTTCCGGGACATGGTCGCTCTTGGGACTCGAACTCCCCGAACCTATCCTTACCGAAGAAGCGCGCCTTGCGCAATTTACCAACGAAGGCGGCGTGGGCGGCAGAATACGCTTCTTGCAAAACATCACAGGTTTGTGGATTCTGCAACGCCTTATGGCGGAGTGGGAAGAGCGCGGCGAGAAGCAAACCTTTGGCGAATTGCTCCCTGCGGCTGAGCAGGCAGAAATCTCGAGCATCATCCCCGTGGCAGATGCCGCGTTTATGAATCCCGCATCTATGGAGGCAGCGATTATCGGTTACTGCCAAGAGTCGGGGCAAGTCGTGCCACAAACGAAGGCCGAAACCACCCGCTGCGTGCTTCAGTCGTTGGCTGCGAAGTATCGCGAAGCCATCAGCGGTGTAGAAGGACTGATGCCCAACCCGCTGAAGCGCCTGCACATCATTGGAGGCGGTTCGCAAAACGCACTCCTCAACCAACTCACTGCCGACGCCCTGGGTATTCCCGTATGGGCAGGTCCCGTAGAGGCTACGGCAATGGGAAATATCCTTGTGCAAGCCATGGCGGCAGGAGAAATTGCCGACCTCGCCGCACTGCGCGAAGTGGTGAGAAGCAGCGTAACGCCCGCCATCTTTGAACCGCGCAAGGATTAGTGCCCTTTTGACAACCCCAATTCCATCGTTGTAAAAACTATATCTATTGTAGCGAAAATTATTAGTAACCTAAGAAAAACTATTAGTAATGTAATTTAAAAAAGGTTACTAATAATTTTTGCCCCTTTAGACTCACAGATTTTCAACAGTTTACGAAAAGGCATTTTCAGGGAAATTTTTCGCCCCCAAACGGGGATATTAACCTCAGAAAAACACCCCCAAATCCGCCCCTCCCGTTAACCCTTAACCCTTCACCTTTAACCTTTCCTATGAACACTCCCCAAAACGGTTATCCCGTACAGCAATACCATGGTCCCGTAAAGCGTTACTGCCAAACCCTGGACCTGCGCGACAATCCCGAACTCATTGCCGAATACCGCAAGCGCCACAGCAAGGAACACGCTTGGAAAGAAGTCCTTGACGGAATCCGCGAAGTGGGCATCCTTGAAATGGAAATCTACCTCCTGGGTACGCGCCTCTTTATGATTGTAGAAACGCCCCTCGACTTTGAGTGGGACAGCGCCATGGCACGCCTCTCAACCCTGCCCCGACAGGCAGAGTGGGAAGACTATATGGCGGAATTCCAACTTGTAAAAGAAGGCCTCTCTTCTGCCGAAAAATGGCAACTCATGGAGCGCATTTTCCATTTGTATTAAGTTTCTAGAAAATCTAGATTCTCTAGAATATCTAGAAGATCTAGACCATCCCCCCTAACCCCTAACCTTTCCTATCCCCCTCCCATGAACAAACTCGTAGAAAAAAAATACCTCATCACCTTCATTCTCATCACCGCCCTCTTTGCCCTTTGGGGCTTCGCTAACGACATCACCAATCCTATGGTGGCGGCGTTTCAAACGGTGATGGAACTCTCAGCCTTTGAGGCTTCGTGGGTGCAATGCGCCTTCTACGGTGGCTACGCTACGATGGCGTTGCCCGCAGCATTCTTCATCCGCCGCTTTAGTTACAAGAGCGGTATTCTTCTCGGGCTCGGCCTTTATGCCATCGGCGCCTTCCTCTTCATCCCTGCGGCGGCGATGCAAAATTTCGTGTTCTTCTGCCTCTCACTTTACATTCTGACCTTCGGATTGGCGTTTCTTGAAACTACAGCAAACCCCTTTATCCTCTCGCTTGGCAGTAAGGAAACCTCAACCCGCCGCCTCAACCTTGCACAAGCGTTCAACCCCATGGGTTCGCTCTCGGGCATGGCAGTAGCTTCGCTCGTCGTGCTTCCACAACTCTGGAGCGACCGACGCAATGAGGCAGGTGAAACCTTCTTCCACACGCTCAGCGAAGCCGAAAAGGCAGACATCCGCCTGCACGACCTTGCAGAAATTCGCGACCCTTACGTGGCGCTCGGCGTGGTAGTCGTAATCATGTTCCTCATTATTGCGTTTAAGAAGATGCCTCAGACGGCAGCAAATGTTAAGCAAGACAGTGCGCTCCAATCACTCCGCCGCCTGTGGCACAATGGCATTTATCGCGAGGGCGTAGTGGCGCAGATGTTTTACGTAGCGGCGCAGATTATGGTGTGGACCTTCATCATCCAGTATGCCGACAACCTCGGTATCAACAAGGCTACGGCACAGAATTATAATATCTTTGCCATGGCAATGTTCCTCTGCAGCCGCTTCATCTCTACCTTCTTGATGAAGTATGTCAACTCACGCCGTCTGCTCGCTATCTTCGGCATTGGCGCCATGCTTTGCACAGCAGGAGCAATACTCTTCGTGGGCATGACAGGACTTTACTGCCTCGTAGGAATATCGGCATTTATGTCGCTCATGTTCCCCACAATTTATGGAATAGCGCTGGAGAATGTAGAGTCTCAAGACACGTCACTCGGAGCGGCCTTCCTCGTTATGGCAATTGTGGGTGGCGCGATTATGCCTCCCCTCCAGGGTCTCATCATTGACATGGGCGTGGTAATGAACCACCCCGCAGTGAATGTCTCATTCATTCTCCCCTTCATCTGCTTCTTGATTATCACGATTTACGGCATCCGCGCCTTTAAGAAAAGCAGTAAATAGCCCCTCCTCCTAGAAAGTCTAGAAAATCTAGAGAATCTAGAAAGTCTAGAAAGTCTAGAAAGTCTAGAATCTCTAGACCATCTAGACAATCCCCCTAACCATTAACCCCTCCCCCCTAAAACTTCCCCCATGCCCGCCTCCCCCGCCACCATCGAAAAAGTTTTGCGCAAGCAAACGAATTGGAAGAAACTGTGGTTCTATCAAAAGGCAGTGGTGCTCTACCAACTCACCTATGCCTTTACCCGAAGGTTTCTCCCCTCCTATGGTGACAGAACGGTAGACCAAATGGTTCAGGCGGCGCGGTCGGGCAAACAAAACATTATTGAAGGTTCTGCCGATGGAGTCACTTCCATGGAGTTGGAACTGAAGTTGCTGAATGTGGCGCGAGCAAGCATTCAAGAACTCTTGGAGGATTTTGAAGATTATCTCCCCACGCATCAATTGGCGAAATGGACTCCTTCCCATCCCCGTTTTCAACAGATGATGGACTACTGCCGGGACAACAATAGCATTACGGCATACGAACCCTTCTTTGAGAAATGGACGGATGAGGAAATGGCAAACATCGGCATCACCCTCTGTAGGATGGTAGACAAGATGATGCTGACCTACCAGAAAAAGAAAGAGGAGGAATTTGTGACCGAAGGTGGAATACGCGAACGCATGACCGCCGCCCGCCTGGGGTATCGCACCAACCAGCGAGAAACAATAGAAAGACTCACCCAGGAAAACACCCAGTTGCGCCAAGAAATCGAGTCTCTCAAAAGCAGACTCTGCGCCCTCGGAGAAAAAATCTAAAAAGTCTATATTATCTAGAACATCTAGAACATCTAGAAAGTCTAGAAAGTCTAGCCCATCTAGAATATCTAGACCGTCTAGAGCATCTAGAAATCCCTCCCCTCTACAAAATCTCGTGCCCCCTTTTTGCTCAATTCCCTTAAAAAGCGTAATTTTGCAAGGTGGGCAAACCCCACTATCTTAGAATTATGGCAAGAAAAATACAATTCAGTCTTGTTTACCGCGACATGTTTCAGTCAAGCGGTAAATTCCAACCCCGCAAGGATCAGTTGGAACGCATTGCTCCCGTCATTATTAAGATGGGATGCTTCTCACGAGTAGAAACTAACGGTGGAGCCTTTGAGCAGGTAAACCTTCTCTACGGCGAAAACCCCAATAAGGCCGTTCGTGCTTTCACAAAACCCTTTAACGAAGTTGGTATTAAGACTCACATGCTCGACCGCGGTTTGAACGCGCTCCGCATGTTCCCCGTGCCTGCCGATGTTCGTAAGTTGATGTACCGCGTGAAGCACGCTCAGGGCGTTGACATTACGCGTATCTTCTGCGGTTTGAACGATGTGCGCAACATTATTCCCTCAATCAAGTACGCGCTTGAAGGAGGTATGACACCCCAGGCTACGCTCTGTATCACCAACTCACCCATCCACACAGCAGAGTATTATTCTAACATCGCCGACCAACTCATCGAAGCCGGCGCGCCCGAAATCTGCTTGAAGGATATGGCGGGTATTGGTCAGCCCGCGATGCTCGGTCAACTCTGTAAGATGATTAAGGAGAAACATCCCGAAGTCATCATCCAGTATCACGGTCACTCTGGTCCCGGTCTCTCTATGGCAACGATCCTTGAAGTGTGCCGCAACGGTTGTGATGTGATTGACACCGCTATCGAACCCCTCTCTTGGGGTAAGGTGCATCCGGACATTATCTCTGTGCAGAGCATGTTGAAGAACGCTGGCTTTGATGTTCCCGAAATCAACATGGAAGCCTACATGGAGGCGCGCAAGTTGACACAGGAATTTATCGACGACTTCCTCGGTTACTTCATGAACTCGGGTAATAAGTTGATGAGTTCACTCCTCCTCGGTTGCGGTCTTCCCGGTGGTATGATGGGTTCTATGATGGCAGACCTTACTGGCGTCATGGCGGCTATCAACAACAACCGCGTGGCGAAGGGTGAAGAAGCTCTTTCTGAAGATGCCCTCCTCGTGCGCCTCTTCGACGAAGTGGCATACGTATGGCCCCGCGTAGGTTATCCTCCCCTCGTAACACCCTTCTCACAATACGTGAAGAACATTGCCCTCATGAACCTCCTCACAGAGTCAATGGGCAAGCCCCGTTACTCGATGATGGACAACTCTATCTGGGGTATGATTCTCGGTAAGAGCGGTAAGCTCCCCGGCGAATTGGATCCCGAAATTATCGCGTTAGCCAAAGAGAAAGGCTTTGAATTCTCAACTGAAGATCCCCAGACTTTCTATCCCGACGACCTCGACCGCTTCCGCGATGAAATGGAAGCCAACGGTTGGCCCCTCGGCGAAGATGAAGAAGAGCTCTTCGAATTTGCGATGCACGAAACACAGTATCGCGACTACATGAGCGGTGCCGCCAAGAAGCGCTTCCTCGCTGACCTCCAGGCTGCGAAGGACAAGGCAAATGCGGGTAGCATGACACCCGAAGAAGCAGCTGCGTTCAAGCACGCGAAGGCTGATGCGATTGTAGCTCCCGAAGCAGGTACCGTGCTCTGGCAGATTGGTGGTGACGGCGAATGCGTCAAGGCGATTGCGCCCTACATCGGCAAGGAATACAAGGAAGGCGAATTCTTCTGCTACATCGAAAACAACTATGGTCAGATCCACGAACTCCCCGCAGCAATGGGCGGCAAGATCGTGGAAATCAATGCCAACCAAGGTGCTCACGTGCAGAAGGGCGACGTTATTGCTTACATCCAGCGCCCTGGAGCAGAGTAGTTTTTTTAGAGTATAGACAATAGTATTTATGAGAGA
Source organism: Alloprevotella sp. (assembly GCA_045631665.1). Lineage (GTDB taxonomy): Bacteria > Bacteroidota > Bacteroidia > Bacteroidales > Bacteroidaceae > Alloprevotella. The sequence goes on from JAZQVD010000014.1 coordinate 12,798, forward strand.
GGGTGTGCCGACAAGCACACCCTCTCTTATGTCACCAGTCCGGACGGCGCTCTCCCCCTGTTTATAGGGGGAGGGGACCGCCTTGGCGGTGAGGGGGTGCCGAAATAAGTTAGTAGTGAGTAGAGAGTAGTATGCCATGCGGGGTGTATTTAGCACCCCCTCACCAGCAGAGCTGGTCCCCTCCCCCTATAAACAGGGGGAGAGCGCCATGCGGACTTCCCCCTTCCCCATTAGCCCATCCCCCCCCAAAAAAAAGTAACCTAATCCCACACATTTTCCCCGCAATTTATTTGCCAACATCGACAGTTTTTTTTTAATTTTGCAATGTGCGGATTACACCCTGAAAATTAACTCTTTAGAAAGAGAATTTGGAAGGCATTTTTCGCGCAAAACTTTTTCATCAAAGTAAGAAAAACATTCACTAATCTTTAATCACAACTTTATGAAAGTAAAATCTTTACTTCTTGGTTTGGCACTGCCAGCAGTTGGGTTTGCTCAAAATTACGACTTGCCCAACCCCGACAATGCGCCTGCGCCTTGTCATCCCGTTCCCAGTGAACGCCAGATTTTGTGGAATGAAACGGAGTTCTACGCTTTCTTCCACTACGGTATGAACACCTTCACAGGCAAGGAATGGGGCTTCGGCGACGAAAGCGAATCTATTTATGCTCCCAAGGATATGCCCAATCCCGAACAGTGGGTGACTTCTGTAAAGGCTGCGGGTATGAACGGCGGTATTGCTGTGGTGAAACACCACGACGGTTTCTGCCTCTGGCCTACTGCAACGACTACGCACAGCATTGCAAAGGCGGGCAATGAATACGGTCGTACGGCAAACATCCCCCAACTCTTTGCGCAGGCAAGCCAAAAGCACAATATGAAGTACGGCTTCTACATCTCTCCCTGGGACCGCAACTCTGCACACTACGGTAAGGACACTTACGTAACAGAGGTATTCCTCAAGCAGTGTGAAGAATTGGCAGAATACGGTTCTGACCAGTTTGAAATGTGGTTTGACGGCGCCCGCGGTGGTGACGGTTACTACGGCGGCGAAGGTGGCAACCGCGACATCGACCCCGAAATCTATTATGACGTACCCAACCTCCGTGCACGCGTTCACCGCATTGCTCCTAACTGTATAATGTGGGGTGTCGGTGGTGAAGCCCGCTGGATTGGTAACGAATCAGGTTATGCTGGTAACACCAACTGGGCTATGACCGACTACTTATCAGAAACTGTAGTGCGCGAAGAAGGCGACATCAACGGTTGGTTCTGGAACCCCGGTGAAAGTGACGCCAAGGCTACAAGCGCTGGTTGGTTCTGGCACAACGGCGAATCAATGAAGAGTGCAGAACGCCTCTTCCAGATGTACCTCGAAACGGTAGGTCGTAACGCTACGCTCATCCTCAACTGTCCTCCCAACAAATACGGTGTGCTCCCCGACAACACCGTGAATGAATTGGTGAAGTTGGGTAAGATGCTCCACGAACGCCTTGCAGTGCCCGTTTACGGACTTGACGAAACGACAGAAGCTACTGACTTCGCGAAGTCTGCAGTTATCGAAGTAAGCGAAACACGCACAGGCGGTAAGTACGAAGCGGCGAACCTCACCGACGGTAATAAGGATACTTACTGGGCAACTAACGATGGCAACCTCGAGGCTACCATCACCCTCACCTGGGACACTCCCCAGACCCTCCGCTACCTCGTAATGCAGGAACCCATCAAGTTGGGTCAGCGCATTAAGGACTTTAAGATTGAATATACAGAAGATGGCGCTACTTGGACAGAACTCTGCCCCTCTATGGAAACTACAACCGTGGGCTACAAGCGCATTATTCCCCTCAACGGCAAGACATCCGAAAGTTTCGGCAATGGTTACAACGCAAAGCAATTGCGTATCACCATCCTCGACAGCCGCGCTTGCCCCTTGCTCTCTAACTTGAGTGTATATTAATTTAGTTGACGAGTAAACGAGAAGACGAGTTGACGAGAATCCTAGGATCGCCTAGGATTGCATAGGGGTACCTAGGAATGCATAGAAAAACCTAGGATCGCCTAAAATCACCTAACCTTCTCTCCCAAAACTCTTAACCCCAGTTTCCTTATGAAAAAGAATATTATCCTTTCTGCCGCGTTGCTGATCTTCGGACTCACCGCGCAGGCACAGACCCAAATATCCTTTGATAGCGAGGACTACAAGGCTATCAGCGTTTACGACGCTTGGGAAGGCAGTCCCTTCCGCGCTGAAACGCCCGTCATTGACTTTGAAGCGGGTGTAGTAGATAACCCCGACACTGCAGTTGACCCCATCCTTGGCGCTGCCCCCAACAGCACTGAAAAGGTGGTGAAGTTGCGCCGCAGCCGCCACGGTAGTAACACCTTTGGTGTGCGCATCGACCTCAAGGAGCCCATCCGCATGACCAAGCAGTTGCAGTACATTCACATCATGACTTACCTCAAGGACAAACCCGCCGACAGCCGCATGATGGTCATCGGTCTTGGTAAGCGCCTTGAAGAAAGCTGGAACTGGCAGACTGGCGAAGACGAGCAGTTCTGGGCAGTCACTGGCACCAAGGTGAAAGCCAAGGAAGGTTGGCAAGACATCGTTGTCAGCTTTAAGGGTTTCTCTTATTCCAAGGAAGAAAATGCCAACAGCGGTATCGACATCTACTCACTCGTGATCGTTCCCGACGTGCGTTCACCCCATGCTGACGCTGCCGACTGGTACGCTTACTTCGACCAGATTGTTGTGGACAACAACCCCGACAAGCGCTTCTCTACAGATAAGTATGCCCTCACTTATGACAAGGACGCTAACCGCACACGCAACGACCGCGGACTCAACAGCGTAGGCCTCGTTTCGGCAGATGGCGAACAGACTTCTGCAGCTGTTAAAAACAAGGTGTACTCCGACAACACCACTTTGAGCGTGTTCTCTGCAAAGGCGGGTGAAGAAGTACAGCCCAAATTCAACTACTCTGGCGCTTGGATGAGCGGTTATGTATATGTAGACTGGAACAACGACGGTAAGTTTGAGTATGGCGTTAATGCCAACGGTACTCCCGCTCCTGGCAGCGAAATCGTAAGTTACAGCGCTGCGCAGATTGACGGTACATGGTATAACAGCGACGGTACGACAAGAGGTGATGGTAACACCATCGGTGGCGGTGTGCCCAAGTTCACCGTTCCCGCAGGCACTCCCGCAGGTCTTTACCGCATGCGTTATAAGGTAGACTGGAACAGCCTTGACCCCGCAGGTGGTAGCACTATCATTTCTGACGGCGGTGGTTATGTAGATATCATGCTCGACGTTCATGGCGACCAGGTAACTGTAAACGCTTCTCAGCTCAACGGTGACATCGTACTCGCTGCTGACGAAAGTCCCTTGCAGAATTACGCTACCAACTACGGCGCTCCCTTGACTGTGAAGGACATTCCCGCTCCTGGGTTTGTACAGTACGGCTTCTTGTTGAAGTACGGTTACAACGTAAATGCAGCAACACAGCTTGATGAAAATGGCAACCCCAACTGGATTGAAGTAAACGTTCCCTACACTGCTATTGCTGGCGACACTTACACCATCCCCGGTGCAAACATCCGCGGTAATCAGGTGAGCATCAAGGGCGACATGCAGCAGGAACAGCTCTACACCGTAAAGGTGGTTGGTGTTGAAGGCCAGGGCGGTGTTGTTTATGCCAACATCGAAACATACGACGGTGGCACCGTTCGCGCTACGCAGTTCTTCACGCTCGAACAGGTTACACCCATTCCCGTTGAAGGTTACCTCACTACGACAAGCCTTAAAGACCGTGTGATTGTGGTAACATACAGAGCGCCCCAACCCTGCAAGCAGATTGCTTCACTCGACGAAGTGAAGAACTACAAGCTTTACCAGATTGCAGCAAAGAGTGGCGAAGGCTATTGGGCTTTTAACAGCAGCATTACGGATACGTATGTGAGCCTGCGCGGTGTGACTAATTATTCTCACAACCAACTCCCTGGCAATGAAAGCGTAAGTGCTATTTATCAGGAAGCTGTTGACCCCTTCGACGCTACAGTAGTATGGCAGATTATTGAAGAAAACGGCAAGTACTACCTCTACCAACCCGAAAGAAAGGCATACGTTACACGCGACGGTCGCGACTATAAGTTCACTGACACGAAGACTGCCTTGGACGGCATCCGCAGTAACACTGGCGACTACGCAGGCACTTTCGGTATCCACGCAGGTGGTGGTTACAGCGACGGTTCTACAAACTTCGCATGTATCGTAACCAACGAAGCACAAGCAGCCGTGCGCAACTGGACATGGAGCGACCACGGTTCAGTGCTCTGGATTATTGAAAATCCCAACGTTTACACCCTCGAATATGCTGTAGAAATTCTCGGCAACGAAGAAGGCGCCCTCACATTCGAAGGCAAGGACTACGCCAATGGCGAAACCTTCATCTCTACCGAATTCCTCACAGCAACCGACGTTACAGCGAAGGCATTTGAAAACTACACAGCAGAAGTAGTGGTGGACAAGGCAAACGGCACAATCACCGTAATCTACACGGGCGACGAAACCACTGGTGTATCAGCAGTCCCCACAACCAAGACCCCCAAAACTATCTACGACCTCTCTGGCAAGCGCGTAAAGAAAGCCACCAAGGGAGTGTATATCGTAAATGATAAGAAGGTGATGTTTTAAATGACATGACAGATATGAGAGAGGGTGTGCCGAAATTTTGCATTTCGACACACCCTC
>JAZQVD010000015.1:0-20535 GCA_045631665.1 Alloprevotella sp.
GATGAATACATTGATTATTACAACAACAGAAGAATTAAATCCAGATTGAATGGAATGAGTCCTGTAAAGTATAGGGAAATCAACCAAACTGGATAATGTTTAACCAGTCCAACTTTTTGGGGGCACTTCATAACGGGGGAAATGAAGGGGGTCGAGCAGCTTTGCTGCGGAGGGGGTCTGTTAAAGTTATTGGGGGCAACTTCTATATTATTACCTAAAATGTTTCAGCAATGACGCTTAAAAAATCAGTTTTACATATCCTCATGACGGTCTCGGCAGTGATTTTTCTGTCGGGTTGTGACATGATGGACTATCACCCTTACGACACACGCTTCTCTGGCGCGCGCAACATCAATGCCGAAAACGTACGCCGCATTGAGCAGGCCACGGCGGGCAGGAAGCAACTGTGTTTCGCCGTGATGAGCGACACGCAGCGCTGGTATGACGAGACGCGCAAGATAGTTGACCACATCAATGCTACGGAGGGCGTAGACTTTGTGATTCACTGCGGCGACTTGACCGACTTTTCGCTCACGGAAGAGTTTGTGTGGATGCGCGATGAGTTACAGCGCCTGCGCGTGCCCTACGTTGTGACGCTCGGAAACCATGATTGCCTCGGCACGGGGAAAACCGTTTTCAGCGAGATGTTTGGGGTGTTTGAATACAGCTTTACTGCGGGCAACACCCACTTCGCCGTCATCAACACCAACGGACTGGAGTTTACCTCTGGTGCGGGATTCTTCGGCGCAAGTTTCCTCTACAACAACTATAAATCACTCCCCGCAGCGACGGAGCGTACCGTGGTGGTGATGCACGTGCCTCCCGGTAGCGACCAGTTCCCAATGGAGCGCACGCACGGTTATTTAGAGGCGCTCGAACCCTATCCCGCCATGCAGTTTGCGGTGTGTGGGCACGAGCATAGCACAGTCGTGCGCCACCCCTTCGATGACGGCGTGCCCTATTATCAAGTGGCGTGTGCCGACAAACGCTCTTATTTATTGTTCCACCTCAATGCCGATGGCACGTATGATTATGAAGAGATTTTGCTTTAAGTCCGCGCTCGGGAGTCTCCTGCTGTTGGCCTTGAGTGTCTGCTCCGCCAACCTCTATGCTACTACCCCTGAGGGTTCTAAGAAACTCAGTTTCAAGGAGCGTATGAACCCCGACGTCGTAACCCTGCAGTATGCGGGTGGCATCGGGGGTGTTTCTGTCGGAATGGGGTGGGAGCGTTGCAAGAAGCGCAGCCTGACGGAATTGCTGGTGGGCTACGTGCCACATTACCACAATACGCAGAGTCTAACAACCCTTACGCTGCGCCAATATTACACACCCTGGGAGGTAGAAATCCCTTTGCCATCGGCGTATAAAGGTGCGCTGAAATTACGTCCCTTGACGGTGGGCGCATATATCAACACCGTGCTCTTCGACGGCGACTTCTGGACGCAAGAACCCACCTCGCATTACGGGGGCGACTATTACCGCTTCACCACCCGCGTAAGATTTGCCCTCTCCCTGGGGCAGCGCCTCACGTATGAGTTTCCCGAAGAGTGGAATCACTTAGGCGAGGCAGCAGAACTCTTCTACGACTTCTCTGCCAACGAACTCAGCATCATTTCTGCCGTGCCCAACAAGCGCATCACCCTTGCCGACATCCTCTCACTCGGCATAGGCGCCCGCTGGAAGTTCTAATTTTTACAGAAACACTAAAAAAACAAACCTGCGACGACCTCAGTTTCCGCTGAGTGCGTCGCAGGTTTTTATGTTGCACACATTATTAGAATTATGAGAGGCACAAAAAAACAACACCTACATAATCCATTATAAATAAAAGAATTACCCCACTTTCCGCTAACTAAAATCGGTAGAAATCGTGAAGCCCACCTTTCCGCTGTTGTATCTTTGCAGGCGCAACAACTCTACGGTTGCTTGAAATGCTCTTTGACATTTTGTACAAAACAGAGATTACGGGAAAATCTCAAATTTTCAAAACTTTGTAGAGTCACTGTATTATTTTTTCTTAAATTTGCAACAACTCAGTCAGCCTTTGGGCTTTCGGGGTGAGCCACAATAGTGGCGAAAGGACGTTACGAAACGTTTTCTCTGGGTCTTCAAACTTCGCAAACTTGATTTCTCCCACTGAGATACGGCAACTCGGAACGTCCACGTTGGGTGTATTGTATCCTTTTGTTGGCATGATTCTATCGTGTCGGCACAAGTGTATATAATATGTCATGGCGTGGGCTGGCTGCGTTGCTTATCCTTGGGAGAAAGGCAATGCGAAGGCCTGAAGACTGGGATGAGCGGTAAGTACAGATTCCCACGTCTTTTTTCGTATCTATAATAATCGCTGAATTTGGGGAGTCTATAGGGTTAATTTTTATACACATGAAAAATTACTTATTAACAGCAATGATTTGTTTCGTTGCAATGTTCGCAAGTCCTTTAACCTCAAATGCGACCAAGACATCTTTGTTTGCTAAGAAAATCACCATCAAGACAATTCCTGAACATGCACAAATTTGGATTGATGGACAACATGTTGGAACTGGTACGTATCAAGTTAAATTTGATAAGCATAATGAATTTTACGTTATTTCTGTAAATGCCCCAGGGTATATTGGTCGAAGATATCGTTTATTAAAGAGCAACCCTAAAAAGACTGTTGTTTATACACTTCCGAAATCTGACGCATATGAAGCTTCTTCTTCGGGAGAAGATACTGGCATAGAACCCAACACTTGGATGGATATAACTTGCCGTAAGGATCTATCAGAAGATGTTATTTGGAAACGTCTAATGAACGTAGTAACAAGTTATTTTGATAATATTGAGGTTAGAGACAAGAGCGCTGGATGGATTAAGAGTGGATGGGTTTTAAGTAAGTTCAAATATGAAACGGTGAGAACACGATTGGAAATTAAAAAGTCATTTACTGATGATAATGTTATAACCTATCGCGCACGAATTACTACAGAAATTAAAGATAATGATTGTGAGGGTGGAAATTGCTACAAAAAGTATGAGCGTACAATGAAGCAGTTTCAACCAATGATTCAAGAATTGCAGACCACAGTTAGCGGTGGAGAATAAGAGTCAGTAACAATGTTTTTTATATTATGAATCGTATTATTTTAACCTTTGTATTGACGATTGTTTCATTGATGGTTTCAGCGCAATACAACTCCAAAGGTTCGTATGAACTTAAATATGTGCCTACAATTGATCCTCAATATTATTGGACCCAATTTAAAGAAAAGAAAGCCAGCGTAGTTGTTGACAAACACAAACTTCAATTGGAATCTAAACAAGAGGGAAAGAGTGTTATTACGTATGCTGAATTCGACTTCAACCCTGAAACACAGGATTTCATCTTCGAATATGTCTTCAAGCCCTCTGAACTTGATGACGATATGCCTTTTGGTATTGTATTTGACTTAAAAAACGAGGACAATTATTCTTTGATTACTTTTTCTAAGAAAGGGTTCTTGTATCAAGTCTGTGAAAAGGGTGAATTCTCTATTGTAAGACGTGGAACCTACAAGCGACCATCAAACAAAAGACTTTTTGAAGATGAGGAGTATGCGGAAGAACTTAAATCTATTCTTAAAGATAAAGACATGTTTGATGTCACCATTGTTAAGGAGCAAGGCAAGTTCTTCTTATTAGTTAATAACGTCGAGATTGCTACTTTTAAAAATATTAAGATTTCAAATCCTAATATGGGCTTTTACATTGGCACGAAAATGAAACTTGATGCTTATTGTGTATTATACTCTCCTATCTATTATGAAGAGGAAGATTACTCCGAATAAAATCTTGTTATCGTTTTTGCTATATTGACGAATAACAGACAATACTAATTTAAAAATTCCGCCCTACAAGTGCATTGCTTGTAGGGCGGAGTAATGTTTCAACAGCAAAAAAACGTGAGATTTGATACTATACGTTACTTAACGCTTTGCATAAGCAACCATTCTGTAGCGGCAATTGCTTTAATCGTGTAACCTTCCGCTTCTATGGTTTCATTGGTTTCAAAAGTGACGAGGGTGAGGTTCTTGCACTTAAGTTTCTTTGCAGCATTCACCAAACCGCGTACTTCTCTTGTTCTGGTCTTTTCGTTAGATACATCATACGATACTTGTATCAACTCTTGCACATTACCATCCTTGGCAACAAGGAAATCCACTTGGAAAGTATCCTCCTTATAGTAGAAGACATCACAGAATTTGGGCTTGTAGCGACGAAGAAGTTCTATACATACAATGTTCTCTAATCGCCAACCTATGTTCTCTAAAGAAAAATTATCTTCTCGTTCTGTAACAAAGGAGGTGTCTATGACATACACTTTTTCGTTTCTCACGCGCTCCTTGCTCTTGAAGGAAAAACGGTTAATTCCTACCAGTAGAAAAGCTTCCTTGAGGTAAGAGTAATAATTTTCTGCAGTATGGTTTGAGACTCCAAACAATTCACCAACGGTCTTAGCGACAAACTCCTGACAATAATTATCAGCAAGGTATGCAGCAATTCTTCTGAGCGCTTCGATATTACGCACTTTAAAACGGTGGGCAATATCATTTTTAATAATCGCGTCAATCAATCCGTTGACATACCCCCTACGATTTGTTTCATTCAGCAGTTCTGGAAATCCACCTTGTTGTAGATATTCCTGAAGTGCTACCTTACGAAGCGCCTTTGACTTTGTAGAAACCGACGTCTTTTCTACGTTCTTAATCGTGCAAAATTCAGAGAACGAAAATGGATAAAGTTCCACTTTATTGTTCCTCCCAGTTAAGTGGGTGCTCAACTCATTACTGAGCAGTTTAGAATTTGACCCCGTTATAATCAGGTGAATCTTTTGTCGCAACAATCTGTTGACAAATAAGGGCCAACCTGCAACGTTCTGGATTTCGTCAAAGAATAGATATTTAAAATCTCCGTAAGTCATGTATAAGGCTTCAAGTAGATTGTCTAAATCGTCTGTTTGAAGTCCTTCCAAACGCTCATCGTCAAAATTTACATACGCAAAATTGATAGACTTTCGCCTGAGGAACATTTCACACAACGTAGATTTACCACTTCGTCGAACCCCAATCACTACTTGTGCACGATTGCTATTCAGATCCAACTGCGATTCTTCTGGACGTGAACAATACTCGGAATAATCATTCGCAAGCATTTCCTCGCGCTGATCAGCTACTATAGATTGTAACTTTTGTATATCCATAATTTCATGTTTTACCCTACAAAGATACGTCTATTTCCATAAAACAGCAATTTTTGGCAATTCTATTTCCATAAAACGGGCATTTTTCGTGTTTCTACTTCCATAAAACCGTTAAAATCCCAATTTCTATTTCCATATCTCGGAAGTCTGAGAGGTTCTGACGCTATAGTTAGGAGTACAAAAGTTGAGTATAGAACATAGAAAACTCCGCCCTGCAAGTGTCTATTACTTGCAGGGCGGAGTAATGTTTTCTATGCTCTAACTATAGATTAGAGGTTGGGGTTGATAGAACTCCATTCAGAGATTGCGGGAACGATGCCGAGGGTTACGAGTTCGTCGCGCATCTTGCAGAGGTGTTCGTAAGAAGCATCGAGCTTAGCGATTTCGTCAGCAGTACCAACGGGCATCTTGTATGAGCAACCGTTCTTGTCGAGAACTGTGTCCATAGCCATCATGATGTGGTTGTACTTTTCGTTGCTTACATAAGTACCAGCGGGGAAACGGAAGGGTTCGCCACCCATTACTGAACGAATCATTTCTACAGAGAGGTAAGAGGGGCTCTGGAATGAAGAACGACCGCGGAGCTTGATGATAGCAGCACCACCCTGAGTTACGTCCTTCTTCATTTGTTCCCATTCTTCAGCGGGGAATTCAGCTGTACCGATGAGGTCGTTAAGAGGCTTGCCAGCAACCTTAACTGCGCTGCCGAATACTGCCATCTGTTCGCCGTGACCACCGTAAGTTGCGCAACCGGTGATTTCGCTCTGCATTACGCCGAACTTCTTAGCGAGAGCGCTCTGAAGACGAGTAGTGTCGAGACCTGCGAGAGTAGTTACCTGGCCGGGCTTCAAACCTGAGTAGAGAAGCGTTACGAGACCAGTGAGGTCAGCGGGATTGAAGATGATTACAACATGCTTCACATCGGGGCAGTAAGCCTTGATGTTCTTACCGAGTTCTTCAGCAATCTTGCAGTTACCAGCGAGAAGGTCTTCGCGAGTCATACCTTCCTTACGGGGAGCACCGCCTGAAGAGATGATGTACTTAGCACCTGTGAATGCTTCCTTTACATCAGTTGTAGCAGTGATGTTTACATTGTCAAAACCGCTCTGACGCATTTCTTCAGCTACGCCTTCGGGTGAGAATACGTCGAAGAGGCAGATGTTAGAAGTGAGGCCCATCATGAGGGCTGACTGAACCATGTTGGAGCCGATCATACCAGCTGCACCAACGATTACGAGCTTTTCGTCTGTTAAGAATGCCATGTTTTTAAATATAAATTGGATAATGTTGTTTACAATTTAAGGAATTTGCGCAGCGCACACTCTTCCTCGGTACAAAGTTACGCTTTTCTTGCTGATTATGGGGGAGGAAATCGCAAAAAAGATGTGGAAACTTTTTCGGGGGAGTTTGGGGCTGAAAATTATTCGGCACCTGTTTTAATTTATTCGGCATATAATTTAAAACATTCGGCACATCGTTTTCTGCAAGTCCCATATCGTTTTTTCTGCGCCCAAAGCACTATGCCTGCGAAGCGGCTCTGTCGCTATCAATCAGTTGCAAGAGCTTTTCTACAGCCTCTTCGGAGGGAATATTCTTCTCTACGCACTGCTTACCACGGTAAAGGCTGACCTTACCTCGGGCTGCGCCTACATAGCCGTAGTCGGCGTCGGCCATTTCTCCAGGACCGTTTACGATGCATCCCATGATGGCGATTTTAAGTCCCTTGAGGTGGGCGGTAGCTGCCTTGATGCGGGCAATGGTAGCCTGAAGGTCGTAAAGGGTACGGCCGCAGCCGGGACAGGAAATGTATTCCGTCTTCGTAGTGCGCTGACGCGTTGCCTGAAGTATGCCAAAGGCGGTGTCATCCTGGCGTGTGAGCGGAATGTTGGGGCGACCCTGTGGCGGATTGTTGAAGAGGCAGATGCCGTCAATAAGGTTGTCGAAAAGGAGTGCGCCACAATCGGCAGCCGTACGGATTTGGAAGTCTTCCATCTGCGAAGCCGTAAGCGCATAGTGCTGGAACGCAATCACAGGGTGGTTGAGGCCTTCGCTCCACAGTTCGTGGATGAGCGCACGCTGTTCGCCGAGGCGGTTGGTATGGTTGCTTTGCGCCACAATAACCACTTCAGGGTGCTGACGCAGGAAGGCTTTTACCTCGGCGTTACATCCTGTGTAAGTCAAGAACAGGAACTTCATCTCTGCTCGGCATCCACCGATGAAAGGAAGTGATGTGGGCGTGAACGCAGGGTATGTGTTTTCTTCGCCCTTCCATTCGGGAAGGTCAAGGATGTACCCCACGCCATCCATGCGCTTCTTGGGAAGTTTAGAACCGCAATAGACATAGTCGGGAATGACGGTTCCGAAGTCTTCTTCGCCCCCCAAGCGGCAAGAAATTACTACGGGGAGGTTCGTGCCCCCAATGTTTTTCACGGGCATCGTAGCGCGACGCTCGGGGTGGAGCCAGTCGAAGGCGCCACAGGCACGCGCGGTGATGGGTTGGTGGTTGTTGCGCTGCTCAATCACATACGAAGCCAACTTGTAGGCAACGGGGATTTCGCACTCGGGAGCTTCGCTCAAGGATACGCGGAGCGTGTCGCCAATACCGTCAGCAAGGAGTGCGCCAATGCCGGCTGCGCTCTTGATTCTGCCATCTTCGCCTTCGCCTGCCTCTGTCACGCCGAGGTGAAGGGGGAAGGTCATCTTCTCCTTGCTCATTACGGCGCAAAGTAGGCGCATGCTGCGCACCATTACTACCGTGTTGCTGGCTTTGATAGAGATTACGACATCCTTGAAATTCTGCTTCACACAAATGCGCAGGAACTCCATGCAGCTCTCTACGATGCCCTCGGGCGTATCTCCGTAACGGCACATAATGCGGTCGGAAAGCGAACCATGATTTACGCCTATGCGAAGCGCAGTTCCGTGTTCGCGACAAATGTCCAAGAGGCGCGTGAAGCGCTCTTCCAAGCGCTGGAGTTCGGCAGCATATTCCTCGTCCGTATATTCCAGAGACTTGAACGTACGAGCGGGGTCCACATAATTACCTGGGTTGATGCGCACCTTCTCAACCACCGTAGCTGCCACATCTGCCACATTGGGGTTGAAATGCACGTCAGCCACGAGCGGATTCGCAAGTCCTGCCTCATTGAGCGCCTTACGGATGGGCTCAAGAGCGCGTGCCTCAATCGTGCCTTGGGTAGTGAGGCGCACATAATCGCCTCCCGCCTCAATAATAGCACGACATTGCGCCACGCTACCCTCGGTGTCGGTCGTAGCAGTGGTGGTCATACTCTGAATACGGATGGGGTGGCCACCGCCAAGGGGACGGTTGCCAATCATTACTTCATGAGACTTGCGCGGTGTGTAGTTGAAGAGTTCTGAACCGCAATGGAAGTAGCGCATAGGGATATGTGTAAAAAACAATAAGGCGCAGAAGCACGAGGTTGAGGAATGCCCGTGCTTCTACGCCTTGGGAAATTAATTAGTCTTGAAAGTGTATTTAACTTCAGAGAGTTCTTCGTTAGCCTTTACAATCTTTGACTTGAGGCCTTCCTTGTAAGCTGCGAGCTTTTCAGCCAAGGGAGCGTCTGCAAGGGAAATCATCTGAGCGGCAAGTATTCCGGCATTGAGCGCACCGTTTACGCCCACCGTTGCAACGGGAATTCCGGGAGGCATCTGCACGATAGAAAGCAATGCATCCAAACCGTCAAGCATTCCCTTAATGGGCACACCGATTACGGGTACATTTGTGCTTGCTGCTACTACGCCAGGAAGCGCTGCAGCCATACCTGCACCAGCAATGATGACCTTAATGCCACGCACTTGGGCAGACTTTGCAAATTCTTCAACTTCCTGGGGTGTGCGATGCGCAGAAAGGGCGTTCATCTCAAAGGGAATTTCCATGTCGTTGAGGAACTTTGCAGCTTTTTCCATAACGGGCAGGTCGCTTGTGCTGCCCATGATAATGCTTACGAGAGGTGTCATAAGTGGGGAGTATTTTATGGTTAATTATTTCTGTTTTGTGGGGATGTGTATGAGATGTTTCGGGCGAAATATCCGACTTTTTCAGGTGCAAATCCGTTGTGCTGAAAACGAAACCTATTTCCGTGAAAATTATTAGTAACCTAAGAAAAATTATTAGTAATGTAATTTGAAAAAGGTTACTAATAATTTTCGCCTCCTTTACTTGTTTATTTTCAAGAATATAGAAAGGGGTTAAATTTTCCGATTTTTAGCAGAGCAAAATGCTCAGCGCACCACACACCACGCCAATGAGTACGCCCCAACCGATACCCGGGAGGGAGTGAACGCGCAGGAGGGAGCGGGCAGTGCAGACAACGCCCGTGTAAAGGATGGCGATGCTGATCCAGAAGAGGGGGTTGAAATTGAAGTAAGGACCTAAAATCATCAAAGCCCCAATGGCGCTTCCGGCGCTGGCGGCATGCGTGCTGACCTTCAGCACGGGGGTGAGCAAAAAGCAAATCAGCTGGATGGCCAAAGCACCTACGATGAGCCCCATGGTGAAGCGCGGCATGTAAAGCTGCGTCATGATGTGAAGCAGGGCGGCGTAGGAGAGAATCGAAAGGATGTAGGGCACGTAGCGATTCTCACGCTGCCCCAAATGGCGGTGACCCCAACCGTTTACCTTGACGTAAAGGAAAATAAGTGTGCGGGGCAGGAGCGCCGTAAAGAAATACACCAGCACAATGACGATTCCCTTGTATTGCCAAGGCAAAAGGCGCAAATAGCTGAAGGTAAAAATCAGCAGGAATGCCAGGAGGGGAAGGTAGAAAGGCGAGGTGATTTGCGATATAAGTTTTGCTGTGGTGAGCAAGAATCTATTGTTCACAGCGAGTAGTGTTTGTCGTTAAATTATGACTACGGTGTCGTCACGAATTTGAGAGCGCGTGGGCAGGATTTATCCCTGCTTTCTCAATCGCTTCTCAGGAATGCCCAGCATTTCACGATACTTCGTTGCCGTGCGGCGCGCAATGGGAAATCCAAGTGCTGTCACCGCCTCAGCAATTTGTTCGTCTGAAAGGGGGTGGCGCTTGTCTTCAGTCGCCACTACTTCCTCCAATTTCAAGCGCGTAAGGTGTGCTGATTGCTCCTCACCTTTCTGAGAAATAAAGGAGGAGGAGAAGAAAAACTTAAGCGGATACGTGCCGTAGTCGGTTTGCAAATACTTGCTCCGCACTACGCGTGACACGGTAGATACATGTATGTTCAAGGCGTCGGAAATATCGCTGAGTTTCATGGGAGTGAGCAGCGACTCATCGTCATCGTTGAGAAAGAAGGCGCGCTGCTTTTGCACAATAATCCGACCTACGCTTTTCAGGGCGAGCGCCCGCATCTTCATCGTGTTGATAAAGTTGTCGGCGGCGTTGATTTTGTCTTGCACCAATACGAGTTCGTCGCGCTGCGACTTGCTCAGTTCGTTCCCCCTCGGAGCCAATTGGCGCACCATCTCAAGGTAGGAGGGGCTGATGCAGAGTTCGGGGACGTTTCCGTTATTCAGTTCTACAATCACCTCACCCTCGTTTGTCACCTTCACGATGAAGTCGGGAATAATAGTAGGTGCGCTGCTCACCATTGTATCATTAAGATCAGCACCAGGTTTAAGGTTGAGGCGAGTCAAGACGTGAAGCACTTTTTCAAAGGTCTCATCGTTGAGGCGTAAGCGACGCTGCAACGAATCCCACTTCTTGTGGATGAAAAGGTCGTAAAATTTCTCCACCGCAGTAATGGCGCTGTCTTTTAATTCAGTCTCCAAAGCCTTTCCGCGGAGTTGCAACAAAAGACATTCCTGCTCGTTGCGTGCACCAACCCCAAGAGGCTCCAGCGTTTGTAACATTCCCAAAAGGCGCTCCAATTGGGCAACGCTTACGTCCTTTTGGGCGTAGACAAAGAGTTCGTCAGAGATGACCTCCAGTGCCTTCAGCAAGTAGCCGTTATTGTCGAGCGAACCGATGAGGTAACGCATTACTTCGTGCTCCTCTTCCGTGAGGTCGAACACGATAAGTTGGTCCTCCAAAGAGTCGTAGAAAGTGGGTGCCTCAGCAATCTGAAACTCGCGTTCGCCCCCTTCAAAATTATATCCCTCAGCAATGCGGTTGTCGGAAAGGTCTAACCCGTCGTCGTCGTTAGGTGCGTCGGCGCGTCCCTTATCATAGTCGGCGTCGCGCCCTATTTCTTCGCTCTCAAAGAGTTCAGCGTCGTCGTCCTCGTTATCTGAGGCGTCGTAGGTAGCATCCCACTCCTGCTGTTCCTCAAGGGCGGGATTTTCATCCAGTTCCTTGCGCACCTGCTCCTCTAAATCCACCAAACTCTTCTCGGCAAGTAGCGCCATAGCCACTTGCAACTTGTGCTCAAGCTTTTGCACCTGCTCCTGCCGGTGCGTTGAAACTTGCTTGATCTTTTGTTTTTGGGAGAGGGGCATTCGGATTTGTGGGGGAGAGGGATGAGGGGAGATTTTCTAAAGATATAGAAGGTATAGAGACACTGTAAAATCTCTATACGATATACTTTCCAGAAAATCTCCCCCAATCAAATTACACTACGGGGCAACCGTTCTTCGTTTCGCGGTCAAGCGTGATAACGCCGAGCGAACCGTCGAAGTTTTCAGCCGAGAGAATCATGCCCTGGCTTTCGATACCGCGAATCTTTCGGGGAGGGAAGTTTGCGATGAAGCAAATCTGCTTACCTACAAGGTCTTCGGGCGCATAATGCTGGGCAATTCCTGAAAGGATAGTGCGGTTTTCAAGTCCGTCGGCAATGAGGAACTTCAACAACTTATCTGCCTTGGGAACGCGCTCGCACTCAAGCACTGTTCCTACGCGGATGTCGAGCTTTTCCCAGTCCTCAAAACTAACATTGGGCTTAATGGGCTGTGCCTTAAAGTTCTTCGCTTCTTCGAGCTGCTTGAGGCGCTCATTTTCTTCCTTAATCTTTTCGAGGCGAAGCATTTGCGCATCAATAGCATCGTCTTCAATTTTCTCAAAGAGCAACGCAGGTTCGTCCAACTGGTGACCTGCTACAAGGAGGTCTGTATTGCCGAGGCGGCTCCAGTCAGCATTTTCCATCTTAAGCATACCGCGGAGCTTTGCAGAACTGAAGGGGAGGAAAGGTTCGAAGGCAATTGCGAGGTTCGCCACAAGCTGGAGCGAAAGGTGCATGATTGTCTTCACGCGCTCGGGGTCTGTCTTTACCACCTTCCAAGGTTCGCTATCCGCAAGGTACTTGTTACCGATGCGTGCCAAGTTCATGGCTTCCTTCTGCGCATCGCGGAAGCGGAAGGTGTCGAGAAGGCGCTCTACTTCGGCCTTCACGTTGGTGAATTCCTCAATCGTAGCCTTGTCGGTCTCTGTGAGTTCGCCACAAGCGGGAACTACGCCATCGTAATACTTCTTTGTGAGCTGGAGGGCGCGGTTTACGAAGTTGCCGTAAACGGCTACGAGCTCGTTGTTATTGCGTGCTTGGAAGTCCTTCCAAGTAAAGTTGTTGTCCTTGGTTTCAGGAGCGTTTGCCGTCAAGACATAGCGAAGCACATCCTGCTTTCCGGGGAAATCCACCAAGTATTCGTGGAGCCATACTGCCCAGTTTCGAGAAGTAGAAATCTTGTCGTCTTCGAGGTTCAAGAATTCGTTAGAAGGCACATTCTCGGGGAGGATGTAAGAACCCTCAGCCTTGAGCATCGTGGGGAATACGATGCAGTGGAACACGATATTGTCCTTACCGATAAAGTGAAGGAGGCGCGTATCTTCCTGCTTCCACCACTTTTCCCAGTCGTTAGGGAGCAATTCCTTAGTGTTAGAGATATAACCAATGGGGGCGTCAAACCACACATAGAGCACCTTGCCCTCAGCTCCCTCAACGGGAACAGGGATACCCCAATTCAAGTCACGCGTTACGGCACGGGGGCGAAGGCCCAAGTCTAACCAACTCTTACACTGGCCATACACATTGGGGCGCCACTCTTTGTGATCTTCAAGAATCCACTTCTCGAGCCACTCCTGGTAATCGTTGAGCGGGAGATACCAGTGGCTCGTGGGGCGCTTCACAAGGGGATTACCCGTAGCGGCATTGTAGGGATTGATGAGTTCTTCGGGAGAAAGCGTAGAGCCACACTTTTCACACTGGTCGCCATAAGCGTCGGCAGCATGGCAACGGGGACATTCGCCCTTGATGTTGCGGTCGGTCAAGAACTCCTTCGCTTCTTCATCATAGAACTGCTCTGATTCAAGTTCCACAAACTTACCTGTGTCGTAGAGCTTGCGGAAGAAGTCAGAAGCATGCTTCTTATGCGTGTCCGAAGTGGTGCGCGAATACACGTCGAAGGAGATACCGAAGTCGGCAAACGAATCCTTAATCAAGTTGTGGTAGCGGTCAACGACTTCTTGCACAGTAATACCCTCCTTCTTCGCACGAATAGTTACGGGTACACCGTGCTCGTCAGATCCACCGATGAAAAGCACTTCCTCGCCCTTCAAACGAAGGTAGCGCACGTAGATGTCGGCAGGGACATACACACCAGCGAGGTGACCAATATGAATACCCCCGTTGGCATAAGGCAAAGCAGAGGTAACAAGCGTTCTCTTAAATTCTTTCATATCGCGATATTTCATATTTACATTTCCCTGCAAAGTTACATTTTTCGTGCCAATCATAGATTGCCGAGGCAGAAATTCTTTGTATTTAGCGTCCAAAGGCAAAAGTTTTTGGGGAGTAATACAGGTGATAACCCAAAAATAGATGGTAATACTAAATTCTGATGCCCCATCAGGTATTTGTGCGTGCATTGCCCCCGTAGGAGGGCACACTTGCCTAACCGCGGGTGAGCAAGGCGAACCTGCGGTGGTTGACTCCGACGAACAAATGTATCGGTCCCCGTAGGAGGACCCACAACAACCAACGGTCGCTGTCCGAACAGACAAGTGAGGGGAAGGCAATAGGATACGTTAAGCTACTTATAGCATATCCAAGTGCTGTGGGTCCTCCTACGGGGACCGATAGAGAAACTCAGTTGTGTACCTTAATCCGCAGGTTCACTACGTTCACCCGCGGTTAGGCAAGTGTGCCCGCCTACGGGGGCAATGCTACACGTAAGTTCCTAATCATTCCCCCTCTATCTTCCCCCAAAAAAAAATAAGTGCCGAATGTTTTGAATTAAGTGCCGAACTTTTTGAATTAAGTGCCGAATGTTTTTGAGAATGTCCGACCCTCGCAAAAGTTCGCCTCTTCGCGCACACATTTTATGTGTCTAATGTTTGCCTCCTCCTTAAATTTTCCTACTTTTGCATCGTAAAATCTTAAAAAGTGTTACACTATGAATCAGAGAAAAGTTCGCGTGCGCTTCGCACCCTCTCCTACAGGCCCCCTTCACATTGGTGGTGTGCGCACAGCGCTTTATAATTACCTCTTTGCCAAGCAGCACGGAGGCGATTTCGTTTTCCGTATCGAGGATACCGACTCTAACCGCTTCGTGCCCGGAGCTGAAGAATATATTATCGAAGCCTTTGAATGGCTCGGCTTGAAGTTTGACGAAGGCGTAAGCTATGGTGGTAACTACGGCCCCTACCGTCAGTCAGAACGCCGTGACATCTACAAGAAGTATGTGGATGAACTCTTGGCAAACGGCAAGGCATACATCGCTTTCGATACTCCCGAAGAACTCAATGCGAAGCGCGAGGAAGTAGAAAACTTCCAGTACGACGCTAAAACCCGCCTCAGCATGCGCAACTCCCTCTCACTTTCGGCAGAAGAAGTAGAAGCGCTCATTGCAGCAGGTGAGCAGTATGTTGTGCGCTTCAAAATCGAACCCGGAGAGGATGTTGTGGTAAACGACTTGATTCGCGGTCGCGTTGTCATCAACTCTTCTATCCTTGACGATAAGGTGCTTTACAAGAGTGCCGACCAGCTCCCCACTTACCACCTTGCAAACATCGTTGACGACCACTTGATGCTCATTTCTCATGTCATCCGTGGCGAAGAATGGCTCCCCTCGGCGCCCCTTCACGTGTTGCTCTACAAGGCTTTTGGTTGGGAAGACACAATGCCCGAGTTTGCGCACCTTCCTTTGCTCCTTAAACCAGATGGCAAGGGAAAATTGTCAAAGCGCGACGGCGATCGTCTCGGCTTCCCCGTATTCCCCTTGGAATGGCATGCTGCAACGGGCGAAGTAAGTTCGGGTTATCGCGAAAGCGGTTACTTGCCCGAAGCCGTAATCAACTTCCTCGCCCTCCTCGGTTGGAACCCCGGTGACGACCAAGAGATTCTTTCGCTCGACGATATGGTGCGTCTCTTCGACCTCGCCAAGTGCTCAAAGAGCGGTGCGAAGTTCGACTATGTAAAGGGACAATGGTTCAACCGCGAATACATGCAGAAGACCGACGACCTCACACTTGCTCCCACACTCGACGCTATTCTCCGCGAGAACGGCATTGAAGCGCCCATCGAACGCGTTGCGCAGGTAGTAGGTATGATGAAGATGAAGAAGATTAACTTCATCAAGGAACTCTGGCCCCTCTGCGACTTCTTCTTTATCGCTCCCACAAAGTTTGACCTCGAAGACAAGTTCGTACGCAAGAATTGGAAGGAAGGTGCTAAGGCAGAAATGCAACAGCTCCGCGAAATCCTTGCCGGACTTGAGGATTTCACCATCGAACCTATGCGTCAGGCGGTAGATAAATGGGTAGAAGCATCAGGCGCAAAGCCCTGGAACGCATGGCGCGTTGTACTCGTGGGCGAAGGTAAGGGTCCTGACATGCACGAACTCTCTGAATTCCTCGGAAAGGAAGAAACCCTCCGCCGCTTTGACTTTGCGTTGGAACAACTGCCCTAATCTTTTAGGTTATAAGGTTATGAGGTCGCTTTGCTTTTAGGTTTTAAGAGCTATGCAGACCGAATGGAAACCTCAAAACCTTAAAACCTTAAAACCTCAAAACCTGTACTTGCAATAATGTACACCCTCATTATTTTCTTCTACTCGCTTGGAGCGCACATAGCGGCGCTTTTTAGCAAGAAGGTGCGCCTTATGATTAAGGGGCAGCATGAGACTTTTGACAAACTGCGTCGCGAGATTGATGCCGACGGATATTATGTTTGGGTACACGCAGCTTCGCTTGGCGAATTCGAACAAGGTCGCCCCCTTATCGAGCGCATTCGTGCGGCACACCCACATATTAAAATCTTGCTCACGTTCTTTTCGCCCTCGGGCTATGAAGTGCGCAAGAATTACGAGGGTGCCGACATCGTCTGCTACCTTCCGTTTGACACTCCCTTGAATGCGCGTCGCTTTGTGCGTATGGCGAACATCAAGATGGCGTTCTTCATCAAGTATGAGTTCTGGCGCAACTACATTGGGGCACTTCATCGCAAGGGCATCCCTGTGTATAGCGTTTCCAGTATTTTCCGCCCCGACCAAATCTTCTTTAAGTGGTACGGCAAGGAATATGCCGACTGCTTGCGCCGCATCACGCACTTCTTTGTGCAGAACGATGCCTCTATCGAGTTGCTTAAGAGCCTCGGTATTACTGCTGTTACAAAGACGGGCGATACGCGTTTCGACCGCGTCTTGGATATTATGAACCAAGCCAAGGATTTGCCTATCGTTGAGGCATTTGCCAACGGGCAGAAGGTACTTATCGCAGGCTCTTCCTGGGGTCCTGATGAAGACCTCTTCATCCCTTACTTCAACAAGCGTAAGGACCTCAAATTGGTCATTGCGCCACACGTCGTAAACGAAGGTCATCTCTCTGAAATCGAGCGCAAATTGCAGCGCCCCGCCTTGCGTTATTCAAAGGCTACACCCGAGGAGGCGGCAAAGGCAGATTGCCTCATCATCGACTGCTACGGACTTCTCTCAAGCATTTACCGTTACGCTACGGTGGCTTATGTGGGCGGCGGTTTCGGCGTGGGAATCCACAATGTGCCCGAGGCGGCAGTTTATGGCTGTCCCGTGTTGTTCGGTCCCAACAATAAAAAGTTTAAGGAGGCGCAAGATCTCATCGCCTGCCAAGGTTCTTACGAAATCCACAACGAGGCAGACTTCACCGAGGTACTTACGAAGCTCTTGACCTACGACGAACTCCTCCGTAGTTCAGGTAATGCCGCAGCGCGCTACATTCGCACCAACGCCGGTGCACGCGATGCTATTTATAAGGCAGTTTGCAGTGTGCTTGAAGGATAAAAATCTTCCTATTTAGGAGTTGCAAGAAACTAAACCTATTTTCGTAAAAATTATTAGTAACCTAAATAAAATTGTTAGTAACATAATTCAAAAAAGGTTACTAATAATTTACTAAAAAATAGACATTTGATTTTCAAGTAGTTACAAAACTACTTTTTCACCCCCTTTTTTCACCCCCGAAACAGGCCTTCATCCGTCTGTTTCGGGGGTAATTTTTTCCGCAAATCTGCCACACCTCTCAGTTTATATTTTAACCCTCAAAAGCACCGCCATTTCAGATATAGTTTTTATATTTGCAGTTATGATGCAACAAGAAATGTTCAGCAGGTCAGAGCGCCTGTTAGGTACAGCCGGCATGGAGCGCCTGCGCTCCGTTCGCGCCATCGTTTTTGGCGTGGGCGGCGTGGGCAGTTGGGTAGCCGAGGGTTTGGTGCGCACAGGTGTGACGCACCTCACTATTGTTGATTCCGACAGTGTGGCAGTTTCTAACATCAATCGCCAACTTCCTGCCACGACGCTTACTGTTGGGCAACCCAAAGTGGAGGCATTGAAGCGCCACTTGCTGGAGGTAAACCCAGAGGCCGACATCACGGCGCTCGCCACGATATATAGTGCCGAGAATGCCGCAATGTTTGAATTGGAAAAGTATGACTACATCGTCGATTGCATCGATAGTCTTGAGCATAAGACTTCGCTGATTCTCCATGCCACCTCGCTCCCCGCAAAGTTCTACTCCTCGATGGGCGCAGCTCTGAAGATGGACCCCACGCGTATCAGTGTGGCGGAATTTTGGAAGGTTAAAGGCTGCCCACTTGCCGCCGCCTTGCGCCGACGGATTAAGAAGAAAGGCACTTTTCCCAAGAAGAAATTTAAGTGTGTGTTCAGCGAAGAACTCCTTGAGAACCGCACCGACACCGCAGTAACTTCGGGTGGCACATGGGACAGTCAAAAGGCACAAATTAACGGTTCGCTCATGCACATCACCGCCATTTACGGACTCACACTGGCAGGACTCATCATACAAGACATTGCTGCCGAAAAAGGGTAAAGGGGTAACCGCTTTTCTCACTCCCTTAACCCCAAAATCCTTAAATTCTAACCCCAAAAACGCTCCTCACCACCCATGAAAATACGCACGCTACTCCTCCTTCGCTTCTTCCTCGCCTCAGTGCTCATCGGCATTGTGGCAAAAGTAATCTTCCTGCTCTACAATGGGGTGGGGAGGGAACTCACAGTAGGTGATTGGTGGGACATCCTGTGGCACGGCCTTCCGCTTGACCTTTCGTTTAGCGGTTACCTCTCGGGGGTGTTGTGGATAATACTCCTTGCGGGGTATTGGATAGGCATTCACCGCAGCGTGTTTTACATCTACTTTGCTTTTACTGCCCTGCTGCAAGGCATCATATACATTGTAGACACGTGCCTCTTTTCGTTTTGGAATTTCAAGATTGACGCTACGATTTTCAACTACCTTGATTCCCCCGCAGAGGTGGTTGCTTCGGTCTCTACCACTTATGTAGTGGTGGGAATCACTTGCATCCTCGCTACCGTCGTTGCCATCTTCTTTCTCTACAGACTTACGCTCTCGAAATACATGGCGGAGCGCCTCGCAGCACTACGCTTAAACATTGTGAAGCGCATCTTGGGAACAGTGGTTCACTTGGTGTGGGGCGGACTGCTCTTCCTCTGTATTCGCGGAGGCACGGATGTTTCTACGGCAAACCCCGGAATGGTGTATTTCTCGGAAAACGCCTTCCTTAACTCTGCTGCCGTAAACCCTGCGTTCAACCTCTTCTACTCGCTCTCAAAGGTGAAAGATTTTAGCGAACGCGCAAATTATTTTAAGCCTGAAGAACTGGCTGAGCAGTATGCCGCATTGGAAATCAACACCGAGAGCCGCAACACCAAACCCCTCCTTCACACGCAGCGCCCTAACATCGTGCTGATTATCATGGAGGGATGCGGACGCACCTTCTATGACATTCCGAATCTTATGCCGAACCTTAAGGCGGTGGCGGCAGAGGGTATAGAATTTACGAATTGTTATGCCAACTCGTTCCGTACGGATCGTGGGGTGCTCTGCACGCTGAGCGGTTATCCCTCTTATCCCGATGTGAGTGTGATGAAACTCACCGACAGCAAGGTGGCAGGACTTCCCTCCATCGCTCGTTCGCTGGGAAATGTGGGATATGACACAGAATTTATCTACGGTGGCGACATCAACTTCACGAATACCAACGGCTACCTGCTCTCTACGGGCTACCGTCGCACTTTCGGCGAAACCGCCTTCCCTGAAGAGCAGCGCAACGACTCAAAGTGGGGCGTGCACGACGAATTTGCTTTCGCCAAAACGCTTCATCACATTGAGCAGAAGGACACGCTAAACCCCTGGATGCTTACGCTGCTCACGCTCTCAAGTCACGAACCGTGGGAGGTGCCTTATACGCGCATCAAGGATAACCCTACGGAAAATTCGTTTGCTTATCTCGACCACTGCATCGGCACCTTCATCCAGCAGTTTAAGAAGTTGGACGCTTGGAAAAACACGCTCGTCGTTATCATCCCCGACCACGGCAACGGCTATGGACTTACCGAGGAAACAATGATGGTTGAGAAAAACCGCATCCCCCTCATCCTCGTGGGCGGAGCACTGGCGGAGAGCGGCACCGTAGAGGTGGTGTGTAACCAAAGTGACCTTGCCGCCACGCTGCTTGGCCAACTCGGCATCAACCACGACGAGTTTAAAATGAGTCGCGACGTCTTGAGCGAAACCTATACCTTCCCCTTCGCCATCAACTCTTGGAGTCAGGGCATTGTGATGACCGACGCGATGGGGTCTACGATCTTTGACCTCAACACCCAAAAGGTGAGCAAGACCCTCGACGCTCCTGCCGCGACACACAGCGAAAACATCAAGGCATACATGCAAAAGGCATACGAATTGCTGGATGCAAAAAACTAAGGCAATAATATAGAAGTTGACCCAAAAGTCAGATTTCATACCCCCTCACCGCAAAGCGGTCCCCTCCCCCTATCTTAAGGGGAGAGTTAGTTTGATACTTCCGTTAAAACAATTCAAACGAAAAATGACCAGATGGTTTACACGGTATAATCGGGTTATTTG
>JAZQVD010000016.1:0-17682 GCA_045631665.1 Alloprevotella sp.
GTCTTAAGGAACACAAGACTCTCTGACAACTCCTTGGCTCACAGAACGACATGGCTACGATCCGACTTCCCTGAAAGGGCAAAAGCATTGCAGTTCAAACTCTTGTAATTGCTTTTGCCCTTTCAGGGCGCAAGTCTCGACTGCAACAACAAGTCGGAGGCCAAGCGGTCTTAAGGAAGACAAGACTCACTGACAACTCCTTGCCCCACAGAACGACATGGCTACGATCCGCCTTCTTCCGCCCTGAAAGGGCAAAAGCAATTATAAGAGTTTGAACTGCAATGCTTTTGCCCTTTCAGAGCGCAAACCCAAACATCCATAGACCCAGGGCGTTGCCCTGGGCTGGGTGCTTATTGGCCTTTCAGGCCGTTACTTCGCAAAAACTTTACCGGACACCAATATAATTTTCACCCTCCCTAAAACGACAAAAATTATTAGTAACCTTTTTTAAATTATCTTACTAATAATTTTTTTTAGGTTACTAATAATTTTTGCGAAAAGTAGTATTGTTTTTTCTTGTATAAATATGCGCAAAATTTTCTTACGTCAATTCGTTGATGGCATTGAGGTAATTGCGCATCGACCCCGCCTTCATAATCTTCTTCCACGCCTTGCGTCCGCACTCTTCTTCCATGTATTCCCAAAAGGTGCGCACCTTCGTGAGGAGTTGGGCTTCGCCGGGGATGATGGTAGAGAGGTGGGCGTGGTAATGGTCGTGCATCTTTTTGACAAGGGTGATGCGCTTTGCGCGGTGCCACTCCGTGCCCTCGATGACTTCTTGCGCCAACGAGGGGCGTGCTAAAAGTCCGCGCCCCATCATGATGCCCGCCAATGAGGGGAAGCGCGTGGCGATGGCGTGAATGTCGGCAGGCGTTTTAAGGTCGCCGTTGTAAATCAGGCGGTGAGTCGTCTTTTCTGCAAAGCGCTCAAAGGCGTCAAGGTCGGCAGTGCCGTTGTATTGCTGTGTGCCCAAGCGCGGGTGGAGGGTGATATGCTTCAGCGGCGTAGCGTTGAGCAGGGGGAGCAGGGAGAGACCTTCGCCTTCATCAGTCAACCCTAAGCGCATCTTGATGCTGAACGTGAGGTCGTCGCGTTGGCGGATGATTTCAGTAATCTGCTTTACGCTTTCTGGTTGTTGCAGGATGCCCGCCCCACGCCCGTGGCGCGTTTGAAGGGGGAAGGGACACCCCATGTTGACGTCAATTTCGCGGTAACCTAACTCCGTGAGGTAATTGATAAGGAAGGTAAATTCTTCGCCGTCTTTCGCAATCACTTGCGGTACGATAGGCACGCCCGTGTTAAATTCTGGGCGCACGTCGCGGGCATCTTTCGCGCGGATGCCTTTATGCTCCAGGCGCAGGAAGGGGGTGTAATAGGCAGTGACTCCTCCCGCCAATTCGTTGTGAATACGGCGGTAACTGTCTTCTGTAAAACCTTGAAGCGGGGCGAAGTAAAGGGGGAGCATAGTAATGGAGATGAGCGTTTAACGATAAACGTTGAATGGTGAAAGGGGCGTGCGTTTAACGCAGTTCGACCCCGATGTGACTGAAGCCGTGAACGGGTGTCGCGGTGCAGGGGCGGATGGAAATGTTGCCGATTAAACTGTCAACAGGTTGGACGGAGGAAAGCGCAAACGTGATGTCGCGGTGATGGATTCCCTTGCCCGCCCAGTTTCCGAGGGTGTCGGCAATTTCTACAAAGACGGTGTCGGTGCGGGGTGTCTTAAGGTGGCGCCAATCTTGGGTGATGACCAACGGCAGAGTGCGTTGGGAGTAACGATGTGCCTCGCACGTGCGCACGTATATATATAATGTGTGCGCATCTTGGGGCGCGGCGGTATTGATGTCGAAACAAATGCTTTCCGTAGGCATCCACTGCTCATTGTCTATGGGACAAAAAGCAGTGTAGGCTGCAGGGGGAGTGCAGCCTACTACCAAAAATATGATGCAAAGGAGGATGTTTCGCATTTCTTCTCTTATGGTTTTGCGCAAGTGAGCCGTGCGCTTAATGCTCGCCGTTTCCTTTACGCTTCGGTCGGCGGTCGTTGCGATTGTTGCGGTGCTCGTTGTTGGGGCGTTGCTCTTGGGAACCTCCGGCTGGGCGATGCTTTTCGCTCTTCCCCTTGTTGCCCTTGCGCTTGTTCTTGTCAAAGCGCGTGAGGCTGTCTTGTTCTGCCAAATCTACAGGACCAGTGGGCAGCGCGTCAGTTTCTTCAACGAGTGAGAGGGGCTTTTCGCCCTTCTTGTTGAGGTTGTGAATCTCGAAGGCGCGCTCTGCGGTGATGGTCGTTACGTTTGCCGCCAAGCGTTTGTCCGTGCTGTAACTTACAGTGCCCGCAAGGATGTCTGCCTTAAAGAAGTAGAAGGTGGCATCTGCCGTTTCGAGTGTAATTTCTCGACTGGGCAACTTACGTGAAGCCTCCATGTAAGTATCCACTTCGTAGTTAAGGCAACACTTCAACTTGGCGCACTGACCAGCCAACTTCTGAGGGTTGGGAGAAATATCCTGGAAGCGCGCTGCTGCCGTAGAAACGCTATTGAAATTCTTTACCCATGTAGCGCAACAGAGTTCGCGGCCACAAGGTCCGATTCCGCCGATACGACCTGCCTCTTGGCGCGCACCAATTTGGCGCATCTCAATACGCACGTGGAAGGTGTCGGCAAGAACCTTGATGAGCTGGCGAAAGTCTACGCGCTGGTCGGCAATGTAATAGAAAATCGCCTTGTTGCAGTCGCCCTGGTATTCCACATCTCCGATTTTCATGTCAAGGTTTAGGTCCTTGGCAATCTGACGTGCCTGAATCATGGTGTCATGTTCGCGCGACTGCGCTTCTTCATACTTCTCCATATCCACAGGGCGCGCCTTGCGGTAAATGCGCTTAATTTCTGTGCCGGGTTTCAGGCATGCCTTCTTCATTTGGAGGGGCACAAGTTGTCCAGTAAGTGTTACGACACCGATGTCGTGACCGGGAGATGCTTCTACGGCTACGATGTCGCCCTTTTGCAAGGGGATGTGATTTTCGTTGCGGTAGTAACCTTTGCGGGTGTGCTTAAATTGCACTTCTACGAGGTCACACGCATCGTTATTCCCAGGAATGTCGGCGTAGTAGTCGTAGGTATTGAGTTGTTTGTCCTGTCTGCCACAACCCTTTGCTGAAAGTCCGCGGAGGCAGGGGTGTATTGTGAAGTTTTTATCCATATTCAGGGTAGTATTTGTGTTGCATAGAAGTTATAGAAACTACAACTCTCCTATAAAGAATAGTCTATTTTATGAGCAGCACTATCATCTTTAATGCGAAGTCGAAGAAGACCATTCGCGGATTGACATTCTGTGTGATGTCGCGCTCTGCCAATGAGAGTTCTTCCATAATGCCGATGACATTACGCTCATTGATAAAGGGCGAGAAGCGGGTGGAGAAGTCGCGTTCGTTGGCGGCTAAGTAATTCAACTCGGGTTGTTGAAAATTAAACATGAAGTTCTCGCGCACCATGTGCTGGCAGTAGTGCAAGAAGTTCTTTTGTTTTTCGCGTCCCCATTCTCCTACCAGTTCGCTCCACTTGTGCATCTCCTTAATGTCTCGCATGTAACATTTGCGCATAAGCTGCACGAAGAGGTCAAAGAATACGGCGGTCTCCTCGTTGACCTGCAGCGTATTCACCGCTTGTGTGTAACTGCCGTTGGCGTTGCGGGCGATGGTAAGTGCCATCTCGTCGGCCATACCATGCTGCTTGATCAATGCCTGTTGGAGCTCTTCAGTGCTCAGTGCGGGAAACTCGATAATTTGTGTGCGACTGATAATAGTTTGAAGCAAGCGCTCGGGCGTTTCAGTAATGAGAATCATCACTGTCTTAGCGGGCGGTTCTTCAAGGACTTTCAGAATTTTATTTGCTGCCTGTTCGTTAATCAGTTCGGCATGCCAAATAATCACCACGCGGTAACCTCCTTGCTGCGCAGTCAGACTCAGAGCGTCAGACATGTATGCCGCGTCTTTCACATTGATAATGGGCTGCTGATTTTCTGTACCCATGGCGGCATACCAACGCTTGGTGTCGAGGTAAAGTGACTGCTGGAGTTCCTCACGCCAAGTGCGCAAATGAGCAGCACTCATAGTTTCTTCCGACGAACGCTTATTGGGAAAAAGGAAGTGCAAGTCGGGATGCTCAAAGCGCTTCATCATTTTGCAGGAACGGCATTCGCCACACGGATTTCCCTCAACGGGCGACTGACAAAGCAGCGCCTCGGCAAAGGCAAGTGCCATGGGCAATTTTCCGCAACCTTCAGGACCGCAAAAGAGTTGGGCATGCGGAACGCGCCCCGTTTCGATTTGTCGGCGGAGGCGTTGCTTGATGCCCTCTTGGGCGATGATGGAAGCGTAAAGCATAGATATTTTAAAGTGATAGAGAAACTATGGAACGTCTGTGAAGACTAATAAATTTGCTTTGCAATTTCAGCAATCGAATCTACCGCCGAAACGGTGTAGAAGTGTAGACTGGGGCAACCGTGAGCGAGCAATTCTTTACACTGTGCCACGCTCCATTCAATGCCCAACTGCTTTACCTGTTCGTCAGTAGTGCATTTTTGCGCCTCACGGACAAGGTCTTCTGGAAGGTCGCAGTGGAATACCTTAGGTACGACCTGCAACTGCGCCAATCTTGTGAGCGGTTTGATACCCGGGATGATGGGCACCTCAATTCCCGCTTGGCGGCATTTCTCTACGAAGGAGAAGTACGCCCGATTGTCATAGAAGAGTTGCGTTACGCCATACTCCGCACCGAGTTCCACCTTGCGCTTAAACCAAGCAATGTCGGTCTGCAAGTTCGGCGCCTCCTCATGCTTCTCAGGGTAACACGCCACGCCATAGTTGAAATGCTTGCCCGGCACCTTGATGGGCGAACCGTCAATAAAGTGACCGTTGTTAAAGGCATTGATTTGCTCTTGCAACTCAGTAGTGTGCGCATACCCATCCGGCTCGGGTTGGAACATCGCGTCCTCCTTCGCCTTATCGCCACGCAATACGAGCAGGTTTTCAATACCCAAAAATTGCAGGTCGAGCAACATATATTCAATCTGCTCCCTTGTGCAACCGCTACACACTACGTGGGGCACGACGGGAATACCAAACGCATTCTTGATGGCAGCCGCAACGGCAACTGTTCCCGGACGGCGGCGCAATCGGTTACGCTGCATGAGTCCGCCGCCCAAGTCTTTGTATACAAACTCAGAGCGGTGGGTGGTGATGTTAATATATTTCGGGTCAAACTCTCGCAGTTTTTCAATCGTGCGGCGCAGGTTTTCAAACCCCGTGCCTTTCAGTGGCGGGAGCACCTCAAACGAGAAGGCGGGACCCTCTTTATGTATGAGTTCCGTGATGGACATGGTTCCTAAATTGGGATGATTCGGTGGGGGAGTGGGAGTTTCGCGAAACGCAGACTTACGCACTGCCGTAACCCTGCTTGGCAGGGGCGAAAATCGCACTGAGGCACAAAAATACATTTTTCTTGTGATACCCGCAACCGTTCTTTGAAATATATTATACTAATGTGTCGCCTCCTTTGCCTCATTTTCGCCTTCGGCAAAGAGCGTGTGAAGCGGCACATTCTTAAAGGTGCTCAATTGCGCCGCACTGCGCTCCGTGCAATATGCCTTCCACGCCTGTGCTTCCTCGGCATTGAGCAGTTCGTTGCCGTCGGCATCAAGCGCCTTCAGCACCTCGCCCGCCGTAATTTGATTGATGTCATACGCAGGTACGTAGGTGGCCTTCTCGGCGCTCTCCTCGCTGGTCGTTTCTACCAAAATGCCCACCTTACACAGCATGTAAATCATCTGCGTTACCAAGCGGATGTGTACATCGTGGCGCTCGGCAAGTTCTTCCGCCGAATAAGGCGCACCCTTTTCGGCATAGCGCTGACAGATGCTTGAGGCGAGGCGCAGGCAAAGGTAGTCGTGATAGCGACGGCTGACCGTGACATTCTCCTTGCCGCGATAAAAACTCTTAAAGTTCTGATTCACATACGCTAACGTGCACCCAAAAAGCGTGATAGTCCACGCGATTTGGCACATGAGTAAGAACAGCGGCAGCGCGGCAAACGAACCGTAGATGGCATTATACGACGTGAGCCACACCTGAGAATTTAGATACCCCCATTGTAAGAGTTGAAACGCCACCCCTGTAATCACACCGGCCAAAAAGGCGCTCATGAAGCGCACTCGTGTGTTGGGCAAATACATAAACATCCCCGTGAAAAACAGGCAGGTAAGCACCCACGGACTGAGTTTGAGAATCAGCATTACCGCCGGGCGCAACACCATTTCATCACTTGAAAGCGTATCGAGAAACTGGTAAATAAAGATGCTCAACCCCGTTGTGGCAACAATGAATATGGGGAGCAGAAAGATGATGGCGGTGTAGTCGGTCAACTGCCTTGACACGGGGCGCGCACGCTTTACCTGCCAAATTTGGTTGAACGTTCCTTCGATAGAACTGGTCAGGTTAAACAGCGTCCACAACAAAAGCAGCACGCCGAAACCGAGGAAGATACCCCCGCTGGAATGTGAGAGGTAAGAGTTGACAAATCCAATCACCGTCTCCTGCACCTCGGGCGTCGCCACCAAGTTGTCTTTAATCAACTGCTCTACGATGGTGCTCAACCCGAAGCCCTTGGCTATCGCAAAGAGAATGGCGAGCAGGGGCACGGTGGCAAACAGCGTGGAGTAGGTGAGTGCTGAGGCGCGAAAGTACATGCGCTCTTGCAGGAAGCAACGCGTGGTAACAATCACGCGGCGCAACACTTCGGCGGGCAGAAATTCAGCGGGAAATTCCCACAGGTCGTGCAGCAAGAATTGGCGTATTTTTGAGAAGGAAAGTTTCATGTGTAATACATCTAAAAGTTCAGCGAAAAGAGGTCTTTCACAAAAGGAAGAACAACTCACGATATTTCCAAATTACAAAGGTAAGAAAAAGGTTGGTAGTTCACTGGTCGCGGACGGAAAATCTGATTTTCAGGTTGCTTTTAGACTATTTTTTTACAGCATCCCATAAACATTCTTGGCATAGATACTACGCAAGTTATGGTCTTCTATATAACAAACTTTTAAACAACTAAATACAAACGTTTGGAGAATTGTTATTATTACTCTCATTTTAGGGACCTCAATTCATTACTTATGTCTATAAAACAGGTAGTCACTGGAGTCTTTTTTTATTTTTGTAATATATTGAATCATAGTTGTTTATGTTAATCGTAAAAATAAAGTTACCCCATTTTTTGAAATTTTGGGAAAATGTTTCTATATTATATATGTAATCACAAAAACAGAATGTCATGAAAGATCCATTTAAGCACACAGACAAAACTTTTGTTGTAGGGGAAAATCGTAGTTACATCGCAGAACTACCTCATCACTTGGCGCACAAGGGACTTCCCAGCGACGTAGCGCGCACAGAATTGTTCAAACTCGACTCGCGCGAAGGCAATCTTCTTACCTTCAAACACGGTGTGAGGTATCGCACTCCCATCTCAGGCAAAGTGCTTACCAACCTCAAAACGGGCGAAGAAATTTGCTTCCTTGACTACCGCGGTTCGCGCATCATGCTTGAAGCTTCACATTACATGCACGGCGGTCGCAAGGTTTCTCAGGAGAGACTGGACACGCTCCGCACGGATGACGGACGTACACCCCGCCAATTCCTTAAAGATGAGGCAGCAAAACCTTTGGAAGAAAGGTTGGGTGCGTCCTAATTTCAGTGTTCCTTAAAAACTTCATCGAGAGCATATTTCTGTTATGCTCTCGGTAATGGTAAATAAATTCTAAACAAAATTAATTCAAGCTAATTTATAAAACCTACCATAAACGAACGGAAAAATAATGGATATAAAAACTCATTCGTGTGCCCAGAAAGGCAAAAGTATTAGTGAGTCAATTAAATTTCCGACTTTGCTCGAAGCCATCGAGCGCGTAGTGGAACTGTCCAAGGATAGCAAGATGAGCAATGACTTCCTGCAGAACGCTGTTCGACAATCTCGACACCGCCTTCGAGCGCCGCTTCCTTTACAAAATAAGGTTTGACAAACCCGATGCCTCGGTGCGCAGCCTTGTTTGGAAGCAGATGATACCCGAACTCTCCCCTGCCGATGCCGCAACGCTCGCCATAGCCTTTGACCTCAGTGGCGGACAGATTGAAAACATCGCTCGCAAGCATGCCATCCACGCTGTGCTCCATGGCGCACCCGAGAGTCTGCTTCGCACGCTACAGGACTACTGTGCCACTGAGAAACTCGACTCCAAGTCGGTGGTCAAGAGAATTGGATTTTAAGAAAATAAACCATCTTTAAACTAGAAGAAACCTATGCAAGAACTGAATACGAAATGCACCATTGAGGATGGTGTCATCACTATCGCCCAAGGCGTAGAGCGCATCGAGGAGGGAACCTTCTGCGAAGTTGATTTCAACGAATTACATGTCCCTGCCAGTGTCAAAACGCTCGAGTATCCGCTCGACCTCAGCGAAGAACTCGAAGCCGACATCTATCTCTATGGTGCCGATACGGCGATACAGTTTTCTGAGCAAGCCATGTGGAGAGTTGTCAAAGTCCGCATCTTCGTCATGCCTGAATATCAAGCCGATTATGTGGAGCAACTTGATCAGACGCTTTCTGCAAACTGGCGCGAAGTAATCTCCATAAAGTCCATGCCTGCCGATAGACGCCATAATTATGGTGCCATAAAGGTGTGTAAGACTCACGAGGAACCTACGCCCCAACAGCAGACGCAACTCATGGCATTAGATGCCGAATATCGTCGACTATTGGCGAAGTGGAAGGAACGTTGTGCTGAGCCCTTTGCTGTGGCGCTGGTAGAGTTGCGTGCTGAGGAGGAGAACTTCAAGTCATCATTCAAACTTGTAGAGCGTCCCTTCTGGTTGTTCCCTTTCTGCGACAAACCTCAGTCCAAGAAGGCACGCAATCGCATATCCTTCGCTCTTCAATATGGCCAGTACCTTGTAGATGATTTTAATACCATAACTAAAAGGATAAACTCAAACACCACAGAGGTTGATGCACTTATGCGGGACACCGATGGATGTAGCATCTCTTCGACGACAAAGCGCCTGAAGCAGTTATGTGCCGAGTGTCAGCAACTCATTGATGAGGGTGTTGATAAACTGCATAGTCTCCGTATCCATATTCCCGACCTCAAGGCAGAACGTCCCAAGTTAGTGGCGAAGCCCACATTCAGTTTCAAACGTACCCTCATTTCCATCGGACTCTTTCTGTGTGTGTGCTTGCCTTTGATCGCCCGCTTTATCGCAGTAGATTCCGTTCAGGATTTGTGTTTTGGGGTTTGGGGAATTGTT
Source organism: Alloprevotella sp. (assembly GCA_045631665.1). GTDB lineage: Bacteria > Bacteroidota > Bacteroidia > Bacteroidales > Bacteroidaceae > Alloprevotella. The sequence goes on from JAZQVD010000016.1 coordinate 9,356, forward strand.
CTGATTGCCTTCTGCATCTATCTTGTGTGGTGGCTCAATGGTTTTGTTCTGGTGATAAGGCATCGCTCCGATGGGAGTGTAGAAATCACTGAAGAACACGAGTCAAAGAAATCAAGTAAGTTGTAAGCACCTTTCGAAAAAAAAGTTGCCCCGTTTTTTGAATTTTTTCCTTTTTGTTTCTATATTATATAGGTAACTCAATTAACACATCAATCAAATACTATGGTACAGATTAAACTTTTCAGAGACCGCACTCCTGAGTTGGAGAAGTTTGAGAAGCAGGTGAACAACTTCCTTTGCGAGCATAAGGATAAGATTGTCGTAAGGGATATTAAGTACACTGCCGAATATCCTAACCCACACAACTCGGCGTGGCAAAACTGGACGGCAATGGTCATTTATGAGGTGGTGGAAGATTCTGCTGAATAGATAATGCAATAAATAGTCGAGAGTACGCAATCCGAATGGCAGTTGTACTCTGTACTCTAAAAAAACTCAAAACGATGTTCGTAAAATCCGACCTTTATATCCGTGGCGCCGAATCGCAACGCCGTGCCCTTGTGCAGATGGTGATGAAGATTGCTGAGCGCATCGGTGTGGCGACTACAGATGAGAGCGCCTTGAATATTCCCATTGGCATGGTGATGAATGTACTCGTGGGCGATGCCCTGCACTTAGGACTGCTCGTAGGTCTTAATACCGAGGATCCTGAATGTGTTGTCATGCGTGTAGAGTTGCCCAATGCCACAGCGCTAATGACGCTCTACGACGCCCTGCTTGAATGCTTTAACGAAGTAGATATTGAGGTGGATGAAGACGTGGAAGACGTGCCTTGGCCGTTTTGAAAAATAAATTCAAATTTACTTCACAAGTTTTTATGTACGAGTAGACAAGAAGGTCTGACTTGATCAAGAAGAATTTATAAGGGGAGACTTCCAATTTTCAATTCCGAAGTTGGTTGGCTTTCCTTTGCCTATGAAGTTGCAAATTTTAAATAACTACCAGTATGAAAATACTATACATCTATGGTTATGGCGGTAGCGCCACTGGTTCTACCGTTACCATGTTGAAGCGTCTGATGCCCGAGGGATATTCCGTAGAAGCATTTACCTATACGCAGGCAGATTGTGCTAAGGCGCATGAAGAGATTTTGGCGTACATTCGTGAGCACGATATTGACCTCGTTATGGGCAGTTCGCTGGGCGGTTTTATTACCCACACTCTGAAAGGTGTGCCCCGTATTTTGATAAACCCCTGCTGGTTGCCGAGCGAGGTGCTTCCCACCATCGGTGCTCCCGCAGAACTTGTGGCGACCTATGCACCTTTTGAAAAGTGGGCGGAAGAGCATGCTGCTGAGGATAACTCTTTAGTACACGCCTTTTTTGCCGACGCAGACGAACTGCTTGGCGACAAATATGTGAGCGCGTTTCTGCGCTATTATCCTGACTCCCATTTCCACCGCATTTCTTCCGGACATCACCTTTCGGAGGAAGGGGCGAGGGCGATTATAGAACATCTTTGCAATAATTAGTTATGAACGAACAACATGAATTGGAGCGCTTCTGCGAGGAGCACGGATTTCTTTACCATGCCCACGGAAGTGGAAAGTGGGGTAGTGAGCGTTACTGGACCTTTTATAAGGTAGAGAACAATGCCGATACCCGTTTCTCGATTGAATACTTCCCCGTCCAGCATCGTGTAAAGATACGCATGGGAGCGAATCGCTACGAGGGGCAGGTGGAATCTTTGTCTCACCTCAAGGAACTGCTGGCGGTCATGCGCATATATGTAAAATAGAGAGTAGTTAGTAGAGAGTAGTTAGTAGCGTCATCCGGAGTGTCGTCCCGCATGGCATACTCCTCACTTCTCACTCCTCAAAAACCTCACTCTATAAATAGTAGAGAGTAGTTAGTAGCGCCATCCGGAGTGTCGTCCCGCATGGCATACTCCTCACTTCTCACTTCTCACTCCTCACACCTAACTTTCTCATAACCTAACTTTCTCATAACCTCACTCTATAAATATTTGTCTAAATGACTGGCAGAATGTTTTAAAATGCTAATTTTGAAGCGTTAATTATTTTACCCCATAAAATTCATTGTAAATGAAAGGACAGCACATCTTGGAGTATCTGCAAAATGATGCTTCTGCATTTAATATTGATGACTTCTTGGTGATGATTGGCAGAGTGACGTTGCTCTCCCAGGAAGATGAACAACCCCTCATCGTTCAGGCACAGCAGGGTGATGCTGAGGCAATGGTTCGACTGCTGACTGCCAATATGCGTTTTGTAGTGGCGTTGGCAAACCAATACTCGAGAAACCAAGCACCTTTGCAACGATTGATACAAACCAGTGTGTCGCAATTGGAGCAGGTGATAAAGGAGTTCGACCCAGCGTCAGGTCAGCACCTCTTCAAGTTTGCCGTGCCCGCACTGCGTGAGGCGCTCTTTCGTTGTGTTCAATCTTACGCGCCCGAATCCCCAAAGCGGGAAACGTGTTCAGGAGTGCGACAACTAAAAGTTGTTAGGACATCTTATACGCTCCCGATGATAGATGAATATCTGAGCGGGCACCCCTTCGTGTTGGAGGATTTCCTCCTCACGGCATCCGTAGTCAAGAATCTCGTTGATGAGGATGAGAAATATCTGATAGATGAGGTGTTGAGCATTGCTGACGGCAGACACACTCTTTTTGCTCATAGATTTTATGAACAATTTACGGAGGAAGCAATCAAGAGGGACGCAGTGAAATATGGTATAGCCGTTGAAAATCAAGATTTTGGGGATGAAGAGAGGTTTCAAATCCTATCTCAAAAAGTGGTGAGCAAGCGACAAGATGAGTGCTTACAAATGAGCGAACTGAAATGGCTCTATGCCCCTTATATTGTGAAAATAGCCCAAGAGTATGCTGGGCAAGAAGTCCCCTTGGAGAAACTCATCGCCTGCGGACTCAAAGCCTTTGGAGAAGCCTTGAAGCAATACGACACCTCAGAACATCAGAACGTCTTAACCTCAGAACCTCACCCCCTTCTCACCTTTGCCACACCGAAAATGCGCGAAGCCATGCAACGCCTCGCTGGTCAATAGGTAAACTGACGTAATTAAGAATAAGATAATGATTTTAATACCTCGCGATATATAGGCAATTGCAATCTTTATACTATGGCAAATATTTGGAACTTAGAAATCAAAGTGGTAGACGCGCAGGATGCCGAAAAAATGAAGGACTGCGTGCGCGAACTTAGCAAGGAATATACTTTAGTGCCTACGTCCGATAATCCCGATGACGGATGGTATCATGCAGGATTGGAGTATGGCGACGACTTCGTGTGCTACACCGATGGCATTGTAGAGCGCTTGGAGCAATTCAACGAACTTGCCGAAAAGGTGACTGCGCAATACCCCGAGATGCCACTGCTCTTCACTCAGTATAACACCGACAACCAAGGCTTATATAGATATGAGTCGAAGGACGGCGAGTTTGTCCGCATCAGTCCGCTGAAGGTGACGCTTCACACGAACGACTCCGAAGATTTTAATAAACTTTGGGTATGCGCCGAACCTTTACTTACTGCACAGGGAATTAACGCCGAAGTGAACACTGCCACTCAGGAAATCACCTGGGGATACAGCGAGGAGAATGAAGCACAGGTGTGCGACGCCCTCATTGCTAAGATGAGTGAACAGATACCTGACATTCAGGTGGTGTGCATGAAGCACGACGTAGACAATCCTGAATTTAGCGGTTTGCAATATTGCATCATGGGCAAGGGCGAAGGTGAGTGGAAAGAAATTACGGGTGCAACTTTTGATATTGCTTATGCCATTTGGTATGCAGGTCCGGATTCATCGTGGGGCCTCACCGTGTACGATGCCTTTACCGACCCCGTGAGATGCGTAAAGGTGGTGCTCGAAGAGATTCGCAAGGGGAGTGCGATATGCGATGAATTGAATTTCACCGTGATGGACATCTTCTTCGAATTCAGCGAACACCAGGACAAATTCTGTAACCTTTTGCAACCCGAGGACAAGCAGTGGTTGCTTGATATGGATTATGTAGAAGCCGACTGCATCGTGCTGGGCGGTATGTACAAGCGTCGCCAGCGCTTCTATGACGAACTCTTTACCGATGAAGTAACGGGTGAGCAGGTGACGATACAGCGCTACGACACGCTTGACACACCTCTCTGGAGCGGCACCGCGGAAGAAGCCCAGGCTTTATACGACAAGATTTGTGCGTCAAGTCGCCACGCTCTGCAAAGTCCCATTGTGCACCATTGGATTAGTTATACACCCTTCAACCCTATGGTCATTGTGGAGCAAACCATGGCAGATTTGGAAAACATGCCCCACAACGTGCTGATGGAGCATCCTGCCTATGGTTGGGCATGTGAAGAGTTGGGCTATGCCTACTACTATGGCGAGGAGCAGTGGGACTACCACAAAGATCTGGACAAAGCGCGCAAGTATTACGCCCTCGCAGAGCAGGTAAAAGCAAATACACAAGATGAAGATTTGCTCCGCACGGGCAATCCGTTTAACGCCTAATAGTTCTATGAGGGTGTGTCGAAAATTCAAAATTTCGGCACACCCTCTTAAGTTGTGTAAGAGTGAGTAAAATGCAAGGCGCTGAAATTGAGGATGAAGGGAGTGTACTGGATTACATGACCAAATCTGAAATTGAGGAGCAACATAGCTGTGGTAATGGGGCAACTGCTATATTATTGCCTTTTTTATTGGTGTCTGGGCACCAATATTAAGAAACAAGAAAAGCGTTGATAATCGTAAGACTATCAACGCTTTTACAATTCAGTCGGGGTGACTGGAATCGAACCAGCGACCTCACGCCCCCCAGACGCGCACTCTAACCGGACTGAGCTACACCCCGAATTGCGAGTGCAAAGGTACTACTTTTTTTCATACGAGCAAGGGCAGTGTGCTAAAATGCACCACTTTTTTGTTAAAAAGTTTTTGTGGCAGATAATAAATGGTTACTTTTGTGTGTTGAATATAGCAAAAGTAGTATTAAACCGCTCACTACCTTGCTTTTGACAGAATTTTTATTTAAATTATCAACTTAATATTAAATGCTTATGAAGAAATTTTTACTCTCTCTTCTCGTGATGGTTGCTTCAGTTGCTTTGGCACAGGAAGTAACTTTTGACTTCAAGAGTAATCCTTGGGGTTGTACTTTGGGTAGTGGTTCAGGACCTACTGCTGAAGCAGGTAATATTCCCGAAATTACTCAAGACGGTGTGGTACTTACTTTTGATATTGGTACGCACCAAAATACGCCTCCTCGTATGTGGACTGGTCCGCAGTTGCGTGTATATAAAGGTAACACTGTAACGCTTACAGTTCCTGCTGGCAAGACAGTCGTAAAGGCGGTTTGGACTGCTACAGCTGAAAAATATCACGGTCTTGCTGTTGGTGGCGTAGATGTTGATGCTACTGCAGGTTGGAGCGGTTCTGCTACAGAACTCGTTTTTGATGTGACAACGAACAGTCGTTACAACTCACTCGTTGTGACGCTTGCTGCAGAAGGCGAAGAACCCGGCACTGGCGGTGGTGAAGAACCTGGCACAGGCGGAGGTGAAGAACCCGGTGAAGGCGAAGAACCCGGCACTGGTGGTGAATCTGGCGACATGTCTGCTTTCAACGGCGATTTTGAAACATGGGTAGACGGACTCCCCAATAACTGGAAGACTGCTTCTACTGCAGGTAACGCTACACTCTCACAGAGCACTGACGCGCACAGCGGTAACTATTCTGTACGTGTAGGGGGTACAACTTCTGGCAACAAACGCCTCGGTTACAAGGAAATGACGCTTAAGGCAGGTACTTACACGATGAAGTTCTATGCTAAGGCTGCAACAGAGACGGGTGCAAGTGTTCGTCCTGGTTATACTCCTGTGGACGCTGATAATAAGGCGGGCTCTTACGCTTATGGCGAGTATACTAACGACATTACCAACAGCGAGTGGGTTGAAGTGACTCACGAATTTACGCTTGAGGCAGACACACGTCTCGCACTCGTTATCATGAACGCTAAGAACCCCGGCGCAGACGTACTCATTGATGATTTCACATTTGAAACAACCGACGGCGGAATCTTAGACGGTGGTGCTACTGACAACCCCGAACAAGGCGAAGGCGGTGAAGAACCCGATGATACTCCTAACCCCGAAGTGCCCACAACATCAGCTCTTTGGACTTCTCCCTTTACTGAAAATCAGGGCGACTTTACTGTTGACAATAAGGTGCTCCCCGCTGGTATGACAACAGTATGGGCTTGGGCAAGCGCAAATTATGGTATGAAGGCTTCTGCGTACCTCAACAATACAACTTTGGCATCTGAATCATGGTTGGTGTCTCCCGTGTTGAATCTTGCGAATGCTACAGAATGCTCACTCTATTTTGAACAGGCTGCTAACAAGTTTAACTCACAGGAAAACTACCTCGTTGCTTGTAAGGTGGTTGTGAAGGAAGAAAATGCTACTGAGTGGACTACACTTGCGTGTGACGGAACTCCCTCGGGTACTTCTTGGACTTTCGTTCCTACCACTGCCGACCTCAAGGCTTACGATGGCAAGAATATTCAAGTGGCATTCGTTTATACAAGTACTGATGCCGTAGCGGGTACATGGGAAATCCTTAACTTTGCTATTAAGGGTAAGGGTAGCGTAGAAGCAGTTGTTCCTGAAATTCCTACTCCCGTTTACACTACAATCGCTGAACTTAAGAGCAATGCTACAGACGCTGAGGCTGCTGTGAAGTATACGTTTACAGAACTCCTCGTTACTGGCGTGGCTGTTTCTTCTAACGGCAACTATTCTGTATATGTAACTGATGGCACTGAAGGTATGCTTCTCTATGGTAAGAATGAACCCAACTGCAAGGCGGGCGATAAGATCAGCGGCACTATCGAATCTGGTTTGAAACTCTACAACGGTCTTACTGAAATCACAAATGCCGACTACACTAACGTAACTGTAGTGAGCAGCGATAATGCTGTGACACCCCTTGTGCTTACAATGTCTGAAATTGGTTCTGACTTGAAGAAGTATGAGAATATGTTGGTGAAGCTCGAAGGTATTACTTTTGCTGCCAACGCTTTGGAAAACAAGAACATCACAATGATTGACGACGCCGACTGCGAAATGACGCTCCGCGATAACTTCGGCGTGTTGGCAGACTTCATCTTCGACCCCGCAAAGCCCTATAACGTAACAGCATTCGTTGCTTCTTTCAAGGGAACTCCTCAACTCTATCCCCTCTCTGCGGACGACGTAGAAGTTATTTCAAACCTCCAACCCACAGCAGTAGCTTGGGAAAAGGAAGAAGTAGCTATCTTGAGCGGTGAAGATTGGGTGGTAGAAAATCAGTTCTCAGTAAACGCTGACGTACGCCCCGTATTCAGTTCTTCAAACGAAGCTGTAGCAACAGTAGATGAAAACGGTCTCGTTACAGTCGTGGGTTACGGTATGGCAGAAATTACTGCTGAAATTCTTGAAGATGAAACTTACTTGGCAAGCAAGGCTACGTTCAAACTCTACGTAATCGAGGGCGACGGTACTTTGGAAAAAGCTTACACTGTAGCAGACGTACTTTATTTCTATGAAAAAAAGGTTACGGAAAAGGTTTGGGTAAAGGCGCCCATCTGTGGTTCGTTTGTAAGCAATGCTCTTGATATGACGCTTGACAAACCTTCTACCACAAACATTGCTATTGGTACAGAGGCGAGTCATCTTCCCGTTCAGTTGCCTGCGGGTGATGTGCGCGACGCGCTCAACCTTGTTGCAAATCCCGACTTGCTTGGTCAGACCGTATGGTTGTATGGTAACATCGAAAAATACTTCCAGGTGCCTGGCGTGAAGAATGTTGTAGGTTTCAGTTTTGATGGTGTTAATGTAACTGCTATTGACGCTGTTGAAGTAGAAGATTCTGCAAAGGGTATCTACCTCCTTGACGGTCGTCGCGTAATGACTCCTGTTAAGGGTATCAACATTATCAATGGTAAGAAGGTGATGGTAAAGTAATCACCTAATAAATTTATAAACCTCCCCCTAAAGCGTGCTGCATGCGTCGCCTCTTAGGGGGAGGTTTTTGTGGGGATTTTTGAAACGCAAAATCACGCTTTTTTAGTCCCCCAATAGTTGTTAGAAAAACTAAACCTGTTTTAGGAAAAACTATTAGTAACCTTGTAAAAATTATTAGTAACCTTGTAAAAATTATTAGTAACCTTGTAAAAATTATTAGTAACCTTGTAAAAATTATTAGTAACCTTGTAAAAATTATTAGTAACCTTGTAAAAATTATTAGTAAC
>JAZQVD010000017.1:0-78278 GCA_045631665.1 Alloprevotella sp.
CCATCTTGAATTGTTCAATCTCTGTAGATTCCCCAGACCAGATGGTTAATCAATCTAATACGTAATGTACTATAAAGAGAGAGAGATTGGGAATCTGTACTTTTTCCTTGCCTGCCACTTAGCCATCTGCACATTTTGTCCTGTTACATCAGAGACTCTGATAATTCAGACAAAGAACAGTGTAATCATCTGTCTCTTTAATACATAAAGCCTTTCCAAGACCTTCTCGAAGGTAGCCATTATCTACATTTTAATGCAAATATAGCTATAATTTGCCATATGAAGAAATTTAGTAAAAGGAAAAAGTCATTATGCTTGATATTTTTTATTTAATTACGACATTTATCAAATACAAAAAATCATAGAAGGACAAAAATCTTTAAATGATTTGATTATAAACAAACTTTAAATAGTTAAATTGCAATAATACTATACCATGGTTGTTCTTTACCTTAATGTAATACTACTGTTATATATCTGGTCATTTATCTCCTTTTGTCGGATGCAAAGGTAGCCAATCCTCATTTGAATAAGAAAAGGTCAAGCGACAAGTCGTTTGGAGCAGTTTCTTCCTACGTTGGAGAGTAAACAGCTCCAAAACCTTTTCTTATTTATCGGCTTGGCTTGAATCCGCATCCGGCAACGGAGATAAACGACTGACGAAATAGTAAAACAAAGAACAGCATAAATAAAAGGGTCTTAACTTGATAACCTATCATTCAAACTATTCTCAAATCTTTCAGAGGCTTATTGTTTTCGACAGAGATAAATTTGGCAAGCGGCAGATTTCACTCCCTCCAAAATAATAGATTGATAAGAGTGTGCTTTTGTCGTTCTTGGAAATTGTCGTACCTTTGTGCCGAAAACGTGGAATGATGGAAACATCAAACTGCAAATAGCACTGAAAAGAGAAGAAACACCCTTTATTGATACGCTTTGAGCGTTAAGAAATAATAAAAATGTTAAATCTTCACCTTTTAGAATGCACCGTTAAAGGTTATGACCATATTTCTGACTTATTACTCGCAAAATATTGAGTATTAACCGGTTGTAAATACTCACTATAAAAGAAAATGGGGTTGAGACACGATTCGCTCAGGTTCAAGGTGGTGAAAAACAAACACATGAATTTAATTACGATTCTCAAATTAACTACCAATTATTCTGGAACAAAGGTAATACTCCTAAAGATTGTTGCTTTGAAATCATCATTGATGGAGAACTTGCATATTCTGCTTCGCCCACAACATGTAGTAATTTCACAGACAAACAACTGTTCTTTCAGTTTGGTTACATCCCTAATGGTGACGAAGGAGAAGATGACGAAGGAGAAGGTAAACAAGAGTCAATCACGATATCAATGTCTGATAGTGAAGGTGATGGATGGAATGGGAATAGCATAATTGTTAAAAAAGATGGCACGGAAATAGGTACAGCCACTATTTCACGTAAAGATAAAGACAAGGGAACCAAAACATTTGAATATGACCCGACTTCTGAATACACATTTTATTGGAACAAAGGTTCATATCCTGATGAATGCTCATTTTATATCATGATTGGTAGTAATAGAGTCTATGGAAACTCATATTGTGAAGAATTTACTAACGGGCAACTTATACACAAGATTCCAAAAGCTCCATCTCCTATGAAAAAATTAAATATAATAGACGGTGAGTGGAATATGTACGGGAATGAGATTAATGCATTTAACGTCAACGAATTAACCTACTCTCGCACCCTCCCCAACACCGAATGGAATGCGCTTTACTTGCCTTTCAAGGTGCCCGTGGAAATGTTGACTGAGAACTATGACGTTGCTTACTTCAACAACATGCACGCTTATGACCGAGACAATAATGGTCAGATTGATGAAATGGACATGGAAATTTTGCTCTTGACAGAGGGCACTTTGCACGCCAACCATCCCTATTTCATTCGTGCAAAGAATGACGATGCTAAGGAACTGAATATTGAACTTACCGATGCTACGCTTTACACTACACAGGAAAATAGTTTGACTTGTTCTTCTGTTTACCTTAACTATGAGTTGAAGGGTATTTATACACAGCGCACAGCGGAAGAACTTACTGATTGCTACGCTATCAACACCAGCGGTGCATGGTCGCCCATTGCAACAGGTTCTTACCTCAATCCCTTCCGCCTCTACTTGAAGATTACGAGCAGAGATGGTTCTCCCGTAGAAGTAGCACCAAGCGCTTTGCAGTCAATTCGCATTCGCTTGAAGGGTGATTACACTACTGATATTGATGAAGTAGAACCTCAAACTACTGATGCTACAATCATCTACGACCTCAGCGGTCGCCGCGTAGAAAATCCGGGTAAGGGCATTTACATCGTGAATGGCAAAAAGGTCGTTTTAAAATAATGGTAACTATATAGCAGTTGTCCAAAAGTCGTATTTCATACCCCCTCACCGCAAAGCGGTCCCCTCCCCCTATCTTAAGGGGAGAGTTGGTTTGATACTTCCGTTAAAACAATTCAACTGAATAAATCACCGTGTTTTCAACTCGGTTTAACAGGTCAACTGCGCTCCGGATGGCGCTCTCCCCTTAAGATAGGGGGAGTACCGCCTTTGGCGGGGAGGGGGTATGATGCTTATTCCTAATTTAGGTCAACTCCTATATTATCGCTAAAATAATTTCAAATCACCATACTGTATGAAGAAACAAACATATAAATCTCCCCAACTTCGTGTAGTAGAAATGAACGTTGAAGGTCTCATTGCTACGAGCGACCGTATTCCTATGGACCCCACCCCAGGCACCCCCGCAACAAACAAGTATGAAGGCGCTTGGAGCAGTTCACAATGGGAAAAGGATGCCGAATAATTTTCTCATAAAATTATAGTTAAAGTTTAGAAGAGTCCCCTCCTGACACGATGTTGTTAGGAGGGGGTTTTTGTTTCTCTTGAGAGCACACACTTGCGTTTTGCTTGAGAATAGGAATAGGGATTTTACTCTTCTAATTGGTTGGTTTCTGAGGAGTTAAGGCATCATCCGCGGCGCCATCCTTTCTTTTCTATTTTAACAAATTTTTCGCAAAATAAATTTGCATTGATTTTCAACCCGTTACCTCATTTTTGCGCCCCGAAATCGTTAAAAAGGTGGAGATAATGGGGCGTAGTTCGCGTATTTCCACTCGGGTTGAGGTTTGCTTCAGAATTTTAAAATCTCGGGTCAAAAAATTCAAGGTCCTTAACTCTTGTCATCAGAATTTAGACTCAAAATATTTAACTTTATTTAAGAAAATTTAACGCGCATATCTCACGCAGAAAAATCTACAAGTAACCTTTTTAAAATTGTTAGTAAGATAATTTGAAAAAGGTTACTAATAGTTTTCACTATGTCCGATGTTTTCGGCGAAAATTGTAATTTATATTTTACTGATAATCTGATAGATACAAAAGAGGCATTACCCGTATGGATAATGCCTCCTTTTCTGCACTGCAAAGATAATGTATTTTTCAGCGAAATCCAAATCCCGTTTTTTAGGGCAAACGTGAGGATGGGAGCGGGTATGGCGAAAAATTGTGACAAACTGGGGGTGGGCAAATAGATGAAAATGCGGGTGAAGCGCCCTGCCGTGCTAAGGGATAGAAGCGATTGATGCGGCTATACGAACTGCACGACAAGCATTTTTACAAACATCCCAATAATGACTGCACAGTAAACAACCTTAAGGGCGGTGGTCAGCACGAAGGCGAGGAACGACATGAAAGCGACCTTAAGGGCGGTGGCAAAGGGTGTGCTTACAAGGAGTTCGCCGAGAAGCGCACCGATGAATGGACCGAAGATAAGTCCGAGAGGACCGAAGAAGAAACCCACGATGAGTCCTGCGGTAGCGCCGCGGATGCCCGCCTTTGTGCCCTTCCCAAACTTCGTCAGCCACACGGGGGCAACATAGTCTAAAATGGTAATGAGTATCATCAGGATGCCCATCACGACAAGCGTCAAGGTGGAGACCTCATCGCGGTTGAATAACCACATCATCCAAAGGGTGATGTAAGAAAGCGGAGGCCCAGGGAGGGCGGGGACAATGGCGCCCACCAAACCGATGATGGCGAAGATGGCGCCGAGGACTAAGAACCAGTATTCCATAATGGGAAAGGATATAGGATATAGGAGCAAGACCATGCGGTGCGTTCCTCCTACAAAGTGAAAAGTGCTACAAAGTTGCAGTTTTCTTTGCACACTGAAGGAAGAGAACGGGAAAATCTTTGTAATAAAAAAAAAGATGTATCTTTGCAATCTATGAAGTATTCTGTAATTATCCCCGTATACAACCGCCCTGACGAGGCGCAAGAACTCTTGGAGAGTTTGGTGCAACAGGAGTGTCAGGATTTTGAGGTCATCGTTGTGGAAGATGGTTCTACCGTACCTTGCAAAGAGGTGGTGGAGCAGTTCTGCGACCGCCTGGATGTAAAGTATTTTACGAAACCCAACAGCGGACCAGGACAGACGCGCAACTACGGCGTGGAGCGTGCGCAGGGTGAGTATGTGCTTATCTTGGATTCCGACGCCGTTTGTCCTCCGGGATATATTGCTGCGGTGGAAGCAGAACTACAGGCAAATCCTTGCGATGCCTTTGGCGGTCCCGACCGTGCGCACGAGAGTTTTACGCCCATGCAGAAGGCAATTAACTATGCGATGACTTCGTTCTTCACCACGGGAGGTATTCGTGGGGGAAAGAAGAAGATGGATAAGTTCTACCCCCGCTCGTTTAACATGGGCGTGCGCAGAGCGGTGTATAACGCCCTCGGCGGTTTCAGCGAAATGCGCTTTGGCGAGGACATAGACTTCTCTACGCGCATCTTCAAAGGTGGTTACAGCTGTCGCCTATTCCCCGAAGCGTGGGTGTGGCACAAGCGCCGTACGGACCTTAAAAAGTTCTTCAAGCAGGTACATAACTCGGGCATTGCGCGTATCAATTTGACAAAGCGCCATCCGGGAACTTTGAAACTCGTACACTTGCTCCCGGCAGTATTTACCATTGGTGTGGCGCTGTGCTTGCTCTCCATCGTAGCAGGTTCGCTCCTTCCCGCGCTTGGTATATTCGGCAGTTCTCCCCTATTACTCTTCTCGCTCATCATCTTTGTAGACGCCACAATAGCGGAACACAGCATGGGCGTAGGCCTTCGCGCAGTGGCAGCATCGTTCGTTCAGCTCACGGGTTACGGCACAGGTTTCCTCCGTGCTTGGTGGGAACGCTGCGTATTGGGCAGAGGGGAATTTGAGGCTTTTAAGAAGAATTTTTACAAGTAAGGTCGCTACGCTTACAGGTTTTAGGTCGCTACGCTTTTAGGTTTTGAGAAACTATGCAGCCTCAAAACCTGAAAACCTTAAAACCTCAAACCTCAAAACCTTAAAACCTTAAACCTCACAACCTCTTTAATCCATGATTTCCAAACTAACCATTTCCCAATGGGCGGAAGAAGACAAGCCGCGCGAGAAGCTTGAGGCATTGGGCGCAGAGGCACTGAGTAAGGCGGAACTATTGGCCATTCTGATTGGTTCGGGTTCGGCAGACGAAGATGCGGTTGCGCTGACGAAACGCATTCTTGCGGATGTCGGCGACAACCTCTACGAACTTGGGAAGCTCAGCATTGCCGACTTGCAACGCTACAAGGGAATCGGACCTGCAAAGGCCATTACGATTAAGGCGGCTTGCGAACTCGGGAAGCGTCGCTCGGAAGAGAAGGCGCGCGAGCGGAAGAGGATTGATTCGGCACAGGCGGCGGTGGATTTGCTCAAGGAATACTTGCGCGACTTGACGCACGAGGAATGTCACGCCATACTATTGGATATTTCGCTGAAGCTCATCGACATCGTACTCGTAGGGAAAGGCACTACGGATGCTTCGCTCGTTGACATTCGCTGCGTGCTTCGCGAAGCACTGCTCCGAAAAGCCTCACGCATCATTCTCTGCCACAACCATCCTTCGGGAAATCTCACGCCTAGCCGGCAGGATGACCAACTTACAAAACAGTTAAAACTTGCAGCGGAACACATGCAAATTCCGCTCGTTGACCATATTATTATTTCTTCCGAAGGGTACTACAGTTACTCGGAGGGAGGAAAACTTTAGATGAGGTGAAAGGTTAAAGGTCGCTTCGCTTTAAGGTTAAAGACCTTGCGAACCGGATGGCAACTTCATAACCTTATAACCTAAAACCTCACAACCTAAAACCCTCAACACAATGACTCCAGAAGAAAGACTTCAAATAGAAGAGCGCATTATTGAAGTGCTCAAAACTGTTTACGACCCTGAAATCCCCGTAGATATTTACGCACTGGGATTGATTTATAAGATTGACCTCAACGACGACTACTCTGTCGATATTGATATGACCCTCACCGCTCCCAATTGCCCTGCGGCAGACTTCATCGTGGAAGATGTGCGCATGAAGGTGGCGGGTATTCCGCAAATTACCGACGCTCGTGTGAACCTCGTGTTTGAACCCGAGTGGGATAAGGACATGATGTCGGAAGAGGCGAAATTGGACCTTGGATTTATGTAATCTTTTTGAGTAGACGAGTAACAAGTAAACAAGTTGACGAGATGGTTACACATCTCAACTGCTAAAACACTTGTACCTCCACAAACTCTCTCGTCTACTCGTTTACTAAAAACTCGTCTACTAAACAAATGAAACCCATATATTTCCTCTCTGACGCCCACTTGGGCAGTCGTGCCATACCTCATGCTCGCACACAGGAGCGTAGGCTCGTAAATTTCCTTGACAGCATCAAGCATAAGGCGGGTGCTGTCTACTTGTTGGGAGATATGTTTGACTTCTGGCACGAGTATAAGTTCGTAGTGCCCAAGGGCTACACGCGCTTCTTGGGTAAGATTTCCGAACTCACGGACATGGGTGTAGAGGTGCATTTCTTTATCGGCAACCACGACCTTTGGGTGGGCGATTACTTGGAGAAGGAATGTGGCGTTACGCTTCATCGCGAGGGACTCGTTACGGAACTCTACGGCAAGACTTTTTACCTTGCGCATGGCGATGGTTTGGGCGACAACGACTGGAAATTTAAGTGGTTGCGTCGCACTTTTCACAACAAGCTCTGCCAGCGCCTCTTTGCTGCCGTACATCCTCGTTGGGGGATGGATTTCGGATTGGCATGGGCAAAACACAGTCGCTTAAAGCGCAAGGATGGTGTTGAGCCTCCCTATATGGGCGAGGACAAGGAGCACCTTATTATCTACGCCAAGGAATATTTGAAGTCGCACCCCGACATCAATTTTTTCGTCTTCGGACACCGCCACATCGAACTCGACCTTATGCTCAGCCGCACGGCACGCGTGGCCATCCTCGGCGATTGGATTTCGCTCTTCTCCTACGCTGTGTTTGATGGAGAACACTTCTTTATGGAGCAATACATTGAGGGGGAAACGGAACCCTGATTTGAAAGGAGAAAGGAGTAAGGTAAAAGGAGAAAGGGGAAGGAGAAATTTTCTCCCAACAAACTAATTATCTTATTATTACATTTTTCCGCAAGGTCTTTCTCCTTTCTCATTTTTCCTTTCTCATTTAAAAAAAAACACCCATGTTTTTAGAAGCAAAAAATATACATAAATCCTTTGCCAAGCACACTGCGCTGAACGATGTCAGCATTCAAGTGCCTCGTGGCAAGGTTTTCGGTTTGCTCGGACCTAACGGTGCGGGCAAAACTACGCTTATACGCATCATCAACCGCATCACCATGCCCGACGAAGGTGAAGTAATTTTTGACGGAGTGCCTTTGCGCCCCGAGGATGTGGCACGCATTGGTTACCTGCCCGAAGAGCGCGGACTTTACAAGAAGATGAAGGTGGGCGAACAGGCAATTTATCTTGCGCAACTCAAGGGGCTTTCGGCTTCGGAGGCACGCAAGCGCTTGAAGATGTGGTTTGAGAAGTTCGGTATCATGCCCTGGTGGGACAAGAAGCTGGAAGAACTCTCCAAGGGTATGCAGCAGAAGGTGCAATTCATTATCACTGTGCTCCACGAGCCACCCTTGCTCATCCTCGACGAACCCTTCTCGGGCTTCGACCCCGTAAATGCCGAACTCCTTAAGCGCGAGATTTTGGAACTCCGCGATAAGGGACACACCATTATTTTCTCTACCCACAACATGGCGTCGGTGGAAGAAATCTGCGACAACATCGCGCTCATCAACCACTCGAAGGTGGTGCTACAAGGCAATGTGGAAGAAATTCGCAGTCAATACCGCTCCGGAATCTACGAGGTGGCGGGAGTTTGTAGTGAAGCGCTGACCACTTGTGCCGACTTTGAAGTCGTTGATCACCACCGCGTGGGCACTATCGACCATTACCAACTGAAGAAGTCGGATGCCCTGACAAATGCCGAACTCATCCGCCTGATTAGCGAGAAGATGGATGTGCGTTTGTTCAACGAAAAGTTGCCCACGATGCACGAAATTTTCCTGAAGGTAGTAGGAGAAAATTAGAGTACTGAGACAGGGTGCAGAGCGCAAGTCCTTGCGGAATGTATGACTCTGAATTACGCCGCGAGGAGTAAGATTTGAGTTTGTAGGGTTAAACTGGAGACAAAAACGTCCTCGTTTTTCACCCCCAAATCACTGCTCCCAAAAACTACACCTATTTTAGTAAAAACTATTAGTAACCTAAAAAAAATTATTAGTAATGTAATTTAAAATATGTTACTAATAGTTTTGCCGAAAGTAGTTGCACGCTGTTCTCTGCTTGTTATACTCTAAAAAAAGTTGTACGCCGTTCTCTGTAAACTGTACTCTAAAAATCATGTCCAAGATATTCATCATCATACAGCGCGAATTTCTGACGCGCATTCAAAAGAAGTCGTTCATCATTCTCACCATCCTCATGCCTTTCATTATTGCGGCAGTGGTGGTGACTCCCTTGTTGCTCGCTTCTATTAAGGACGACACGCAACACACGGTAATGCTTGTCGATAAGACGTTCAAATACGCCCCCCTCTTTGAGGACAATGAAAGTTACCACTTCGTGACAGCGCCAGAGGTGCTTCCCGAATTTCGTGACGAAGAGACAGGCGTGAAGGCAGTAATCCTTATTGCCGACGACTTAATGGAAAATCCCAATGCCCTAAAGATGTATTCGTCGGAAGAAGTTCCCGCCGACCTTCAGCGCTTGACGGAACAAATTCTGTCGGAGAAGGTGCGCGCAGACAAACTGGCAAGTTACCATGTTGAGGGGTTGGAAGAAATTATCGCCAGCGCCGAGGTAAATATCAGTGCGCAAACCGTAAAATGGACAGACGACGGAGGCGAAACGTCCTCTGACTCCACGATTGCCTTGGCGGTCGGTTTTCTCTTTACTTTCATGATTTACATGTTCGTCATGTCTTACGGCGGCATGGTTATGCAAGGAGTGATGGAAGAGAAGACCAATCGCATTATGGAGATTATCGTGTCGAGCGTAAAGCCCTTCCAACTCATGATGGGTAAGATTATCGGCGTTGCCCTCGTTGGGTTTGTTCAGATTGCCATTTGGGGCGTGATGCTCACGCTCATTCTTACGGCGGTATCCTTCTTCGTAGGCACTCCCGAAGTTGCTGCGCCCACCACAATGATGGGAGGCGACGCAGCCATGCAAACGGTCATGGCAGAAGCACAGGCGGGCAATCCTGTAACCGAAATTCTCGGTGCACTCCCCATCGTAGAACTGCTTATCATGTTTGTGCTCTACTTCATCGGGGGCTACCTGCTTTACGCATCCTTCTTCGCCGCCGTTGGCGCAAGCATCAATGCGCAAGAAGACAGTTCACAATTCATGATGCCCGTCGTGCTCATCATGGTCTTTGGTTTATACGCCGCAATGTATGGCGCAGAAAATCCGGATGGACCTTTGGCATTCTACGCCTCCCTCTTCCCCCTCACTTCGCCCATCGTGATGATGGTGCGCATACCTTTTGGTGTTCCCCTTTGGCAAGAAATTTTGTCGCTTGCCCTACTCTTCACCACCGCAATCTTTATCGTTTGGATGAGCGGGCGCATCTATCGCGTGGGCATCTTGATGTATGGCAAAAAGCCTACGGTGAAGGAAATCATGAAGTGGATCCGCTACAGTTGATTGAGGTTATCAAGTTATGAGGTCGCTGTGCTTAAAGGTTATAAGACCCTGCGGACAGTTCAGCCTCCTCATAACCTAAACACCTTAAAGCGTAGCGACCTCAAAACCTAACAATCTATGATTGCAATCATACACCCCAACACCCTTGCGGCACTTGGCCTTGCCAGCATCATTGAGAAAATGATGCCCATGGTAGAAGTGACCTGCTTTTCGGGATATGCAGAATTGGAGGAGCACGGTGGGCGCTTCTTCCACTACTTCATTTCTCCCGATGTGCTGATTGAGAACGCGCAGTTCTTCCTCTCGCACATCCGCCAAACGATTGTGTTGGTGGAAGGTGGCGAGCGCAGTCGTCTGCCCCGCGATTTCCGCACCCTTGACTGCACGCAGAGCGAAGAACAACTCACGAGCGCCTTCATTCGTCTCTCGGAAATGGCACACGGCAAGCATACGCAACACCCCTCTGTGTCGCAAATCTCCGCACCCGTTCAAGAGCAGCACCCCTCTCCCCTATCGCAGCGCGAAATTGAGGTGCTCCAACTCCTCACACGCGGATTGATCAACAAAGAAATAGCCGACCGACTTTGCGTAAGCCTTCCCACCGTCGTGACCCACCGCAAAAACATCACAGACAAGCTCGGCATCAAGAGCGTTTCGGCACTCACGGTTTACGCACTGACGCATGGACTTATTAAGGTGGAAGACATCTAAAATTATCTCCCGATTATTTCAAATTAACTCTTTATTAGAAAAAACTAACTCCCTATTTATTTTTACTATGAAGCATCTTACAAAAAACATGTTCCTCTGCGGAGCAATTTTATTCGGCATGGCATCTTGCACAAGTGTTACTCCCGACGCTGGTGAAGAAGCGGTATTGATTCACAAGCCCTACATCTTTGGTTCGGGCGGTGTAGACGACACTCCCGTTGAAACTGGGTTGAAATACACGTGGTTCTCAACTTCTTACGTTACTGTTTCCATGCTTCCCCAGAAGTTTGATGAAAAACTGGACGATGCTACGTCCAACGACAATACTCTTTTGGACTTTAACACGCAGATTCAGCTTCAGGTGCAAGACAACAAGTCGCCCATCTTGATTCGAAACTACGGTGAAAGCTGGTATGTAAATGTCATCCAGGAGCAGTACCGCAACATCGTGCGTGGTTACATCTCTAACTTTGGTCCGTTTGACCTCATGAGTAACCGCGAAGTGCTTGACTCTATCAACATTGCGGTGAAGACGGACATGGAAAATTACATCGCTTCGCTCAGCAAGAAGCATGGAGAATTGCCCGTTGATGTGGTAAATGTAGTCATCGGTCGCGCCCTTCCCAACGAAAAGCAGAAGGCTGAAATGGACAACACCGCGGCTGCTACACAGGCGAAGCGTACGGAAGAATCGCGCCGCGAAATGCTCGTGGCTCGTGAAGCGGCAGAACGCCAGCGCGCAATTGCTGACAAGGCTTACCAAAAGGAACTCGGACTCACTACGGAACAGTTCATCGAACTCCGCGCTTGGGAAATCATTGCGGAAAAGAATGGGGCGAACATTGATGTGCTCTTCGACGCTGGTGGCACCAATAAAATGTGGAATGTACGCCGATAACACACATCTGCGTGCGGTTTCTTGACCAAAAAGGTTATGAATTTCAACAAAAATTCTTAACTTTGCGCCCGAAATTCAATAACAATTGGTCTTTAAGGTTATCAGGTCGCTGCGCTTATAGGTTTTAAGGTCATAAGACCTTGCGAACCGAAGGGCAATCCTCTAAACCTCATAACCTAAAACCCTACAACCTCAACTTTTATTATGATTAAATCACAAGACATTAAGAAGGGCACTTGCATCCGCCTCGACGGTAAGCTCTACTTCTGCATCGACTTCCTCCATGTTAAGCCCGGTAAGGGTAACACGATTATGCGTACAACTTTGAAGGATGTTGTTTCTGGTCGTGTACTTGAAAAGCGCTTCAACATCGGCGAAGCTCTCGAAGATGTTCGCGTAGAACGCCGCCCCTACCAGTACCTTTACATGGAAGGCACTGACTACATCTTCATGAACAACGAAACTTTCGAACAAATTCCTATCGCTAAGGACCTCATCACTGGTGTGGAATACATGAAGGAAGGTGACGTAGTTGAAGTAGTAAGCGATGCTTCTACAGAAACAGTTCTCTACGCTGAAATGCCCGTGAAGACTCGTCTTCAGATTACTTACACAGAACCCGGTCTCCGCGGCGACACTGCAACTAACACGCTTAAGGACGCAGTAGTTGAAACAGGCGCAAAGGTTCGCGTTCCCCTCTTCATCGAAGAAGGCGAAATCATCGAAATCGACACTCGCGATGGTTCATACCAGAACCGCGTAAAGGCATAATAGCCCGAGTTCAGATAAAACCTTATGAAAGTGCATCCCAATCGGGGTGCACTTTTTTGTTGCCCAAAATTATTATACGACTTTGTATCATTACACCGAGAACACCACCCAAAACGACCCACCAATTAGACCTCCGAAAAACTAAACCTATTGTAGCGAAAATTATTAGTAACCTTTTTTAAATTACATTACTAATAATTTAAATTAGGTTACTAATAATTTTTAGGGGGCAAGAAGCGGCACTACATTACTAAGAGGTGCTGTTGTTGAAGTCGGAATTTTCGATTCTTAAATGAGCATAAAAAACGCCGCACAGCATTGCTGCGCGGCGTAATATTTATAGGTGTCGGAGGTTAGAAGATAACCTTCTTGCCGTTCATGATGTAAACACCCTTACCTGCCTTCTGCACCTTGCGACCTGAGAGGTCGTAGATTGTAGCATCGGCATTGCCTGCCTGAGGTGCAGCATCGATTGACGTAGGTACGGTTGAAGCGATGGGGTGGAAGGGAGCGTCTTCAGTAAACTTGTAAGTGCCGTTGCTTGCCCAGTCGAGCGAGAAGCGAACGAAGCGCATTACGAAACCGCCGTACACACCTTCTTCTTCATAGTACACACCGAGTGTGCCATCGGGGAGCACTACGGCTGCGCTGTAGGCAGAACCACGAGGACAAATCGTCTTGGGCGAACCGAAAGTAGCACCTTCGTCTGTAGAAAGGGCGATGCTCACATTGCGACGGCTGCTGTTGTTGGGAAGTGTCTGGAAGGCGATGTCCCAGGGGTTGCCTTCGAGCGTAGAACACCATACCATGTATTCACCATCGCAGGCGTTGCCCGAGATACCCGTTGTGAAGCGCGTCTGTGAGGGATTGTGCCATGTTTCACCGTCGTCAGAAGTGTAGTTGTAGTAGTTGTAACCGCTTGCACGCACACTGATGGCGAGGTCGCCGTTGTTGCGTTCAAGAGTCTTGGGTTCGTCGGCAGCCTTAGTACCGCTCGTACCGCTAACATACCAACTCTGACCACCATCCTTACTCATGAAGAAGTAGAAATTCTGACTGTTGTCAGCCTCACGGTTTACGAAACTTGAAACGAGCGTACCGTCGCGCTTCTGAAGCGCTGCACCTGAACCAGAGAAGCCACTCTTCCAAGTCTGTGTCTTGGGGTTGTCGCAGTTAGCACCAAAGAGGTCGTCGGTATGGTCAACGGGAGTTTCCCAAGTCAAACCGCCGTCGTGGCTGGTGATAGTCTTCCAACGGGGAGGTTCTTGTGCTGTTCCTGCAAAGAAGCCGTGCCCGTAAGTACCCGCACTGGTCATAATACCAATGATGTCGCCGTTGTCGCGGTTGGTAACAATAGAAGCGTCGCCGTGACCGTAGTTGCCACCAGTTTCTGCGGTACCCGCAACAGTAACGGGGTCGCTCCAAGTCTTACCATTGTCCTCAGAATACTGCGCTACGAGGTAGCAGTGTGAGGGAAGGTCGGAGTTGTGCTGCTTGCGGTCGTCGGTAAGTGTAACGAGGCGCTTGCCGTCCTTGGTAACAGTGATAGAAGGAATGCGGTAGTAAAGCGAACCCTTGTCCATAGGCATAAGCACTGCACCTTCTGAAAGGAAGATCGTAGCGCTGTATTCGGGGTTGCCATTCTTTTCTGCAATCTCCTTGCCGTCGGCGATATAACCTGTGATAGCTACATCGACGAGGTTACCTTCTGTAGCTTCTTCAGCAATGTCGTAGGTAATCCAAAGGTAGTATTCACCGGGCACCATCTCCTTGCTTGAAGTGATAGTGAAGGTGCCGTCTTCTGCAAGTGTAACGGCTTCGCCAAACTGTGTGCCGTTTTCTTCGCGCCAAGTCATCTGCTTGTCTGCATCAATAAAGAGCTCGCGTTCGTTAGTCGCAAAATATGCCTTAACATTCGTAACATCGTTCTTGTTCGTGCCAACGAATGTTCCCTTAACGCCCTGGAAATCTACGCTACCTTCAAGACCGCTCACACGGATAGTAGCACGGACGATGGGTTGGTTGATGTTACCAATACCAGTGCTAACCTTACCTTGTTCCACTCTTGTGGTAGTTACCGCTGCCGCCGCATTTGTTGCATCCACCTCGTCAAAGCGCCAAAGTGAAGCATTGCCCGCAGCTGCCGCCCAGCGTACGATTGTTTGACCGCTTGACTGAGCATGAAGTTCTACACCGCTGTCCTTAATGATAAAGAAGCCGTGAGCTTCGCTGACAGTGTAGCTATAGTTGGGAGTATTGACAACGCCAAAAGCAGTTGATCCACCCGTGCCGTTACCTGCTGTGCCGAAGTACTCACCGTTGTAGTTCTTGATAGCGAGTTTGCCGTCTTGTTCCCAGAAACTCCAAATTTGGTTGGCGCTGAAAGTCTTGTCGCCAAAGCGCAACTTGCCTGTACTGTCATCGTAATAGATAGATTTACCTGCGCAGTAAGTCTGTGTAGAAGCGCTTGTGATATAATACCAATGCTCGTTGCCTTCGGTGCTCACCTTGGGCGCTTCAAGCACATCCTTCTTAATCTTTACAGTGAAGTCAGAGAGCACAACGCCCTTGCCATTATCACCAACGATAGTAAATGCTACAGAAGCCTTCTTAATACCATTTTCGCTGATAGTCTGAGGAGTCTGTGAAGTAGTGTATGCCGCACCATCGTCAACCATAGTCAAGGCAATGCCCGTGTTGTGGTTGTTGTTGGTAAAGGTGAAACTATAATCAGTAATCACATATCCAGCCGGTGCTGTGAGAGTGTAGGTGGCATTAGTCTTTGAACCTGTCATCAACTGCACATTGTTGCCAGCCCAATTCATATTATTTGCTCCACATACCAACTGCAACATAGGTTCAGTATTACTCTTCCAAGAGGCATTCCAATTTTGGTTTGCCGCACCGTTGGCATTGTAGAGATTACCGTTCTCCTTGTCTACAACGTAGGTGATTTTAATGGGTTCAGGTTCGGGCTCAGGTTCGGTAGTTTCATTTACCTTATAGTTGAGAACCAATTTGGTCATCATGATACCCTTTGTGCCGTCAGTGCCTTCGCCTACCTTGATAGTGATAGTTCGTGTAGAAAGTCCCTCAGCTTCTACAGTTTGAGCCGTGCTTGTTTGAGCAGGACTCGTTGCTGTGCCGTCAGCAGTAGTGTAAGTAAAGGTTCCCGTAAAGTCAAGTCCCTGAAGAGTAGTGAGTTCGTAACCCACAATTGTGTATTCTTCGGGTACAGTAATCGTGTAAGTATAACCCGTCTGCAACCAGGGGCGCTTCTGTGACCAACCCATGGGGTTAACGGTCTTGTCAATGCTTTCGACAGTAACGGCGGGAGTTGTGTTCGTAACAAACTTACCGTACCAACCGTCGGAAGTACTTACATTCTTCGTCCAAGTAGCAGCACCATTGGCAAATTGGTCAATGCCTAAAGTCAATGTCAAAACATCTGCGTCGGGCATTTCTTCGGGTTCGCCTTCTACGCGTTCAATCAAGTATTGGCAACCTGAATCTCCTCGGTCAGCACCAGTTTGTCCATTACTCCAGTTGTAAACAGGGGTGTTGGCCTTCGTAGTTTGGTTCAACTGCACCGTGCCACTGCTTACGATGAAAAGACCGGGTGTATTCGCATAGCTCAAAGTCCATCCCGCAGCGGGTTGAGTAGCAGAAGTGGAAATCTGTGTGTTGTAAGTAGCCGTAGGTGCGAGGTAAGAATTATCGTGACGGTTGATGATGTCAAGACTGCCGTCCTGGCGCGCCACAAACTTCCACATACCCGTAGCATAATTGTGCTTGTCAGCACCAACTACGCCAGCGCCAGCACCAGTGCTTGTGAGGTACTTGCTGTTACGGTTGGGCGTGCTCAACTGATACCACACTTCGTTTGCCGCAGTGCTATAGGTAGGCATAGAAAGCGCGTTGTTAAGCACTTCATTGATGGCGTTAGCAAAGGCAGTAACTTCGTCGGCTGTGATATTGTCCTTTTCCAAAAGCGTATTGGCTTCAACAACTTTTGCATCAAATGCCGCCATTGCTTCAGCGCTATACTGACCTGCTTCATTACCACGCTCAGCCACCAATCCGCGAGCGATAACCTGTGTCAACTGATTGCGAAGCGTAGCCTGGTTGTAACGCACTTCAGCATCAGCCTCAGAAGTCACATTATAGACATCTTCGGGGAAGTCAGCGAGAAGCGCATCCTTCATCAAGTTGGCAATCTTTGCATAAGCCAAACCGCCGATGTAATTGTTTGAGAAGACATACTTTGAATTTACCGCGTCGCCATTAAACATGGGAGTGTAAGTGTCAACAAAGCCAATCTTTTCTGACTCCAACGACTTCATGTAAGCGTTCAACTCAGCGATGCGCGCATTGCTGTTTGCATTATTCACGGGGCATACCGCCATCAAATAAACCTTTGAAGTGGCAGCCTTCTGAGCAATCTTATCCACAAGCGCCTTGTAGTTCGCCTTTACGGTAGCGATGTCGGTAGAACCCGTGCAGTCGCCCGTACCCGTGTAAAGGAAAATTGCCTTAGGAGCAACCTTTTCAACGCCTTCGATAGTAGCAAATGTAGCGTCTACAAGTTTGCTGGTCGTAGCGATGTCACCACTATTTCCCCAACCCGTACCGCGGTTTTTCACGTTGGGGTTGCCAAGGAGTTCTTGCCACTCACCGTTCTTCACGAATGAGTCACCAAACACGAGCACATCGTTGCTCTTGATGGGGAGCATGCTGAAGTAAGTAGCGCGCATACCGTGAGAACCACCGAGACCGCCGTTGTTTTGCGCCGTCAACGTGTTTTCGGGATAAACGCATGACACGGTGAAGTCTTCATCCTCAGCAAGGTACTGACAAATCGTAGACGCCCACGCCTGGTATGCACCAGCAGTGAGGTGGAGGTTGTCGTAACTCCAAGCACCTCCGTCGGCAACGCCCGCAAGCTTGTCGTAGAGGTCGATGTAAGTCACCTTGTCCGTCGCCTCAGCATATGCCTTTGTCAATTCGTTTGCCTTCAACCAAGTAGCCTCCACGCGGTTGCTCGTCTTGTTCTTCAAGATGCTGTAGAGGTACACCTTTGTCTGCGGAGAGCGTGCATGGATGCGCGCAACGATGCTCTTGACATACGCAAGCACCTGCTCGGGGCTAAAGTTAAGGCCACCCGAAGTAGCGATGTCGTTTGTGCCGATCATCATAAACACCTTCTTGGGCTTGCCGTTGATGTACGACTCGAGGTTGTCGCTCTGTTCGGTAGAATAAGTACCCGAGTTACCACGATTTACAATGGGCAAGTAGTCGCCGTTAGAGGTAACGAAAACTTCTGGCCAGCAGTGCATGTCGGTAATACTGTTACCGATGAACAGGATGTTCTCGCTGGTTACAGACATGGCCTTAAACGAATCGTAACGGTGGTTACGGAAAGGCCCATCGGCAAGGACCGCCGTCACTGCACACAGCAGCAGGGCGATGAATGTCGAAAATCTCTTCATAGTTAATTTATTGTTAAGGGTTTAATGAATTTCTGTGAGGGGAGAGCAATAAAATCGCCGCAGGGGCACTCTGCCATGATTGCAAATTTATGAAAAATATTTGAGTTGTACCACATGAAATACATAAAACAAAAAAAATCAAGCAGTTACCCCACCTTCGCCCACATTTGCTATTTGCGAGGCGCCACACTTGGGCTAAAACGCCCTTTTCACCCCTCAAATTTCACCCCATTTCCATTGCTTAAAAAACTACACCTATTGTAGTAAAAATTATTAGTAACCTAAGAAAAATTATTAGTAATGTAATTTAAAAAAGGTTACTAATAATTTTAGGGGTGTGTAACACGCTGATGATTAAGCGTATTTCTTAACGAAAAATTACGACAAAATTTAGCGCTTCGAGCAAGGGATTTTGGCGAGATTTTACCCTCATGTAGAGACAAAAAGAAAGGCGCTCCAGAGAGCGCCTTACGTTATACCGTACCCACGATGAAGTTTTCAGGATGACGACCCTGATACCCTTCAAAGTAGGAGTAGATTTCGCGGAGGTCGGCCTTGCGGTCGCTTGTCGGCATGACGTACTTCGTCATGCGAATCTCCTTTTTCTTATAGTCAATGCCCATGAGCACGATGGGGAGATTGGCTTTTGAAGCAATGACATAAAAACCGAGGTGCCACTTGGGGTTGGCCTTACGCGTGCCTTCGGGGGTGAGGGCAAGGCGGAAGGTTTCGCTGTTATTGGCAATGTCGATGAGTTCCGTAATGAGCGCTGTGCCCTTACCGCGATTAACGGGGATGCCTCCCATCCAGTTGCGGAAGATGTAGTCAAGCGGACCCACGAACCACTCCTTCTTCATCACGAAAGCCGACTTGCGACCGTTTGCCGTAATGAAGAGTTTGCCAATAAAGAGGTCAAGATTACTGGTGTGGGGAGCTACGCAATAAATGCACTTGTCGAAGTTGGGGACTTCAACAAAGCTCTTCCAACCAAGCACCTTGTGGAAGATGAATTTACAGATGGATTGAAGCATGAGTGAGGTTAAAAGGTTTTGAGGTTATAAGGTTTTGAGAACTAAGTAGATGAGGTTGTAAGGTTGTTTGACTCTTTGCCCTAAAAGTTATAAGGTGCATGCGGACTGGATAGTCCCTTACAACCTTACAACCTCAAACCTCTCAACCTTACTTGCAACTACAAGTAGGCTTGATCTGCTGGAAGAAGTCGTTGCCCTTGTTGTCCACGAGGATGAATGCGGGGAAGTCTTCCACCTCAATCTTCCAGATAGCCTCCATGCCGAGTTCGGGATATTCTACACACTCGATGCTCTTGATGTTGTTCTGCGCAAGGATTGCAGCAGGACCACCGATAGAACCGAGGTAGAAACCTCCGTGCTTCTTACAAGCGTCAGTAACCTGCTGTGAGCGGTTACCCTTAGCCAACATCACCATAGAACCTTCGTGACTCTGGAAGAGATCTACGTAAGAGTCCATACGACCTGCCGTAGTGGGGCCCATAGATCCGCATGCCATACCAGCGGGAGTCTTTGCGGGACCAGCGTAGTAAACGGGGTGGTTCTTCAAGTACTCGGGCATGGGAAGACCCGCGTCAAGGCGTTCCTTAATCTTCGCGTGTGCGATGTCGCGACCTACGATAATCGTACCGTTAAGAGAGAGGCGTGTGCTCACGGGGTACTTATCGAGCTGCTTAAGGATTTCGCTCATGGGTTGGTTAAGGTCGATGCGAACTACGTCGCCTTCGCCTGCCTGACGGAGCGCTTCGGGAATGAGGTTGCCGGGGTTGTCGTCCATCTTCTCAATCCAAATACCGTCCTTGTTAATCTTACACTTAATATTACGGTCTGCCGAGCAACTTACACCGAGACCTACGGGGCAGCTTGCGCCGTGGCGGGGGAGGCGAACCACGCGGATGTCGTGAGCGAAGTACTTACCGCCAAACTGTGCGCCAAGGCCGATGTTCTGTGCTTCCTTAAGGAGCTGTTCTTCGAGTTCAATATCGCGGAAAGCACGACCTGTTTCGTCGCCTGTAGTGGGGAGGTTGTCGTAGAACTTAGTAGAAGCGAGCTTCACCGTGAGAAGGTTCTTTTCAGCAGAAGTACCGCCGATAACAACCGCGATGTGGTAGGGAGGACAAGCCGCTGTGCCGAGCGTCTTCATCTTACCCACGAGGAAAGGTACGAGCGTTGCGGGATTAAGAATAGCCTTTGTTTCCTGATAGAGGTAAGTCTTGTTTGCCGAACCGCCACCCTTTGTTACGCAAAGGAATTCATACTCCATGCCGTGAGTAGCTTCGATGTCAATCTGCGCGGGGAGGTTACAACGTGTATTGATTTCGTCATACATGTTGAGGGGCGCGTTCTGAGAATAGCGGAGGTTTTCTTCTGTGTAAGTCTTGTACACACCCTTTGCGATAGCTTCTTCATCGCAGAAGCCTGTCCACACCTGCTGACCCTTTTCAGCGTGAATGATAGCAGTACCTGTGTCCTGACAGAGGGGGAGCTGACCCTTTGCAGCCACTTCCGCATTGCGGAGGAAGGTGAGGGCTACATACTTGTCGTTGTCAGAAGCTTCGGGGTCAGAGAGAATCTTTGCCACCTGCTCGTTGTGCGCACGACGAAGGAGGAACGATACATCGCGGAAAGCCTGATTGATCATCTTCGTGATACCTTCAGCCTCTACCTTAAGGATGGGGTGGCCTTCAAATTCGCCAACACTAACATGGTCCTTTGTAAGGAGGTAATACTCCGTAGTGTCCTTACCGAGTTGGAACATAGGAGCGTACTTGAATTCAGGAATGTTTGCCATAACTTTATAATGTGAGTTTATTAGAGTTTAATATGTGAGAATATCTGAACAAGATTTCCGCGAAGCCGATGCGGTAAAAGCACTATGGGAATTAGTAAAAACAAAGTGCCGAATATTTGAAATTATGTGCCGAATTGTTTTAACTAAGTGCCGAATCGTTTTTCGGCTTCGGGAGGTGCTCAAATTGTTGTGCTACAAATTTGCAGCTGTGAGTTCAGCGATTTTAACTACAACTTGTGAAGCCTTCTCCAAGTTAGGGATGGGCAAGAACTCGTGAGGTCCGTGGAAGTTTAAGCCACCCGCAAAGATATTGGGGCAGGGAAGTCCCATAAATGAGAGTTGTGCACCGTCGGTACCGCCGCGGATGGCGCGCACTTGGGGAGTTATGCCGAGCTCTGTCATGGCTTGCTTCACCGTATCAATAATGTGCATTTGCGGTTCTACCTTTTCACGCATATTATAATACTGATCGTTGAGCGCGAGCTTTACCACGCCTTCGCCATACTTGGCATTAAACTGCGCAACGAGGTCGGTCATCTTTTTCTTACGCGCTTCAAACTTCTGACGGTCGTGGTCGCGAATGATAAAGGTAGCGCTGGCCTTTTCTACACCGCCTTCCATAGCGAGGAGGTGGAAGAAACCTTCGTATTCCGTAGTTGTTTCGGGAGTTTCGTTGGCAGGAAGTGTGCTAATGAATTCTGCCGCCACGCGTCCGGCGTTGATCATCTTGTCTTTCGCATAACCAGGGTGTACACTTACTCCTGTAAAATCAAGTTTTGCAGCTGCCGCGTTGAAGTTCTCAAACTCAATCTCGCCGAGCTCACTACCGTCCATCGTGTAAGCCCATTCGCAACCGAACTTCTCCACATTAAACTTGTGCGCACCAAGTCCAATTTCTTCGTCGGGGTTAAAGCCTACGCGAATCTTGCCGTGCTTGATTTCGGGGTGCTCCATGAGGTAAATCATGGCTTGAACGATTTCCGCAATACCGGCCTTATCGTCTGCGCCAAGCAGGGTGTGACCGTCGGTAACGATGATGTCTTCACCCTTGTGCTGGAGCAGTTCGGGGAACTTCTCAACCGTCGTTACGATGCCAGCTTCTACGTCGAGCACAATGTCTGTGCCGTCGTAATTCTCAACGATGCGTGGCTTCACATCCTTGCCCGAGCAGTCGGGACTGGTGTCCATATGCGCAATAAACCCAATCGTGGGCACGGGCTTGTCTGTATTGGCAGGAAGGGTGGCGTAAAGATAACCGAGGTCGTCCAATTCTACCTCTTCCATACCTATAGAAATGAGTTCTTCCTTAAGATATTCAGCAAAGGTAAACTGCTTTGCTGTGCTGGGAGTAACTCCCGATGCGTCGTCCGACTGTGTGTCGAAACTTACATACTTCAAAAATCGTTCTACAATAGTCATTGTCTGTTTCTGCTTTGCAAGTTAAACGATAGGCGCAACATGGGCACTATCTTCTGCAAATATACAGAATTTTCAGAAAATCAGCCCCTCCGTAGGAGTTATTTCTGCTAAAAAGTGTTTTCGATAAGGACATACGAAAGTTTTTTACTATTTTTGCACAGAATATGGTGCGCAGAAACCCTGTGCGCCCCGCTAAGCAATTCTAAAATTCAAAGATATATGGCACAAGAAGATGTATTTAAGAAGATCGTTTCGCACTGTAAGGAGTATGGTTTCGTATTCCCCTCAAGTGAAATTTATGACGGTCTTGGCGCAGTGTATGACTATGCGCAAAATGGTGTAGAACTTAAGAACAACATCAAGCAATATTGGTGGCAGAGCATGGTGCTTCTTCACGAAAATATCGTGGGTATTGACAGCGCCATTTTTATGCACCCCACAGTGTGGAAGGCTTCAGGTCACGTTGACGCTTTCAATGACCCCCTCATTGACAACCGCGACTCTAAGAAGCGCTACCGTGCAGACGTTCTTATCGAAGACGCAATTGCAAAGTACGAAGAGAAGATTGCAAAGGAAGTTGCCAAGGCTCAGAAGCGTTTTGGCGAAAGTTTTGACGAAGCACAGTTCCGCGCCACAAATGCTCGCGTTCTTGAAAATCAGCAGAAGCGTGATGCGCTCCACGAACGCTTTGCAGCTGCAATGAATGCCAGCGACCTCGACGAACTCAAGCAGATTATCCTCGACGAAGAAATCGTTTGCCCCATCAGCGGTACACGCAACTGGACAGACGTGCGTCAGTTCAACCTTATGTTTAAGACAGAAGTGGGTTCTACTGCTGAAGGTTCTTCTACAATCTACCTCCGCCCCGAAACAGCACAGGGTATTTTCGTAAACTACCTCAATGTGCAGAAGACAGGCCGCATGAAGATTCCCTTCGGTATCGCACAAATCGGTAAGGCTTTCCGTAACGAAATCGTAGCACGTCAGTTCATCTTCCGTATGCGCGAATTCGAACAGATGGAAATGCAGTTCTTCGTAAAGCCCGGCACAGAACTCCAGTGGTTCGAACAGTGGAAGAATACGCGTATGGCTTGGCACCAGGCTCTCGGTTTCGGCGCTGAAAACTACCGCTTCCACGACCACGAAAAGCTCGCGCACTACGCTAATGCTGCCAGCGACGTAGAATTCCGCATGCCCTTCGGCTTTAAGGAAGTTGAAGGTATTCACAGCCGTACGAACTTCGACCTCTCACAGCACGCGAAGTACTCAGGCAAGAAGATTGAATACTTCGACCCCGAACTCAACGAACGCTACACTCCCTATGTCATCGAAACTTCTATCGGTGTAGACCGTATGTTCCTCTCTGTGATGTGTCACAGTTACCAGGAAGAAGCACTTGAGAACGGCGAAACACGCGTAGTACTCAAACTTCCCGCAGCACTTGCTCCCACGAAGCTTGCAGTTATGCCTCTCGTTAAGAAGGACGGTCTTCCCGAAAAGGCACGCGAAATTATCGATGACCTTAAGTTCCACTTCAACTGTAAGTACGACGAAAAGGACTCTATCGGTAAGCGTTACCGCCGTCAGGATGCCGTTGGTACTCCCTTCTGCGTAACAGTTGACCACGACACCCTCACAGACGGATGCGTAACCCTCCGCGACCGCGACACAATGGAGCAAACTCGCGTGAAGATTAGCAACCTCCGCGGTCTTATTGAAGACAAGGTGAGCATCACTTCACTCTTGAAGAAGATTAAGTAAACAAAAATTGTAAGACAATCCCGAATCGTGATTCCCTCCCCAATGAACAGGGGAGGGGCGCTGAGGGTTGCGAGGGGATGCTCCTCCTGCAAGAAGACCTCACACTCTGGATTGTTCTCTCCACCGTTCCACAATGCGAAAACTATATATCCACCTCCTCGCCATCTTCCTTGCGTTGCCCATGCTCACAGCATGTTCGGAGGAAGAAACGCCCGACCTTGATTATTACAATTGGGCGCAGCGCAACACGACTTACTTCACCGAGACGCTCAGTGAAGCGAAGGCGGCAGTGTCTGCAGCAAAGGCAGCGTATGGCGCTGATTGGGAGCATCATTGCGACTGGCGCGTATTCCGCACGTACCTTAAGACGGACAACTCCGACGTTGCCACTACCGACTCTATTTGCGCAAAGGTCATTGAGCGCGGTGCGGGTTCAGGATGTCCCTTGTACACCGACTCTGTACGCGTAAATTACATCGGTCGTACGATGCCCACGCTGAACTATCCCGAAGGTCGCGTCTTCGACCACAGCGGACTCTACAGCGCTCCCGAGGAAGTGTTTAACCCCGACTTCGCACAACCCACAGGTCTTCTTGTGAGCAACACGGTTGACGGATTTACCACCGTGCTCCAACACATGCACATCGGCGACCGTTGGGTGGTATATATGCCCGCAGAAATGGGATATGGAAGTAGCGACATTAGCGACATAATCCGTGGCGGTTCTACCCTTATCTTCGACCTTCAACTCGTTGCCTATTGCCGTGCTGGCAGCAGTTTTTACGAGCAGGGCGCGCAGTAATCCCCGCACCATCACCTCGCTCTTTCGCGAAACAACGATTCAGAGTATGCCGTCTCGGCATACTCTTTTTTTATGTTTCTCTTAGTAATGTCGCGCCACTTCTTACCCCCTGAAAATTATTAGTAACCTTTTTTAAATTACATTACTAATAATTTTAATTAGGTTACTAATAATTTTTACGAAAATAGGTTTCGTTTTTCGGAGGTCTAATTTAACTCAGCATTCAAGGGGAAAACCGTTCGCCGAAAGGCACAAAAAAGTGCGCCGCATAGTGATGACTACGCGGCGCAATGTTTTAATGTTTGAGATTCAGTTTTTAGTCTTCCTGCTGTTGCTGGGCAGTTTCCCCAAACCACTTTTCCATCAAGATTTGTTCGAGTTGCTGCCCGTCGAGGTGGAGGTTAAATTTACCGCCAGAGACTACGGAGATACCACCCGTCTCTTCGGAAATAACGATAGCAAGGCAGTCGGTCTTTTCAGAGATACCCTTTGCCGCACGGTGGCGCAAACCGAGTTCTTTCGGGATGTTGGGGTCGTGACTCACGGGAAGGATGCAACCCGCTGCCGTAATGCGACGGTGGGAAATAATCATGGCGCCGTCGTGCAGGGGACTGTTCTTAAAAAAGATGTTCTCAATCAGTCGCTGACTGATGTTGGCATTGATAATGTCGCCCGAATCTACTTCTTCCTTCAACGAATCGCTGCGCTGAATAATGATGAGCGCGCCGACCTTCTGTTTCGCCATATTGATACACGCCATAACGATGGGCAGGATATGCTTGCGGTTGAGGTCAAGTGCATCGCCCTTGCGACTGCCAAAGAGTTTGCGCAACACATCATTGCGGCGTCTGCGCGCACCGATGTTGGAGAAGAATTGGCGAATTTCTTTCTGAAACAATACGATAAGTCCCAGCGAACCGATACTAATCATCTGGTTCATGATGCTGCCCATGAGGCGCATGTTAAACACCTGCGAAACGAGCAACCATACGAAGATGAATATCAAGATTCCAGAGAATACATTTGCGGCGCTCGACTGCTTCATCTCCTTATAAATATAACAAAGGAGTAGCGTGACAAGCACAATGTCTATGAGGTCTTTAATGCCAAATTCAATCATGGGAAGAGAGTAATGAGTAAAGTTTAACCACTTCTGTTGCAGCTTTCACATCGTGTACGCGGAGGATGTTTGCGCCCTTCATCAGCGCAAAAGCATTGAGCGCGGTGGTGCCGTTGAGCGCTTCATCGGCGGTGATGTCAAGGGGGCGCGTAATCATTGACTTGCGAGAAATGCCGACGAGCAGGGGAAGGTCGAAGATGCGGAAGTCTTCAAGCTGGCGCAGTAGGGTGTAGTTGTGTTCAAGGGTTTTGCCGAAACCGAAACCGGGGTCGATGATAATATCACGGGCTCCGCGCTGGCGCAATTGGCGCACTTTTCGCGAGAGGTCGGTGATGACTTCCGCCGTAACATTCTTGTAAGTCGGCGCCTGCTGCATGGTTTGGGGCGTGCCTTGACAATGCATCAACACATAGGGGACGCGCAGGTCGGCAACGGTGTCAAACATTTGCGCGTCGGCATCGCCACCCGAAATGTCGTTGACGATGCTCACGCCAAAGGTCTCTACACATCGGCGGGCAATATCTGCGCGAAAAGTGTCGACCGAAAGGATGGCTTCAGGGGTTTCGCGGTGCACAATGCGGAGGGCTTGCTCCAGGCGTTGCCATTCTTCTTCCGCAGAAACTACTGCTGCTCCGGGGCGCGTAGAATAGGCGCCAATATCTATTATACTTCCGCCCTCCGAAAGGATTTGCTGCACGCGCTCCATAAGTTCGCGCTCCGTCTGCTTCCGACTTCCGGCGAAGAAAGAGTCGGGCGTAGCATTCAATATCCCCATCACTTTTGGAGCGTCAAGGGACAGCAATTTGCCACTGCAATTTAGCGAATATGTAGGTACGCGTGCATTCATTCTTGGTACTGGCGAAGATAATTTGTACAAATATACACAGAATTTCTGCAATGCGGGGGTGCGTAATAGTTTTTTGTATAAATTTGTAGTTGGAAAACAGAGTACAACTGACAGAGTACGGCAAACAATAGTCTGAGTAAACGACTCCGCACGGAGTTGTAAACTGTACGCTGTTAACTATACTCTAAAACCTAAAACATCCTATGTCTCTCACCGACCTCTACGAACTTTTTCTCTCCCATCCCGTTATCACAACTGACACTCGCAATTGCCCCGAGGGTTCCATCTTTTTTGCATTGAAGGGAGAAACTTTTGACGGCAACCTCTTTGCACACGACGCTTTGGCAAAAGGGTGTGCCCATGCCGTTGTGGATAATCCGCAGGTGGCGGGTTCAGACGGGCGCATGGTATATGTGAGCGATGTATTGCTGATGTTGCAAGAATTGGCGCACCATCATCGCAAGCAGTTGGGACTTCCCGTGGTGCAGATTACGGGTACGAATGGCAAAACTACGACAAAGGAACTCACGGCTGCCGTTCTTGCGAAGCGCTATAAGGTATTGTTTACAGAGGGTAACTTCAACAATCACATTGGTGTACCCAAAACCTTGTTGCGCCTCACAGAAGAGCACCAAATTGCCGTCATCGAAACTGGCGCTAACCACCCCGGAGAAATTGCCGACTTGAGCAAAATTGTAGATGCCGATTGCGGCCTCATTACCAATGTGGGCAAAGCACACCTTGAGGGTTTCGGTTCGCTTGAAGGCGTAGTGCAAACGAAGGGTGAACTCTTCCAATATCTTTCAACCAAGCCCGAAGGTTTTATCTTCCTCAACGGCGACAACACCCTACTTGCGCCCATTGCCAAAGGACTGCGCGCCATCACTTATGGTAAACCTAATGAAGGATATGACGTAGAAGGCGAAGTTATTTCCTGCACGCCACAATTGCGCTTGCGTTTGCGTTTGGCGGGAGGTACTTGGCACGAGGTACAAACCCAACTTGTGGGAGCCTACAACCTTGACAATATGCTCGCGGCGGCAGCTGTAGGATTGCGCTACGGAGTTCCTGAAGCCGACATCTGTGCGGCGCTTGAGGAATACACTCCCAAGAACAAGCGTTCGGAGTTGCAACAGACGGAGCGCAACACACTCATCGTTGACGCCTACAATGCCAACCCCACAAGTATGAAGGCGGCGCTGGAAAACTTCTCACTCATCCCCCACCCCAACAAACAATTAATTCTTGGAGAGATGCGCGAACTTGGCGCTGCCTCTCAGCAAGAACATGAAGCGATTGTAGCGCTCTTGCAAGAGTTGGAATTTAAAAATGTTTGGCTTGTAGGACGCGAATTTGCCGAAGTGGCAAAAGCAACTGACTTCCGCTGTTTCGCTGATGTTGAGGAGGTGAAAGAAACCCTCAGGCAGCACCCACTTTCTGAGAAACTCATTCTCGTCAAAGGCAGCAACGGCACCAAACTGTTCCAACTTCCGGAATTTTTATAGACATCCAGTTAACGAGTAAACAAGTTAGCGAGAATCCATTCGGATAACATTCCGCACGGTGCTTGTCTACTCGTACCTATAAACTTGTAACTAATTAACACTATTCTATCTATGGCAAAGTTTAAGAGAATCCTCCTCAAGCTTTCAGGCGAAAGTCTTATGGGAGAACAAGGTTACGGCATTGATGTAACACGCCTCAACCAGTATGCAGAACAAATCAAGGCAGCCCTTGCTGCTGGTGTACAGATTGGTATTGTAATCGGTGGCGGTAATATTTTCCGCGGTCTCAGCGGTGCAGGTAAAGGTTTTGACCGCGTTAAGGGCGACCAAATGGGTATGTGTGCTACGGTGATTAACTCACTTGCGCTCAGTTCTGCCCTTGGCGCTATCGGCGTTAAGAGTCGCGTGCTCACCGCTATCCGCATGGAACCCATCGGCGAGTTTTACTCAAAGTGGAAGGCTATTGAGGCTATGGAAAATGGCGAAGTTGCTATCATGAGCGGCGGAACTGGCAATCCCTACTTCACTACCGATACGGGCAGTGCCCTTCGCGGTATTGAAATCGAAGCAGAAGTGATGATGAAGGGTACTCGCGTTGACGGCGTTTATACTGCCGACCCCGAAAAGGACCCCACGGCTACGAAGTTTGACGAAATTACTTACGACGAAGTGCTCCAGCGCGGCCTCAAAGTGATGGACATCACGGCTACTGCAATGTGTAAGGAAAACAAGCTCCCTATCTATGTATTCAACATGGATATCTATGGCAACCTTGCCAAGGTGCTTGAGGGAGAACCCATCGGTACGCTCGTTTACTAAGAGTAAAGATAAAAGGTCATGAGGTTTTAAGGTGACAGCGCCCCATTTTGAGCGCCCCTCATCTTAAGACCTCATAATCTTGACACCTTACCCCAACATCCCCCCAACCTTTAAAACACAAACATCCAACCCACTATTTATGTTTCTACTCATCAACTTAACTAAGGAATTAGAAAGCGTGTGGCAGTCATTCGTAGAAGGCAGCATCACACTTGGCGGACGCATTGTCGGCGCCATGATTATCCTCGTCATCGGTAAACTTATCATCAACTGGCTCAACCGCCTCTTTGCAGCCCTGCTCACGAAGCAGCGCGTAGAGCCCAGCGTGCAGTCGTTCCTCAAGAGCACCGTAAACATCCTGCTCATCGTGATGCTCGCACTCGCTGTGATTGGCAAATTGGGCGTTGAGATCACAGGGTTTGCAGCCCTGCTCGCTTCTGCCGGCGTCGCTATCGGTATGGCACTTTCGGGCAACCTCCAAAACTTTGCCGGTGGCCTCATCATTCTCATCTTCCGCCCCTACAAGGTGGGCGATTATATTGATTCCGACACGGGCGCATCGGGCACTGTGCAGGAAATTCAAATCTTCCACACCGTACTGAAGACGGGCGACAACAAGATTGTCTATGCCCCTAACGGAAATATGAGTAACTCCGTTGTGACCAACTACAGCCAGCAAGACACACGCCGCGTAGACTTTACCTTCAGCATGGAGTATGGCGAAGACTTTGATCGCGTAGAGCAGGTGTTGAAAGACATCATCGCTGCTGACGAACGCATTCTCACCGCCCCCGAACCCTTCATCCGCCTCGGCGAAATGGCTGCAAGTAGCGTAGACATCACCGTGCGCGTATGGGTAAAGTCTACCGATTATTGGGCGGTGCACTTCGATCTTAAGAAGGCGGTATACACCACATTCACAAAGCTCGACATCAGCATCCCCTTCCCACAAATGGTGGTGCATCAGGCAAAGTAACCCCACACATATATTATATAATAGAGAGGCATCCCGCGCAGGTGCCTCTCTATTATTTTTATGAAAACCGGTGCGAGAAATAGTCAACCACACGGGCATGTTTCCCCCACATTTCTCCCTCGAAAAGATCCTCTAACTAACGGTTGAAAAAACTAAACCTATTGTTGTGAAAATTATTAGTAACCTAAAAAAAATTATTAGTAACATATTTTAAAATACATTACTAATAATTTTGACCACTTTAGAGGTTGATTAAACCTACTATTATTTAGATGTTTACAAAACCCTTAAATTTACGCGTTCAAAGCACCTTTTTCCCGGCGTTTCAACCCACCGTTTCCAGCACTTTGAGGTTCTCATCCAACTGTGCCTTGCTGCTTGCGCCAACGATTACCGAAGTCACGCTTTCCTCTTCCAACACACTGCGTAAGGCATAGCGCGCAAGGGTTTCTCCGCACTGTTCTGCCTGTGAGCGGAAGGTGTGAAGTTGTTGCAGCAGTTCGGGCGTCAACACTTCTTCCTTAAGCGTCACGTCGGTACGCATACGGCTGTCGGCGGGTATTCCGTTGAGGTAGCGGTCGGTCAAAAGGCCCTGTGCAAGGGGCGAGAACGACACGAAGCCACACCCCTCCTCGCGCACAGCGTCGAGTATGCCGTCGTCAATTACTTGGCGGTCCAGCAAGTTCAGGCGTCCTTGATAACACAAGCAGGGCACGTCATGGCGACGTAAGTAGTCAAAGCCGAAACGTGTAGCCTCAAGAGGCCAACGCGAGATGCCCACGTAAAGCGCTCTACCGCTGCGCACGATGTCAACCAATGCCTGTAGCGTTTCTTCGAGGGGCGTCACGGGGTCGTAGCGGTGGCTGTAGAAGAGGTCTACATATTCCAACTGCATGCGCTTCAAACTCTGGTCAAGACTGGAGAAAAGGTATTTGCGCGAACCCCAGTTTCCGTAAGGTCCGTCCCACATGTCGTAACCCGCCTTGGTGGCGATGAAAAGTTCGTCACGATAGGGGCGGAATGAAGCGTTCATCACGCGCCCAAAGTTAGTTTCCGCACTGCCATAGGGCGGACCGTAATTGTTCGCCAAGTCAAAGTGCGTAATGCCGCGGTCGAAGGCGTGATGCAAGAGTTCTTGCGCCTCCTCAAAGGGGCGACGCTCACCAAAGTTCTTCCACAAACCGAGAGATACCTTAGGGAGAAGAATGCCACTCTTGCCACAGCGGCGAAAGTCTTTTGGGAAACCGTCGTAACGGTGGGGGGATGCGGTGTAAGCCATAGGGGGACAGGAGGTAAAGACGACGAAGTCGGATTAAAATTGAAAGGAGAAAGGAGAAAGATGCTACGCACCGATGTGTGCCGCATGGAAATTTCTCCTTCCTCCTTTTTCATTTCTCAATTATATACTATTTCAACTGCAACTTAAAGGTCTGCTGACCAGTCTCAGTCACGACGTTCAAGAGGTAGGTCTGCGAAATCAATGTGGGGAGTGAGAGCGCCGAAGCGTTCTTAACCGTTGCCACACACTGACCTGCGGCGTCGAAGAGGCGCATAGCGGTGACAGGCACTGCCGAATTGGCGTGAATAACACCGCCCGAAACGACCACCTGAATGCTTGAAGTTGACTCAAGGGGACTGTCGATGCCCGTTGCTACGTCGTATTCCATAATGCGGAACTGGTAACTGTCGTTGCGACTCATTTCCTTAGAGTAAATTCTGTCGCCTTCAATATACCAGAAGTAGGGCTTCGCCGAACCTCCATTTTGGAATGAGAAGAAGCCGCTGCGTTCGAGCAGGAAGTAAGTGTTCCAATCGGCATAATACTGGTTGGTACCAAACTCTCCGAGCTCGTTCACATAACGATTGTCGCGCGCACTGGTAAGTTTATATCTGCCCTGCGACTTGTCCAAACTGAAGTTCCAATACTGGGCCTTGTTGGTTGTACCCTTTCTTTCCTGGAACTTAGGTGCGCCACCCGTGCCGTTGGGGTTCGTGTTGGTCAAAAATTCTCCCGCCTCGTTAAGGATGGCATACTTCTTGCCCGACGTAATTTCCACAAACTCTCGATTACCTTCAATGGGCACAAGGTCAAATACGAAGTGGTCATACGTAAATGCGCTGCTGCCGCTCTTACTAATGCGTGTGCCGTCGGTAGCCCAGAATTC
Organism: Alloprevotella sp.; assembly: GCA_045631665.1. Taxonomy (GTDB): domain Bacteria; phylum Bacteroidota; class Bacteroidia; order Bacteroidales; family Bacteroidaceae; genus Alloprevotella. The sequence goes on from JAZQVD010000017.1 coordinate 32,205, forward strand.
CGTACCCGACTTTCCGCCATTCTGAATAGCATACTTACCGTTCATGCTGTAGATTTCGTAAGTGTGCCAAACAGCTTCGTAGGGGTTTGTATCACCAACGCTGAAGTTACCATACTCATTGATGTAGCGGTCGTCCTTAACGTTAATAATCTTGTAGCGACCGGTTTCGGTGTCCTTCGCAATGAGCCATTCCTGACGAGAGGGGTTGATGAGGTCAAGTTCATCCTGGAAGACGGGATTACCTCCCACTGTGCCTGCCTTAGGATTGCCCAAATACTTGCCGTTATACATAATGTAATACGTACCATACTCAATTACTTCAGCGGGGAATACATCGAGGCGATAGTTGAACTTCTGCTTGTAAAGTTGTACGGCATTCTCGAGTTGCTTCTTAATGAAGGGACCAACATAAACGTCTGCCACGACGGGGTTAGGACTCTTGATTGAACCGGGGAAGTCGCGCGAGAGAATAGAGCGCTGCTCCTCTGTCAAGTCAAGGATCTTGAGGTAATCTTCAATGAATGCCTCGGAATTTTCATTCTTAATGTGGTCGTAGAGTCCGCAAAGCAACTGACCGCGTTGACCTACGTAGCGCATAACCTTGACCCAGGGGGTAATTTCTGCGATAAGTTCGGGACTTTCAGAGGTTGCGAGGAGTTGATCTGCCGCAGAAACGAGCAAGTCAAACTCTGCGCGCACCTTATTCAAGGCTTCAGCGTTGTAACCTCCCGCCATCTGTGCATCAAAATTCTTTGACGCTTCAACAAATCGGGGAGATTCGTTGGTACGACGGAGTCCGTGAGTATTCACACCGAGGTCGACATTGTTTTCACAGAACACCTTAAACGCATCAGCATTCTCGGGCATCAAATACTTAATAGCGCGTTCCCAAGAAGCATTGCTGTCGTAGTCAGTCATATTCCAAGTGTAATCCGCAACGCTATAAAGTGAAAGCATTGAGGCTTCGGCATACTCCATAGGGTTAGCGGTGTAACCACTCAAGTCATCTGCGATATTAAGGTCGTCGCCCCAAGTGGGACCCATAAGCATGCGACTGATACAATAGTCATTTACAGGATAGTTCAACCAAATGTAAGCCTTACGTCCAATCTGATTGTTAATCCATTCCGTATCGCTCTTGTTAATAAAGTCTACCACAGAATTACCTGTCCACATGATGCGCACTTCCTTATAAAGATTATCGCGCAACTCTGAAAGGTAAGAACCGCCTACCCATCCGCGGTTGTACTGGGTGGGACAAAGAATCAAGGGTTGTACATCGTCGTACTTGCGCACGAAATTGTCGGTCACATAGTTGAGAAGTTGTGCCTGCTTAATACCACGTGTTCCCTCGCCGCTGTATACGTCGTCAAAGAATACGGCGAAGGCGCGCACGCCAAGTGCGTACATCTTCTCCAACTTATTGACTACGTTTACCGAGTCAGTCTTATTCCACTGAATATCTTCACCAGGGTGAATCGCCCAAACGAAGTTCACCTTATTGCGCTTAGCCTCCTCCACAAGTTCTGCCATCTTGTTGGCCAAATCCGTAGGATAAGGTTCACGCCAACGACCGCGGTGATAAGGGTCGTCCTTAGGACCGTAAATATATACGTTCATCTTATTGGCACCATAGAACTTGAGTTGACGAAGTCTGTCCGTCTGACTCCAGTTGTTGCCATAGAAGCCCTCAACTACGCCGCGCTCCACCACATCGGGGAAGTCCGTAATCGTAACGCTCATCACCTCTGCCTGAGCAGCAATTTGGAGGAACGACTGTACGCCGTAGAACGTACCATTCCCGTCATTACCAGCAATAACTACGCGCTCGGGAGTCACCTGAAGGAAATAACCTTCAGCGTTTGAGGGAATCGAAGCCTCGTATGCGGCCACGGCGTCGTCACCACGCTCACCGATAATCAGTTCTATGCTTCCGCCCGTCGCGCCATACTTTGCTGTGAGCGCGTTCAAGGCATCGGCGTCAGCAGTTTCGGCACCGACAATGTTAAAAGCAGTTTGGTTGTCAAAAGCCTTCTCGCCCCAAGAGATAGACTGAGGGAGCGGAGAAATGGTTACCTGTTGCGCAGCGGCAGCAAGTGCAACGCTTGAAAATAAAGCCGTTGTAAGAATTTGCTTAAGATTCATAGATTAGCTTTGATAGTTATGAATGAATTAAATATTTACGATTGTCATAAGCGTCATTAAGAGCGTACCGACAGGCGGGGAAATACCGACAGCGCCGTTGCTGTTGTCACCTCTGCCACCTCTGCTACGCTCACGCCATAGAGGTCTGCCAATTTCTGCGCCACTAAAGGCAGGTAGGCAGGTTCATTGCGCTTACCGCGATAGGGAGTTGGTGCCAAATACGGGGCATCTGTTTCGAGCACAATGCGGGAGAGGGGCACTTTCTCAAGTAACACTTCGGGCAGGGTGGACTTTTTGAACGTCACTACCCCACCAATTCCCAACACGAAGCGGGGGAAGCGGGTGAGCAACTCTTCTGCCTCCTCGGCAGTCCCACCAAAACAATGGAAGATGCCGCCCGGAAGTTCCTCGGCGTAAGGCAGCAAAGTGTCGACCAGCAAACGGTGAGCCGAACGTGAGTGAATCACGAGTGGCAATCCGTAACGCACAGCCCAAGATGCCTGACGCTTGAGCGCCTCCACCTGTTCGGCGGCACGACTATCGTCCCAATAAAGGTCAATTCCCACCTCGCCAATCGCCACATAGGGATGCGCACTATCGGCAAGCGCCTGCTCCATTCGGTCAAGCAGTTCGGAGGGATTATCTGGCAAATCCGTGGGGTGAAGTCCGAGCATGGGGAAACACACTCCCGGATGCGCCGCGCAAAGGTCTAACATCGGTTGCCAAGAGTCTGTCGCAATGTTGGGCAACAGCAGGGTATTCACTCCCGCCTCAAGCGCACGGGCAACGACTGCTGAGCGGTCGGCGTCAAACTCTTCGCCATAGATATGCGTATGCGTATCAATCATGGGGCAGTGCGACGTTAACTCTTACGACCCAACAACGTTTCGGCGAAGGTCCAAAGCGGGCGCTTCACGTCGTCACTCACGGCGATGGCATCAAAATGTTGGCGCGCTTCGTCGTACATCTCGGCAATGCGCTGCTGCGTGAGTGTGGCAATATCAAGGGCATTGTAAATGTCGGTCACTCGAGAAATCTTTTCCTCGGGAAGAATCACGGCGTTGTTGAGCAGTGAGAGCAACTCCTCGCGCTGCTCAGCAGAAGCATGTTCGAGGGCGTTGATGAGCAAGAAGGTTTTCTTGCCACAGAGTATGTCGCCCCCAATTTTCTTACCAAACACCGAGGGGTCGCCATAGACATCGAGGTAGTCATCCTGGAGTTGGAACGCAAGCCCAATCTTTTCGGCAAAAGCATAAAGGGCATTGCAATCTGCCTCAGGCGCATCGGCAACAATACCGCCCATTTTGGCCGCACAAGCAAGGAGCACGGAGGTTTTGAGTCGGATCATTTCGAGGTACTCTGCCTCAGTGACGTCCGTACGCTGCTCAAAATTCATATCATATTGCTGACCCTCACACACCTCAATCGTTGTGTCGATAAAGAGTCGGCGCGCCTCGTCGGCACGTCGGCACGTGCAAGAATTGATGAGTTTAAACGACTCAATGAGCATGGTGTCGCCCGAAAGGATTGCCGTGTTGGCATTCCAATGGCGGTGAACGGCGGGCTTGCCACGGCGCACCTCAGCGCCGTCCATAAGGTCGTCGTGCAGGAGGGTGTGGTTGTGATACATCTCTATGGAAGCCGCAGCCACAAGGGTATTCTCATCACAAGGCTTATACATATTGTGTGCCAAGAGGGTGAGCACGGGGCGAATGCGCTTGCCTCCCATCTCAAGGGAATAGGTAATCGGTTCGTAAAGTCCCTCGGGCTTGGCGGGGAAAGCAATGTGGTCAAGAAATTGTTCGATTTTGTTCAGCATATAGAAGATTTTATGGTGCAGATGTTTATTAAATGGAGGGGAAAATCTGTCTCAATTTTTCACACCTTATTTTCGGCAAAAATTAGGTTACTAATAATTTAAATTAGGTTACTAACAATTTAAAAAAGGTTACTAATATTTTTTGCAAGAATAGATGTAGTTTTTCTTGAGTCAGCAGCCCACCGTTATAATTCAGTTTAGCGCGTATCAATCAGTGCGTTTGTGATATTCAATAGGGATGGTGACGCGCACGATGGAGAGTTGTCCGTTTTTACGTCCGGGTTCCCACTTCGGCATCCTACGCGCAGCGGTCATAATTGCGGCAGAAATCATCGGGTGTAGAGGTTCTTCTACCTTAGGTTCTAACACCGCGCCGTCGATGTCTACCAAGAACGTGAGGAACGTAGTGCCCTCTACGTTTTGCTGAATCACGAGTGGCGGGTAAACTATATTTTTATCCAGCCATTGCATCAGAGCAGCCACTCCTCCGGGGAAGGTGGGCATTTCTTGTACCACCTCGGTGGGCGTGAGTGGGGGTAGCGTCAGGGGTTCTTCGGCGGGCAGAGTAGTAAGTGAGTCCGTCGGGGCGGCAACGGTGGCAGTAGAATCCACAAGGGTTTCCGCGGCGGGGAGTTCCGGCACGGAGGGTTCCACCACGGTAGTCACTTCGGGTTCGTCTACAATCTCGGGCACGCGCACCACTAACTTTTGTTGCACTTCTGCTTCTCGCGGTCGCGAATCAATAAAGCGGAGCAAGTGGGCGTCTTGTCGATGTTGGGCGTCCATACGTCGCATTTCTTCTAAGAGTTGCGCCAACTCGCGGTCGGAGCGTAGGGAGAAGTAAGTATTGACGCCTACCACGAGAACGATAGCGAGAAGCAAACTCAAGCCCATCCCCAACAGCGCATAGGCGTAACGCCTGCCGGCTTCTTGGCGAAGTCGATAGGCGCCATACGAACGGTTGCGACCTTCAAACACAAGGTCACACCATTCTCGCGATACTAAATCGACGGAACGCACGTTAATAGTCTGAGGGGAATGATGAGCGGGAATAATTCTCGTGTATTTTGCTACAAAGTTACCCTTAAAAGTAAAAATCTTAGTAACTTTGGACCACAATTTTAAGTGAAAAATGAAAAAATTACTTTTCTATATCCTTTGTCTACTTTCAGTTACCTCACTTTGGGGGCAAGAAAGTTATTCGGGATACAACACACTAAAACTCCCAACCTCTGCTCACGTGGCAGCACTGGGGGGAGATAATATCTCTATCGTTGAAGACGACGCTGCTATTGCGTGGCACAATCCGGCACTCTTGGCAAACGTTTCTCACAACGTTTTAGGACTCAACTTTATGACGTACTTTGCCGACAGTAAGTGGATGGGCGCACAGTATGTTCGCGCCTTTGGCGAGCGCCACACGGGAAGTATTACAGCACAACTCTTGAACTACGGGTCGGCAACTGAAACCGACGCACAGGGAAACACGCTCGGCAGTTACTCGGCAAAAGATATTTACATCGCACCCTCTTACAGTTACCTCTTTAGCAACAAATGGACGGGCGGAGCAACGCTGAAATTTGCCTATTCGCATTACGCAGGTTACTCGGCTACGGCGGTGGCGGTGGACTTGGGGTTAAACTATTATGACGAGGAGACGGACCTTTCTGTATCTGCCACGCTGAAGAATATCGGTACGGAGTTTTCTTCCTTCCACGACCGCGAACAAACCCTGCCCTTCGTGGCACAGTTGGGCGTATCAAAGGGGTTGGAACACTTGCCCTTGCGCATCTCAGTAACCCTGACCGACCTTACCCGCTGGAGCGATGAAGACTATTACGTAGACACTGCCGAGAAGGAGAAAATCTCGTTCTCTAAGAAGTTGCTCAACCACGTCATCCTTGGTGCCGACTATTTTATTACCGACAACGTGTGCCTCTCTGCGGGTTACAACTTCCGACGTGGCGACGAACTTACCACTGCCGGTAGTGCCAAAGGAGCTGGTCTTACCGCTGGTGCATCGCTAAAACTTAAGCGCTTTATGATTTCAGGCGCCTATGCAAAATATCACAAATCTACGTCCTCGCTTATGTTCAACGTAAGTTACGCACTGTAATCGGGGAACGCTTAATACTCTAACGCTTCATGAAGAAAATCATTATCGCCCTCGACGGTCACTCCTCGTGTGGCAAAAGTACCATGGCAAAGGCCTTGGCTAAGAAAATTGGATATATCTATGTAGACACCGGCGCCATGTATCGCACGGTGACGCTCTTTGCCCTGCGCAACAATATTTTTAACGGCACAGAACTTGACGCTGCACGCTTGGAGGCGCTCCTCCCTGAGGTAAACGTGAGCTTCGTGCTCGACCCCGAAACTAACCTCCCTTTGGCGTGCCTCAATGGTGAGGTTGTAGAACGCGAAATCCGCACGATGGAGGTTTCTTCTCGCGTAAGTCCCATCGCCGCCCTACCCTTCGTGCGCACCATGCTCACCAAAATGCAGCAGCAAATGGGCGAGGCTAAAGGCATCGTGATGGACGGACGCGACATCGGCACGGCGGTGTTCCCACAGGCGGAACTCAAAATTTTTGTGACGGCCTCAGCAGAAGTGCGTGCGCAGCGCCGTTACGACGAACTCACCGCGAAGGGAGAAAGTGTGACCTTCGAGGAGATTCTTAAGAACGTGCAGGAGCGCGACTACATTGACTCGCACCGCGAAGTAGCACCCTTGAAACAGGCCGACGACGCCCTCGTTTTGGACAACAGCAACATGACACGCGAAGAGCAAAACGAGTGGTTGATGCAGGCCTACTTGAAGGCGTGTAACGCGTAATTCCTCACCCCAAACTTTCTCAAAACCTATGTTGCAAATTGAAATAGACGCGGCCTCTGGTTTTTGCTTTGGCGTCACCACAGCCATCGGAAAGGCTGAGGAGGAACTCTCGCACAGCGACTCGCTCTACTGCTTGGGCGACATTGTGCACAACGAGCGTGAGTGTGACCGCCTGCGCGACCTGGGGTTGCAGACCATTAACCACACGACCTTCGGCGAACTCCGCGGGGGGAAGGTCTTGCTTCGCGCACACGGCGAGCCTCCTAAGACGTACAAGCAAGCGGAGGAGAACAACATCGAAATCATCGACGCCACCTGCCCCGTAGTGCTCCAATTGCAGCGCCGCATCAAGAAGAAATACGACAGTCCCGACCGTCCGCTCATCGTCATCTACGGCAAGCGCGGACACGCTGAAGTGCTCGGACTCGTAGGTCAGACCAACGGCGAAGCCATTGTAATTGAGAACCTTGAGGAAGCGGAGTCGCTCGACTTCACCCGCAACATCTGCCTCTTCTCACAGACAACGAAGTCACTCGAAGGTTTCCAGCGCATCGTGGAATACATCACCACACACATACAAGCGCCTGCCACCTTTGAATACTTCGACACCATTTGCCGACAAGTGGCAAACCGCCTCCCCAACATCCGCGAATTTGCAGCGCGTCACGATGTCATTATCTTCGTGTGCGGCCTGAAAAGTTCGAACGGCAAGGTGCTCTACGAGGAGTGCCGAAAGGTCAACACCCACAGTTACCTCGTAGACGAACCTCAAAGCATAGACGCTCGTTGGTTTGAAGGCGCGACGAGCGTAGGTATTTGCGGAGCCACGAGTACGCCAAAATGGTTGATGGAAGCCTGTCGCGACGCCGTTCAAAAGTTACAATAAAAGTCCTCAACCCCTTGCGCGAAAAACAAAACCTATTCTCGTAAAAATTATTAGTAACCTAAGAAAAATTATTAGTAACCTTTTTTAAATTACATTACTAATAATTTTCGCCATCGTAAATCTCTGATTTTCAGTTTGCTTTTTCGAGGCGAAAATTTGGGGTTCTGAAGGGGGAAAACTTTTGTTAAAAATCGTTTTTAGGTATCAACCGTTTGCCGTAACTTTGCAGTAGCAAAACATTAATCACTAACATATTAAAGTAGGTCTTTGCAGTCCACAGGGCGCAAAGGCAATGAATGTTATGAAACTTATCGAACAACTTGTAGCACGTGCGAAGGCTGATAAGCAGCGCATCGTGTTGCCTGAAGGTACGGAAGAACGCACCCTCAAGGCTGCCAACCAACTCCTCACAGACGGAGTGGCTGACCTTATCCTTATTGGTAACCCCGCAGAGATTGCAGAAAAGTCTGCAGAATGGGGACTTGGTAACATCAACAAGGCAACAATCATTGACCCGCTCAACCATCCCAAGCAGGAAGAGTATGCACAACTTCTCGCAAAGCTCCGCGAAAAGAAGGGTATGACTATCGAGCAGGCGCGTGAGTTGGTGAAGAATCCCCTTTACCTCGGTTGCCTCATCATCAAGGCTGGCGATGCTGACGGTCAGTTGGCTGGTGCGCAGAATACCACTGGCGACGTGCTCCGCCCCGCACTTCAGATTATCAAGACCACTCCCGGCATCACTTGCGTATCAGGTGCGATGCTCCTTCTTACCATCGCTCCTGAGTGTGGCGACAACGGCGTACTCGTAATGGGCGACGTAGCGGTAACTCCCGTGCCCGATGCAAACCAGTTGGCACAGATTGCCGTTTGTACGGCTCAGACCGCAAAGGCGGTTGCAGGCATCACGCCCCGCGTAGCAATGCTCAGTTTCTCTTCTAAGGGTTCTGCAAAGCATGAAGATGTGGACAAGGTGGTTGAAGCCCTTAAGATTGCCCGTGAGATGGATCCCTTCCTCATGATTGACGGCGAACTTCAGGCAGACGCTGCGCTCGTTCCTGCAGTAGGTCAGAGCAAGGCTCCCGGTAGTCCCGTCGCTGGTGCAGCAAACGTGCTCATCGCTCCCCGCCTTGAAGTGGGTAACATCGGTTACAAACTCGTTGAACGCCTCGGTCACGCTACTGCCATCGGTCCTATCCTCCAGGGTATCGCTCGTCCCGTTAACGACCTCTCACGCGGTTGCTCTATTGACGACATCTACAAGATGGTTGCTATCACTGCAAACCAGGCTATCGCCGCAAAGGCACAGGGATAATACTCCCGCACATACACATATTAAATATGCGAAACACCCACACGGATGTTTCGCATATTTTTTTACGGGCAAGTACTTTCACAAGTACTGCCGCACAAAACGAGAATCGGTGTCACACCCTTAAAAGTGTAACACCGATTCTTATATGCCATTTCGGAAGCATTAAAGCACTTCCATAATCTGATTTGCAAGACGGTTGCTGGGGTTCACACTCAAAATCATTTCTATGTAGTCCCAACACTTATCATCCTCATTGGTCTTGAAGTAGTAGAGCAACAGATACTGTGCACAAACTTCCTTCTGACGATTCAACGAAGAGTCTGTTCCAATCAACTCAAGCGCCTTTTCGTAGTACATCTTGGGCTTTTCTTCAGCAGCTGCGGGGTCTGTAATCCACAGTGCTGCACGATAGTACCAAGGAATATACATCTGATTCGCCTTATAGCGACCGGCATTTTCTTCTGCCGTCATCTTCGTAGCAATGCTTTCGTAGATTTCATCAGCAGCGAGAACATATTCTTCACGCTTCAAAGTGTCTGCAAGACTCGCGCTCTTGTAGAGGTTTGCCAACTGGAGTTCGTCAGAGAGTGTCTTCTCATCACCAAGCATATCCAAGTACTTCTTATAGTAAGGAATACCCTCTGTAGCACGGTCTGCTTCGTTATAAAGCAAAGTAATACCTTCGGTGTAAACCAACGACATCACAGAGTCGTTCTTCACAGAGTCAACCTCCAAACGCGCAGCGTAGTAGTTGATTGCTTTGTTCAAGATAGTATCAAACTTGCACTTCAAACTATCGCGCATGGTGATAACCGTAGAGTCTGTGCCCAAGTTCTTGATAGCATCCTTATAGAGGCGTGCATAGAGCAAGTCGTTGTCGGGAAGTTTCTTGTCGCCCAAAAGCACCTGAAGTTTTTCCTGATAAGGTACAGCATCAAGAGGACGATTCAACTGGCGGTACAACTTCGTGATGTTGTCGTAATATGCCTTACGCGTAGAGTCGCGCTGCAAGATGATGTCGTAGTAACCAATAGCAGCCTCCTTATTGTCCTGAGCATTTTCAAGTTTACCTGCGTAACTGTAGTCAAGGATTGAGTACAACGAGTCGGGGTAAACCTTATTGGTGATGTAAGCCATGTGCTGACGCGCCTGATCATAATTTTCAGATTCTACATCACAGTAGAACAAGTAACCATTCATTTCGCGTTCGCGTGCCTTGCTGGTAGCGATACCAAGATCAAGGGCCAACTTTGCTATGCGTTGACATTCCGTACGCATTTCAGGTTTCAAACTGTCAGCAACACGCTGGTCCATCTGAAGGTTGTAGAGCGACTGCGTATAGCGCAAGCAGGCACGGAATTCAATTGCCTCTGCAGTTGCAGGCGCTACATCAAAATACTTACGGTAGAACTCAATGGCACGACGCAAGTCCTGACGCTGTTGCGCAGAACCTTCAGCAGCTTTCGTAGAATAGTTATACTGGATGTCACCAAGGTTCTTATACGCATTGTAGTCGTTGGGGTTCATAGCAAGGAGCAATTCCAAGTCCTGAATAGCAGCTTCTGAGTTCAAGAACTTATTCACATGCGCCTTACGATTGAGCGCCAACACATCGTTGTCGTTGATGTAAAGTGCTTCCTTATAGAACTGGTCAGCCTTTGCATAGTCCTTACACAATTCTGCCACTTCAGCGCAGAACAAAATCACGTAACGCTGCGTAGGTGCTTTGTCGGTGTTTTCAATCTTCTCCTGACAAAGTTTGGCAGCCTTCTCAGAGCGGTTAGCAACAAAGTAGTGACCTACAGAAACCCATCCGTTAACGCGTTCGCGGAATGTCTTTCTCTGAATAGTGTCCATCAACACCACCAACTGGCGACTCGCCTTCGCATTGTCGGAATTCTTCACCGACAACATATATGCGTCTGCCATATCCTTGAGCTTGGGATTCAACGCAGGCACATCATATTCAAGACCGATAAACTTGTCGGCAGCAGCGTTTTCCAATTCGTAAAGCGATTCTCCTGACTCCTGAGCCTGTGCAGTCAGCGCACACGCAAAAGTGAGCATCAGCAGCGCCACGAAAGAATAAATTTGCTTTTTCATTATGAAATTTGTTTTATAAATTCTATTAGAATGAGGGGAAAGTCCAAACGGACTCCCCCTTTAAGCGTGCAAATTTAGCAACAATTCCGCAGATTATAAAACGATTAGCAAAAAAATACCGCCGAATTACTTAATTTGTTACTCTTGTATCGCGCACCTGCACCTGACTGTAAGGTAGAAGTTGCGAACCGTTACATATTATCAACTGTCCGCGGTTGCCCTTGATGTAGTAGAAGAAATTTTTGACAAGAGACTGACGGCGGGGGTCAGAAGTGATGACATAGAGCGTGCGCACCAAAGGATAGTCGCCCGTAGCGATATAATATTGGTAGGGACGGAAATAATCGGCCTCCTCACCGCCCTTCTTGCTGACCATCATCACATTTACATCAAGGTCGTAGAACGTCTTGATGATGCTATCCTGACGCAACCAGTCGACACCCACAACGGCAATTACATCCTTATTTTCGCGCGCCGCCTGAATGGCTTCAAGATTACCGCCTTGGGCAAAAAGATTACCACCCAACTTCTTGCTGTCGCAAAGCGAGTCGGTCATGTAGCGCACGGTGCTGGAGCGTGAATTGTCAAACACCACCTTGATTTCGCCCTTCTTCTGACCGCGTTCAAGCTGCTCCCAACGCGTAATCTTACCCGAAATAATGTCGCGCAACTCATCCACAGTGATGAGCGTATCGGGGTTATTCTTGCTCACCACCAAGGCAATTGCGTCAGAAGCAATGGGCGACTGCAACACGTGCCCTACCTTCTGCTTCACAATCTGCTTTTCCACATCCGTCAATTTACGCGTAGCGATGCAGCAACGCACACTGTCGTCAAGAAGCATGTGGATAGCAGAATCCTCAGTAACGTAATACGGTTTCACATCCGCCTCAATGTAGCGCAAATTAAACTGATTGAGTACCTCTGATAAGATGGGCTTAAACGTCTCATCAATAGCAACTTCCACTTCATACTCTTGAAGCCAATTGCCAGTCTTCTTCTCTTCGCCACACGACGTAAACACAACCGCAAGCAGGGCGAGGAGGGGGAATGCAAACTTTTTCATATTCTGAATAAAATTATTTTAATGATTAACATACGACTGAGCAAAGATACAACTTTTACGCGGAGTGAACGCAGATTTGAGAATTTGTTTAGGTTATAATTTTGCAGTTGCCCCAAAAGTCTGCTTCCATACCCCCTCACCGCAAAGTCAAAGGTGGGAAGGGGGTATGATTCATATAGCCAATTTGGGTCAACTGCTATATAATTTCCTTTGTTTATTACGAAATTTCCGTCGCATCAATTCAGGAGCAATGCAACTCAGCCACGTTTTAGCAGGTAAAACTGAAAAAATCACACCTTCACCACGCTAATTTGACCACCCTAAAATGTCACAATTTTTCGCACAACGCGCTTCGCCCCACACATCAACCCTAAAAATGCGGATTTGGATTTCGCTCAAAAATGTATTATCTTTGCATAGCAGAAAAGGAGGTATTACCCACGCAGGTAATACCTCCTTTTTATTTATCTGATTTTCAATAAAATACAGAATGCTATTTTTACCCAGTACATGGGACTTTGTGAAAACAATTAGTAACCTTTTTCGAACAAGGTTACTAACTTTTTCAAAAAAGTTACTTGGAGTTTTTTCTGCAAGAGATTTGGGTGTTAATAATTCTTAAATAAACTTAAAAGTTTTAGGACTAAAGTCGAAAGACAAGAGTCAAAAGTCTCAAAATTTCAGCCCTAAGATTTGATTTTTCTCTAACAAGCCCAAACGCAACGCTAAATAAGCGAATTACGACCAATTATATCCACGTTTCTAACGATTTTAAGGAGCAAAAATAAGTCAATCATCTGAAAATCAGCAGCAACTGTTATTTTAGAAAAGTTGGGCAAATAGATTCAAATAATATGTGTGAACGAATCGCAGAGACACGCCCCGAAATTTCCAAAATTCTCGTCAAAATCATCCTGACATGTTTCAAGATTTATAATATTCTATTGCAGTCCGGTAAACGCCTCTAACTCTATGAATATAAAGATGTTTGAATGGTATAAGCCCCACAGCTTGGACGATTCCCCTGAAAGGGGATAAAGCCATTAGCCCAGGGCAACGCCCTGGGTGTCGTTGCAGTCGAGACTTACGCCCTGAAAGGGCAAAAGCAATTATAAGAATTTGAACTGCAATGCTTTTGCCCCTTCAGGGCGCAAACCCAAACATCCATAGCCCCAGGGCGTTGCCCTGGGCTGGATGCTTATTGGCCTTTCAGGCCGTTACTTCTCAAAAACTTTACCAGACACCAACAATAATATTCTCAACAATTTCTGCACCCTCTATACGAACACAAAAGCGAGACTCCGAATCATCGAAGTCTCGCTTTTAACTATTTAAGGTTTGCGCCTAAGCGCAGTCCTTACGATTACTGGATAATGAAGCGTACAGGTACTGTAAACCACTTACGTACGGGACGACCACTCTGCTTTGCAGGAATGAAGCGGGGGAGTGACTTAACAACTCGAACTGCTTCACGGTCACATTCTGCAGAGAGACCCTTCTTAATCTGTACTTCACCCACACTACCGTCGCGTTCTACGACGAAGCGGAGGATTACCATACCCTGCAAGTCTTGTTCAAGAGCAATTGCGGGATACTTCACATTATCACGAATGTACTTGAGGAGGGCTGCCTGACCACCGGGGAATTCAGCATCCTGTTCTACCACTTCGTGAATTTCTTCTTCAGCGGGGGGAACTTCATCACCACCGGCCATCTGGTTATCCTTCAAGTCGTCGATATTGATACCGTCTTCTGAGTCACCGATATAGTCCTGAGAAGCAATCGCAATGTTTCTTCTCATCACTTCATCCTGTGTCTTCAATGCCTTAGTTTCGTCAACCTGGTCAACGATATCAGGCACAGTGAAGGCGATAGAAGCCTTAACGGCAACCTTCTGGATTTCCTTGGGCTTGTACTCCTGCTTAATTTCTACCTTCTTCTCTTCCTTCTTGGGCTCTTCCTTCTTGAGTTCTGAGAGTGAAGTTTCCATTTCTACTGTAACATCACGGTTAGCTTCAATCACGCTTGACACCGCAGACTTTACGAGAATAGCCACTACAAGAACTGCAATACCGATGAGTACCCACATGATAGAGTAGAAACGGCGCGCTGATGCCTTAGCACGTAATGCATAAGCGCCGTAGTTCTTGTATCGTCCTTCAAAGACGAGGTCGCACCATTCTTTTGATGCTAAGTCGATATTAGACATACTTTGTTACTTTGCTTATGTTAATTACTTCTTAAGGGGAACAGCGTTCTTGATCATATCAAGATCTTGTTCGTGAATCTTGTCAATCACATACTTACCGATGAAGCAGATCTGCATTTCATCGAGCGCATTAATCAAGTTAAGGTAAGTAGCTTCATCAGTAGCCTTGATGATAGCCGAAGGAGTGATGTCAGAATTCTTGATTTCACTCAAGCGCTTCTTGTGTTCTTCACGGAACTTTTCGTCCTCCTTCACATTCGAAGAGTGCTTGTTCGCAAATTCGCGGTTGAGGTCAGCAACCTTCTTCATTGCTTCAGCATTCTTTGTCATAAGCACCTTACGGATGCCATCCTTACCATACTCGGTTTCGTATACAGTAGCCTCTTCAGGCTTACCTTCAAAGTAATAGATCTTGTCGTCCTTGTCGAGGATAATCGTGATAGCCTTGTCTGCAGCTACCTGACTCTTATTTTCCTGCTTGATGTCATCCTTGTCCGAAGGCATAGAGATTTGCATCGTTTGAGGCTTAAGAAGTGTAGTACAGAGCATGAAGAATGTCACGAGCAACATGATCATGTCAACCATCGGCGTAAAGTCGACGCGGGCATTCATTTTTTTCTGTTTGCCCTTGCCTTCGCCACCGCCGCCCATATCTAAACTTGCCATAACATTCTAATTTTATTCCCCGCTCTTAAGTGTTGTGATGAGGTTATAACGGTTCTCATCAACATCACGCAAGGAGTCCATAACTTTTTTGATAGATGCATAGGGAGTCTTAGAGTCCGCCTTAATAGCGATACCCATGTTCTTCCCGTTTGCTTTACGAGCTGCTGCTACCCACAACTTGAGCTGGTCATCACCAATTGTACCACCGTCCTCTTGATATTCAGCGAGAGGAATACCTGCGTCAGAATTCTTCAAAAGAATTTCCGTACGGTGAGCGGCTTCCAAATCCAACCATCCTGCGATGGTATTAAGAGGAGTACCGAAAGTTGGCAATTTAGAGAATTCATCAAGTTGCTTGGGGTTGAGAGTGAGATATTCTCCACGAATCATTTCTTCAGCCATTGCACGTTGAGTTTCAGGTGAATCCATACAGAGGAATACCTTACCGCGTGTGTCAACGAAGATGGTGAGCAGATTGTGTTCGGGGATTTTAATTTCAGCAACTGAACCCGGAACATTCACCTTTACAGGTTCGTCCTTAACGAACGTAGCTGTAAGCATAAAGAAGGTAAGCAGCAGGACCATAACGTCACTCATCGGCGTCATGTCGATGAATGTGTCTTGTTTTTTAATTTTAAAACGTCCCATTGATTAAGTTTACCTAATTTATGGATTAGTGAGTAGCGTTAAATGTCTGAACTACAGTGAAGCCTACTTCGTCGATGCAGAATGTGAGGCGGTCAATCTTGTTAGTGTAGAAGTTGTAAGCAACAACTGCAGCAGCACCAGTTGCGATACCAGATGCAGTATTTACAAGTGCTTCAGAGATACCCACAGAAAGAGCAGCTGAGTCAGCACCACCTTCACCGCTTGCCATAGCAGAGAACGACTTGATCATACCCATTACGGTACCGAGAAGACCAGTAAGAGTACCGAGTGTTACGATAGTACCGATGATGGGGAGGTTTTCCTGCATCATAGGCATTTCGAGAGCAGTTGCTTCTTCGAGTTCCTTCTGAATAGCGAGCACCTTCTGTTCCTTAGAAAGAGTAGCGTCGTTTTCAACCTGACGGTAAGTAACGAGTGTAGAACGTACTACGTTTGCTACAGAACCCTGCTGCTTGTCGCAAAGAGCTTCAGCCTTAGCGATATCACCAGCCAAGAGAGCAGCCTTAATATCCTTTACAAAACGACCAACATTACCCTTACCGTTTGCAGTACGGATAGCGAAGAAACGTTCAATAGCGAGTGCGATTACAGTGATGAACTGACCCCAGATAAGAGGCACGATGAAACCACCCTTATACACTGTACCAACGATACCATCGGGATGATAGTCACCATCCTGGAAGAAGTGGAAAGGAAGACCAGTAAACGCTTCGTGACCTACGAAGTTTGTCTTGTAACCAGCACCGAACACATAAAGTGCTTCAGCAATGAGAAAACAGATAAGGATAACAATCCAACCGGACTTAATACCCTTGAAGCCCTCAGACTTCTTTGCACCCTTGGGTGCACTAGCATTTGTTGTTGCCATTTTGTTTAGATTAATTAAAAGGTTTTAAAAATGTTAATTGATTTTCAGCATTTTAGGCGCACAGAACGCCCCATAAGAGGCGCGTGTACGCAACTTGTGTGGGGCAAAGTTACGCAAAATTCCTGGATTAGGATTAAAAACTATTGAATTTTTAAAAATTTAATTTTGTTAAATCGAATGTTTGCGCCTTTTCCGAAGGCTAAAATTACTACTGAAAAACAGAAGGATTTACACCCGAAAAATTGTTAGTAACATATTTTGAAAAAGGTTACTAATAATTTAAATTTTGTTACTAATAATTTTCACGAGAATAGGTTTAGTTTTTGAGCGAACTATTTTGGAGCGAGGCAACAGTAATTTTCCGAACCCAAAATCCATTTTCAAGTCGTCCACTCGGGACTTCAAAGCGACAAAGTCTCTATTTTACACCCGAACCGTTATTTTTTTACCCCAAGGGGCGCTCCTTTATATTTAAATGTGTACTTTTGCCCTACAAATTCAAACCTAAAACATAAATTAAACTATGCACAACGAAATTGACTGGGCAAATCTTACCTTTGGTTATATGCCCACGGACTACAACGTACGCTGCTATTACCGCAATGGTAAGTGGGGTGAAATTGAAGTAAGCAGTTCTGACTCAATTAACATTCACATGGCTGCAACTTGCCTTCACTATGGTCAGGAAGCCTTTGAAGGTCTCAAGGCGTTCAACTGCCCCGACGGCAAGGTGCGCGTTTTCCGTTTGCACGAGAATGCTGCACGCCTTCAGAGCACTTGCCGCGGCATCATGATGCCCGAACTCCCCACCGAACTCTTTGAAGCGATGGTAAAGAAGGTGGTGCGCCTCAACGAACGTTTCCTCCCGCTCTACGAAAGTGGTGCTGCGCTTTACATCCGTCCCCTCCTCATCGGTACGGGTGCACAGGTAGGTGTTCGTCCTGCGGATGAATATCTCTTCATGATTTTTGTAACTCCCGTAGGTCCTTACTTCAAGGGTGGTTTCAATACAACAAACTACGTGATTGTACGCGAATACGACCGCGCTGCGCCTCACGGAACGGGTACGTTCAAGGTGGGTGGTAACTATGCGGCAAGTCTTCGTGCCAACAAGCGTGCTCACGACCTCGGTTACTCTTGCGAGTTCTACCTCGACGCTAAGGAAAAGAAGTACATCGACGAATGTGGTGCTGCCAACTTCTTCGGTATCAAGAACAACACGTACATCACTCCCAAGTCAAGTTCAATTCTTCCCTCAATCACCAACAAGAGCCTCCAGCAGTTGGCGCTCGACCTCGGTTTGCAGGTAGAATGCCGCCAGATTCCCGTTGAAGAACTCGCTGAAATGGAAGAAGCAGGCGCTTGTGGCACAGCGGCGGTAATCAGTCCCATCGGCCGTATCGACGACTTGGAAGAAAACAAGAGCTACGTAATTGCCAAGGACGGAAAGCCCGGTCCTGTCAGCCAGCAGCTCTATACGAAGTTGCGCAACATCCAGTACGGCATCGAACCCGACACTCACGGTTGGGTGACTATCGTTGACTAATCAAGGGGTTGCACCTTCCTAAACAAAACAGAGACGAACTGGTTCCCACCTGGGGAGCAGTTCGTCTTACCTCCTTAACCGAAAAATCATCCTCACCTTATGCGAAAACTTACGCACATCCTCATCGGCGGTTTTGCCCTTGTCTTCGTAGTCGGAGCAGCACTCAGCAGTTGTAGCGACTCCGAAAAACTCAAAGAGAAGGAACAAGAAATTGAGCAACTGCGCCAGCTCGCAGAGTTAGACCGACGCGAGATGGAAAATCAGTATGCCGAATTTGCCGTTCAGTATGCCGAGTTGAAAAAGACCGTGCAAAACGACTCCCTCGCCACCCTGCTCGACTTAGAACAGAAGCGTGCGGAGCGCTTACTCAAGGAACTCAAGAATGTCAAGGCCAACAGTTCGGCAGAAATCTTGCGCTTGAAAAAAGAACTTGCCACGGTGCGCGCCGTCCTCAAAGACTACATCCGACAAGTAGACTCACTGCAACGCCTCAATATTGCCCTCGCCAGCGAACGCGACAAGGCGCTGGCTGAAGCTGAGCGCACACGCAAAGAGAATACCGCCATCAGCGAAGTGCGTGCGCAACTTGAAGAAAAGGTAGAGATTGCCGCGCAGCTCAATGCTACAGGGGTAACGATTACGCCCTTGAAGAAAAACGGCAAGGCAGCCAAGAAGGCTAAAGACATCAAGACCTTCTCCATTGACTTTACCGTGACGCGCAATGTTACTGCCAACACGGGCAACCGTATGGTTTACGTGCGCTTGATGAAGCCTAATAATCAGTTGGCAAATCCCACGGGTAAATTCGCCTACGAAGATCGCGAGATTGACTATTCAGCAGCTAAGGCCATCGAATATTCTGGCGAGGAAGTGCAACTTCAGGTTTACGTGCCCATTCAGGAATATCTCTCTCCGGGCACTTATCATGCCTTTGTCTTTATCGATGGACAGATGATTGGTTCGGGTTCTGTAGAACTTAAAAAATAGTCCATGCTTCCCAAAGACCCCATGATTCTTTTCAGTTACATCAACATGAAACTGAGAGACCAATATCCTTCGCTCGACGAACTCTGCCGAGCGGAGGATATTGACCATAAATGGTTAGTAGAACAGTTGGGCGCCGTAGGGTTTGAATACTCCGCGGAGCACAACAAATTCTGGTAATGCCTCACGTCCTGCCTCACCCGTGTAACAACTGGGTGCGCGGTTGAGAAGGGCAACGATCACCAGTACGTTCTCACACTCCTTCCCCACTAAAAACGTTTCCCCTCTATGTTGCGCTACCCCTTCTCCCTATTGTGCATCGCCCTCATCTTTATCCTCTGCTTCTGCCACCCCACGTCCATCCCCATAGATATTCCCAACATCTTGGGGATTGACAAAATCGCACATTTTATTATGTACCTCGGCACGTGTGGAGTAATCTGGACAGAATATTTGCTCAAACACGAGCGCATCAACTACCGCCGCACCTTCCTGCTCGCCTTTATTGCGCCCATCGCCCTGAGCGGTGGCATCGAGTTCGTACAAGGCGCGATGACCGACTACCGCGGCGCCGACATTTATGACTTTTATGCCAACACGTTTGGCGTAATCGTATCCCTCATCCTGCCCTACGGTTGGTGGCTTGGGCAGCAGAAAAAGGGGAAAGTATAACCTCCCCACACGCCCTACTCCAACTCTCACACACGCTACACGCCCCCGAAATGCTCACGCTTCGCATCTCTCCCACAACACTTTCTGCCGCTTGCCTCACACAGGGCAAGCCTTTTGCGTTTGCTCCTATTCCCCTGCAGTCTCACCGCTCGCTCATTGCCAACCTGCAAGAAGCGGTTTCTACGCTTCCCCTGTTGCGCGAGTGCACACCCGGCGAACCCACTCAGGTACTTGTCGTTGGCAACGTCACTCCCATTCCCCTTGCCGACTTTCAAGAGGAAGACTGCGACGCCTTTTACAACTACTGCTTCAAACCCGCTGTGCCCCACCGCGTGTTCTACGACGTCGTACCCTCAGCCAATCTGATGCTGGTCTTTGGGCTGCCCGAAGCCACCTGTAAAGCCATCGAAGAAGCCTTAGGCGAGGTGCACTACGTGGCAGCCATGACCCCCGTATTGAAGCAGTTTGTGCAGAAGTCTACACAGGCGCAGGGTCCGCAACTTTATATTTACACCCATGAGAAGGTTGTAGACATTGCCCTCATTGAAAACGGACGCTTGATGATTACCAATTCTTACGAAGTCAGCACCGCTGCCGACGCAGCCTATTACGCCTTCAACATCATCAATCACCACCACCTGAAGCCGCAGGATACGCCCATCCACATTGCTGGCACGCCCGACTTGCGCAATCCGCTGATTGCCGAACTCGGCAAGTTTGCCCCCCACGCCATGCCCATCCTGCCCTCCATCGACTTTAAGCACCACGAGATTGCTTCTACAGAGGGCATGACCTACGACCTCATGGCCTTCCTCTTGGGCAGAAAGAAGTAGAGTTGTACCACCGTCCCTAAAGACTTTAAAGACCTTAAAGTTCCTAAAGACCTTACCCCTAACATCCTCCCCATGCGTATCATTACCGGAATCTATAAGGGGAAGCACTTTGAAATTCCCCGCACTTTCAAGGCGCGCCCTACGACAGACTTTGCGAAGGAAAACCTCTTCAACGTGCTTCGCGCCTACGTGGACTTTGAAGACCTCAAAGCCCTCGACCTCTTTGGCGGCACAGGCAGCATCACGCTCGAACTCCTCTCACGCGGTTGCCCCCACGTCACTACGGTGGAAAAAGACCGCAAGCACTACTCGTTTATCCTCGAGTGTATCAAGTCGCTCAAGACGCCCGCGGCTCACCCCCTCTGTGGCGACGCCCTGCGCTTCATCGAGCGCAGCAAGGAACCCTTTGACTTCATCTTTGCCGACCCTCCCTACGCCCTGCCTGAACTTGGCGAACTCCCCGAGCGCATTATGAACAGTGGACTCGTTACAGACGACACGCTCGTCGTGTTGGAGCACGGCAAGAACTACGATTTCTCAGACCGCCCTGACTTTCTCGAACACCGTGCTTACGGCAGTGTGAACTTCTCATTTTTCCGCAAGCGTAAAGACGATGAGCAGGAGGATGCGGAAGCATAATTCGCTCAAAAAATGCACTGGGGCAATAGGTCTAAATACTATTCCCAAAAACGAAACCTATTGTCGTGAAAATTATTAGTAACCTAAAAAAAATTATTAGTAATGTAATTTAAAAAAGGTTACTAATAATTTTCGGGGAATAAGGTCTTATTCTAAACAGACCTATATCAACAAATTATAAAACTGGCAAAATTGCTCAAAATTTCGCCTAAAAAATAACGTGGAGACGCCCTCAAAGGGGTGTCTCCACGTTGTTATTTGTAGCAATACTGTCTGGCGTTTCTTCCACTACACGCAGTCCTGAAGTCAGTGCCTCAAGCACGCGGTCTTGGTAGGCACGTCCGTGAGCCGCACGAATCAGTCCCTGGTTGAATATCACGAAACAGAGCGTATGCCCGTGCGCCGTGGTGCAGTAACCTGCAAGCGTGCTGATGCCGGTTACAGACCCCGTTTTTGCACGCACATTTCCGTGTGCTGTAGTAAAGCGCATGCGCTTCTTAAGCGTGCCGTCTTCTCCGCAAATGGGCAGCGCCTCGTAAAGTGCGGGCATTACGCTGGGCGTAGCGTGAGCGTAGCGCAGGAGGGTGCCGAAGAGTTCGGGCGTGGCATAGTTGTAAAGCGAAAGTCCACTGCCGTCGGCAATGCGGTAATGCTTGGAGTTGAGTCCGAGGGTGTCAATCAAGGCATTGATATATTCCGCCGCTTCCTTCGCAGAGGCCTTAGGTTTCTGTGAGTGTGCCGCCAGTTGATAGAACACTGACTCGGCACAAAGGTTGTCACTCTCCTTCATCATCGGGTGTAACACGGCAGCAATGGGGCGTTGCACTTCTGCCACCCTCTCGGCGCCTTCGGGAAGTGCGCGCAGGTACGTGCGCCCCTTGAGTTGGATGCCCGCCTTACGCAGTTGCGAGCGGAAGGGTGTGGCAAAGGCGGTCTTTCCGTCTAAGTAGAGCGGACGAATCAACTTGTCGTCGTCATCCCAGCACCAGCCTGCGCCACGCGAAAGGGTGTCTTTCATCGTCATGTCGAGGAGCAGGTTGCCGTCAATCATTTCGATGCCGCGCTGGCGGAGGGGAGCAATCAAACTATGCAGTTCGGCACTCTTGAGCAGGGGGTCGAAGCCGGCGCGTACGATAACGTCGCCCTTAAAGGTCTTCCCCTCCTGTTCCCCACTGAGGTAAAGTCCCGTGCGGAACTTATAATCTTCTCCCAAGACGGTCAGCGCCGTCACCGCAGTAATAATCTTCTGACACGAAGCGGGGCGCATCAACTGAAGTTCATTGTGCGCATACAACAACCTGTCGTCCGTCAAATCATATACGTACAAGCCCAACTGAGAATGGCGCAACATTGAGTCCGTCAAGAGGGTGTCAAGACGATGTACGAGTTCGACGCTAAGACTATCGACTGCCTTTAGCGGAAGTGCTAAGAGTATAAATATATAAATGAGTGTGCGCTTCAGCATAACTATATGAAATCCCGAAACACCTCTGAGCGAAGGTTTCGGGATTATCTTTAAATTCTGAAATCTACTTCAAATTATTCTGCAGCCACGGGGCGAGTGGGCGCAGCGGGAGCAAGAGTGATGCCGAGCTTAGCAGCGATCTTGCCAGTTACATCTTCGTTGAGCGTGTCGTTAAGGAAAATGTATGTACCCTGAGCCGCCTGCTTGTCAATAATATAAACATAGCCGCCTTCCTTAGCGTAAGCCTTCACTGCGTCAGCTACAGCTACGTAAAGGGGTTGCAACTTCTGCTGCTTTGCTTCTTCGAAAGCACGAGAGTTATCTTCGCGCGCCTGTTCGTAACGCTGATAGAGGTCCTGAATTTCCTGTTCACGGCGCTGGCGGATGTTTGCGGGCGTCTGCTCGTTAATTTCTGCCTGGTACTTCTGCATCTTCGCTTCTACTTCTTTCTGAATTTCAGCCAAGTCAGCTTCATAGTTCTTACCCAAAGTTTCAAGTTCAGTCTGTGCAGTCTTGAATGCGGGCATTGCCTGTACGAGTGCAAAGTAGTCAACCTGCGCAAACTTCTGAGCGAAGAGCGCTACGGGAGCTGCAAGGAGCAGCATCATTAAAAGTTTCTTCATTTTTGTTTTGTGTTATAGATGATTAATAATTTACTGGAGATCAGCGTGCGTAACCTAATTTATCAAGGACGTCGGCACTAATATCAATAGAGGGAGACGCAAAAATAATTCCGCTGTTTGACGCGCGGTCGATAACGAGTTGGAAACCCTTTTGCTGGGCAATCGCTTTCACCGCATTGTAAATTTCTTCTTGAATAGGCTCAATCAGCGACATGCGTTTCTTATAGAGTTCACCCTCCGGACCAAAGTATTTCTTACGCAACTCACTTGCCTCGCGCTCCTTGCCAATGATGGCTTCTTCGCGCTCTTTCTTTTGCTGCTCAGAGAGGAATACGAGTTCGTTCTGGTAATTCTTATACAAGGTCTTGGCAGCATTGTCAACGGCTTCAACTTCTGCTTGCCACTTCTTAGAAACCTGGTTTAACTGTTCGTTAGCGCGTTCGTAAGCAGGAATATTTCCGAGGATGTATTCCATATCTACAAGCGCATATTTCTGTGCTGTAGCACCAAAGGCTACTGCAAAACAGAATAAAAGGGATGATAGAAATTTCATAGTTACAAGGTTTAGAATTCTTGACCGATAATGAAGTGGAACTGTGAGCCGCCAATCTTCATACCATTAGCATTCGTTTTCTGGAAACCGTAAGCCCAGTCAACACCCATAAGTCCCACCATCGGAAGCAGGATGCGCACACCAATACCTGCCGAACGCTTCATGTCAAAGGGATTAAACTTATTGACATCTGCCCAAGCGTTACCTCCTTCAATGAAGGCGAGGGCAAAGAGTGAGGTGCTGGCTTCGAGCATCAAGGGGTAGCGGAGTTCAAGTGTCATGCGGCTGTACGCATAAGCATTCTGACCGTCGGCACCGCCGAGCGAACCGTTGTCATAACCGCGAAGGCCGATTGTCTCTGTAGCGTAACCCGTAGAATATCCCGACATGCCGTCACCACCTACGTAATACGTTTCAAAGGGTGACTTCAAATTGCGATTGTATGAACCGAGAATACCAAACTCAAAGCGCGTCATCAATACGGGGCACTTCATTTTTGAATTAAGTGCGGTGAATGAGCGGAACTTCAACTTCCATTTGTGGTATTCAATCCAGCGGTACTTATCTTGTGCCTCTTGCTGATACGTACTGCTCTGATAGTTGGTCGCGAGGTTCGCATAATCTTTCTTTTCCCAAAGCGAATAGGGCGGCGTAAACGTTGCACTCACGAGGAACTCAGAACCCATTCGGGGGAAGAAAGAGTTGTCGGTAGATGCACGACTCAACGAGAGCGAGAAGTTAATGTTATTACAATTACCATCACTGATAAGGAAGTATTGCCAGTTCTTCAGCATGTAGCGGGTATACGCCAATTCTGCCATAAAACTGAAACTATCGTCGGGCCAGCGAAGGCGTTTACCGTAACCGATAGATGCACCGAACATCTTTACATACTTGTCGGGATCATAGTAATTTGCATAGTTGTAATAACTATTATTTGACCCGTAACCGTAAAGATAATTGTAATAATTGTTGTAGTAATTCGAACTGTAGTAACTTGAGTTCACGTCACTCTGCTTTGAGTAATAGAGTGAGAACGAGAATTGGTTGGGACGCTTACCTCCAAACCATGGGTCAAGGAACGAGAGCGAATAACTCTGATAATACGTACCGTTAGTCTGACCGCTGAGTTGGAGGGTCTGACCATCGCCTTGCGGGAAGAAACCTCCGCGCTTGTTACCCTTACGGAAGAGGTTTTGCACCGAGAAGTTTGTAAACTTAAGACCGATGCGACCCACAATACCCGTTTGCCCCCAACCGCCGGAAAGTTCAATCTGGTCAGCACCTTTCGTTACGAGGGGCCAGGTTATATCTACCGTACCGCTTTCATAGTCGGTGTTGATATTCTTAAAGAGTTCGGTCTGCAGGATTTCTGAGTCAAACTGATTCATCGCCGCAAGGTCGCGGAGCGAACGCTTGATCGATTCCATAGAGAAGAGGTCGCCGGGTTTCGTACGCAATTCGCGGCGAATAACATTCTCAAACACGCGGTCGTTACCTGTAATCTTAATGCGATTAAGAGTTGCCTGACGTCCTTCAACGATGCGCATTTCCAAATCCACCGAGTCTTCAACAACGTTAATCTCTACGGGGTCGATGCTGGAGAATACATAACCATTGTTGTAGTATAGGTTGCCAATCGCATCCTCATCCACCTGCAAGCGATTCGTAAGTTGCTCCTGGTCATAGACATCTCCCTTCTGCATCTTGAGTGAGTAGTCCAAATAGTCGGAACTATACACCGTATTACCCACCCAAGAGACATTGCGCAAGTAATATTTCTGTCCCTGATAGAGATTGAGGTAAATATCTACGTGAGAATCGTCTATCTGTGCCACACTATCGGAGAGCAGCAAGGCGTCGCGATAGCCCCAAGCATTGAGTTTGTCAAGAAGGAGTCCCTTGTCTTCTTCATACTTTTCGGGCAAGAATTTCTTAGAGCGCAAGAAGTTGCGGAAAGAGTTTTCGCGCGTCTTCTTCATCGCACGCTTTGCCTTGCCCACCTGCTTTTCATCAAGACCGGTAATATAAATCTTGTGAACCTTGATACGGTTCTGCTTATTGATGTCAATGTCAACGAGCACCTTGTTATTACCCGTAACGTCTTCGCGTTGCTTAATGTCAACATCGGCATTCTTAAAACCCTTATCTTCAAAGTAACGCTTGATGATAATCTCCGCACGATTTACCATATCGGGGGTAATTTGCGAACCCACTTGCAAACCGAGGCGTTCTTCAATATCTTCGCGCTCGCTCTTCTTCACACCTGAGTATGAAATACTTGAAATGCGAGGTTGGGGAGTCAGCACCACGTGGAGGTAAATCTTATCGTCGACGATACTATCGGCAAGGAGTTTGACGTTAGAGAAAAGTCCCTGATTCCAATAGCGATTGATGACTTCCGTAATTTCAATGCCGGGCACACTTATCTTCTGCCCCACCGTGAGTTCAGAAATACTGCGCAGCAGGTCATTGTCATAAGGTTCCACATTGTCTACGGTCAACCCACCAAGAATGTACATGGCAGGTTCACCCGAATAATTGATTTGCGGTTTTACAATCACTCGCTTCTGCGCTGCGGCGCCAATGACCGTAGCGGAAAGAAGCAGGAGAAGTATATTTTTAAGTGCACTCATTATATATTGTATAGACGATAGTTTGTCAGAACGGAGTCAAACGGAGCGTGGTTTCATCCCTCAAAAGTGTCTCATTTTTTCGCCCAAGTGAGGGGCAAAGAAGATGCATTTTTTAGCACTTTGCAATCGCATGAGAATTTGAGGATTAAAGGTGGCGAAAATTATTAGTAATGTATTTTAAATTATTAGTAACCTAAGAAAAATTATTAGTAACCTAATTTTTGCTACAATACTTATCGTTTTTTCGCCCGCAGATTGGGTACTCAAAAATCAGCAAAAAAACGCGCCGTTTTTCAGTTCCTAATTTTGCGATGTTACCTGCTCGCTGGTTTTACCAAATCTGCGCTCCTTGCGGTTGAAATAATCGATGGCCAACTGGAGGTCTTCGGCGCTAAAGTCGGGCCAGAAGGTGTCGCAGAAGTAAAACTCGGTGTAGGCACACTGCCACAAGAGGTAGTTGCTCAGTCGGCATTCTCCGCCCGTGCGAATCAAGAGGTCGGGGTCGGGCATGAAGTTTGTTGCCAAGTGATTGCTGATACATTCCTCGGTGATTTCTTCGGGTGCCAACTCACCCGCCTTCACCTTCTGCGCCAAGCGCTGCACGGTGTCAGTAATTTCCCAACGCGATGAATAACTCAGCGCGATGATCATCGTCATGCCCGTGTTGACCTGCGTACGTTCTTGAAGCGAGAGAATGGCTTCGCGCACATTTTCAGGCACGCGTGTGAGGTCGCCAATAATGCGCAACTTCACGTTGTTCTGCATGAAGAGTTCTTCCTCCATTGCCGTAAGCACAAGCGACATCAATGCGGCCACTTCATCGGCGGGGCGGTTCCAGTTTTCGGTTGAGAACGTGTAGAGCGTCAAGTAATTAACACCCATTTTGCTACACGCCTCTGTAATGCGCTTCACCGTTTCCACTCCTGCCTGATGGCCCATAGAGCGATTCAGTCCGCGAGCCTTTGCCCAGCGACCATTGCCATCCATAATGATGGCGATATGTTGAGGAATTACCATAGTCTGTATATTTATATTGTGAAAGCGTGAGACGCCTAATACTTGTTACACGTTGGACACTTGGGACTCAGGTCGTAAGTCACCGTGAGCATTAGGGTGCTGTGGTGGTCTTTATTCTTAAACCCTGAAGAGGTGATGCCCATGGGCGCCTCCAGTCCGTCAAAGGTATCGTTGGTCGTAAAGTTCATGCGCCAGTCCAAACCTAAGTTCCAGCGGCGCGCCACTTTATATTTTACGCCTAAGCCCATGGGAATGGTCAGGCCGAAACTCTTGTCAATGTCCCCGTAAGCAGCGCCAAGTCCGATTTGCAGGTAGGGCACCAACTGGTGGTAACCCATGTATGTGGGCAAGTAGCCGTAAGGCAGGAAGTGGAGTTCGTAAAGCACGGAGAAGTCATACACGGCACCCGAAAAGGCATATTCCAAGCGTTGTTCCCCTACCGTTCCTACTGCCGAGGGGTAAAAGTTTTTCACACCGCTCACATCGCCCTCTACCTTCAAGTAATTCAAGTTGGTCTTTATGGCCATTCGCGGATTCAGCGGGAAGCGTGCCACGATTCCTGCCGCCATTTTGCCGTTGCTAAATAGGGCGGAATTGCCATCGTTGAGCGCGTACCCCATACCAATACC
Organism: Alloprevotella sp.; assembly: GCA_045631665.1. GTDB lineage: Bacteria > Bacteroidota > Bacteroidia > Bacteroidales > Bacteroidaceae > Alloprevotella. Next base: position 60,383 of record JAZQVD010000017.1, read on the forward strand.
GGCACCGAGTTCAAGTCGGTACCACGTGTCGTCATCTTCCTGAGCGAACAGGCCGAGTGAGACACTGAAAAGAAAGAGAGTAAGAAGGTAACGCACCTTAGTTAGTTGTGAGTTTGAAATGGTTATAGAGAGTCGTTGCTCCCTGAGTTTTGTATGCTTACGTCCGAGTGATTACTCCGTAAATATGCGGTCTTGCTGCGCCCAACCCAAACGGTTGATGCGACCTTTCAATACCTGACCGCTCTGAGTAACAACCCAAATAAAATGCTTGGCATCTACGGTAGCGACAAAGGGACCGTTCACCGCATCCAACTGCGGGAGTTCCTTTGCTCCCCACGTTCTGCCATTGTCTCGGCTCAAGCGCACCACGCTTGTACCATCGGCCTGCGCACCCATAAGGAGCGTCGCACCATCGTAGGCAAAAACATTACGCTGTGGGAGTTCGGGACACGGAGCAGGGTTGCTCGCCATTTCAGGATAGTAATTCCACGTGTATTCATACACACCCGTCTTGTCTACATTGAGTTTCCACACCACGGGGTTACCGTTGCGCGTACCTACAACAAGGATGTCTTCATACATGTTATCTATAGGCGAGGGCAAGCAAGTTGCCGAGCAATTTTCTGTAGGCAAATACGCCATTTCATCGGCGTTTTGAAGTGCCCAGTCAGTTCCATTTTCACTGCAAACAAATCCGTCTGCCGTCACGCCATAAAGCGCAGTGCTTCCCGCTACGAGCGTCAGCAGGGGTTGAGAGAGCGTAGTAGTTACGTCCGACCAATTCACGCCGTCGGTAGACTCCAACAATGCGCCGTCAGCAAGTGCGAAGAATTTTCCGTTATACACGACGGGCGCGGTTACTACCTTGTCTACCGAAGTTTTAGTCCAATCTTCCGGCGCCGTTGCTAATGCTGTCAACACTACGGGTTGACCATTTTCTTCGCCATACGCAAAGAGCGTACCCTCATTTGCAAGTGCCGACTTGAGCGTTACGCCCGCCAATGCCTCAGCGCTTGTTGCGACCTTATGCCACACAAAATCATCGCCCTCTTCTTGATGCACACGCACCTCAAACCAGTACGAGCGCTTGGCGATGCCATTGGGAGCATATACCGTTACCTTACGCGGTTGGCGGAAGTCGGTGCTATCTGTTGCCACAAAGAAAGTATCAACATCCTGCTGACTCACAGAGTTAATCGTTAAAGTACCCGAACTTCCCAATGCTGCAAACGTAACCTTAGCAGCGTCGCAACCATAAGGCAGCGAGTCGACATTAAAAATGCGACCGCTAAAATGATCTATGCTCATCGGGTAATTAGAACCCGTGATAGAAGCCACATAAATGCTGTCCTCGCCATCAGCAGTCTTTGCATGCACAATGCAAGGAATCTTGCCCATCTGCACACTGGTTATCACACAGGTAGAAGGCGAAACTGTGATTACGGTATAGTCATCGCTGCCACTACAAGACGCCATTACAAAAGCAACAACGAATGTGAGAGTAGCGAGTAAGGAGCGGTATGTCATAGGTTTATCCACTGTAAAAGGGTAAGGCAAATCGGGGCATTTTTTCCTCAAAAGTCACCCACTTTTGCTTAATATATATTATTTCAGTTTGCAAAAATAATCACAATTTTTGGAATAACGGAGCAGACGCGAGTTTTTTAGGATAATTTAAGGAATTAAGAGAGTTTTCCAATCCCAATCATTCTGCAGATTAAAAACTCCGCTCAGAATAGGTGCTGTAATAAAAGATTTTTAACTAACTTTGCCCCGATAATGTGTGCACAAGCATAAATTACTACCGCGCGCGGAGCAACCGTGTGACAGAAAAATACATTTGATGGTAAAATTTTTAAAAAATATCGCCCCTGATGCCGTGGCAATCCTTGCCTTCTTGGTAATCAGTTTCGCCTACTTCGCAACACCTTTGAGCGAGGGACTCGTATTAGGCGGTCACGACTCCGTAGCCTCCATTGGTTGCGGACAAGAACAGTTGCAGCACCTTGCTGAAACGGGAGAGCGCACCCGATGGACGGGTACGGTTTTTTCAGGTATGCCTACGTACCAAATTGCTCCCGCCTACAGTTCAAGCAAACTGCTTAACTTCCTTTATTCGCTCTATGCGTTGGGCACGACTGGGGTGTTAAACTATGTATTCCTCTACCTGCTCGGTTTCTATATCTTGCTACGCACCCTGAATCTCAAGCCGTGGCTCTCAGCAGTAGGAGCAGTGGCATGGGCATTCTCATCGTATTTCTTTATCATCATTGCGGCGGGACATATTTGGAAGGCAATGACCCTCGCCCTTATCCCGCCGACAATCGCAGGTATGATACTTTGCTACCGTGGTAAGTTACTTTGGGGTGGAGCACTTACAGCGCTGTTTACAGCACTGCAAATTTTGAGCAACCACGCACAAATGTCTTACTACTTCTTCTTCCTCATGGCGCTCATCACGCTTTGTTACGGCGTTGCAGCACTGCGCGGAAAGAAGCATACAGAAGTTACTCCCGCAACCACTTCCCCTTCACCGTTAACCGTTAACCCTTCACCGTTAACCGTTAACGGATGGTTGAAAGCCACTGGCGTTATCGCCTTTGCGGGAATCCTCGGCGTTTTGGCAAACCTGCCCAACCTCTATCACACTTATACGTACTCTAAGGAGTCGATGCGCGGAAAGGCAGAACTCACCCCGTCGCCCGCTGCTGGGCAGAAAGCAACAGAAGGTCTTGACCGCGACTACATCACCCAGTGGAGCTACGGCATTGATGAGACTTTGACCCTCCTGATTCCCGAATACAAGGGCGGAGGTTCGAGAAGCATTCTCGACCGTGAGGGCGTAGAAAAATTAGACGGTTATAACGAATTCCGCACGCAGGCCTACCAGTTCCAACAAATGACCGGCGGACAAGCCTATCCCCCGGGAATCATGGAATATTGGGGCGACCAACCCTTTACCGTAGGTCCCGTGTATGTAGGTGCAGCAATTTGCTTCCTCTTTGTATTAGGAATTTTCTACGTAGGCGGTCCCATTAAATGGGCACTCGTATTGGCCACCCTGCTCTCTTTACTCTTTGCTTGGGGTAAGAACTTGATGCCCGTGACCGACTTCTTCATCGACTACTTGCCGATGTACAACAAGTTCCGCACCGTAAGTTCGGCACTCGTAGTCGTAGAATTTACCTTCCCCCTCTTGGCGATGCTCGCTTTAGCGAAAGCCTTGTGCAAACCCGAGACATTGCTCGGCACAAAGCAAGGGCGCGTGGGCATGGGAGTAGCCACGGTGCTTACTACCGGACTTTGCTTGCTCCTCGCCTTCTTCCCTGGCGCTGCAGGTGACTGCCTCTCGGCAAACGATGCTTACACGCTCAACGCCATGACTCAGTGGGGTTTCCCCGCAACACTTTCAAGCGGATTGAAGAGCGCCATTGTGAGCATGCACCACGACATTCTTTCGGCATCCGCACTCCGCTCAGGTTTGATTTGCCTTGGCGTGAGCCTGATGCTTTGGTTGTGGACAAAGAAGCGCGTTCCTGCGTGGGCGGTCGTAGGAGTTGTGGGCGTCGTTACGCTCATCGATATGTGGAGTGTGAATAAGAATTACCTCAACAACGAATCTTTCTCTGACCCCGTGGTACAGATGAACGGTTTTGCCAAGACTCCTGCCGACGAACAGATACTTGCCGATACCTCTTTGAGTTACCGTGTGGCAAACCTCGGAGCGGGCAATCCCTTTAACGAAACTACCAACGAGACCAGCTATTACCACAAGAGCATTGGCGGTTATCATGCTGCGAAACTCCATCGCTATCAAGACCTCATTGACCATCACCTCAACCGTGAACTCGCTGATTTCACCAAGGCCCTTGGCGCTGCCGCCGGAGATATTACGAGCATCAAGATGGACTCTATCGCGCCCGTCTTAAACATGCTCAACACAAAGTATTTCATCTTTGGCAGCAAGCAACAGGCTTTTGCGGTGGAAAACATTTACCACAACGGCAACGGATGGTTTGTTGACCAACTCGACTTCGTACCGAATGCCGACAAGGAAATGGCTGCGCTTCACGGCATGGATACCAAGCGCGAGGCAGTGGCAGATGAGCGTTTCCGCAACGCACTTGAAACGTCTACGCTCGGACAAGGCACGGTAGAACTCACACATTATGCCCCTAACGAGTTGCACTATAAGGTGCAGAGCGCAACGGGTGGCGTCGTGGTCTTCTCTGAAATCTACTACCCCGGTTGGACGGCAACGATTGACGGCACTGCGGCAGAATTGGGTCGCGCTAATTATATATTGCGTACCTTACGCGTGCCCGCGGGCGAGCACGAAATAATTATGGAGTTCCGCCCCGCGTCGGTTGACGCTACTGACACCGTTGCGTTCTTTGCCATCGGCGGCATTCACGGTCTCTTGATTGCGGCAATCATTGTCACCATTCGCAAGCGCAGAAAGAAGGTTTCAGCATAACAATTTTCTGCAAATTTCGCATGCGTTTTAGCACGGACGCGTCCCCGCTTGTTTCCAACGCGTTACGACATCCGAAAACGTACACTACTTTTCGTGAAAACTATTAGTAACCTAAAAAAAATTATTAGTAACCTTTTTTAAATTACATTACTAATAATTTTTGCCCCTTCAGACGTGCGAAAATTTGCAACTAACGACCGACTAAAAAACACTGATTTTTGACCCCTAAAAATAGACAACAAAAAAACTAAGATATGGAATACAATTTTATTGACATTGAAAAGAAATGGCGCGAGACTTGGGCGAAGAACGGCACCTATAATGTGGGTGAGGATAGCTCACGCCCCAAGTACTACGTATTGAATATGTTCCCCTACCCCTCGGGCGCGGGTCTTCACGTGGGACACCCCCTCGGTTATATCGCCTCTGACATCTACGCACGTTACAAGCGCCTGAACGGCTTCAACGTGTTGAACCCCATGGGTTACGATGCCTACGGCCTTCCTGCCGAACAGTATGCGATACAGACGGGTCAGCATCCCGCAATTACCACTTCTGAAAACATCAACCGCTACCGCGAGCAGTTGGACAAGATTGGTTTCTGCTTCGACTGGAACCGCGAAGTGCGCACCTGCGAACCCGGTTATTACCATTGGACACAGTGGGCGTTCCAGCAGATGTTCAACTCCTTCTATTGCAACACCTGCCAAAAGGCACAGCCTATCGAAAAACTCGTTGCCCTCTTCGAAGAAAAGGGTACGGCGCACGGTCTTGATGTAGCGTGTTCGGAAGAACTTCAGTTCACTGCCGACGAATGGAAGGCGATGAGCAGCGTAGAGCAACAGGAAGTGTTGATGAACTACCGCATTGCCTACCTCGGCGAAACAATGGTAAACTGGTGTCCTGCCTTGGGCACTGTGCTTGCTAACGATGAAGTGGTAGACGGAGTAAGTGAACGCGGCGGACATCCCGTAGTGCAGAAGAAGATGAAGCAGTGGTGCTTGCGCGTTTCGGCTTACGCACAGCGTCTTCTTGATGGCCTCAACACGATTGACTGGACAGATTCTATTAAGGAGACACAGCGCAATTGGATTGGTCGTTCAGAGGGAACAGAAATGCAGTTCCGCGTAAAGGATTCGGATGTAGAATTTACGATTTTTACTACGCGCGCCGACACAATCTTTGGCGTAACCTTTATGGTACTTGCGCCCGAAAGCGAACTTGTTGCGCAACTCACTACTGCCGAACAAAAGGCGGAAGTTGAAGCCTATCTTGAAGCTACAAAGAAACGCACAGAGCGCGAACGTATTGCTGACCGCCGTGTGACGGGTGTATTCTCAGGTAGTTATGCTGTAAATCCCTTCACAGGTGAAAGCATTCCCGTTTGGATTTCTGATTATGTACTCGCAGGTTACGGCACAGGCGCAATTATGGCTGTACCCGCTCATGACTCTCGCGACTATGCTTTTGCAAAGCACTTCGGTCTTCCCATCATTCCCCTTATTGAAGGCGCAGATGTGAGCGAAGAAAGTTTCGACGCTAAGGAAGGTACGGTGATGAACTCTCCCATGGCGGGCAAGGAAACACTCAAGGGTTTCTCACTCAACGGTCTTTCTGTAGTTGAAGCAATTGCTGCGACAAAGAAGTTTGTGACTGAAAACAACCTCGGCCGCGTAAAAGTAAACTTCCGTCTTCGCGACGCAATATTCAGTCGTCAGCGTTATTGGGGTGAACCTTTCCCTGTGTACTACAAGGACGGTATGCCTCAAATGGTGCCTGCAAATTGCTTACCCCTCGAACTTCCTGAAGTAGACAAGTTCTTGCCTACAGAAACGGGCGAACCTCCTCTTGGTAATGCCAAGAAGTGGGCATGGGACACTGTGAACAATTGCATTGTTGAAAACGAAAAGATTGATAATACTACGGTATTCCCCTTGGAACTCTCTACGATGCCGGGCTTTGCCGGTTCTTCAGCTTACTACCTCCGTTACATGGATCCCCATAACAATGAAGGTTTGTTGAGCGAAGCGGTGGGCGATTACTGGCAGAATGTAGACCTTTATATTGGTGGTTCTGAACATGCTACTGGTCACTTGATTTATTCACGCTTCTGGAACAAGTTCCTCTTTGACCTTGGCGTGAGCAAGCAGGAAGAACCCTTCAAGAAGTTGGTTAATCAGGGTATGATCCAAGGTCGTTCAAACTTTGTGTATCGTATTAAGGACACCAATACTTTCGTGAGCCTCGGTCTTAAGGAACAGTATGATGTAACTCCCTTGCATGTGGATGTAAATATCGTTGAAAACGACGTGCTCGACGTGGAAGCATTCAAGGCTTGGCGTCCCGAATTTGCAACTGCCGAATTTATTCTCGAAGACGGCAAGTACATCTGCGGATGGGCGGTTGAGAAGATGTCAAAGTCTATGTACAACGTGGTGAATCCCGATAAGATTGTAGAACGTTACGGCGCCGACACGCTTCGTCTCTATGAAATGTTCCTCGGTCCCATCAACCAGAGCAAACCTTGGGACAGCAACGGTATCGACGGTTGTTTCCGCTTCTTGCGTCGCTTCTGGAACCTCTTCTTTGACAAGCAAGACAACTTCTGTGTCGTTGCAGGTGAACCCACAAAGGAATCTTTGAAGACGCTTCATAAGTTGATTAAGAAAGTTACTGACGACATCAACGAATTCTCTTACAACACATCGGTAGCAGCATTCATGGTTGCGGTGAACGAACTCACACAGCAGAAGTGTAATAACAAGGAAGTGCTTGAAACTATGGTAGTGCTCCTTGCTCCCTTCACTCCTCACATTGCAGAAGAACTTTGGAACCGCATGGGTAATGCTGGTAGCGTTTGCGACGCAACTTGGCCCGCTTACGATGAAAGTAAGATGAAGGAAGACAGCGTTACGCTCTCTGTATCCTTTAACGGTAAGACGCGCTTCACTCTTGACTTCCCCGTTGACGCTACGAAGGAAGACATTGAGAAGGCTACGCTCGAAAGTGAGCAGACTAAAAAATATCTCGACGGAAAGACCATCGTGAAGATGATTGTTGTGCCGGGACGCATTATTAATATTGTGGTGAAGTAAGCACATCGCCACACCTATATGCTTCTTGAATTAAAGACAGCACCTTATGAAACCGATTAAGATTAACATTTTCCAAGAGGTTAAGTCTTACCTCATCATTACATTTGGCTTGCTCTGCTACGCCATAGGTTTCAACTGTTTCCAAATCCCCTACGGACTCACTGGTGGAGGCGTTGCGGGTTTGGGTTCAATCATTTTTTACGGCACAGGTTTCCCCGTAGAATATTCGTTCTTCATCATCAACGGCCTTTTGCTCATCGCAGCCGTTAAGGTATTGGGATGGAAGTTTTGCTTAAAGACTATCTACGGCGTGTTTATGCTCACCTTCCTTTTGGGAGTAGTGAAGCAAGCCATGGAATACTATGGCACGATGCACCCCGAATTGTTGGAGAATAACATTGTCAAGGGACTTCCCCTCCTCGTTGGCGACAATGCTTTTATGGCGGCAATTTATGCTGCCGGTATTGAAGGCATAGGCCTTGGTATGGTATTCCTGAACAACGGTTCTACAGGCGGTACGGACATTATTGCCGCGATGATTAACAAGTACAAAGACATCACGCTGGGTCAGATGATGATGCTTTGCGACGTGGTCATCGTATCTTCTTGCCTTGTGCTCCCCGACCGCAACTTGAGCAGTTTGCTTTATGGTTTTACCATCCTCTTGTTGCTCAACATTACGGTGGACTACATCATCGACCGCGGTCGCCAGTCGGTGCAATTCCTCATCATCTCGAGAGAGTATGAAGAAATTGCCGCTACGATTAACTCGATGGGTAGAGGTGTGACCGTCTTGAACGGCACGGGGTGGTACACGAAGAACGACTCTAAGGTGCTCCTCGTACTTGCCCGCAAGCGTGAGAGTGCCAGTCTCTTGAGCGTCATTCAGGCGATTGACCCCAAGGCATTCGTCAGCCAGAGTAAGGTGCTTGGTGTGTTCGGCGAAGGCTTTGACCGCATCAAGGTGAAGGCGAAGAAAAACAAGGAGGGTAAGAATATTTCGAATAACGCATAACGCAACCCATCAACCTCGTTGCGCAGGGCGGATGGTGTAGTTGTAAAATCACACCATCCGCCTTGTGTTTTTTCCCCGACGCGCACGCCGACGCTACTGCCCCTGTCATACAATAATCAGTAGCGCCCTGCGTTTCTTAATAGAGTGACGCTCCTCTGCACCTGTCATTTGCGAGCGCACCCACGACTTTGCATATTTATTCACTATTTTATGCAAATAAAACAAGCAGCAAACGCGGTCTTGTAACCACTTGATAATCAGCACGCCTTTTGCGACGAAAATTATTAGTAATATATTTCAAAAAAGGTTACTAATAATTTAAATTATCTTACTAATAATTTTCACAAAAAGTAATGTAATTTTTCGCAAGTGTATATCAGTCCTCCCTGCGTGTATAAATATGCGCCGTTGCTGTTACTAACGCTGCTCAGATTTACAAAAAATTACGCACTCATTTAGAAGTTGCACCCCCATCAATATCCTATCCCTATGAATAAATTAGTTGTTGCTACCAACAATGCACATAAATTGTCTGAAATTCGTGCCATCATTGGCAATGATATAGAACTGCTCACGCTTGCCGACATCAATTGCTTCGACGACATACCCGAGACGGCCGACACGCTTGAGGGCAATGCCCTTCAGAAGGCGCGTTACATCTATGAGAAATACGGTGTAGACTGTTTCGCCGATGATACCGGTCTTGAAGTAACTGCGCTTGGGGGAGGTCCCGGCGTGCACACCGCACGTTACGCCTACGCCGACCGCCACGACCCTAAGGCGAACACCGAAAAGTTGTTGCGCGAACTGGAAGGCGCAACCGACCGCTCTGCCCAGTTTCGCACGGTCGTAGCCCTCATCCTCGGTGGCGAAGAACACCTCTTTGAAGGCATTGTTCGCGGACAAATCCCCACCGAAGAGCGCGGCACAGACGGTTTTGGTTACGACCCCGTATTTGCTCCCGAGGAATTAGGAAAAACCTTTGCCGAAGTTGGCCCGGAAGTAAAAAACGAAGTCAGCCACCGCGCTCGCGCCGTCAAGAAACTTGCAGCGTTTCTAAAAACTCTGTAGTCACATAACACCCTTGCCTTATGCGCATCATCACATCCCACATACAAAAACTTTTTCTCCTGCTCATCCTCCTGCTTCCCGCTACCGCAAAGGCGGCTGCCGTAGGTGAGTGGACCTATTACCTTTCCTATCATGACGCTACCCACTGTATCACCGTGGGCAACTCAGTCTATGCGCTCTATGGGGGAAACCTGCTCATCTTTAATACTGAGGATAGTTCTGTCACCCCACTCACGAAGCTCAACGGACTGAGCGAGAAAGAGATTTCCTTGATGCGCTATTGCAAAGAGGCAGGCAAGGTCGTCTTGGTCTACAGCAACGGGAACATCGACTTGCTCCAGCGCAATGGGGAGGTGGAAAACATTCCGCAATATAAAAATAAGTATAGCGGTTCTACATTCTACGACCTCACCATCAGTGGTACTTCGGCATTCCTCTCAACCAACGAGGGCATTGTCCATCTCAATGTCAAGGAGGGGGATATCACGGGGTTCTACAACTTAAATACCCCCATTAAGAGTACTACCCTTTTCAAGGGCATGCTTTATGCTGCCACCGATGCGGGTATCTATCGTTGTGACATTACTGAGAATCCGTTAGACCACTCAACCTGGAGCGTCTTCTCTACCCTCGCTGCGCGCCACCTTATTGCTATGGGCGACTACCTCTATTTCAACACGGAGAAAAAGGGGGTCTACATTCTTGAACCCTCTGCCGCCGCATCGCGCCAATTTATTACGACGTCACAGGCCTCATACTTTGCCGATGAACAGGGCATCTTGTTTCTCAACTCTACAGCCTACACCGCCATCAATGCTCAAGCGCCCACACAAGTAACGACTCCACAAACGCTTCCGACGGCAACCAATGCACTCAGCCGTGCTGCGGACGGGACACTTTGGGCGGCGCAAAGTTTTGAGGGACTAAATGCTTACAAGGAAACGGATGCGGGTTTGCAAGTGGTCTACAGCAAGATTGGGAACTTTGGTCCGAAACGCGACCTCTGTTACTTCCTGCGCTATGCCGGCGAGCGACTGCTCGTAGCCGGAGGGCGTCTCGACCCCTACGACCGAATTCACTATCCCGGTACTGCCATGTATTTTGAAAACGGCGCTTGGACCATTTTTCAGGAAGACGGTATTGCCGAACACAGCGGCGGTAAGTATCAGGACTTGACCTGCATCATCCAGCACCCTACCGACCCCACGCAACACACACTGACGTCGGCACGCGTCGGACTCTTCCACTTCAAAGACGGAACCTATACGGGCTATCATTCACTTGACAATTCCCCGCTCGTTTCTGCGGCTGCAAACAGTAAGAACTACGTGCGCACCGACGGACTTCAGTACGACCACGAGGGAAATCTGTGGATGGTAAATAATCAGGTGGACTCGGTTATCGTAATTCGTATGAACGACGGCAGTTGGCGCAAACTTTACTACGAACCTATCGATAAGGCGCCCACTCTTGCCACTACCCTCTTTGACCGTCAGGGACGCTTTTGGGTATGTTCGCGCCGCACGGTGGATTATCATAACGGCGGACTCATGGGTATTGACTACGCAGGTACTCTTGAAACGCAGGATGATGACGTAAGTTACTACCGTTCGCACGTTACAAATCAGGATGGTACTTCTTATAAATTAGAAGGCGTACAGAGTCTAGCCGAAGACCATGATGGTCGCATTTGGGTGGGCACAGACTACGGACTCTTCGTTATTGACGACCCCGATAAGTGGTTTAACGACGACTTCCGAATCACTCAAGTAAAAGTTCCCCGCAACGACGGCACCAACCTTGCCGACTACTTGCTCTACGGTATGCCTATTATTTCAATTACAGTAGATGGAGCAAACCGTAAGTGGATTGGAACGTCGGGCAATGGTATCTACCTCGTTAGCGCCAGTGGGCAAGAAATTCTGCACCACTTTACCGCAGAAAATTCCCCCCTTCCCAACAACAACGTAAATAGCATCGCCATCCATCCCCGTACTGGAGAAGTTATGATGGGTACCGACGCGGGGCTGGTGTCTTACCAAAGTGATGCCACTACTCCTGCAGAATCTCTTTCTGAAGGCACAATCAAAATTTTCCCCAACCCTGTTCGCCCCGAATATCATGGCGACGTCACCATAACAGGTTTGACCTCCGACGCCGATATTAAAATCGTTACGGCAGGCGGACAACTTGTTGCCACCGGTACCTCTATGGGTGGCATATGGCAGTGGGACGGTCGTAACTTTAGTGGTGGATATGCTGGGGCAGGAGTTTATTACGTGCTTATAGCAACAGCAGACGGCAGCACTGCCGTTGCAGGAATGCTGACACTCATACGATAAAATTGTAAGCATATAGAACCTACAATCCGATGACATTAAGTATCATAGTACCGGTTTACAAAGTCAGAGACTACTTGAGTCGATGCGTAGAGAGCATCCTTGAGCAAATGTCCTCTGACTTTGAACTCATACTCGTTGATGATGGTTGCCCCGAGGGATGCGGTGCCATCTGTGATACTTATGCTCAAAAATATCCCTGCGTGCGGGTCATCCATAAGTCAAATGGCGGACTTTCCTCGGCAAGAAATGCGGGCATCGAGGTAGCAAAAGGCGCGTACATTACTTTTGTTGACAGCGATGACGCACTTATGCCCAACACGTATGCTCAGAATATGAACATACTCTTGGCGGATGCAGAAATTGATATTCTTGAATTTCCCGTTCACGAATATTATAACGGTCCACGCAGTAAGTTTATCAGTTTCACCCCACGTAAAGTGTCAGGCGGCTCAGTCTTTGAAGATTGGGTGAAACATAAAGGGTACGAACATGCTTATGCCTGGAACAAAATCTATAAGCGCCACTTGTTTCATACGCTCAGATACCCCGAAGGTGAAAACTTTGAAGACCTTTTCTTAACCCCAAAACTTTATGAGCGTTGTAAATGTGCCTACTACTCAAACGCAGGTGAATATCTCTACTACGACCGTGTCGGAAGTATCTCTAACACCCCCTCACTTGAGGCAATCGCCCTGCTCCTTCGCAATCGCGTGACGCTCTATCAGATGGTTAAGGAACGCCATGGCATGCGCGCAGAATCATATTACATCCTCATCCAAATTATTGACTCACTGACGGACATACGTAAGTTTAAAGGTCAGGGCGAAGCAACTTACCGGCAAACGCTCAAGACTTTGGGAAGCGCAAGGTTACCACTCGCCACGCTACTTACCATGAAGTTGCCGCTTAAACGCAAACTCAAATTTCTAATCGCCGCTACCGTGGGCATCAATGCCCATTGCTGGTTGTTATCTCACTCGTAATCGCAACACCTCCTATCATCATGCTACTCACCATTATCATACCGCATTACAACTTGCCCCAAGAATTATTGGAGCGTTGTTTGGAGAGTGTTACAAGGCAAGGGATTTCAAGTTCCGAACTCGAAGTCATCCTTATCGATGACGCGTCAAAAAATCCGCCACTTTGGGTGAGCGAGAAGTATTCAGAAATTCAACTCATTTGCGCGAAGCATGGCGGACAAGGTAATGCCAGAAACATCGGTTTGGAGAACGCCCATGGAGTGTATATCTTATTTTTAGACTCCGATGACTTCCTCGAACCAGGTAGTCTCAAAGAATGTCTAAAGGTAGTTAAGGAGGCACGCCCCGACATCTTACGCTTCAGATGGCGACGCACAGACGGAACGTTTGGAGGCAATGCTTCAACGGCAACAGTTTATCCCTGTGGCGCAGAATACATGGCGCAGAACAACTTACCGGGAATGGTGTGGCCATGCCTCTTTCGTAGCGACCTCGCTCGGCAACACAACATCCGCTTTCAGACAAATGTTTTCCACGAAGACGAAGAGTTTATCACACGTCTTCATTACCATGCCGGAACACTTATCGATGCAAATATCTTAGTGTATCATTACTACATGCGTTCCGATTCGACCACTTTAGACAGCACCCAAGAGAAGTGCGAAAAGCGCTTCCGCGACCTGCAGAGTATGTTGCAGCGCATTAAAAGTTTCCGCGACGAGGTTTATCCTACGGCCAGTTCCATTCAGCGCCAAGGCATAGACCGCAAACTGACGTTTCTCACGGTGGATAGCATCCTCAACACGATTACCCTCGGGAGAAGTTGGGCAGAACTCCATAAACTTTGCCACACTACACTGAGCGACTTAGGACTCTACCCTTTGCCGCGACGGGACTACTCCTTTAAATATACCTTGTTCCGACTGTTTAGCAACAGCGACTTAGGTCTGCGCATACTTTACACTGTGCTGAAGAAGCGCGTGTGACCATAGCGGTAACGATAATCACATGATTGTTTCTGCACCCACAATGGTGTGAACTACATACTACGCAAAAGCGGCTACTCCTATCCAGAGTAGCCGCTTTTCTATAATCGCAATGTTACATTGTAATTTCGGGGATGCAGGTAAGGTCTCCGCGCACGATTTCAAAGTCGGGGTGAACGCTATAGAACGCCTTCGCGTCAATCTCAGTATCTTCAGGAACGTAGGCGCGGCGCAACTTCGGACAGTTTTCCACTGCATACGCCTCCAAGCGCTTCGTGCCAGGAGCAATAATGAGTTCTTCCATGCCAGAAATATTCACCACATAGTTCTTCTCCATCACCGCAACGGGGAGCAACTCTACGATAGGCATAGCATTGGGAATGTAGAGCAACTTAGAGTTTGACTTCTGATAAACCACACCGCAGTGTGTCTTGAGTCGGGTATTGTTTTCATCCACATACACGCGCTCAACGTTAGGTGCGTAATGTGCTAACCCCATAAACTCTTCGCCAAGCGACTGAATGTTTGTACCCAAACAGATTTCACGCACGTTGGCAGGGAGCAAACTGTCGGGACTGAAACTTGTGATGCGCACACCACCCTTGCTGTAAGGCACAACCAACATATCGTCTGACTGACGCACGCGAGCCAAGTTGAAGCACTTTTCAGAGAAACGACACACCGACTCTTCCGTGGGGAAAATATCAATATCAATTGAGGCGGGAATGAGGTGCTGATAGGTGTCTGTATTTGAAGCAACGAAACGACCGTTATTCGTTGGATCGCTCACCCACCACTTATTGCTGTAATATACGTAGTTCCAAGCGTGACCACCTCCGGGATTAAGATAACCGTTAATGTTTATCACGGGGATGCCTTGCGTGTGGAGCATCACGTTAAGCAGGTTAGCATAACCCTGACAGACTGCCTTTTTATTGGTAAAGACGGCGTAGGGATCATTGTCAAGCCAGTCGTATTTCACGTTGGCAACAATCCAATCAAATATCTTGACGTACTTCTTAGCGTCCGAAGTTTCTTCGGCAACAAGTTCATCGGTAAACGTCTTAATTTCTTGATACTGAGCGTCTGCGATTTTAAACGTAGCAAAGCCGTTGTCGATCTCAGGACCCGTCTTTTTCAACAAACTGTTCAACGCTGTAATCGAAGACGTTTGGCTCAAGTTTGTAGAACTGTCCTTTTCGGGGAAACGGGGAGGCGCTCCAAAGACCACATCCGTAGTGGGTGCATCCATGGCGGGCGCCAAAAGCATTTCTTCGTCCTCGCTGCTACACGCGCTGAAGACTCCGCAACTCAAGAGTAAGGGAATGACGTAGTAAAGTTTCTTCATAGACATTATTTGTATAGGTTTAAAATTTCTAAATCAGGGGGCGCCTTGACGGCAAATAACCTGCACGCGCCAACTTGAAAAAACGGATTTTCAGGACGGTTTTTAGCGCCTTTTTACAGGACTTTCTAAATACCTAAAATATAGACGCTTAAAACGACCTCCCAAAGCGGCAAAACTATTAGTAACATATTTTAAATTACATTACTAATAATTTTAATTAGGTTACTAATAATTTTTACGGAAACAGGTTTAGTTTTTTGCATCCCTATTTCGGGGGATGAAAAATCCGCATTCCATTCCGCAATATTCGCAAAAAAAATCTACATGAACAAACGTTTTTCGGAAAAGGTGTTATTTCGCCCCGCGGTAATTTGAGATTAGAGGCGCGTTTCTGAAAATCTGTAAAAAAACTTATACGGAAATTCGCTGATATAACAAATGTTGCGTAACTTTGCAGAGGATTATTCTCACTAAACGTTAAACCCTAAATTTCTTTATTATGTTGAAGAAGATTTATTCAATTGCCCTTGCGGCGTTGGTTTCTCTTTCTGCAGTAACTGCTTCTGCGCAGTCACTTTCGCCCTCAACAAAGTGGCACTGGGAAAAGGGAACAATTGTTGTTGACTCTCCTGCTCGTCCCGCTGACCAGCAGCATGCGCTCGGCTTGAAGGTTGATCCTATCAAGACTGTACGCGTTGCATTCGTAGGTCTCGGTATGCGTGGTGAATGGGCGGTAATGCGTTTCGCTCACATCCCCGGTGTTGAAATCGTTGCGCTTTGCGACTACGAAGAACCCCGTGCTGAACGCTTCCAGAAGTACCTCCGCCAGGCAGGTCTTGCTCCCGCTGACATCTACTACGGCGAAAAGGGTTACGAAGAAGTTTGTAAGCGCCCCGATGTTGACCTCGTTTACATCGCTACCGACTGGAACCACCACTTCCCCGTAGCTAAGTTCGCTATGGAGAATGGTAAGCACGCTGCTATCGAAGTTCCTTCTGCAATGAACCTCGAACAGTGCTGGGAACTCATCAACCTTTCTGAAAAGTTGCGTCTCCACTGCTTCATCCTCGAAAACTGCTGCTACGACGAGTATGAAATGACAGCTCTTGCTATGAAGCAGGACGGTTTGTTCGGTGAAGTGATTCGCGCTGAAGGTGCTTACATCCACGGTCTCGAATGGTTCTGGGATTCTTACTGGAAGGACCCCAACGATAACGACGTTGACAACCTCCACTGGCGTATGAAGTACAACAAGGAAAATCGTGGTGACGTTTACGCTACTCACGGCCTTGGTCCCGTAGCACAGTGCCTCGACATCCACCGTGGTGACCGTTTCACTACCCTCATCGCTATGGACACTGAAAGCTTCGTAGGTAAGGAATGGGTTGAAAACAAGACTGGTAAGGAATGTAAGGAATTCCGCAACGGTGACCACACTACAACTTTGATGCGTACTGCTCAGGGTAAGGTAGTTGAAATCCAGCACAACGTAATGACTCCCCAGCCCTACAACCGTTTGTTCAAGCTCACAGGTACTAAGGGTTACGCTACTAAGTATCCTACTCCCGAATTGGCACTCTCTGGTGAAGCGCTCAAGGGTACAGATGCTCCTCAGATGGACAACCTCAACGCTCACGGCTTTATGCCCGCTGCTCAGCGTGATGCGCTCTTGAAGAAGTACTACCACCCCATCCTTGCGAAGTACATTGAAAAGGGTCGCCAAATGGGTCACGGCGGTATGGACTATGTGATGGACGCTCGCCTCGTTTACTGTCTCCAGAACGGTCTTCCCCTCGACATGGACGTTTATGACTTGGCAGAATGGTGTTCTCTCGCAGAACTCGGCGCAATCTCTATGGACAACAACTGCGCTGCTGTTGCATTCCCCGACTTCACTCGTGGTCACTGGAACGATGTAAAGGGTTATAAGCACGCTATGGCAGAACCCGCTGCTGAAGCTGCTGCCGAAGCTGCTGCTGAAGCTTACACTAAGAAGAACATTGAAGCAACAAAGGCAACTAACCTTTGGGCACTCTACGATGCTTTGAAGGCTGCTAAGGAAACGGCTAAGAAGGCTGAAGGTAAGGATGCTAAGAAGGCACAGAAGGCTGTAGAAAAGGCTCAGAAGAATTACGACAAGGCAGTGAAGAAGTTCGACGCTCTCATGGCGAAGTAATTTTCACGCACACATAAATTAGGGCGCTCCACATGTGGGGCGCCCTAATTGTTTTTTATTGCTGTCCGGTAAACGCCTCTAACTTTATGAATATAAAGATGTTTGAATGGTATACCCCCCACAGCTTGAACGATTCCCCTGAAAGGGGATAAAGCCATTAGCCCAGGGCAACGCCCTGGGTGTTGTTGCAGTCGAGACTTGCGCCCTGGAAAGGGAAAAGCAATTACAAGAGTTTGAACTTCAATGCTTTTGCCCTTTCAGGGCGCAAACCCAAACTTCCATAGACCCAGGGTGTTGCCCTGGGCTGGATGCTTATTGGCCTTTCAGGCCGTTACTTCTCGAAAAGTTTACCGGACACCAATAACTTACAACATTAAAGCGGAGCAAGCACGTGATAGGGTGC
>JAZQVD010000018.1:0-32848 GCA_045631665.1 Alloprevotella sp.
TAAAAGCAAAGAATACAAGTGAAGCCCCATCTTAGTAAACGCGCTAAGGTGGGGCTATTTATTTTATCCCAACGAACTTTCACTTGAATGGTTGGGACGCACGGCTCCTACTGCAAAAGATACAACACGCGCCAAGCGAAATGAGAATTCGTGAGAAATAAAATGCAGTTCGTTGATTTTGTCATGGTACGACCGACTTGTCAATGTCGTTTTCCCATTTCCCCGATTTTATGAGTTGCGCGTCTTGCATTGCGTTAGGCGATTACAGGGCGATTACAAGAATTTGCGCTCGGGGTGAGGTGGGAGTGATGTTTAACCTTATATTATATATTAATATATAATATAAAATATTATTACTACATTCTCTATGCCTTACAGGGTAGTGCGGAATTTTCTGTAATCACCCTGTAATCGTTTTTGTGAAGGTGGCGGAAAATGTCTTTTCCTGAAAAAGTTGACTCTTTTCCTACAAAAGTTGACTGAAGACGGATTGGGCTGATTTGCTTCACTTCATAGTTTTTTGGGGCAATGACATAGAGTTGACCCCCCAGCTGGTTTTTCCTACATATGGGGCAACTCTAAATAATTGAAAACAGCCTCCTGTTGTGACATGTGACAATGTGACAACGAAAAAAGTGCGCCATGGTCGGTATGTGCACTCATCGTCGGTGTGTGTATTCATCCTTTCAAGACGTCAAAAGGTAAACTGTTACGCTATGAAAAGTAGTATTAATATAAATCTTATAGTATATATTATTGTATATACTATACATCCAAATATAGAGATACACGCCACGGCTCACACCTCCCTTTTTTTATTGTCACATTGTCACATGTCACAAAAATAGAGATACCCGCCACAGCTCACACCCTCCATTTTTCATTGTCACATGTCACAAAATTGCATAACGCGGTGAAGGCAGACATAAGATAATGATGCTTATTTTTTTTACCACTGATTATCAGTGAATTAATAAAATTAATTCTCATTAATTCTCATTAATTCTCACTTCGCGGGGCGCGCGTCGTATCTTTGTAGTAGAAAAGGGGGAGGGTGGCAAAGGGGCAACATACAGAGTGAATGTAGAGAGGGGGGTATCGATGCATATTTTCATAAATCTTCAACATCGAAGAAGAATATTCACATAATCTCGGGGTAAAATTTTGTGAATTTGTCAGATTACATTAACTTCGCAGTTGTATGTATATTTTCGATGCTTATTATGAAAAATAAGATAGACTTTTTCTTGGCTTGGACAGAAAGTGAGGCGCATCGCACGACGGCCGTGACATTGTCGGAGTGTGAATCGGTGAATCACCTTTACATCATTTCTTCGGCACGCGATGAGGAGGAATGGGATGTGGCAGAGCATGTTACCGTGTTGCACGCGGATAATGTGACAGGCACGAAGTTCTTCCGCCAGGTCGCTGCGCGCGCAAAGGCGGAGTATGTGGCGCTCTACTTGAAGCCACAGGCTTTGACCTTGGGTTACCGTTGCCTGGAGCGCTTGTTGCAGGCGGCGGATGATTCGGGTGCAGTGATGGTGTATGCCGACCATTACAGCATCAAGAATGGCGAGCGCGAGATGAGTCCGAAGATTGCCTACCAAGAGGGTAGTGTGCGCGATGATTTTGACTTTGGCGGTCTGCTGCTCATTCGTGCAAGTGCCTTGAAGTCGTTCTTCGAACTGGATAAAGTGGGGCGTTACCGTTTTGCTGCGCTTTACGCCTTGCGCTTGCATCTGTCGAGGGTAGGGAAGTTGTTCCACCTCAATGAGTATCTCTACGCGGAGGTAGAAAGCGACTTGCGCAAGAGTGGTGAGAAGCAGTTTGACTATGTTGACCCCAAGAATCGTGAGGTGCAACTCGAAAATGAGCGTGCCTGCACTGATCACTTGAAGCGCATTGGGGCATACTTGGCTCCTGATGAGTTTGACGACCTGCCGCATGACGATGCGCAATATCCCGTAGAGGCGAGTGTTATCATCCCTGTGCGCAACCGTGAACGCACCATTCGTGATGCCATCGGAAGTGTACTTTCACAACAGGCGGATTTCGACTTCAACCTCATCGTGGTTGATAATCACAGTACAGATGGAACTACGGAGGCCATTCGCGAGTTTGCTACCGATAAGCGCGTGGTGCATCTCATTCCCAAGCAGACGGATCTTGGCATAGGAGGTTGTTGGGATTTGGCGGTGCGCAGTGAGCACTGCGGACGCTATGCTGTGCAGTTGGATTCCGACGACCTTTATTCATCAGCATCTACACTTGCGCAAATCGTTGATGCCTTCCAAAAGCAGAAGGCAGCAATGGTAATCGGTAGTTACCGCATGGTTGACATGAACCTCCAAACACTGCCTCCCGGAATCATTGATCATAAGGAATGGACACCTGATAATGGGCGCAATAACGCATTGAGAATTAACGGATTAGGCGCGCCTCGTGCGTTTAATACTTCATTACTTCGCCGCATAGGTTTCCCAAATACAAGTTACGGTGAAGACTATGCTCTTGGACTTGCCTTCTCACGCCATTTCCGCATTGGCCGCATTTACGACGAGCTCTATCTCTGTCGTCGTTGGGAGGGGAATTCAGATGCTGCGCTTTCGCCCGAAAAGGTGAACTGCAACAATGCCTACAAAGACCGCTTGCGCACCCTTGAGATTGAGGCGCGCCGACAGATGAACGCCCGTTGGAGCCACACGACTACGCAAGAAGAGGTGCTCGACTTCTTTGCGCGTCAGCTTGAAATGTGGGATGAAACGCGCGAAAGGGTAGAGGCGTTGCATAAGAATGTGCAGATGCGTGTGTTGGAGACCGAGGATTACAACCTTGCTGTGCAATACAACCCCTCGCGTATCATTTCAACCGGTGCAAAGGTGGATAAGAAGGAGATTAAGAAGCGTCCCTGCTTCCTCTGCGATAAGAATCGCCCTGTGGAGCAGATTGAAATCCCTGTTGAGGGGCATTATCAGGTGCTCATCAATCCCTTCCCAATCCTGCCATATCACTTGACGCTCCCCACGCGTCGCCATGTGCCGCAGACGCTTGAATGCCTCTTGCCCTTGTTTGGCAAGATGGCGTGGCAGATGCCTGATTTCTTCGTCTTTTACAATGGTCCGCACTGCGGTGCGTCGGCTCCCGACCATGCTCACCTTCAGGCGGGGCATCGTGGAGTGGTGCCCATTGAGCGCGATTGGAAATTTTATGAAACGAAGCTCGAAAAGGTTTTCCCCTTGACGCCTAAAGAAGAGGCGGAACTCGATGAAATGGGTTACACCTCATCGCAAGCTGGTGTGTATCAGTTGCATGGCTATGCTTGCCCTGCCTTTGTGGTTAAGGGTTGTCAGTTGGAGACCGACTATTACCTCTTGAGAAAACTCCTTTCGGCGCAGAAGTCTGTGCTTGGTGCTACCGGTCAGGCAGAACCTGATGTGAACATCCTCGGATGGCGTCAAGAGGGTGGGCCCGGCGAGGGCGACCAAGTGGTGTTCGTGGTATTCCCGCGCAAGAAGCACCGCCCCGAGTGTTACCACGCTACAGGTAAGCAGCAGTTTGTCATTAGCCCAGGAAGCATTGACATGGGCGGTTTGATAATTACTCCGCGTGAGGAGGATTACCTCAAACTCACTCCCAAGCAGGCGTCTGCCATCTTGAGTGAGGTGTCAATCACTGACGCTGAAGCCGCACAGATTGTAAAACGCTTGCGCACAAAGCGTGCGAAGTCGCAAACGGAGGCGGCAAAGTCGCTCGTGTCGCTCCATATGCCCGAAGAACCCATGATTCAGGTGGGTATCATGACGGAAGAAAAGATTGCCTTCCGCCTCAATGCGCCTTATACAGCAAAGGGCAACACGGTGACGGGTGAGCAGATTGTTGAATGTCGTGATGGCGGTATCCATTGGAATGGCAATGTGTACAGCGAACTCAAATTCAAACCCACTACCGACGATGCTTCGTTTACGATAGACAATGTGCAAATCGGTATCGACTACCATTGGCAGCGCACCGAACCGCAGACTTTCGTTGGTCAACTTTGTATAATTGTTGAGGAGGAAAAGTTGGTTGTAATCAACAAGTTACCTATAGAAGATTATCTTAAAAGTGTAATCAGTAGTGAGATGAGTGCTACGGCTTCGCTCGAGCTCTTGAAAGCGCATGCCGTAATCAGTCGCAGTTGGCTTCTTGCACAGATGCAACATCGTGAGCGTCAAGAGGGGCGCTCGGGTGGCTTCTTCAGTTTCCAGCGTAAGGGCGACGAGTTCATCCGCTGGTACGACCGTGAGGACCACACCCTCTTTGATGTCTGTGCCGACGACCACTGTCAGCGCTATCAGGGCATTACGCGTCAGACTTCGCCCCTTGTAGAAAAGGCCGTTGAAGCCACGCGTGCCATGGTGCTCGTGAGTGATGGTGAGGTGTGTGATGCGCGCTTCTCAAAGTGTTGTGGCGGTATCACAGAGCGCTATTCCACTTGTTGGGAGGATAAGGAACTCCCGTATCTCCACCCCGTGCACGATGTGCCTGCGGATATGAAGATGGATGAGCAAGCCATTGGCGCAGACAACTTTGACTTCGACCGCTGGATTCGCACTTCCCCCGACGCCTTCTGTAATACGGAGGATGCGCACCTCCTTTCGCAGGTGCTCAACGATTACGACCGTGAGACGCAGGACTTCTACCGCTGGAAGGTGGAATTTACGCAAGCAGAATTGGCGCGCCTCCTTGCTGAGCGTTGCGAAGAAGACTTTGGTGATATTCTCGACCTCCAACCCGTAGAGCGCGGCGCCAGTGGGCGTATCAAGAAATTGCGCATCGTGGGCAGTAAGAAGCAGTTGGTGATTGGTAAGGAACTCGAAATCCGTCGCGCCCTTTCCGATAGTCACCTTTACAGTTCTGCCTTCTCTGTTGAACTGTGTGACCTCAACGACGGTATCCCCGGTCGCGTCATCCTTTATGGCGCAGGGTGGGGGCATGGTGTAGGTCTTTGCCAAATCGGTGCGGCTGTAATGGCAGAGCGCGGTTATACCTATGATGAGATATTGCTTCACTATTACAAAGATGCGCAACTGCATAAACTTTAAGTAGTTATTAAATTAAATTTAATGAGATGTCGGGACGGTCGGGGTGCTCTGATTGTTCCGACTTCTTAAATAACTCCCCATTCAATTACAATCATTTCTAATGAAGAAAACTTCCCCCTGGTCGTGGGTGCCTTCGCTCTATTTTGCCGAAGGCGTACCCTATGTTGTGGTGATGACCGTGGCGCTGGTGATGTATAAAAACCTCGGGTTGAGCAATACCGATGTGGCGCTCTACACCTCGTGGCTCTATCTACCGTGGGTGATAAAGCCCTTCTGGAGTCCCGTCGTGGATGTGCTGAAGCAGAAGCGTTGGTGGATTCTTGTGATGCAATTCATGGTGGGGTTGTCATTAGCAGGAGTGGCATATACGATTGATGCGCCCGACTTTGTACAAACCACTTTGGCATTTTTTTGGTTGATGGCATTTAGTTCTGCTACTCATGATATTGCCGCAGATGGATTCTACATGCTTGGTCTTACCTCTCACGAACAATCGCTATTTGTCGGCATTCGTTCTACTTTTTATCGTCTTGCTACGATTGGCGCACAGGGTGGGCTTCTCGCTCTTGCTTATGGTATGCAAACAGGTTTTAGTATCAATGTGTGGGGAGTTTTTATTATAAGCATTTCTCCACATCCTATTCAAGAGGCTTGGAAGTGGACTTTTATTATGACTGCAGTTGTATTTGTAGCGCTCTTTGTGTGGCATAGTTTAGTTTTGCCTAAGGTGGAGGCCTGCAATGTGGGTGCTTCGGGTTCAAGTGAAAAGAAAGGTGTGCTTGAAGTTTTCAAAGGGATGATAAGTACTTTTGTTACTTTCTTTACTAAGCCACAGGCACTCATTGCTATCGCTTTTATGTTGCTGTATCGCTTTCCAGAGGCATTGTTGGTAAAGATGGCTCCTCTGTTCTTGCTTGACTCTGTGGATAAAGGTGGTATGGGGCTTACAAAGATGGATTTGGCTTTGGCACAAGGGACGATAGGTGTGGTAGGTTTGACTCTGGGTGGCATCGTTGGCGGTGTGACCATTGCTAAATTTGGTTTTAAACGTTGTTTGTGGTGGATGGTTGGAGCTATTACGCTCCCTCATGCCGTATACATATTATTGGCCTATGCCCAAGTCAGTGATTTATGGGTGGTGTCTACAGCGGTCGGTTTTGAACAATTCGGCTATGGTTTTGGCTTTACTGCCTATATGATGTATATGATTTACTTCTCCGATGGCGCATCCAAAACGACACACTACGCCCTCTGCACCGCCTTTATGGCGCTCTCTATGCTTCTTCCTGGCATGGTGGCTGGGTGGTTGCAGGAGCAGTTGGGATACCTCGGCTTCTTCATCCTTGTTTTGGCGCTCACCCCGCTCACATGCGTCGCAGCAGCGCTCATACGCGTAAATTCCGAATTTGGCAAAAAGCAGGGCAAGTAAGGACTTCTCCCATGTCAATGTATATCGCAGTGATACAGAGCACCTTCTGATTTTCGGGGAGGGAAGGGGAGAAAAAATATTGTAAAAAAACGGTCAAAACATTTGGAGGTACAGAAAAATGTTGTAATTTTGCACTCGAATTCAGCACGGAATTCCTCCAATGGTGGTTTGGATGAGTGGCTTAGTCACCGGTCTGCAAAACCGTTTACGGCGGTTCGAATCCGCCAACCACCTCGAAAGTGTGAGCATAGCGATATGTTCACACTTTTTTGTGTTATCATTTTAAAACCCTCATAAGCGCACTCATTTCTTTGTTTTTTGCAACCTATCCCTGACAATTTCTACCCGATTTTCTTCTAAAACCTTAAAAAAAGTGTATTGGGTTTCGCTATTCGGTTAGGTTTTGTTAACTTTGTCACCTATATGTGCGGTAGCGCGAAGGTGTGATATTTTCGCCTGCCCTGTGCATAGTAAACGCCCGAGCGGCGGGACACGACAAAATCAAATTTTATTTTTTATTCATACTTTTTTCTTAATGGGACAGTACAAAATTAAGAAAGGACTTGATCTGAACCTTGCTGGCGAGGCTCCCCTCCAGGTGAAGGTGGCGCAGATGGGTGGCGAGTATGCCATCTGCCCTGCGGACTTTCACGGAGTGATGCCTAAGTTGGTGGTGAAGGAGGGCGAGAATGTGCTCGCCGGAAGTCCACTCTTCGTTGACAAAGCGACGGAGACGATTGCTTTCGTTTCGCCCGTTAGCGGAACAGTGAAGGCTATTGAGCGCGGTGAGCGCCGTAAAATCCTCTACATTCGCATTACTCCCGACGCTACACAAGTGGCTAAGGACTTTGGTGTGATGGACTTGGCGAAGGCGAGTCGTGAGGAAGTGTTGAACCTCTTGTTACAATCGGGTTTGTTTGCATTTATGCGTCAGCGCCCCTATGATGTGGTTGCAAGTGCGAAGGATGAGCCCAAGGCCATCTTCGTGAGTGCTTTCTCAAAGATGCCTCTTGCTGCAGACTTCACATTCGTAGCAAAGGGTCAGGAGGATGACTTCCGTAAGGGTATTGAAGTGCTCTCAAAGCTTGCACAGGTGCATGTAGGTGTTTCTCCCGAGCAGATTAACACTTCAATCCTTCCGCTTGAAGGTGCAGATGTAAATGTGTTTGACGGTCCGAACCCCGCAGGTAATGTAGGTGTGCAGATTAATCACATTGCTCCTGTAAATAAGGGCGAAGTGGTATGGACAATGGGTGCTGAAGCAGTAATCTTCGTTGGTCGCTTGATGCGCACGGGTAAGGTAGACTTGACACGCACAATTGCCGTAGCTGGTAGTAAGGTGGCTGAACCTACTTACTTGAAGGTTAAGGTGGGTGCGCCTATCTCAACAATCATCCCTGCTGTTGATGAACATGTTCGCGTGATTAACGGTAACCCCTTCGTTGGTCAGAAGACAACGACTGCCGACTTCCTCGGTGCGTTTGCTACAGAGGTGTGTGCACTTCCCGAAGGTGACGATGTAGACGAACTCTTCGGTTGGATTATGCCCCGTGTGAATGACTTCTCAACAAGTCGCAGTTACCTTTCATGGTTGATGGGTAAGGGTAAGCAGTATGACCTCGACTGCCGCATCAAGGGTGGTGAGCGCCATATGATTATGAGCGCTGAATACGAACGCGTATTCCCCATGGACATCTATCCCTCATACTTGATCAAGGCGATTATCACTGGCGACATCGACCGCCAGGAAGCGCTTGGCATCTATGAAGTGGCACCCGAAGATTTTGCTGTTGCAGAATTTATTGACTCTTCAAAACTTGAACTCCAGCGCATCGTACGCGAGGGACTTGATATTCTTCGTAAGGAAAATAGTTAGTAATTATGGTAAAGAAATATCTTGATAAAATTCGTCCCAACTTCGAGGAAGGCGGTAAGCTCTCAGCGCTGCGTTCCGTGTTCGATGGTATGGAGACATTCTTGCTTGTGCCTAACGCTACTTCTCGTGTAGGTGTGAGCATTCACGATGCTATTGACTCAAAGCGTATCATGTCGTTCGTAGTCATCGCATTGCTTCCTGCGCTGCTCTTTGGTATGTACAACATCGGTTACCAAAATGCACTTGCTGCAGGTATGGTGGAGCAGACTTCATTCATTGAAATGTTCTTCTATGGTCTTCTCGTAATGCTTCCCCGCATCATCGTGTCTTACGGTGTAGGTCTCGGTATTGAGTTCGTTGTAGCTCAGTGGAAGAAGGAAGAAATCCAGGAAGGTTACCTCGTTTCAGGTTTGCTCATCCCCATGATTTGCCCCGTGAGCACTCCTCTTTGGATGATGGCACTCGCTGTAGCATTTGCTGTAATCTTCGCCAAGGAAATCTACGGTGGTACAGGTATGAACATCTTCAACCCCGCGCTTATTGCACGTGCGTTCCTCTTCTTTGCTTATCCTACAAGCATGAGTGGTGACGCTTGTTGGGTAGCTACTGAATCATTCTGCGGATTGGGTCACAATGTAGTTGACGGTTTCACTGCTGCAACTCCTCTTGGTATTGCTGCTGCTGGTAACGCTGTAAACTTTGCTGAAACAAGCACCTTCGTAGGTCTTATCCCCGGTTCTGTAGGTGAAACCAGCGTAATTGCCATCGCTATTGGTGCAGCATTGCTTTTGGTAACAAAGATTGCCAGCTGGCGCACAATGGGTAGCGTATTCGTAGGTGGTGCTGTAG
Source organism: Alloprevotella sp. (assembly GCA_045631665.1). GTDB lineage: Bacteria > Bacteroidota > Bacteroidia > Bacteroidales > Bacteroidaceae > Alloprevotella. The sequence goes on from JAZQVD010000018.1 coordinate 9,242, forward strand.
TAGCATGGTTGTTCAACATCGCTGGAATGGAAACCAACGTGGTTGCAAACATTCCTTGGTACGAACACCTTGCAACAGGTGGTTTCTGCTTCGGTGCTGTATTTATGGCAACAGACCCCGTAACCAGTGCACGCACAGAAAAGGGTCAGTTCATCTACGGTTTCCTCATCGGTGTAGTTGCTATCACCGTACGCGTTTTGAACCCCGGTTATCCCGAAGGCATGATGCTCGCTATCCTCTTGATGAACATGTTTGCACCGCTCATCGACTATGTTTTCGTTCAGCGTAATATTAATATGCGTCTCAACCGCGTTAAGAAGTAAACAGCAATGAATACAAATAGTAACGGATATACAATTGGTTATGCTGCGGTGATGGTAATCATTGTGGCGTTCCTCCTTGCTTTCGTTTCCTCTGTTCTTAAGCCCACACAGGATAAGAATGTGGAACTCGATAAGAAGAAGCAGATTCTTGCTGCGCTCAACCAGCGCGGACTTGAGAAGGACAGCATCGAAGCCACTTACGAAGCCCTCGTAAAGAGCGACCTCATCATCAACGAAGACGGTAGCGTAAAGGCTGAAAACGGCGGTTTCAACGAAAAGAACGACTTGGTCGTTTACGTTTGTGAAGTAGAAGGCGCTAAGAAGTACGTGTTCCCCGTAACGGGTAAGGGACTTTGGGGCGGCCTTTGGGGTTACATTGCTTTGAATGACGACTTCCAGACCGTGTTTGGCGTTTACATGTCACACGAATCTGAAACAGCTGGTCTCGGTTCGGTAATCGCCGAAGAAAAGTTCCAGAAGAAGTTTGACGGCAAGTCAGTGTTTGCTGAAGGCGATGCTGAACACGTAGCCCTCACCGTAGTAAAGGCTGGTAAGGTAGCTAACGATGCCGTTGAAGTAGACGGTATCACGGGTGCTACACTCACTTGTAACGGTGTTGCAGCAATGGTAAACGGCGGACTCCAGCAGTATGTGAATTTCTTTAATGTTAACAAGTAAGCAACGAATTAGAATATGAGTCAATTATTTTCAAAGGAGAATAAAGAAATATTCTCAAGTCCGTTGAACCTCAACAACCCTGTGACGGTTCAGGTATTGGGTATCTGTTCTGCGCTTGCTGTAACAGTTCAGTTGGAACCCGCCATCGTAATGGGTCTCTCTGTAACGGTGATTACTGCTTTTGCAAACGTGATTATCTCATTGTTGCGTAAGACCGTGCCCAACCGCATTCGTATCATCGTACAGCTCGTAGTTGTTGCAACTCTCGTAACGCTCGTAAGCCAGGTGCTTAAGGCGTATGCTTACGATGTAAGCGTACAGCTCTCCGTATATGTAGGTTTGATTATCACCAACTGTATCCTCATGGGTCGCCTCGAAGCGTTTGCCATGCAGAACGGTCCCTGGGCATCATTCCTCGACGGTGTAGGTAGCGGTCTTGGTTACGCTTGGATTTTGGTGGCTGTAGGTTTCGTGCGCGAACTCTTCGGTGCTGGCACACTCCTCGGCATTCAGGTAATTCCCGACGTATGCTACGAATGGGGATACGCCAACAACGGTATGATGACTATGCCCGCAATGGCATTGATCATCGTAGGTTGCATCATCTGGGCAACTCGTGCGATTAACGATAAGAAGTAATTCACAAACCCATAAATAAGAAACAACGAATATGGAACATATGTTAAGTTTGTTCGTCCGCTCCATTTTTGTGGACAACATGATTTTCGCCTTCTTCTTGGGTATGTGCTCTTACCTTGCAGTGGCGAAGACTGTAAAGACAGCGTTCGGTCTCGGTCTTGCGGTAATCTTTGTATTGCTCGTAACCGTTCCCGTCAACTACTTGTTGCAGACACAAGTGTTAGGTCCCAACTGTCTCGTTGAAGGCGTTGACCTCTCCTTCTTGGCGTTCATCCTCTTTATCGGTGTCATCGCCGGTATCGTGCAGCTCGTTGAAATGATTGTTGAGCGCTTCTCACCCTCACTCTATGCTTCACTCGGTATCTTCTTGCCCCTTATCGCTGTAAACTGCGCTATCATGGGTGCTTCACTCTTCATGCAGCAGCGTATCGGTATGGAACCCAATAGCGCACAGTACATCGGCGGTGTTGCCGACGCTCTCGTTTACGCGCTCGGTTCAGGTATCGGCTGGTTGCTCGCTATCGTAGCGCTTGCAGCAATCAACGAAAAGATGGCTTATACCGATGTGCCCCGTCCCCTCCGTGGTTTAGGTATCACCTTCATCACCGTAGGTCTCATGGCAATGGCATTTATGTGTTTCTCAGGTCTCACTATTTAATAAGGAAAGGAATTAACAATGGCAAGTCTTATTTTAGCAAGTATTGGAGTATTCCTTGGAATCATACTCCTTATTGTAGTGATTTTGCTTGTAGCGAAGCAGTACCTTTCACCCGGTGGAATGGTAACCGTTACAATCAATGGTAAAGACAAGATTCAGGTAGAGCAGGGTGGCACCCTCCTCGGCACCCTCGCTGCTAACGACATATACCTCCCCTCAGCATGTGGTGGTAAGGGTTCTTGTGGTCAGTGTAAGGTACAAGTACCTGAAGGCGGTGGTGAAATCCTCGATTCTGAAAAGGGTCAGTTCACACGCAAGCAGGTAAAGGAAAACTGGCGCCTCGGTTGTCAGTGTAAGGTTAAGGGCGACATCAGCATCAATGTTGAAGACTCTGTAATGGGCGTTAAGGAATGGGAATGCACCGTGATTGGTAACCGCAACGTGGCTACCTTCATCAAGGAATACAAGGTGGCACTTCCTCCCGGTGAACACATGGACTTCGAACCCGGTTCATACGCACAGATTAAGATTCCCGCATTCAACATCGACTACGATAAGGACTTCGACAAGTCACTCATCGGCGATACCTATCTTCCCGCATGGAAGAATTTCGGACTCTTCAACCTCAAGTGTACGAACGACACTCCCACAGTTCGTGCGTACTCAATGGCGAACTATCCTGATGAAGGTGATATCATTACCCTCAACGTTCGTATCGCTACTCCTCCCTTCAAGCCCAAAGAACAGGGCGGTGGTTTCATGGATGTAAATCCTGGTATCGCTTCTTCTTACATCTTCAGCTTGAAGCCTGGTGATAAGGTAATCATGAGTGGTCCTTACGGAGAATTCCGTCCCAACTACACTTCAGGCCGCGAAATGATTTGGGTAGGTGGTGGTGCCGGTATGGCTCCCCTCCGTGCACAGATCATGCACATGCTCAAGACACGCCAGTGCCGCGACCGTCAGATGCACTACTTCTATGGTGCACGCGCATTGGAAGAAATCCCCTTCCTCGACGACTTCCTCGCATTGGAAAAGGAATTCGACAACTTCCACTTCCACCTTGCGCTTGACCGTCCCGATCCCAAGGCAGATGCAGCTGGTATCAAGTATACTGCAGGTTTCGTAGCACCTGTAATGGGCGACACTTACCTCAAGCAGCACGAAGCTCCCGAAGATTGTGAATACTACCTCTGCGGTCCTCCCATGATGGCAAAGACAGTGCTCGACCTTCTCGACAGCCTCGGCGTAGAAAAGGAAATGATTCACTTCGACGACTTCGGTGGATAATCCTCCTTCTACATGAAAATATTAACTCCCCACTTCCTGCTACGGAGGTGGGGAGTTTTTTTCTTTCTGTCTTGATTGTGTATTCAAGGTCGGTAGTTGGGAGGATGCATTAAAAAAAGAGGAGGAAAACGTACAGTTTCCCTCTGGGTTATCTAAGGCGTTTTTAGTTGAATCTTACTTGCACCTGACACATAATGGCATGGTTGTCGCCGTGTTGGAATGCGCCATTTTTAAACGAGGCGCTCTTATAAACATACTGCAGTTGTAGGCGGCATTTGGGGTAGAACCAGTATTGCGCTCCGGCAACTACTTTGTGTTGATGCATTCCGAGGGAGGTGTTGAAATTAAAGAAATCGTATGAAGCTATAATGTCAAACACACCGCTCTTAATAGGCGCACAGCCAGTAAGGTATGCTCCTCTGCTTGTGGCGTTTCCGTCTTGTCCTTCAAGGTATTCTCCGTGTAGATTAAGGGGGAGTGATTTGTAATCAAAACCTATTGACCAACGGTTGCGCTTGTAGTTTTGCCCAATGCTGATGGTGGGGTTGTAAGCGGAGGTGGCGACGGCATGACCGCGACCTATTTGTCCGGTTGCAATGAAATTAAGTCCCTTCTTGGGGCGCCATTCCAATCTGCCGATGAAATCTTTTTCAGCATTTCCATCCTTCTTATTGATGCCTTGACCGTTCATGATGTCAATCTCGTAGCGCAACTTCCCGTCCTTCGTTTCTCCAAATAGTGAAAGTCCGAGGTCGCGCCCGTATTGCACTCCAAGTAAAGGGTCGCTCCCGCATCCCGTCAAGTATGTGACGCCCTCGGAATATACATCAATTGTTTCTTGGCTGGTGGGTGAAAGCGGATTCTCATAAGTGAGTCCGTTTTTAAATTGTCCGAAGCGGATGGTTAGTGCTTTTGAGTTTGTGACACGGTAATCCGTGTAAAATTCTTGCACCACGCTGGAGAAGTCGTGCATGAAGAGAAACGACCAACGGTCAGTAATCCGTGCGTCTGCCCAAAGCAGCGTGCGCTTGATGTCAAAAGTATTGTTGTCAGTTTTATCCCCATGCGCATAAGTAAAGCCTGCTTGCGCATAACCATGTAGGTGGATGCGTGACGCAAGTTCGCCTATCCATTCATCTGAAACTTGCTTCGTTGTTGAGGGTGATGAAGAGAATGGGGTGGGAGGAGGTGTTTCGCTTGAGGCATACGCATTGCTTGCAAGCGTGCTGCACAGGATATATGTGAGCGTCTTAAATGGTGTCATCCGTTTTTGTGTTGCAAAAAACTAAACCTGATTTAGTGAAAATTGTTAGTAACCTAAAAAAAATTATTAGTAACATATTTTTAAATACATTACTAATAATTTCGGAGGGATTAAGTTATTGAGAATCTGTTGCGGTTTTAATCTTCTTCGATGAGCAAACCGATTTCTTTCCACTGTGCGAGAAGGGCGTGAGTGTCTTCAAGCGCTTGCGCAAATTCTACCTCGTATTCTTCGGTGAGGAGGGTGGTAAGTGATTCGGGGGTAAAAGACGCTTCTGCAGCCTTTTCCCAAAGGAATGCTGCTGTAGGGTTAAGGTTTACCATTTTTGAGAAATTAATATTCTCAATGCCTTCTGCTATCAATACTTTTTCTCCACATACTTCGTGGAGTGCAAATCCAGGTTTAAGTTTCATAAGTTTAGAAAATTCTTCTGTAAATAGCTAATATATATCTTCTAAAAGGAGAGAGTGCCAACCAAATTTTAGAGTATGTTTTCCACTTCCATCCATCGGCGGCATCGGGCTTTTGGCGCCCTTTTCGGTAGAAGTGAGTAACAATACCTATCACATCTTCAGTTGTGCAAGTCTCTATGCCTTTCACATTCCCATCGCCTTTAAGCACAAGTTGGTCACCCGTTCGCTTGATAATGCGGTGGAGCACATAGTGGCGCGGAGTATCTTCTGCCAACACTACATCACCAGGGCGGAGCGCCGCTCTATCAGGGGCTTTGAGCGTTACAAGGTCTCGTCCGTTGTCAAGGAAAATGCGCATGGAATATCCTTTGACGCGTATCGTTGCTGTGGCGCCTCGGTCAAGCAGTTCCTTTATTTTAGGGATGAGAATGTCGTTAGGAATTTCAATTTTCTTCATGGGTTGGCAACAATGCTGCATGACTCATGTGAGCAGCTTCTGCGTTGGGTAAATTTTTGAGATACCATACGGGCACACGCTCTACCACCTTTCCCGTTGTAGCACAGATGCGTTGGTAAGAAGGTTTGTCCCACACCATCGTAGAGCAGGATGAAAGCACCGCAGCAAAGGCATGTACGGGATGGAGGCGACTGATTTCATTTTTAGGAGCCTGCTCGAGTCGCAAGAATCCACCTGCTAAACGGCGCAAGGGGCGGTAGCAGGGTGTTTTTCCGCTCCAGGGTGTGCCATATACATATACCTTGCCATCGGGGAGAATGCGCAACGCAGGGTTGTCGTCATTGAGCAAATCAGCACCCTCAAAGTTGTTGAGCCACAACTTACAGTGTGTGCTCTTTCCGGTGCCACTTTTTCCCAAGAATAAGAAACCCTTGTCGTCAATCATAGGCACAGACGCGTGGATGAGCAGGATGTCGTGATAAGCGCCACTGAATGCAAAGCATATCATTATGGCGTTGTTAAGACCGAATTTTCTTGAGGATTCATTGCCAAGAAGTGATGCTTGACACGCTGTGAAGTCTGAATTAGTGTGTAAGATGCACGAAAGATTGCCTTCGGGAGAAGAGATATGTATGGCGTAACCACCATCTTGGAGTTTGTAAATGCCGTGATTCGCTCCTCCGCAATCAAATTGTCCTAATTCTTCTCCCTCAAGTGAGGAGTCGCAAAGGTCTTTGCCCACCTTGAGCGTAAAGATAAGGGGTTCGTCGGGAGTCTCCTTGAGGTAAAAAGCAGGAAAAGAGGGCAACAGATGTCTGTCGTCCTCTTCATCTATGAATTCAATGTGGAAGCACGCGTCTGCCACACGGAAGTTTAATTTGTCCATTATAAAAATTTGCGAGAGTTACTTGATGGGTCCAAATTTAAAATCGCTGTAATTCACTTCTACGATTTGCTTGCGCTGTTCGTATTTCGCAACGCGACGCACTCTAAGGTAACGCTTTTCTAATTTGGAGCGACTCTTGTCAAAATAAACTACAGTGGTCACATACGGAAGTCCGTAACTTTGCTGTATGTAAGTGCTAAACTGCTTACCGTAGTCTGCTCTGAAGTTCAAGAAATCGTATTTGCCAACTTGCGCTTCAGGGATTGCTTGCACGGCGCTTAAGTAAACCACACTATCTTTCAAACTTGTGGTGTAAGCAAACCCATAAATAGGTTTTTGAGCATACGATGCAAGGCATATAGTTGAAACTACAAGGAGCAGAATTTTCTTGATAAAAGGCATGGTGAATTTGGAGATAATGAGTTGTGAAACCTGAATACAGACACAGAGATTTTGGGTGGCGTAGGGCGCTTTCACCTTTCTACGACTCCGCATCGTGTATTCGGTTTGCAAAATTACACTTTTTCTTTCACACCTCGATTAGTATCGCCACGAAAGTTTGAGTTTGCTTTGTCTAAAAGTCTTAAATATAACTCCTCAGCAGTTCTCTTGATTGTGGCAACTGTAGCGTCTTAATGGCCTTTTCTTTGAGTTGGCGTACGCGCTCTTTTGAGAGTCCGATGCGTTGTGCTATTTCATCCAAAGTGCGCTCTGGTTCTGCAATGCCAAACGACATCTTAAGGATTTTCTGCTCTCTCTCGGGGAGGCGTGAAAGTGCGATACCGAGCTGAGTGCTTAAGGATTGCGACTCCAATTCCTTATCTGTCGAAGTGTCATTCGTAGTAATGAGGTCGATAATGGCAGTGTCGTCGTTTTCAGAAATGGGAGCATCCATACTGATGGGGCGGTAGGATGTATCAAGTGCTACTATCACCTTTTCCTCTTCAATGTTGAGCGCTGCGGATATTTCTTTTGCTTCAGGTTCACGCTGATACGTCTGCATAAACGTGTTGCGGTACTTCCTAATTTTGCTAATCAATCCCTCTTGATTACTGGGAAGGCGCACGAGGCGACTTTTCTCTGTAATGGCTTGAAGGATGCTTTGGCGAATCCACCAAACGGCATAGGAGATAAACTTAAACCCTCGAGTAGGGTCAAAGCGCTGTGCGGCTTTAATAAGTCCGACATTTCCCTCATTGATGATGTCAATAAGTCCAAGTCCTTTACTTTGATATTGCTTTGCCACACTCACGACGAAACGCAAGTTAGCACGCACCAGGCGTGTAAGCGCCAAGTGGTCTCCTCGCTGTATCCTCATTGAGAGTTCGACTTCCTCCTCTGGAGAAATCATTTCAGCTCTGCCGATGTCTTGAAGGTACCTTTCAAGCGCTTCACCTTCGCGATTGGTGATGCTCGGCGCAATTTTGAGTTGATACATCTTTAGTATTAGAATGTTAAAGGTTGCGCCAAAGATAATTATTATTATGGAACGGACAAAATTTTTTAGCGGTTTTATATCTATTTAACTAATGAGGAGGCGGTGTTGCGTGGAAAATGAGAGAACGGATTCCACTCTTGAGCAAGTGTATTCTGTTCCCCCGAATTTTTGAATATTTATGCAGTGGGTAGTTAATTGTTTAGCGTTGCTAAAAACTAAGTCACTTTTAGTAAAAATTATCAGTAACTTATTTTAAAATGTTAGTAACCTTTTTTAAATTATCTTACTAATAATTTTGACTAAGTTTAGGCTGTTGATAATCAATGTATTGTGAATTGTGCTATTTGAGGGTTAAGGTCTGTATATTTTAATGAAATAATATACAAAATAACGAGCAGAGATGCGTGATGCACCCTTGCTCGCTAAATTATTTGGTGGGTATGTTAATCTGCTAACGATGATTACGGCGTTATGCCTGCGACTTAATTTGTTCGCGTGCTTGCTTCAGCAGGTCACTGGCAAAGACGAAATCGATGAGTTGAGGGTTGTCGGCGTTGACCACTTGTGTGTTTGTACCTTCCCAACAATTTTTACCCTCGTTGATGTAGATGATGTGTTCGCCGATACCCATCACGGAGTTCATATCGTGGGTGTTGATAATCGTCGTGGTGTTAAATTCTCGAGTGATGTCGCTGATAAGGGCGTCGATTACGAGAGATGTTTTAGGGTCAAGACCTGAATTGGGTTCGTCACAGAAAAGGTAGCGAGGGTTGAGGGCAATGGCACGCGCGATAGCGACACGCTTTTGCATACCTCCTGAGAGTTCGCCAGGGTATTTGCGCTCAGCATCAAGCAAGTTCACGTGGTCAAGGCAGAAGCGTGCACGGCGCATACGTTCCTTAACGCTATCGTTTGAGAACATGTCGAGTGGGAACATGACATTCTCCAACACCGAAAGGGAGTCAAACAGGGCTGCGCTTTGGAAAATCATTCCCATCTCACGGCGCAGGGCCGCTCGCTCTTGCTTGTTCATTTGGAGCAGGTCACGACCGTCGTAAATAACAGTTCCTTCGGTGGGGCGAAGCAAGCCTACGAGGCATTTCATCAACACCGTTTTTCCCGAACCACTCTGCCCAATAATGAGGTTGGTTTTACCGTTCTCAAAGGTGGTGTTAATGCCCTGAAGCACTTGCTTATTGTCAAATGACTTATGGAGGTTGGTTACTTCAATCATCTTAAGTGCAGTAGGTTAGGAGAGTAGGTTGGTTAAAAATAAGTCAGAGAAAAGGATGAGCATCGAACTGGTCACAACTGCCGTGGTAGAAGCCTTTCCGACCTCAACGCTACCGCCCTCAACGGTATAACCGCAATATGCACTGACGCTACTGATGATAAAGGCAAAGAAGAAACTCTTGATAATGCCCATCCAGAAGAACCATTGCGTAAATTCGTATTGCAAGCCTGCTGTGAGGTCGGCAGGTGTGAGAATGTGCGCAATGTAGGCCGTTGCATACGCACCAATGATGCCGCTGAAAGTGCTGAAGATGACGAGTAGGGGAATCATTGTGAGAAGTCCCATAATCTTAGGTAGGATAAGGAAGGATGCAGAGTTAACGCCCATAATTTCAAGCGCATCAATCTGTTGTGAGGTGCGCATCGTTCCTAATTCTGAGGCGATGTTTGACCCTACTTTACCTGCCAGAATCAAACACATGATAGAACTGGAGAACTCGAGAAGCATGATTTCTCGCGTGGTGTAACCTGAAACCCATACAGGCATCCAGGGGGATTGAATGTTCAGCTTGATTTGTATGCAGATTACTGCGCCGATGAAAAAGGAGATGAGCAAAACGATGCCGATGGAGTCAACGCCGAGTTGTTCCATTTCCTTGACATACTGCTTGAAAAACATGCGCATACGCTCGGGGCGTGAGAAGGTGCGCCCCATGAGTTGCAGGTATTTTCCGAGTGATGCAAAATATTTGAAAATCATGTAGTCAAAATTTATTTGTAAAAGACGCGGCAAAGGTACGACTTTTTTTGCAACTGCTGCCCACAAAATTGTCTAAAATGGGGGTGGTAGATTTTGCTTAATATGTGGTAAAATGTATGAGGAGAAGTCTTCAATCCATATATAAGTAGGTACATTTTGCGAAATCGTTGTTGCAAATTTCTCTGTTTTCACAAATATGCGTATCTTTGCACAGATTATGGAAATTGTAGTTGAGTGGGTAGGTGAAAAGGTAGTGTTGCGTCGAATACTTTTTCCAAAATAAGTCTGTTACTCTTAATTCCACACATTCCCCAAGTGCTTTCTGTAGAATCCCTTTCCGTAGAATTTTCTGCGCGTCCGTTGTTTCGTGACGCGTCGTTTGTCGTGAATGCTAAAGACCGCATTGCTCTTGTAGGTAAAAATGGTGCGGGCAAGTCTACGATGCTCAAGATTTTGGCAGGAATGCAACAACCTACTTCGGGCAATGTCGCCGTGCAGCGAAATATCGCCGTGGGGTATTTGCCACAGGTGATGATTCTGACGGATGAATGTACGGTGTTGGAGGAGACAGAGAAAGCGTTCAGTCATGTTCATGAGTTGCAAGCAGAGATTGAGCAACTAAATAACGAACTTGCGGAGCGCACAGATTATGAGAGTGCGGAATATATGGAACTCGTGGAAATCTTTACCCACAAGTCCGAACTCTATCAGATGATTGGCGGTATGAATTACCGCGCTGAGATGGAGCGCACCTTGCAAGGGTTAGGATTTACACCCGCTGACTTTTCGCGCCCCACGAAGGAGTTTTCTGGAGGTTGGCGCATGCGTATTGAGTTGGCGAAACTCTTGTTGCAACGCCCCGAAGTGCTTCTGCTTGACGAACCTACCAACCACTTGGATATTGAGAGTATTCGTTGGTTAGAACAATTCTTGCAGCGCTCATCAGGTGCGGTAATCTTGGTGAGTCACGACCGCGCATTTATAAATAATGTGACCAATCGCACGTTGGAGATTTCGTGCGGAAAGGTGGTTGATTATAAAGTTTCCTACGACGAATTTGTAAAATTAAGAGCAGAGCGTCGTGAGCAACAGCTTCGTGCTTACGAAAATCAGCAAAAGGAAATTGCGGATATTAAGGACTTTATTGAGCGCTTCCGCTATAAGGCCACAAAGGCTGTGCAGGTGCAAAGCCGCATCAAGCAGTTGGAGCGTATCGTCCCCATTGAGGTTGACGAGGTAGATAACTCCACGCTCCACCTTAAATTTCCACCCTGCATGCGCAGTGGAGATTACCCCGTTATTTGTGAAGAGGTGCGCAAGGATTACGGCGCGCATACCGTGTTCAGCAAGGTAAACTTAACGATCAAGCGTGGCGAGAAAGTAGCCTTCGTGGGAAAGAATGGTGAGGGTAAGTCTACGCTTGTTAAGTGCATCATGCAAGAAATTCCTTACGGGGGTACCTTGAAGATTGGACACAATGTAAGCATCGGTTACTACGCGCAAAATCAGGCGCAATTGTTGGATGAAAACCTCACCGTTTTTGAAACCATTGACTATGTGGCAAAGGGCGATGTGCGCTTAAAGATACGCGACATCCTTGGTGCGTTTATGTTTGGCGGAGAAGCGTCAGATAAGAAGGTGAGAGTGCTTTCAGGAGGTGAGCGAAGCAGATTGGCAATGATAAAGTTATTGCTCGAACCGGTAAACTTCCTCATTCTTGACGAACCTACAAACCACCTTGACCTACGCACGAAAGATGTGCTTAAAGAGGCAATCCTTGCCTTTGACGGCACGGTGGTCGTGGTGAGTCACGACCGTGAATTCCTTGACGGTCTTGTTTCTAAAGTGTATGAATTTGCCAACGGTGGTGTGCGAGAATATTTGGGAGGTATCTATGATTTCTTGAAGAAGAAAGACATGGATTCTTTAGAGCAAATTTCAACCGTATTGCCCAAACAACAGGCAAAAACTCCCGCTTCAACTCCTGAAGGCGTATCTGAAGGTAAACTTTCGTATGAGCAACAGAAGGAGCGCGCCAAGTTGGCAAAGAAGGCGGAGAAGCGTGTGCAAGAGGCAGAGGCAGAGATTGAGAAAATAGAATCAGAAATTGCCGCCGTAGAGCAGCAATTGGCAACCCCCGAAGGAGCGACTTTGATGCCACTTTTTGAGCAACACGGCGCCTTGAAGAAGCAACTTGATAAAGCAGTTGAAGAGTGGGAACTCGCTATGGAGGCCTACTCTGAATATAGTTGATGCTTCCACATAGTTATCAAATCCATAAATCACTCTATGGTATACACAAACCTACCACTAACATATCTTCCCTTTGTCTCTAATGAGCAGGCGCCAGAAGATGCATTGCGCATCCTCTTCCTAAATATTATGCCTATGAAGCAGGTGACGGAGGAAGATTTTTGTCGCTCGCTAAACTTTGAGGGCGTGAATGTGGAGTTATTGCCAATGAAGATTGCTGGGCAGACTTATAAGACAACGCCTCAGGAATATGTTGACAAGTATTACTTGGATTTTGAGCAATATAAGGATGGTCATTACGATGGTTTCATCCTAACGGGAGCGCCCTTAGAGCACATGGAGTTTGAAGATGTGAGGTATTGGGAGCAACTTACGGAAATTCTCACTTGGGCGGTGACGCATGTTTCCTCTTCGCTCTACATCTGTTGGGGAGCGCAAGCAGCGATGTATCACCACTTTGGGATTCCCAAATATGAGTTGTCTGAAAAGTGTTTTGGGATTTATTCACACCGCGCTTTGGTAAAACACCCCTTGCTTGAAGGTCTGCATCCCACATTTTTGATGCCCAACAGCCGTCATACCGAAGTGCATCGCGCCGACTTCCCCGTCGCTTGTCAAGTTATTGCCGATAGCGAAGAGACTGGGGTAGGGATTATGCTCTCAAATGAAGGGCGCGAAATTTATGTTGTGGGACACTTGGAGTACGAACCTTACACGCTTCACAATGAGTATGTACGCGATGTAGAGAAGGGGTTGAAAATCAACGCACCACAATATTATTACCGCAATGACAATCCCGACGAAGGCGTTGATTACACTTGGGAAGACTCATGCTCAAAATTCTTCTTCAATTGGTTGAAACTCTGCCGTGAGCGTTCTGAGAGGGGCACGTGATAGTCGCACCTTGCTCGCAATGCCTGATTGAATCGTTAGAAAAATCCTATAATTCCGCTCTTACACTTGTGAAAATACAGGGGTAGGGGCGGTTTTTTCGTCTGTTACTTAAATAATTTGATTATTAAGGCGAAAAAATAATAGTAACACTTGTCTAATCAGAAATATAGTTGTAATTTTGCACCGCTTTTTGCGGACATGTGTAATGTTTTGCAGAGCACATTATTAACTCATTTAATTATTAACAAACGTATGATGAATCAGTACGAGACCGTTTTCATCCTTACTCCCGTTTTGTCTGACGTTCAGGCAAAGGAAGCGGTCGAAAAGTTCAAGGGTATTCTCGCAGAACAAGGTGCAGAGATTATCAATGAAGAAGCTTGGGGCATGAAGAAGCTTGCTTACCCCATCCAGAAGAAGTCTACAGGTTTCTATCAGATGGTAGAATTTAAGGCTGAGCCTACAGTTGTAGACAAGTTGGAAGTTGCATTCCGTCGTGACGAGCGCGTAATCCGCTACCTCACAGTGAAGATGGAAAAGTATGCTGCTGAATACGCAGCTAAGCGTCGTAACAAAAATTCAAACTAAAGGAGGACTAAGCAATGGCACAATCAGAAATCAGATATTTGACTCCCCCCACAGTGGATGTTAAGAAGAAGAAGTATTGCCGTTTCAAGAAGAGCGGTATCAAGTACATCGACTACAAGGATCCCGAATTCTTGAAGAAGTTCTTGAACGAACAGGGTAAGATCCTTCCCCGTCGTATCACTGGTACTTCATTGAAGTTCCAGCGTCGTGTAGCTCAGGCAGTGAAGCGTGCTCGCCACTTGGCGTTGCTTCCTTTCGTAACAGATATGATGAAATAAAAAAGGAGGTATAAGATATGGAACTCATTTTGAAAGAAAACGTTATTGGTTTGGGTTACAAGGACGAAATCGTTACTGTAAAGGACGGTTACGGACGCAACTACCTTATCCCCACTGGCAAGGCTGTTATCGCTTCTGCATCTGCTAAGAAGATGCTCGCTGAAGAACTCAAGCAGCGCGCACACAAGATTGCACAGATCAAGAAGGAAGCTGAAGAACTCGGCACTAAGCTTGCTGCTGTTGAAAACATCGTAATCGCAACTAAGGTTAGCGCAACTGGTGCAACTTACGGTAGCATTACAAACCACCACATTGCGGAAGAACTCGCGAAGCTCGGCTTCAACATCGACCGCAAGGTTATCGTCCTCAAGGACGTTAAGGAAGTAGGTACATTCACTGCAACTGTGAAGCTTCATAAGGATGTTACAGTAGAACTTCCCTTCGAAGTAGTTGCTGAAGAAGCATAATACTTTCTCTCTCTCAATTTAAAAAGGTTTTTTCTCAATACGGATGCCATACTTCGGGAGAAGTGTGGCATTTTTATTTCTTTTCCTACAAGTCTTCTTAGGTTTAGAAATACCCGCATTGGCACTCAGAAACCTCCCAACCTCATAACTTCCCTAACTCACAACCCTTATGCGTTACTTAATTGCTCTTTCATACGACGGCACCAATTACCACGGGTGGCAAGTGCAACCCCATTCCATCTCCGTGCAGCAAAAGGTTAATGAGGCGCTTTCGTTGCTCTTACGCACCCCCATTGAAGTCACTGGGGCAGGGCGTACCGACACAGGTGTCTGCGCGGCAAAGATGTTTGCGCATTTTGATTGTGAAGAAATCGCTGATGTCAGCAAGTTAGCCGACCGACTCAACAGAGTCCTTCCGCAAGATATTGCCGTGCAATATGTCAAACCCGTGGCTGACGACTTTCATGCGCGCTTCAGTGCCACCTACCGCACATATTATTATTATGTGTACACGCGCAAGAATCCCTTTCTGCGCCACTTTGCCACACAATTATATTACGCCCCCGACTATCAACTCATGAATGAGGCGGCAAAACTGCTGCTCGACGTGAGCGACTTCACCAGCTTCTCAAAGCTACACACGGATGTCAAGACCAACATCTGCAACGTAACGCGCGCCCAATGGGTACAGATAGAGGATGATTATTGGCGCTTTGAAATCACCGCCGACCGCTTCCTGCGCAATATGGTGCGCGCCGTCGTGGGCACACTCCTCGAGGTAGGGCGTGGACGCATGACCATAGAAGAATTTAAGCAAGTCATCGCGCGCAAGAACAGATGTGCCGCAGGAGATAGTGCACCCGGAAAAGCCCTGCAACTCGTGGACGTTGGGTATGAACAACTATAAATATTTTGGGAAACCACTAACGATTATTTTTTCAGCCACGAATAACACCAATGGGCACTAATGCCATGCGGAGCAAATACAATCCGAATGGAATTTAGTGAAAATTTGTGTTCATTAGTGGCTAAAAAAAAATAAATAAATTGGTGGAGCACATCACTATAATATTTTATCGTGGACAACAAATATATTATTGCTTAAAAATTACTTTGACACCATAAAAAAAGAGTAAAGACAACCAGCGGTAACGTGCCGAACGGTTATCTTTACTCTTTAAATTTTTATCTTCTATTTCGAATTACTTATTCTTAAGCAAGTCGCGGATTTCAGTGAGCAACACTTCTTCCTTAGAAGGTGCGGGAGGAGCGGGAGGAGTTGCAGGCTTCGCTTCTTCTTCCTTCTTCTTAGAAAGCTTCATGATAAGGCGCACCAACATGAATACGCAGAAAGCGATGATGATGAAGTCAAGTGTAGTCTGAAGGAAGTTACCATAGTTAATTGTCACGGGAACTGCTTCCACGCCTTCCTTAACGCTCATGGGGTTGATGGGGAGTTCCAACTTCAAATCCTTGAAGTCAACACCACCGATTAACCAACCGATAGGAGGCATAATAAGGTCATTAACGATAGAAGTGACAATCTTACCGAAAGCACCACCAATGATTACACCGACAGCCATGTCAATGGCATTGCCCTTTACTGCAAAGGCCTTGAATTCCTGTAAAAATGTAGATTTTGCCATAAATAAAAAAAATGTGGTTTGATTTCGGTGCAAAAATAAAAAAAAAATAGTAATTTTGCCGTGTACAAGGTGAGTAATTACCTTTGTGCGGTCAGAAAACTTGAAAAACAGTTATTAACAACCTTTTTATAACTTAATTTAAAACAATGATTAAAGTAGGTATTAACGGTTTCGGTCGTATCGGCCGTTTCGTTTTCCGCGCAGCTCAGACTCGCAACGACATTCAGATCGTAGGTATCAATGACCTCTGCCCCGTAGATTACTTGGCATACATGCTCAAGTATGACACAATGCACGGTCAGTTCGAAGGCACTATCGAAGCAGACGTAGAAAAGAGCCAGCTCATCGTTAACGGTAACGTAATCCGCGTAACTGCAGAACGTAACCCCGCTGACCTCAAGTGGAACGAAATCGAAGCTGAATACGTTGTTGAATCTACAGGTCTCTTCCTTTCTAAGGATAAGGCTCAGGCTCACATCGAAGCAGGTGCGAAGTATGTTGTAATGTCAGCTCCTTCTAAGGACGACACTCCCATGTTTGTATGCGGTGTAAACCTCGACAAGTACGAAAAGGGCACTCAGTTCGTTTCTAACGCTTCTTGTACTACAAACTGCTTGGCTCCCATCGCTAAGGTTCTTAACGACAAGTGGGGTATCGTAGACGGTTTGATGACAACTGTTCACTCTACAACTGCTACTCAGAAGACAGTTGACGGTCCTTCTCTCAAGGACTGGCGTGGTGGCCGCGCTGCTGCTGGCAACATCATCCCCTCTTCTACAGGTGCTGCTAAGGCTGTAGGTAAGGTTATCCCCGAACTCAACAAGAAGCTCACTGGTATGGCATTCCGCGTACCCACTCTCGACGTTTCTGTAGTTGACCTCACAGTTAACCTCGCTAAGCCCGCTACTTACGAAGAAATTTGCGCAGCAATGGAAGAAGCTTCTAAGGGCGAACTCGCTGGCGTACTCGGTTACACTAACGAAGAAGTAGTTTCTGCTGACTTCCTCGGTGACACTCGCACTTCTATCTTCGACGCTAAGGCTGGTATCCAGCTCACTCCCACATTCGTGAAGGTAGTTTCTTGGTATGACAATGAAATCGGTTACTCTAACAAGGTTCTCGATCTCATCGCACACATGAAGAAGGTTAACGGTTAATCCATTTTAACCCCTTATACAGAGAGGATGTAGTAAACACGCTACATCCTCTCTTTTTTTGGGTAATGATATAGCAGTTGCCCCCAATATAATAATCATACCCCCTCCCCGCCCAAGGGCGGTACTCCCCCTATCTTAAGGGGAGAGCGCCATTCGGAGTGACCCTACAATTATACACCGAGTAAATGTGCGATGTTTTAAACCAATTGAGTTGTTTTAACGGGAGTTTCAAACCATTCTCTCCCCTTAAGATAGGGGGAGTCCCGCCTTTGGCGGGGAGGGGGTATGATAATCTTTACGGGGCAACTCCTATATTATAACCATTTTTTCATACCATCACTCCTGAACGCGCGCCAGCTTCACATTCGGATTTTCAAGCGAAAGCTCAAAGCGGAGCTTGCTCGAGGGCATGAAGCGCACCTTGAGTCCACGGAGATTTTCAGGAGAAAACTCCTCCTCCGTAGCAGTGCCCGATGAGGAAAGACGAGCGTGAAACGAACCAAGGTCGCCAAGCCTAACGGAGTTCCCATTTCTGAGGTGCTTAAACGTCACCTCCTCCAGCGCAGAGATAACCGCCTTGATGTCGTGCGCCGTAACGGTACACTTACCGCTGATTTCCTCAGCAATTTCGTCAAGACCAATAGGGTTTACAGGCACGCCCGTAGCGTGATACAAATATTCCTTGTAACAGGATTTTTACGAGAAATAAGGGTGTACTTAATCATAGTTTTTTAGGTTTTAGGTTTTTAGGTTTTAAGGTTTTAAGGGGGGGAATTAGTTAGTAGTGAGGAGAGAAATCAGTTAGTAGTGAGGAGAGAGGAGTGAAATCAGTTAGTAGTGAGGAGAGAGTAGTGAGGAGACCGTGCGGAGTGGGAAGCGCCGCAAAGGGGCAACGAGTCAGATAGAAACTAATTGGGAGTTAGTTGAAAATAAGAGGGAGATAATTGAAATTGTTAGTAAGGTGAGAGGAGAGAGAAGAGAGGAGTGAGGAGTGAGGAGTCCGTGCGGAGTGAGAAGTGCCGTGTGTTTTCCCTGAAAGGGATAAAGTCCATAGCGCAACGGCAAGCGACCAAAGGGAGCGGCGCCTTGGGGAAGAGTGAGGAGTGAGGAACCCGTGCGGAGTGGGAAGCGCCCCGAAGGGGCAATGCGTCCATAGCGCAACGGCAAGCGACTTTGGGAGCGGCGCCTTGGGTGGGGATGAGCGGGGAATTGCGCCCTGTAAGGGCAAAAGTCCGATATTGCAAGCAGACGTTTTACTTTTGCCCCTTCAGGGCGCCATGCGGTGATTCACGCTACACAGGGCGTTGCCCTGTGCTATGTAGTGCTGCCCCTTCAGGGCGTTTTCACCCCGCAAGGACTACTCACTACTCACTCCTAACTACTCACTAATTCAAAGGCACGACTGCACCCCAAAAGTAGTGGCGATGGCGGTAAGCACGGTGATGACGATTTGCAGGATTTGTTTCCAGATAGGTGATTTGTTTTGCATAGATATTAAGGTTATTAGGTTGTGAGGTGGTGAGGTTATAAGTTTTAAGGTTGTGAGTTTAAGTTCCGGACGGCGCTCTCCCCCTGTTTATAGGGGGAGGGGACCGCATCGGCGGTGAGGGGGTGCGAATATTGGTTAGTAGTTAGTAGTGAGTAGTGAGTAGTTTTGCCATGCGGATTATTATCAGCACCCCATCACCACTTCGTGGTCCCAATTGATTTCGCTTCGCTCATCTTCCTCCTTCTCGTAAGGCATAGTACAAACAAGTTTGTCCTCTGCTCTTACTTCGTGCGTCGGTTCTCCCTATAAACAGGGAGAGAGCGCCATCCGGTCTTTTACCCATGCGGTGCGCGCATCCCGCAAGGCTGAAGCTCTCTCAACTCTCATCTCTCCTCTCTCAACTCTCAACTCTCATCTCTCCTCTCTCTCACAAGTGCAAAGTTACAACACGGAAGGGGCGCGGTGAGAATTAGTGGGAATTAGTGAGAAATAATGGGGTGGAAAATTTGATTTTCTTTTAACAGATTTGGGGTGTCATGCAAGCGAGTGGAGTGGGTGCGTGACTGTCACGCGTGACAAGGGGGTGTTTTTAGAGAAGCAATCAGGGGGAGTGTGACAGTGCGTGACATGTCACGCGTGACAAGGGGGTATTTTTGTAGCAACTAATTAGGACAACTGTATTTGCTATAGTATAGAGGTTATAATAATATTATATATTATTATACTTATTTTTCTTTATCTAGTTATGTACTTTCCGACCTACTCGGACAGCGTGACAAAAACACCCCCCTGTCACGCGTGACAATGTCACGCAGTCTTGATTTGCTTTTGTATCCTCAAATTAGAGAAAATGAGTCTTCAAAAATATTTGATCAAATAAATACTGTGACTGTGCGTGACAAGGGGGTGTTTTTAGAGAAGCAATCAGGGGGAGTGTGACAGGCGTGACATTGTCACGCGTGACAAGGGGGTATTTTTGTAGCAACAAATATGGACAGCTGATTTTGCTATAGTATAGAGGTTATAATAATATTATATATTATTATACTTATTTTTCTTTATCTAATTATGTACTTTCCGACCTACTCGGACAGCGTGACAAAAACACCCCCCTGTCACGCGTGACAATGTCACGCACCCTTAATTCACTTTGTAAAAATTTCTCAAATCGAGAAAAAATATGTCTGCAAATATTTGGTTAAATGAATACTTGTTTTGCCTGGAAAATATCATCGTTTTTTCCTTTTTTTTGCAAACGAGTTTATGTATTTTTGTGGACAAACTAACACCTTATATGAAACAATACTTAGACTTATTGAAGCGCATTGCTGAGGAGATGAAACCTCTTCGTATTTCAAGTGAAAAACTATCTATTTTATTCCAATCTGCTGGTATTGACCCTTTTATTGCCCACGCTGAAGTTGGTTCTTGCCGAGAGCGACAGAGAGAGACTTTAGAGGAGTATGATGTGTATGACCCCACTCGCGTTAACTTCCCCTTTTATGAGGCATTGATTGAGTACATTGATTGTATTGAGGAATACTCCGTGCTCATGATTTTCCAACGCGCGTATGCCATTGCTTTTGATGTCGAAACCGCTAAAGACCCGCGACTGAAGATGAACGAATATCGAAGTTGGACGTATGGATGGGAGGACGTTGTAATGGGGCTTGCCCTGGCACTGTTGAAGGTTGAAACGATGTATTCAGAGAAGAAGCGCCCAACTTCACCCTATCTCCGCTTCATCAAAAAAATGGAGGACGAATATGACACCCCCAATTCCTTCTACCGCGCCATCATCCGTAAACTCATAGAGATGACTGAGGAGCAACAGGCTCTTGCCACGCCCGAGTTGCCTACGGCGGAAGCCCCCGCGAAGGCGAACGCTATAGAGGGGGATACGGAAAAGTTGAAACGCGCCATTCAGCAAGTGCTGGACGACAAGACGTGGCACCGCCAAGGGGGATTCACCAAGGCCTATTGGTACGCCATCTACCGAGTGTACGAACTGAAGTTTCAACCCGGCATTTCCTACAGCGCCTTTGCCGACCTCATGCAATCGTGGGGACTGACGCAGACGGACATCAGCGAGAACATCAAGCACACTGCCGCCAAAAACTCGCTCTCGTGCCCCGTAATTCGTTGGAACGACATGCTGGCACAACAGGGCACATCTACTGCCCAGAAGAAGCAAATTCAGGTGGGCCAACAACTCATTGAATTGCTCAAATAAAAGAGAGAGGCGGGAGGAGCATTAAACCATCGGTAATGCCCCCGTAGGGGGGCACACTTGCATAACCGCGGGTGAGCAGAGCGAACCTGCGGTGGTGGAATACATACGAATAAAATCTATTGGTCCCCGTAGGAGGACCCACAGCAGTTTGATTTGCTATAAAGTTGTTTAACTTATCCTGTTGTTGTGGGTCCTCCTACGGGGACCAATAGCGTAACTCTGCAGTAATCCCTAATCCGCAGGTTCGTTTCACTCACCAACGGTTAGGCAAGTGTGCCCTCCTACGGGGGCAATGCACGTTATTATTTCTCGTAACCTTTTGTTTTATCTCCCCCACGTTTGGGTATACATTTAATATTTTATACTACCTTTGCAAGTAAAGATAATTGACGTAAAAACAAAATACCTTATGGCAAATCCAAACGAACAAGCAGCACAATCCCCCAAAACCTCAAAAGTTATTATTGCGGTGAATACTCCCCATGATGTGGGGTATTTTGCAGATAGCGAGGGGACTTTCCTCTTCAACAAGCAGTTTGAGGAAGTTAGTAAGTTCACTGAAGGCCTTGCCCGTGTCAAGCAAAACGGCAAATGGGGCTATATCAACCCCAAGGGAGAGGTGGTCGCACCTTGCATTTATGATGGTGCGAAGAGCTTTTTTAAAGGTCTTGCCCGTGTCAAGCAAAACCGCAAATGGGGATATATCAACCCCCAGGGAGAGGTGGTCGCACCTTGCATTTATGACTGGGTGGAGGACTTCTCCGAAGGCCTTGCCGGTGTCAAGCAAAACGAAAAATGGGGCTATATCAACACCCAGGGAGAAGTAGTCATTCCTTGCATTTATGACGGTGCGGGGTGGTTCTATGAAGGCCTTGCCCAAGTAATGCAAAACGAAAAATGGGGCTATATCAACACCCAGGGAGAGGTAGTCATTCCTTGCATTTATGACGATGCGGGAAGCTTCAATGAAGGCCTTGCCTTTGTCAATCAAAACGTCAAATGGGGCCTTATCAACCCCCAGGGAGAGGTAATCGCACCTTGCATTTATAACGAGGCGGAGGATTTCTCCGAAGGACTTGCCCGTGTCAAGCAAAACGAAAAATGGGGCTTTATCAACACGAAGGGTGAGATAATCGCTCCTTGCATTTATGACTATGTAGAGAGTTTCTCTGAAGGCCTTGCCCGTGTTGAGCAAAACGAGAAATATGGCTTTATCAGCACCCAGGGAGAGGTAGTCATTCCTTGCGTTTATGACGATGCGTGGGACTTCTCCGAAGGTCTTGCCCATGTCAAGCAAAACGGCAAATGGGGCCTTATCAATCCCCAGGGGGAGGTGGTAATACCATGCATTTATGACAAGGCGTGGGCATTCTTTGAAGGCCTTGCCGAGGTCAAGCAAAACTGCAAAAGTGGATTTATCAACCCCCAGGGAGAGGTAGTCATTCCTTGTGTTTATGACAATGCGGGGTATTTCTCCGAAGGCCTTGCCTATGTCAGGCAAAACGACAAATATGGCTTTATCAACACGAAGGGAGAGGTAGTCATTCCTTGCATTTATGACGATGCGTGGCCTTTCTCCGAGGGTCTTGCCCGTGTTGAGCAAAACGACAAAAGGGGCTTTATCAACACCCAGAGAGAGGAGGTCATTCCTTGCATTTATGACAATGCGGATGACTTCTCCGAGGGCCTTGCGAAGGTCAAGCAAAACGACAAAGGGTCCATCTTCACCAAAGAAGGAAAGGTCATTGTGGCAGAATGTGACCAGTGGGAAACCCATTGGTCAAAAGTAGAAATGGAGTAACACCTCACGCTCCTCAAAAATACGAGAAGCCTTTTAAATTTTTATACCACCTTTGCAAGCAAAGTGCATAAAACTAAAAATAGAAATACCTTATGGCAAATCCTAACGAACAAGTTGCGGAACAATCCCCCCAAGCCTCTAAAGTTATTATTGCGGTGAATACGTACGACGGTGTGGGCTATTTTGTAGATAGCGAGGGGCACTTTCTTTTCAAAAAACAGTTTGAGGAAGTTAGTAAGTTCACTGAAGGCCTTGCCTGTGTCGAGCAAAACGGCAAAATTGGCTTTATCAACACCCAGGGAGAGGTAGTCATCCCTTGCATTTATGACTGGACTGTGGGGTGGTTCTCTGAAGGCCTTGCCAGTGTTGAGCAAAACGGCAAACGTGGCTTTATCAACACCAAGGGAGAGGTAGTCATTCCTTGCATGTATGACGATGCGGATTGGTTCCATGAAGGCTTTGCCCCTGTCGAGCAAAACGGCAAATGGGGCTATATCAACACCCAAGGAGAGATGGTAATTCCTTGCATTTATGACAATGCTGTGAGTTTCTCTGAAGGCCTTGCCTGTGTCGAGCAAAATGGCAAATGGGGCTTTATCAACACTAAGGGAGAGGTAATCGCACCTTGCATTTATGACGATGCGGAGAATTTCTCTGAAGGTCTTGCCCGTGTCAAGCAAAACGGCGAATATGGCTTTATCAACACCAAGGGAGAGGTAGTCATTCCTTGCATTTATGACAATGCGGGGTACTTCTTTGAAG
>JAZQVD010000019.1:0-18493 GCA_045631665.1 Alloprevotella sp.
GGTCCCAAGGGTTGGGCTGTTCGCCCATTAAAGTGGCACGCGAGCTGGGTTCAGAACGTCGTGAGACAGTTCGGTCTCTATCTATCGTGGGCGTTGGAAATTTGCGTGGCTCTGTCACTAGTACGAGAGGACCGTGATGGACTGACCTCTGGTTTACCGGTTGTGCCGCCAGGTGCACCGCCGGGTATCTACGTCGGGATCGGATAAGCGCTGAAAGCATCTAAGTGCGAAGCCGGCCACAAGATTAGATTTCCTTTGAGGGTCGTTGTAGACGACAACGTTGATAGGGTGCAGGTGTACAGATGGTGACATCATAGCCGAGCACTACTAATTGCCCGAAACTTTCACCTGTTAGAGGTGGATGTACTTAAGGCGTTGCTTTATTTTGAGAACCTAAAAGTTCTAGATAATCTAGAGGCGCTAGATGTTCTAGATGATAGAAAAAAGCGAGTAGATGAAGTTGTAAAATATGTCTAAACTATTTCCGGTGGTTATAGCGTCGGGGTTCCACCTCTTCCCATTCCGAACAGAGAAGTTAAGCCCGTCCGCGCCGATGGTACTGCGTATAGCGGGAGAGTAGGTCGCCGCCACTTTTCAGAGAGGTCCTTCAAGGTTTTGAAGGACCTCTTTTTTTATTTTTTAAGAGCGAATTTTGTAGGTAGTTATAAATTATCTACATTTGCAAGTGTAATGCCCAACGTTTTGAAAGTGATAAAAAAAGAGCATTTTTTACTCATATAACTATATTATTATTAGAACCTGGCGAAGCATAGGTAATCGCTTTGTAGATTATGTCTAACGTAAAAATTGTTGCTAAGATTAGGTATTCTGTTGAAGGAGAGTTGTATGGTAAAATTATATTTATACAAGACGGTGAGTATTGGGCTGATGATCAGAACTATGGAGATGATCCTTTAGAAGAAATGACAGAAAAAGATCTGGATATGGACACAAGTTTCAGCCTTGGCATTGCTGCTGATAAACCCATTGAAGATTGTGAGCAGGAAATTATTGATGCTTATTTGGAAGCGCTTGCGGAAATGGATGAACTTGAGTATTTGGATAATCCGCGTGAAACTTATTTGGAATATAAATAGTAGGAGTTTTCTTCATTAAATTTATAAGGATATTCTGTGTGCCACTTGCTTTATTGTAAGTGGCACACTGTGTTTTGCGGGGGATACGTGGATTATCATGTAGAGAAATGAATGTTGAGAGCGTCGCTATGGCTTTTGTTCGTCATATTTTGCCCGCTCTTTTCTTGCCTATTCTTTATTTCCTGGTGAAAGGAATGTTTTAAGAACACGTATTTATACACAACTTTCAGAGAGGTCTTTCAAATTGGAGGACCTCTCTTTTTTTATAACTGCCCAGAAATACGTAACTTTGCAGGTGGAAAATATGTTGTTACTAATAATTTGCTGCGCGTATTATGCAAGAGATTATTCTTTGGGTGTTGGATCACCTCAATTACTGGACGGTCACCATCTTCATGGCCATTGAGAGTTCGTTTATTCCCTTCCCCTCGGAAGTAGTGGTGCCTCCTGCTGCTTGGAAAACGGGTTCGTCGGCAGAGATGACGTTTTTGGGAGTTGTATTCTTCGCTACGTTGGGCGCAAACATTGGTGCGTTGGTAAATTACTACTTGGCGAAGTTCTTAGGTCGCCCCGTGGTGTATTCTTTTGCGCGCAGTCGCTGGGGTAGATACTGCTTGATTGATGAAGCCAAGGTGAAGTACGCCGAAGAATACTTTGTGAAAAACGGAGCCATGTCTACGTTTGTCGGTCGCCTCGTTCCCGCCGTGCGCCAGTTGATTTCTATTCCCGCAGGTTTGGCAGGGATGAACATATGGAAGTTCTTGTTCTACACCACCCTCGGTGCAGGCACTTGGAACATCGTGTTGGCAGGTATCGGTTACGCCATCTACAAGATGTTCCCCGCTATCGACACCCCTCAAAAGGTTGCAGATAAAGCGGCAGAATACAGCCATGTAATTGGTTACGCGATTCTTGCAGTTGTAGCAATTGTAGCAATATATTTCTTGGTGAAGCACCTTAAAAAGAAGTAGTTTCGTGATAGAACTTCAAGGCATACATAAGTCCTTCGGCACGCTTGAGGTGCTACAAGGCATAGACCTCCATATCGAAAAGAAGGAGGTGGTGAGCATTGTCGGTCCCAGTGGGGCGGGCAAGACAACTTTGCTTCAGGTGCTGGGCACTCTTCTCAACCCCGACTCGGGGTCGCTCTCCATCAACGGCATCGATGTGCTTGCCCTCAAGGGCGATGAACTTGCACGCTTCCGCAACCGCCACCTCGGGTTTGTATTCCAGTTTCACCAACTCCTGCCCGAATTTACGGCGCTTGAAAATGTGATGATTCCCGGTCTCTTGGCTGGCGAAAAGGAAAGCGCATTGCGCCAACGCGCTGCAGAACTCTTGGATTACCTGAAACTCGCTTCGCGCCTTGAGCATAAACCTTCGGAATTATCGGGAGGTGAAAAACAGCGCGTAGCCGTGGCGCGTGCCTTGATGAACCGCCCCGATGTAATCCTTGCCGATGAGCCTTCGGGCAGTTTGGACACGCACAACAAGCAGGAACTTCACCAACTCTTCTTCGACCTTCGTGACACCTTCGACCAAACTTTTGTCATCGTGACCCACGACGAAGAACTCTCTCGCCTTACCGACCGCACCATTCACATGAAGGACGGCAAGATTATTGACGCGTAAATTAAGGCTCTCTTACCAGCACACACTTTACTCCTATGCTAAAAATTGGTCAATATAATACCCTCACCATTACTCGCTTCACCGACCACGGCGCGTATCTCGATGCCGGCAAGGAATTGGGCGACATCCTTTTGCCCAAGCAGTATGTGAAGCCTGAGATGCGCCCGGGCACGGAGGTAGAAGTCATTGTCTACCTCGACCAGCAGGACCGCCTTGTTGCCACTACGGAGCAGGCGCTTGCCTGTGTGGGCGACTTTGCTCACTTGCGCGTGGCGTGGGTGAACGAATACGGCGCCTTCTTGGATTGGGGCTTGATGAAAGACCTTTTTGTGCCCTTCCGCGAGCAGAAACTCCGCATGGTGAAGGACCATAGTTACACCGTACACGTACATATCGACCCCGAAACTGCCCGCATCGTGGCGTCGGCAAAGGTGGAGCGCTATATTGAGCCCGCCAAGTTTACCGACTACCACAAGGGCGAGGAGGTGGATATGCTTATTTGGCAAAAGACCGACCTCGGCTTTAAAGTCATTGTGAACAACAAGCACCAGGGGCAGATTTACGACAATCAGATTTACGAAAACCTGCGCAGCGGTATGCGTGTGCGTGGCACGGTAGTGAATGTGCGCCCCGATGGCAAGTTGGATTTGAGTGTGCAGAAGATTGGCAAGGGCCGCTTTAAGGATTTCGCCGACGAACTCCTCGAAGCCCTTGAATCAACGCCCAAAGGCTTCCTGCCCTTCACCGACAAGTCGCCCTCAGAAGCCATTGCCGAGCGCTTTGGCGTGAGCAAAAAGACCTTTAAGAAGGCGCTGGGCAACCTCTACCGCGAGCGCAAGGTGGAACTGCTTGACAACGGCGTGCAACTCCTCAAGTAATCGCACCAGTGCGGGACCTGCAAAACGCTTGAACGAACAAAAGTTACAAACGTTTTGCAGATTCCGCTTTTTTTTATACCTTTGCACAAAGATAGAACGCATGTTCTGTTAGGGCTTATAGCTCAGTTGGTTAGAGCAACGGACTCATAATCCGGAGGTCCTTGGTTCAAGCCCAAGTTGGC
The DNA here is from genome assembly GCA_045631665.1 of Alloprevotella sp. Taxonomy (GTDB): domain Bacteria; phylum Bacteroidota; class Bacteroidia; order Bacteroidales; family Bacteroidaceae; genus Alloprevotella. The sequence goes on from JAZQVD010000019.1 coordinate 3,790, forward strand.
CCACACGTTGAGCGAACACTGCTTTTGCGGTGTTCGCTCAACGCTTTTTTATGTCAAAATCACTGAATTTCGGGGCGCTCAAAGGGTAAAAAAATGGGTTTTGTAACGCATTGAAAACCACGTGTCTGTAAAAGCAAAAATTATTAGTAACCTTTTTTAAAATATGTTACTAACAATTTAAAAAAGGTTACTAATAATTTTCACTACAATAGGTTTAGTTTTTCGGCCTACTCTTATACCACTGTTTAAGTAGCACCTATTCCTATCGATAATATAGAGTGGGGAACTTCTTTATACTTTGTCTCACAGTTTCACAATCGGTTTTTTTCTGGCGTCTACAAAGAATCTCTCGTTTGTATTCTCCAAATGGTATTCTGTTCGTGTGGGGTCTAAGAGGCGAAACATGTGTGCATCAGAGTAGCGGCGGAAGGTAATGACATCTCCTGTTTGAACATCAAGTGAGAGCTGCGCTTCTTTGGTGGTGATACACTCCTCATTGATGTAGATTCTCAGACCGTAAGAGTTTAGTCGCTTCGTATTTTCGTTGTAAATGTTGATGGTGTACTTCTCACTTGGGGGCACAAAGGCAGAACTTTGGTTGTTTAAGAGTCCATTCTGCATAATCTCAATGAGTTCTTTGTGAGTAAAATATTCAGCATTCAATTTGTGTTCTTCATTGTCGTTCGTCGTGATGGTAAGGTATTCATCGCACTGCATCTTGTCCCGATATTGACTTGTGACATTGACTTCTGTTATGTCTGAAAACGGAAGGTTCAGATCCACCTTTTTTAACCCAAAAATGCCGCAGAACCCTGTGTAATGGAAGTGCGTGTCGTTGTAGCTCAACTTTCCAAAAGTATAATGTAAAAGGTATATTATAGCTATACCAAGAAGCACGACTCCACAGAAGTATTTTTCCCCTGTAACAAAAGAAGATGTCGCCAGACCACTGAATAACAGAAACCACGCTATTCCCTTCCACCCTCCTCGTAATGTTTTATAATTTTCGTCGTTATCGGGGGAGTATGTATGCTTCTCAGATTTATTGTAACTCATATCTGTTGCTAATAAGTAGTTGTCAAAAATTGAAATTTAGATAATTTGAAATATGTGATTTTAAGATTCTGAATTTTTTTCACCTTTGCCTACTTGATGCGTTGCGCCATGATGGTGCGCTCAAGGGTGGAGAGTTCTTTATCGAGGCGTTTGGCTGTGCCTGTGCCGCCGCAGAGTTTGTCGAGTTCAGCCCAGAAGGCGGGACTGTGGTTGAGTTCTTTCAGGTGGCAGAGTTCGTGGCAAATGACATAGTCGATGAGGTGGGAGGGTAGAAGCAGAAGCCACAGCGAGAGGTTGACATTGCGTAGGGAGGAGCAGCTTCCCCAACGGGTGGAGACGTCCTTTATGGTGAGGCGGTTGAACTGCAGGTTGTGCTTCGTGGCGATGTCGCGCAGTCGCTTGGTGAGGATGACTTGTGCGTTGTTGCGCATGGCGGTTGCCATGACTTTGTTTGCCCACTCCATGCTTGCCTGTCCCTCAAACTTAAAGCCACGAGGCATGTAGATGGTGGCACTTTCCGGCGTGCGCTTGATAGTGGCGTGTGGTTCGGAGCCAGGTTCAAAGCGGAGTTGGAAAATGTCGGTAGAGATATGGTAGTCGTAGCTTAGTCGGAAATACATGTGGAGAAAGTAGAAAGGAAAAAGGAGAAAGGACTTGCGCAATTCCGCAGGACCTTTTCTCCTTTCTCCTATCTTATTTATTGAGCATTTGCTTTACGAGTTCTGAAACGAGTTTGCCGTCGGCCTTACCTGCAAACTTCTTTGAGGCAACGCCCATTACCTTGCCCATTTCCTTGGGACTTGTAGCGCCTACTTCAGCAATGATTTCGGCGAGGGCAGCGCGGAGTTCGTCTTCCGTAAGTGGCTTGGGGAGGTATTCTTCTACGACGAGCACCTGACCCATTTCCTCTTCTGCGAGGTCGGGACGGTTTTGCTCCGTGTAAAGTGCGGCAGTGTCGCGTCCCTGCTTCGCCAGCTTTGCGAGAATCTTGAGGGCGTCGGCATCCGCGAGCTGTTCGTTAGCACCGGGAGCGGTCTGCGCTTCAATAAAGAGCTTCTTGATGTTGCGGAGCGCCATGAGGCGCACCTTGTCCTTAGCCTTCATGGCTGCAGGAATATCTTGTGAGATTTTTTCAAAGAGTGTCATAATCGTGTTACAGTGTTGGATGCTGTGAAAATTCCTTGATTCTTAAGAGCTGTTCGCGTGTGCGTTTCGCCGTGGGAATAGCTTCTACTTGGTCGATGAGAAGTTCGTTGTCCAGTTCGTCTTGTGAGAAGATGTAGACGGGGCGGTTAGGCTTCTTCGTAGTTTTGACGGTATCTCCGTAATAGGTCTTGACGAGTTCCTCACGCTCGATTCGTTTGAGCAGTTGGTCTTCGTCTTCTTCGTCTTCTACGAGTCCGAATCCAGAAGCGAGAATCGTGACCTTCACTTCTCCGTTCAACGAATCGTCTTTTGCCAATCCCCATTTGCTCTCCAAGTTCTTGCGTTCAAACTTTGCGATGAACTCTTCTACTTCGCAGAGTTCGTTCATCTGGAGCGTCTCATGCTTCTCGGGGAAAGTGATGCACATCACGAGGCGGCGGGCGGTGAAGATGTCGTTTTGGTTGAGCAAGGGTGAGTTGAGTGCGTCTTCGATAGCGGCAGTAATACGATTTTCTCCGTGTGCCGTGCCTGTAGAAATGATGCAGATACCACCCTTTCGGAGTACCATACTCACATCATTGAAGTCGAGGTTGATAACCCCGCGCATTTTGATAATATCTACCACACTGCGCACGGCATTCGTCAATGTTTGGTCCGCCTTGTGGAAGCCATCCATTACGCTGTTGGTGTGGTACACGCTAAGCATGCGCTGGTTGTTTATCACGATAAGTGAGTCAACCTCCTTTGCCAAAAGTTCAAGCCCATCAAGGGCTTTGTCAATTTGCTTCTTGCCCTCAAAAAGGAAGGGGAGGGTGACGATGCCTATGGTTAGAATGTCGCGGGCCTTTACTTCTCGCGCAACAATCGGAGCAGCCCCCGTACCTGTACCACCTCCCATCCCTGCGGTGACGAATACCATTTTAGTCTCCTTATCAATGGCATCGTAAATCGCCGCGAGCGACTCTTCTTGCTCAGCATACTGACGCCCGATTTCAGGTTTCCCACCTGCTCCTAACCCTGGTCCGAACTGGATGCGAGTAGGTATGGGAGAATCTTTAAGAGCCTTCTTATCGGTGTTACACACAAGGAAACTCACATCGTACATCCCATCGCGATACATATTGGCTACGGCGTTGCCACCGCCACCTCCCACCCCGATGACTTTAATCAAGGTGTTGGTGGCAGGAGCCGTAATCTGTATGAGTTGTTCGTCGTCGAGCATGAGTTTATATTGCTGTGTTCAACCTCCACAAGGGAGTGTGTGTTTAGGGGAGGTAGTTTACGGAGGCGGTCATGTCAATGGCGTTTGTTGCCTCGGGTTCGATAACAACAACAGTGTCACCTTCGATTTTTGACTTGATATCGTTGAGTTGTTCCTTCGTACGCTTGAAAGTGGGCGTGATTTCCACCATTGAGATAATCTCTTCGTTGTCGAGATCATCAAGACCAAAGAGGTACACCTTGGGACGTTTTTTGGTTCCGCCACTACGGTCGTTAGTTCCGTAGAACTGCTCGCGGCGTGTGTCATTCTCTTCCGCTTTTTCTTCAAGCTCGCGCAGGCGCTCTTGTTCCTCCTGGTTCATCTTTTCACGGATGCCCGGTACGTTTGTAATACCGAATCCGGTGGCAAGGATAGTAATTTTTACCTTCTTGCCAAGAGAAGGATCGATAGAAAGTCCCCACTTGGTTTCTACGTCATCCCGGAATTTACCCATGAACTCGTGCACCTCGTTCATTTCTTCCATCATAAGCGTGTCGCCCTCATTTTCTGCGCAGAATGAGATAGAGAGCAATACTTTCTTAGAGTTGAAGATGTCGTTGCTGTTGAGGAGGGGAGAGTGAAGCGCATCCTGAATGGCAGCAGTTACGCGGTTTTCGCCTTCGCCGTAACCTGTAGACATGATAGCTACACCGCCGTCCTTGAGCACGGTACATACATCACGGAAGTCAAGGTTGATGACGCCGTGCATCGTAATAATTTCTGCAATGCTTCGCGCTGCAACTGAGAGTGTGTTGTCTGCGCGTTCGAAAGCCGAGAGCACGTTGAGGTCGGGGTAGATTTCGCGCAAGCGTTCGTTGTTAATAACGAGGAGGGCGTCCACATGCTTTGCAATTTCTTCCACACCGTCGAGCGCCTGGTCAATCTTGCGCGTACCTTCAAAGATGAAGGGGATTGTTACAATACCTACGGTGAGAATGCCCATAGCCTTTGCCTCGCGAGCAATAACAGGCGCAGCACCAGTACCCGTACCGCCACCCATACCAGCAGTGATGAACACCATCTTAGTACCATCGTTGAGCATGTTTTGGATGCTCTGGATACTTTCTTCAGCTGCTTCACGAGCGCGTGCCGGACGGTTACCCGCACCAAGACCTTCGCTACCCAATTGCAAGCGCACGGGGATAGGAGAATCTTGAAGCGCCTTGGAGTCGGTATTACAGATGACAAAGTTTACGTCGTGGATGCCTTCGCGGTACATATAGTTTACGGCGTTACCACCACCGCCACCCACACCGATGACTTTAATGATAGAGGGAGTAGCAGTAGGCATTCCCAAGTCTATAAGAGTATCTTCGTTCATTGTTTCGAATGTTAATTGTGTGTATTAGGTAGTGGTTAATCGCGGTCGTCGTTGACAATGTCACCCAACCAACCCCACATCTTTTTAATTCCTCGCACGATGGCATTGGGCTTCTTTTCGCCTTCCTCTTCTTCGTCCTCTTCTTCATCCACCTCTTCTTCGTCAACAGGTTCAGGCGTGGGCACTTCAGTTTCGGGAATGGGTTGAGAAGGAGTTTCTGTGGGAACTTCAGTTGTAACAACATCTAATGTAGTACCACCAAAAATGTCGGTTGCAATTGTGGGAGCAACCGCTTCTCCTGTTTCAAAGAGCACGGGAGTTTCATCGCTCAATTCACCACCACAGCAATTTTGGTCGGCCTGTTCAATGAGCGCGAGTGCTGCTGCATAATCGCCTTCGCGAACGGGGTCAACATTCAAGTTCTTGGGACCGCGTACAGAGAAGCGTGTATTCTTTACCACACGGAGTTTTTCAATACCCACGAGCTTTGAAACTACGCTCTCCATGTTCTTGAGCATCGAAGCACCACCGGTGAGAACGATACCCGCCACGAGTTGGTTTTTCTCGTAGTTCGTAAATTTGATTTGCTTCTCAATATTAAGCACAATTTCCTCAACGCGCGCCTCAATGAGTCCTGCAAATTCCGTGTAGGGGAATTCGCGACCGTCGCTTGTTACGATGGGAGGATTGTTGTCGCCACCATTTGTGATGGCTGCGCCCCACTTGAGTTTGAGAATCTCAGCTTCGTCTTCTTCAATCTGCAAAGAAGTGAGGTCGCGAGTGATGTTGGCACCGCCAAGAGGAATTACCGCCAAGTGGCGCAGCATGTTGCTCTTAAAGATAGAGACAGAAGTGGTCTCTGCACCCATGTCTACAAACACACAACCCGAGCGCTTTTCGGGTTCGGTAAGCATGACGTCAGCAAGACGGAGCACAGTGATGGGCATTTCTGCCACCTCGATACCTGCAGCACGGAAGCAGTTGCGAATTTGGTCAGACAAACTGCTGTTGGCAACGATGTTGAGGTAGCGTGCCTCTAAGTTGTCGGCAAGCATACCCACGGGTTCGTTTGTAAACTGCGTTCCCACCTTGTATTCCTGGGGCACTGTGCCCAAGATGTGACGCTCGGGCGTAGCCTTCTGAAGGTTTTCAAGGCGGAGCGCTTCCATGATATCCTGCGAGATGATGTTCTTCTCGCTCCATGCACGCTGGATGGTATTGGTCACGGTGTGCATGCCCATACCTCCGATGCCCACATAGGCTTTAGAGATGCGCTTCTTGAGTTGTGTTTCAAGGGTCTCCTTAATATTCTTGGCGCACTGCGTCATCTTGTCGATGTTGCTGATGCGTCCCTTGCGGATGAAAGATTGAGAGGGTTCTTGCGTAAAGGCAAGTACCTCAATGGCGCCGTCGGGCTGCTTGCGACCGGCTATGGCGGTAACCTTCGACGAACCGAGGTCGATGGCTACAACGAACTCTTTAATATCTGCCATGGCTTATAATAAATTTTATGTTGTTCGGTAAGGGATTTTACGAAGTTGTGAGGTTGTGAAAACCGCCTGCTGCCTTAATACTTTTTCTTCTTAAGGTCTTTTTTACCAATTACTTGGTTGGTGTAGGCGATGTTCAGTTCGTGGTATTTGTTCCACCCCACGACGGGCATTACGCGGTCGTAGAAGAGTTTGAGATTCTCAAACTTCTTTTCCACCTGCTCAATGCGCCCGAGGCGAATGATTTGCTTGCCAATGCGGGGGTAGACGTCAACTCTCCCGTTGGGATTGATGTGCACCTGTTCCAGTTGCTTGTTCCAGAAGGGGTTGTTGTAAACAAACTCTGCCAATTTCACCAACTCCTTTTGCGCAAAAGTGGAGTCAATGCTACCCGTCGCCACCAGGAAATTACCGCGATAATTCATCGTTGGTAGGCACCGACCGGCTTGGTCAAGGTAATACGACGCTCCCGAGTCGGGTATGACGCGCATGATGGGGATGTGTTGGTCAACGAGGATGTTGACGTTGCCTCCGGGCGACTTGTAACACACCACCTCGCTGATGTAGGGGTTGTGGCGTAACGAGCGCTCAATATCTCTGCTGCTGATACCGTCCATCACGCGACCCACGGGATACACCTGCGCCTCTTGAATGGTGCGGAGTATCTCATCTTTTTTCACAAACCCGCAATCCTCATTCGCAATTCTTACGTTGACCGCCACGCAAGTGCTCTTGTCGCCCTTACCTGTCAGGTGCTGAAACGCATAGACCAGGTAACCGACAAGCACGACTATTGTGAGGAGTCGAAAGAGTATTTTGAGAACTTTGAGCACGGGGATAATGTTTGAAATACGAGGGGCAAATCTTGCCTGAACTGCCGTCTCTTAAAGGCGAATTTCAAGGCGCATTTTGCCAATTTTTTGAATTGCTGATACTCAGCGAGTTTTGTTTGGGTTACTGTTGCCGAAAATTATTAGTAACATATTTTGAATTACATTACTAATAATTTTTCTTAGGTTACTAATAATTTTCAGCAAAAGAGGTTTTGTTTTTTGCACCCCTATTTTTGGGATTGCGAAGGGCGAAAAAATGCGGTAATTTTCTACTGCTTATTTTCCAAGATGGTTTGGAATTCCTTCATATAGTCTTCCACGTCGCCTGCGCCAAGCACTACGAGCACATCTATGGCTTCTGCCTTCACAATTTCGGGAAGGTCTTGCTTCTGGCAAAGGCTCTTCTTCATGTCTGCGCGGAGATGGTCGAAGATGAGCTGACTGGTTACGCCCTCAATGGGGAGTTCGCGTGCGGGATAGATTTCCGTGAGCCACACTTCGTCAAGCAGTGAGAGCGCTTCGGCAAACTCCTTGTAGAAGTCGCGAGTGCGGGTGAAGAGGTGGGGTTGGAAGATGCCCGAAATCTTGCGTCCGGCAAACACTTCGCGGATCGAGAGGATGCTCTGGCGGATTTCTTCGGGGTGGTGGGCATAGTCGCTGAGGAGGACGCAACTTTCGTTCTTGATTTTGAAATCAAATCTGCGGTCCACGCCTCCGTAGGTCTTCATTGCCTCACGGATTTCGTCGGCGGTCAGTCCTGCCAACTGCGCCAACGCACATGCGCCGATGCCATTATCGATGTTGATGCTCACGGGCACACCCAGTTCGATGTCCTTCACATTCTCGATGGGCGAGATGAGGTCAAAGACGATGCGTCCGCCACCGATGCGGATGTTTTCCGCGTGGAAGTCGCCCTCATGTCTGGAGTATTCGTAACGGCGAACACCCTCCTGCAAGCGTTCTTGGAACTTCAATCCCTTATGTACGACCACGGCACCACCGGGTTGCACCAGCGAGGTGTAATGGCTGAAACTTTCGAGGTAAGCCTCCTCTGTGCCGTAAATGTCAAGGTGGTCGGCGTCGGCAGAAGTAATGAGCGTTGCGTAGGGGCGGAGGTGGTGGAACGAGCGGTCAAATTCATCCGCCTCAATCACCACATAGGGACTCTCGGGAGCAATGAGGTAGTTCGTGCCGTAGTTCTTCGTGATGCCACCCAGGAAGGCGTTACATTTCACACTGCTGCTGTGGAGCAGGTGTGCCGTCATTGCCGAAGTGGTAGTCTTGCCGTGCGTACCAGCGCAGCACAGGCCCTTCATCTGTCTGGTGATGATGCCCAAGACCTCGGCACGCTTCTTCATCTCAAAACCCTCGCGGCGGAAATAGTTAAACTCCTCGTGCGTTGCAGGGATGGCGGGGGTATAAACTACGAGCGTTTCGGCCTTATCCTTGAAGCAGGCGGGAATGTGTTGCTCGCCGTCTTCGTAATGGATGTCTGCGCCTTCTTCACACAACTTGTTGGTGAGCGGAGTAGCCACGCGGTCGTAACCACCTACGGTATAACCTTGCGAAAGGAAGTAACGCACCAGGGCGCTCATACCGATGCCACCGGCACCGAGGAAATAGATATTTTGCATTGAGGTTTGAGGTTTAGAAGGGGGAAGGGTCTTTAGAGTCTTTATGGTCATTAAAGTCTTTAGGGTCTGCATAGCCTTAAAACCTTAAAGCGAAGCGACCTAATAACCTTACAACCTTACAGGTTTGCCAGCGCCAACACCTCGCGAGCAATATCCATTGCTGCGTTGGGTTTGGCAAGGGGCTTGATGTTGTCACTCAGTTCTTTGAGTTGCAACGGTTCTTGCACGAGGGCAATAGCGCGGGACATAAGCGTCTGACGCGCTTCGTCGTCCTTGATATACACCGCCGCGCCCTTCTTCACCAGTGCCAAGGCGTTCTTGGTTTGATGGTCTTCTGCCACATTGGGCGAGGGCACAAGGATTACGGGTTTTCCGAGCAAGCAGAATTCAGAGATGCTGCCGGCACCTGCGCGCGAAATCACGAGGTCTGCCACGGTGTAGGCCGCTGCCATGTCAGAAATAAAGTCGGTTACAATCAAGTTTTCGGGACGTCCGGCGCGACGCAAGGCATCGGCAATCTCGTTGTGGTAGAAACTACCCGTCTGCCAAATAAATTGCACCTCATCCTGCTGACGAATCAGTTCGAGGCAGGAGAGCACGCTCTCGTTAATCGTACGAGCGCCGAGCGAACCGCCCACGATGAGCACCGTGCGCTTCTTGTCGTCAAGACCAAAATGCGCTATCGCCTCATGATACGTCATCGAGGGGGCAAGAAGGTTTTGGCGCACGGGGTTGCCCGTAAAGACGATGTTTTCTTCGGGGAAGAAGCGCTCCATACCTTCGTAGGCCACGCAAATCTTCTCCGCCGAGCGCGCCAAGAGTTTGTTGGTCACACCGGCATAAGAGTTTTGCTCCTGAATGAGCGTGGGAATACCCGCCTTTGCTGCCATGTTGAGCGTCGGACCACTGGCATAACCGCCCACGCCGACTACCACGTTGGGTTGGAACTCACTGATGATGCGCTTTGCCATACGGCGGCTCTTCATCAACTTCCACAGCACGCTGATGTTCTTAAACAAATTCTTGCGGTCGAATCCCTGTACGGGAAGTCCCACTATTTCATAACCCGCTGCCGGTACGCGCTGCATTTCCATGCGCCCTTCGGCACCGACAAACAGTATTTTTGCATCCGGACGCAATTCGCGTACGGCATTGGCTATGGAGATTGCGGGGAAAATGTGACCACCTGTGCCACCGCCGCTAACGATTATTTTCAATTCGCTCATAGTATCTGTTTAAGGAGGTGAAAACCCCATAATTTTCAGCCCAATCGGACCACTATACGGGATTTTGCAAAGTTAGTAAAATAAATTTGCATTGAGCCCGCGCGCTCGCGTAATATTTCAGAAAAATTTTAGCAATTTTTACACCGCTTTTCCTTGCGCTCCTCCCGCTCGCAATTTTTCGCCTCACTGAGGGTAAAAAATCGACCTCCGACCGCTTCGTTTTGAGGCTTCAAAAGGTAAAAATTGCAACGCGTCATGGTGTTAATTAACGTTAAATGATTTACAAAATGACGGCAAATTCTCCCGAATTTTTTGGTGAAAAAAACGCTTTTTCGGCACCTTGAAAATCAAGGGTTTGCAAAAGCGAAAATTATTAGTAACCTTTTTTAAATTACATTACTAATAATTTTTTTTAGGTTACTAATAGTTTTTACAACAATAGTTTTAGTTTTTCGTACAACTATTTTGTGAAGAAAAATGGGGCACATCGCGCGGCGAAAAAAAGATGAAAATTCTGCCGCTTGGGCATGCTTTATCTTCTAAATCCGCTCGCGCCAACCGGAAATTATTCTTAATTTTGTGGTCTAAACAAAAATAGATTCATGCCCCGTTTTGCCGACATACTCCTGCCGTTAGCCTTAGAAGAAGCGCTGACGTATGGTGTTCCTGCTGACTTGCAACTCGTTGTAGGTCAGCGTGTCGTGGTGCAACTTGGGAAGCGCAAGCGCTACACGGGGTTTGTCATTCGCCTGCACGATGAAGCGCCCGCCGAAGGGGTGGAACTCAAGTTTGTAGAAGAGGTGGTTGACGCCACACCCCTGCTTCGCGCCGAGCAGTTGCGCTTTTGGGAATGGCTCTCACACTATTATATATGTACGAAGGGCGAGGTGTTGAAAGCAGCACTGCCCTCGGGGCTCAAATTAGAGAGCGAAATGCGCCTCACGCGCAGTGAAGCGCCCGCAGGAATGGAGGAGATGACGCCCCTTCAGCGGTCGGTTTATCATCTCTTAGATGCCGAGAAACCCATAACGCTTGACGACATTGCCGGCAAACTGCAACGCGCGTCGATTATCAACACCGTGCGCCAAATGATTGAGCGCGGATGGGTAGAGGTGCGCGAAGCGATGCGTGAGTCGTTCCGTGCGCGCACAGAGACTTACGTCCGATTGCCCGAGTCGGTGGTGCTTGAAGATAAGATTGATGCGCTGTTCGACAGCCTGCGCAAGGGAGGCAAACCCTATGCCTTGCTGCTTGCTTACACCGACCTCGCCCGTGCTACAGCGGCGTTGCGCTTGCGCAACGCCAAGTTATTGGCCGATGTGAGTCGCACCCAACTCCTGCAACGCGTAGAAGGGGGTGATGCTGCCCTGCGCGCCTTGATTGAGAAAGGATATTTGGAAAGTTATGCCGTAGAGGTGGGGCGTCTGAAAACTTGCGCCGCTACGGAAACCCTCGGCATGCGCCCGCTCAACGACCATCAGCAGCGCGCCTTGGAGCAGCTTCATGCTTCCTTTGACCAACACGATATTACCTTACTTCACGGCGTAACCTCGTCGGGAAAGACGGAGGTGTATATGAAACTAATTGAGGAGGTGTTGGCTCAGGGAAAACAGGTGCTCTACCTGCTTCCCGAAATAGCCTTGACCACACAAATTACTACCCGACTGGGGCGCGTCTTTGGCGACAAGATGGGCGTGTATCACTCAAAGTTTCCCGACGCTGAGCGTGTAGAACTTTGGCAGCGCCAACTCACCGACAAGGCCTTTCCCCTCATTCTCGGCGTGCGCTCTTCGTTGTTCTTGCCCTTCCAAAACTTGGGACTGATTATTGTGGATGAGGAGCACGAAACCTCTTACAAGCAGCAGGACCCCTCGCCCCGTTATCACGCTCGTGATGCGGCGCTCGTTTTGGCCCAACAGTTGGGCGCAAAAGTGCTGCTTGGCACCGCCACACCCTCGCTTGAAAGTTATTACAAGGCGCGTCAGGGCCGCTATGGCTTGGTAGAGATGCGCGAACGCTTTGGTGGCGTGCAACTTCCCGAAATTATTGTCGAGGATGTCAAGGAGTTGAAGCGCAAGAAGTTGATGAAGTCGCCCTTCTCGCCCCGTTTGAAAGACGAAATCAGTGCGGCGCTTGAGCGTAAGGAACAGGCGATTCTCTTCTTAAACCGTCGTGGTTACAGTCCCGTACTGGATTGCCACCACTGCGGATGGTCGCCCAAGTGCACCCAGTGTGATGTGTCGCTTACGTATCATCAGCGCGAGCAGCGCTTGGTGTGCCACTATTGTGGGAAGAGTTACGACGTGCCACGCACGTGTCCGAACTGCCATGAGGCGGACTTGCGCGACATAGGTTACGGCACGGAGAAAATACAAGCGGAAATAGAGACCGTATTTCCCAATGCCCGCACCGCGCGTATGGACCTCGACACCACACGTTCAAGGGCGGCGTACGAACAAATCATCCGTAAGTTCCAGGCTGGCGAAACCGACATTCTTATCGGTACGCAGATGCTCACGAAGGGACTTGATTTTGACCGCGTGAGTGTGGTGGGCATTATCAACGCCGATCAAATGACCAATATGCCTGACTTCCGCGCTCACGAACGCGCCTTCCAAATGCTTTCACAAGTGGCAGGGCGCGCGGGTAGGCGTGGCAAGCAAGGGAAGGTGGTGATGCAGACGCGCCAGGTGGACCATCCGCTGACCAATCAGGTAGTGACCAACGACTACTTCGGCATGTATGCCGAGCAGATGCAGGAGCGTCAACTCTTCCGCTATCCGCCGTTCTACCGCGTCATAAATATCTACCTCAAACACCGTGATGATCGCACCGTTGAGGCAGCTGCGGCATACCTCGCCAGTCTTCTGCGCCCGCATTTCCCTACCGACCTTCTCGGACCGGAACGCCCGCTCGTGGCAAGGGTACAACTGCAATACATCCGCAAATTTGTGCTTAAGGTAGCGCCGAATTTGCAACCCGCAAGCGTACGCACCACCCTGCGCGCCGCATATAATGTGATGCGCAACCACCCTGATTTCAAGGGACTCACTATTTATTATGATGTAGACCCGCTGTAATTTGAGGATTATTGCGTAAAAATTATTGTAAATTAGGAGTGTATAAATAAAAAATTGTTAAATTCGCCAGCAGATACCTTATTCTTCTTAAAATGAGGGGGTAAAAACAAAGTGTTACCGTATCCTCGCAGAATGAATATCGCTTTTTAATGACAATAGTGAAGTCTCTATCTTTAAAAGTTGAGACTTATTAATAACCTAAATTTATATTCTTATGAAAAAGTGTTTAATGTTTGTGCCCCTTGCTTTATTGGCACTGTTAACCTCTTGTGACAACACAGCTCTTACTGCTGGTGCGGTAGAAGACGCTGTTATGATGGATGCTAGTTGGGATAATCCACAGGTATTAAAAACATTTAAGGTGGGTTATTTCGAAGTTTCAGAAGACAGAATTATAGAGTTGCGCCAGCTCCAGGCTGCGGGTATGATTACCCTTAAGGTTGAGAAGGCGGTGGAAGAAAAAGTTTGGAGAGGATGGTACAATTCTTCAACAGACTATATTGACCACTATTATGCAGAAGTTGCCCTTACCGAAAAAGGACAAAAGTATGTTTTTGAGGGTGAGGTTAAAAAAGGTCGCAAAGACATTATCAAGGATATGAAGGACAATGAGAAGGAAGACGTTACCCCTGATTACATGTTAAATCTTCCCGCATTGAAGGTTACAACATTACTTCCCAACCCCTCTTCTGTTGCAGCACAGGATGAAACTTTGGAAGCTTTGAATGTTGATGCCCAAGCACAGGATGTAGTAGAAGACATGGAAGAAACTGTTGTTGATTCTACAGATGCAGCACCCGAGTTGAGCGCTTATGAACGCGCTAAAGCAAAGGTTAATGCTACAACGGTTCAGATTATTCTTGGTGAAATGGAATTTGTTAAGGCAAAGGAAATCTATTGTCCTGAAGAATGGCAGAAGTTAGGTAAGGCTTCTTGCAAGATTATCATAGCGTTTACTGGCAAAACTCCATTCGGTTATGTATATGGTGCTCCCGCTGAAGGTCATCGTAACATAGAAAGCATAGAATTGAAACGCTACGAAGACCTTGGATGGGTGGTTGAAGATTAATTTTTCTTGATAAACAAAAAATAAAAAGAAGTGTGACTCACTCTTATGAGAAGGGTCACACTTCTTTTTTTTCATTGATATTTAAAGGAGAATATCTTTCGGCGAATAATTTAAATTTTATGCCGAAGAAATAAAAACACAGGGTTTTACAAGTGAGCCAAAAATTGACTCCGTCTTTTTTACAATAGCAATTTGAAAGCGACTTGCTGAGGATTGAAAAACTAAACCTATTTTCGTGAAAACTATTAGTAACCTAAGAAAAATTATTAGTAACCTTTTTTAAAATATATTACTAAAAGTTTTTGCCCTCTAAACCCTGCTGATTTTCAACCTGCGACAAGGGGCATTTCTTTTTCGCCACCCGCCTCTTTTGTTTAGGCAGTAATATAGAAGTTGTCCACAAACAATATTTTGGGAAACCACTAACGATTATTTTTTTTAGCCACGAATTGCACCAATGGGCACTAATGCCATGCGGGGCAAATACAATCCGAATGGAATTTAGTGAAAATTTGTGTTCATTAGTGGCTAAAAAAAATAAATAAATTGGTGGAGCACATAACTATAATATTTTATCGTGGACAACAA
>JAZQVD010000020.1:0-122323 GCA_045631665.1 Alloprevotella sp.
CCAGATGGTTTACACGGTATAATCGGGTTATTTGCGTTCCGAACGGCGCTCTCCCCTTAAGATAGGGGGAGTACCGCCGCAGGCGGGGAGGGGGTATGATTCTTATCCCTATATTGGGTCAACTGCTATATCATTACCTAATTTTTACGAAAATAGGTTTAGTTTTTTGAGGGTGGTAAGGTGCGAAAAATTAGATGGGGATTTAGTATTCCAATTGAAGTTTACCATCTGCCTTTTTGTAGCGTCAACCCCAAAATGCCAGTTGAAGTCCCTTCTGCGTGCAAAATTTTTGACCGAACACCTGAGACTTGACTGCGAAAGAAATGGTGACGCGCAAATAAACGAAGCTTGCGACTGCTAAATTCTTGATAATAATAAAATAGCATTGATTTTATAGCGAAAAATTGTGACAAATGGGTGTGCGCAATCTAAGTTTTTCTGGGCTTTTGTTAATGCCGGTTTGCAGAGTGCTAAATTATGACAAATTTTGGTCAAAACCTTGTAATTTTAACATTTCAAAACGGTTTTTTACTGATTTTTGGACCTTGAATTGTAAAAAAACAAAAAATGATAAGGTGGTTTAGCAAAAAACTGCTAAATTTGCCACAATCCCGTATACTATGCCCGTAGTGCGTTTATTCGGGAAGAGCGCTAATAACAATAACAACATAATAATTTTTATCTTGATGCGTATGAAAAACCATTTTAGCAAAATGGGAAAGGCGTTGCTTAATGCTGCGCTGCTTTCTACTGTCGGCTTTACTTCTTGCGCAGATGACAAGTTCCATCTGAAGGATTACGAGGACTCTAAGCCCTCATTCCTTGGGCAGAGTATCTACCATGAATTGCAGAATCGTGGTGAATACTCTACGGTGCTTCGTCTCATCGACGACTTGGAGTATGCCGAAGTGCTTTCTAAGACGGGTAGTAAGACCCTCTTTGTGGCTAATGATGAGGCGTATGCCAAGTTCTTCGCCGAAGGTGGAAATCCTTGGGGCGTAAGATCGTATGACGACCTCTCTAAGAACCAGAAGCGTGTGTTGCTCAACAACTCAATGTTGAACAATGCTTACGTACTCGAAATGTTGGCGAATACAGAAGGCGGCGGTAAGAACCTCTGCTTGCGTCAAGGTACTTCTGCTACAGCTTCTGACTCTGTTACACGTTGGGCGGTGACTGAACTTCCTCAGACACTTTCTCTTACTGAAACAGACTGGTTTAAGCAGCTTCGCTCAAAGGGCGATTCTGTTTACATGGCGCTCGACTCAACTGACCCCATGATGTCACACTTCCTTGAAGGTCAGATGAAGGAAAAGAACATCACTACAGGTGATATTGAAAAGATCATGGGTCAACCCTGGATCCCCGATGGTACTACAAGTTTCGGTTTTATCAACGACTGCCGTATCATTGATGGTGACGTAGTTTGCTTGAATGGTTATATTCACGTTCTTGACAAGGTGTTGCTTGCGCCCGGTAATATGGCGGAAGTGATTCGTTCAAACGGTCAAACTAACCTCTTCAGCGCAATGCTCGACCGCTTTGCTGCACCTTACTATAATGAGCAGCTCACACGTCAGTATAAGGCGTTGAACGACATTCCTGCTGACTCAGTTTTTGAAAAGCGTTATATCTCTAACCGTTCACAGGGCGGTGGTAAGGTCTATAGACGTCCCGATGGTTTGAGCTTCGGTGAACAGCAGTTCTTGCCCTTCGACCCGGGATGGAACCAGTATGCTGTATCTTCTTCTACAGTGAAGGAACAAGATATGGCTGCTATGTTCGTGCCCAGTGACGAAGCGATGATTAACTACTTCGTAAGAGGTGGTGGTACTGACTTGATTCAGCGTTACGGTATCTTGGATAACACAGAGGAAAACCTCTTGATGAACCTCTACCAGATTCCCCTCCACTTGATTCAGCCCTTGATTCAAAACTTGATGAAGGACTCATTTAATGAATCAGTGCCCAGTAAGTTCCTCACTATCGTGAACGACGCGCAAGACCAGATGTTTGCAAGTTATAGTTCTTTGGAAGATTATAAGTTGCACATCGAAAAGTGTCTCCTCGCTAACAACGGTGTGATTTATGTGACTAACACTGTAGACGCTCCCGCCGACTATGCTTCAGTTATCGCTCCTGCGTTGACTTCAAGCAATACGCAGATTGTTCGTTCAGTGGTAAGAGCAGACGATAACTTCATCGAAGGTACTTCTTATAACCAAGCACCCTTGAAGCAATACTTCTCTACTTACCTCAAGGCAATGCAGAGCCACTTCTCATTCTTTGTTCCTGTCGACGAAGGTCTCGGTAACTATGGTTATGTAGAACCTGTAAGCTTTGCTACTCAACCTTTCGGTGCGAAATCTAACAACCGTTGGTACTGGAGTTTTAAGTATGATGATGTAACTCGTGGTGCTGTTATCCCTGTTGAAGCAACTGCTTATATATATAATATGTCTAAGGGTCAGCAACCTGGTACGGACAAGAAGAAGGGTAATTCTTATGTGTCAAAGGTTACTGATGCGATGGGCTCAGGTGTAGGTCAGCAGAAGCGTTTGAACTTGATTGAAATGGTTGACCAGCACATCCTCGTGCATGAAGATCCTACAGGTATCAATGATGAACGTACATATTACCTCTCACGTAATGGTGCTCCCCTCCGTTTGACAGAAAAGGGTACATTCGAAGGTAAGAATGTAGGTATGAAGGTTGAAGGTGGTTTCCAGGTGATGATTAATGACCCCGCTGAAGGTTACACAGAAAATGACCACACTGCTGTTGTTCTTGAAGGTTATGATAAGACAGCTGCTTCTAACGGTTATGGTAACGGTATGACTTACCTTATTGACCGTCCCGTTCAGCCCACTATGCGTTCGGTTTACAACCACTTCAAGGTGCCCGCAGATAACAATCCTTATTCAGAATTCTACGAATTGGCTAATCCTGAATATGTTTCTGCAGAATTGCTTCAGGCTTGTGGATATTTTGATTTGGAAGAAATCGACCCTAAGACAGGTAAGCCTAAGTTGATGAGTTCTCAAGACCAGCAGGCTGAAAAGTTGAAGTTCCATATCTTCGCACGTCAGAACGACAACGTTCAGGGTACATCAACTTACTGTCCCGCCAATAAGGAACAGCTCGTTCGTTTCTTTAACAACTACAACTACACGATTTATGTGCCCACAAATGATCAAGTAGCAGCAGCTCGTGCTAAGGGACTAATGACTTGGGACGAAATTTATGAGTGGGTTAAGATTCGCACAAACGACTACGACGAAGATCTTACTGAGGAAGATCGCGCTAAGGCAAGAACAATGATTACTGTGCTTGTAAACTTCGTGAAGTACCACTTCCAAGACCAGTCTGTATTCGTAGATAACGTTACAGCACAGAATCAGTATCAGACTTCATGTATTGACAATGTAACAAATTCTTACCTTTCTTTGAACGTAATTCAGTCTCCTTCAGCGATTTCAGTGCTTGATAGAAGTGGAAATACCGTAGACGTGGTTGCGTCAGAAGAAAATAGAAACCTTCTTGCTCGCGATATTTGCTATAATGCTGCAGCTGCTTCAGCAAGTTACATCAAGAATTCTTCTTATGTAGTAATCCACCAGATTGATGGTTACCTCAACTACAACAGCGACGCTGACTACGAAGGTCTTTGCAAAGATGGCGATCCTAATAAGAAGATGCCTAAGGGTGACTTCGACTTCTGGAACTATGCTAAGCCCGAACAGCTTGAATCTTACGTTGCAAAATACAGACTCAGATAATAAGTTATTAATATGAATTACATAAAGTATCTCTTAAGCCTCGCTTTGTGCTTCGCCTTTACGGCAGTCATGGCACAAAAGAGAATTTCGGGTCATGTATGGAGCGAACTCGACGGACCCGTGATTATGGCGAATGTTGTTGAGTTGGACAAAACAAACCGTGTGGTTTCTGCAACTCAGACCGACGCAAGTGGTAACTTTAGTTTGGCGATTAAGAATACAGCAAATACCTTGCAGGTTTCTTATATCGGTTATGCCACTCGCAAGTTGCCCATAGGTGAAACTGTTAAGTTTAATGTTGAGTTGAAGGATAACTCAATGACAGGTGAAGCTCAGGTTGTGGGTAAGCGTAAGATTAAGACCAATGGTTTGGCGATTCCTGAACGCGAAATTTCAGTAGCTCAGCAGTCGTTGAACATGGACGAAATGGCAGGTCTCTCTTTCGAAACTGCAGGTGAAGCCCTTCAGGGTCAGATTGCCGGTCTTGACATTGTTGCTAACTCTGGTAACCTTGGTGCTGGTACTTCAATGCGTCTCCGTGGTGTGACTTCTATCAACGGTTCTTCTGAACCTCTTATCGTAGTTGACGGTTATCCTCTTGAAGACTACAACCGTGATGACTTTGACGCGAACAACATGGACGAAGAAAAGTTTGCAACCCTTCTCCAGGTTAACCCCGAAGATATTCAGAGCATTAACGTATTGAAGGACGCTTCTGCAACAGCTATTTGGGGTTCACGCGGTTCTAACGGTGTAATCGAAATTAAGACACGCCGTGGTTCTCGTGGTAAGACTAAGGTTAACTTCAGCTACCGTTTCTCTGGTAACTGGCAGCCCGAAGGCATGAAGATGCTTGATGGTGACGGTTACACTATGATGTTGAAGGAAGCTTACTTTAATCCTAAGCAGAGTGACGTAGCTTCTGGTATCGTGGAAATCTCTTACCTCCAGAGTCACCCCGCATACTATGCTAACTACAACAAGAACACAGACTGGATCGATGAAGTAACTCAGTTTGGTCAGACTCACAACTACGGTGTGAACATTGCCGGTGGTGGTGAAAAGGCTACATTCCGTGTTTCTGCTTCTTACGACCACGAAACAGGTTCTATCATCAAGCAGCAGCTCGACCGTTTCACAACGCGTCTTGCCTTGGACTACTGGGTATCAGACCGCATTAAGTTCTCTTCTAACTTTGCGTTGGCTTATACTAACAACCAGAAAAACTATAACGGTATATTGGGTGCAGCATACAATGCAATGCCTAATATGGCGGTTTACCGAAATGAATATGATAAGGTAACACAGTCTTACTATCAGACTGGTGATTACTACATCATGCCTCCCGCAGCAGGTGCCGCAGGTTTGGTGGACAACGGTTCAAACCTTTCTTCTTACTACCTTCGTGACATGGTAGGTAACGGAAACCCTGTTGCTACAGCACATGAAGCTTGGGCTACAACTTCTACTTACACCATCACTCCTCAGTTCGCTATTGAATATAAGTTCTTGGGTAAGGATGATGAGTCTACTCAGTTGGACTATACTGGTGAAGTTTGGATGAATGCAAATACTCAGACGGACAACTCTTACTATCCTCACACTTTGACCTCTCAAAAGTGGAGCGACGGTATTGACAGAACGTCTAACAGTGACTCTAAGAACTTTAGCTTCACTACTCGTCACTCGTTGGTATTCAAGCCCTTCTTCTACAACGACAATCACTCTTTCCAGATGATGATTCGTGGTGAAATGGGTTCTAACGAAGGTAGCAATCAGAATCTTTCTTCTTCTGGTATCAGTGGTGGTATTACTGACCCCACAGTTCCTGGTTACCTCACAGGTTCTTCTTCTGGCACTTGGAAGGGACACACAATGTCTGGTATTGCAAGTATGCACTATTCTTATGGATCTAAGTATTCATTGAGTGCTACACTTCGTGCCGACGGTTCTACTAAGTTCGGTTCAGGTAACAAGTGGGGCTTCTTCCCCGGTATTTCAGCACGTTGGAATATCTCTGACGAACGTTTCTTTGAACCTCTCCGCGGTGTGATTAGCATGCTTTCATTCCGTCCGGGTTGGGGTATCGTAGGTAACTGTAGCTTCGGTGAAGGTTTGATTTACAACAACTATGGTGCTTCTGGTTCTTACAACGGCGTACAGGGTATCCGTCCTGAAAACCTCCGTTTGACAGAAATTCGTTGGGAAAAGACTGAGTCTTGGAACATCGGTGCTGACTTGCACCTCTTTGACGGTCTCTTCAAGTTGGACTTCAACGCTTATAAGAAGAACACTACAGACCTCTTGAACTACGGTGTACGCGTTCCTTCATCTACAGGTTTCAGCAACTTGAGTGCTGCTAACGTAGGTTCAATGGAAAATGAAGGTTGGGAATTGTATATCAACACCAAGGATGTCTTCAAGGTTGGTAAGTTCCACATGAACTTCCGTGTAAACTTTGCACAGAACGTCAACACCATCACAGAAATGGATGCTAACGTGTTGGCTGCAGCAAATGCCGATTACAACTATGATAACCACACTTACGTGAAGCGCGTACAGATTGGTCACGCTCTTGGTGGTATCTACGGTTTCCGTTATAAGGGTGTTTACGCTTATGACTATGACCACAACGGTTACTTCCTTGATCCCGCGAAGAATGAATACTACGATGCTAAGGGTCAGCTCAATACAGCTGCTGCAACAGGCAAGACTGCTCCTATTGCTCGCGACGCTGAAGGCAACGTAATTTACGACAAGCGTGGTAACCCCCTCCCCATCTACTTCAACTACGGTGGTAAGAATTATCAGTTCCAGGGTGGTGACGTTATTTACGATGATATTAACCATGACGGTAACATCGACGAACTCGATATCGTTTACCTCGGTGGTTCTAACCCTGACATCAATGGTGGTTTCGGTGTTGACTTTACTTACGGTCGTTGGCGCTTGAAGACAAACTTCAACTTCCGTATTGGTAACAAGATTTTGAACATGGCTCGTCTCTATGCAGAAGACATGCGTACAAACAAGAACCAGTGTGCTTCTGTAGCTCACCGTTGGCGTAAGAATGGCGACGTAACCAGCATTCCTCGTGCAATGAGTGCTGAAGCAGGTGTTTCTTACAATGCTTTGGTTAGCGACCGCTACGTAGAACCTGGCGACTTCCTCCGCTTCCAGTATATGCAGATTTCTTACAGTGTAGATCCTGCAAAGTTGAAGAAGTTCGGCTTGAGTCAGTTGAATATTGCTGCTTCAGGTAACAACCTTATCTTCTGGACAAAGTATTCAGGTACTGACCCTGAACACTCTGCAGGTGGTTGGAATCCTTGTGTTGACAATTCTCAGACTCCCCGTTCACGCTCATTCACATTCAGCTTGAACTTTGGTTTCTAAAGAGTTAAAAGTTTAACGGTGTGTCTCCTC
The DNA here is from genome assembly GCA_045631665.1 of Alloprevotella sp. Classification (GTDB taxonomy): domain Bacteria; phylum Bacteroidota; class Bacteroidia; order Bacteroidales; family Bacteroidaceae; genus Alloprevotella. The sequence goes on from JAZQVD010000020.1 coordinate 7,206, forward strand.
CTATAGGGGGAGGGGGCAACCGAAGACTTTCACTATTAACCTATACTACAATGAAAATTTCAAATATTTTCTCTAAACTTTTTCTTGCCGGTGGTTTGATGTTGACAGCGGGGATGACGTCTTGTGATGACTATCTCACAGTCTTGCCAACCTCACAGATTACAGAAGAAGACTTCTGGAACGACAAGAATGACTTGGACAACGTGCGTGCAGCAGCGTATGCCAAGATGATTTCTGGAGATGTAATGGACCGCATGCTCCTTTGGGGTGAAGTTCGCTCAGATAATCTTAAACTCAACAATTTGAGTAACACCAGTATCATGTATTTGAAGGAAGGTGTGTTACAACCTACTTATGGTATGTTTGACTGGTCGTCCTATTACACAGGTATCAACTATTGTAATAAGGTGTTAGAATACGGTGCTAAGATGGTAGAGGACGGTCGTGACCCCAGTTTCAGTCAGTCAGACTGGAATCCTCTTAAGGCAGAAATGCTTGCGCTCCGCTCTCTTTATTACTTCCACTTGGTACGTGCATATCGTGATGTGCCTTTTGTGACAGAATCAATTTCTACAGATGCTGAAGCAAAGCGTGCAAATACTCCCCAGACAAAGGGTGTAGTAATCCTCGACTCGCTCCTCGTTGACTTGGAAGCAACTGTTGATAAGGCTGCTGAGAACTATGGTTCTGTAAGCAACAATAAGGGACGCTTTGGTAAGCGTAGCATTCACGCCCTCATGGCTGACATGTATTTGTGGCGCAGTTGCTTGCTTCGTTCTTCAAATGCGAAGGGTGATAGTGTGGCTAATGCAAGTGCTGAAATTACCAACTGCTTGAACAAGGCTATTGAGCACGCTGACTATGTGTTGAACGATATTCAGAAGGAGTATGATGAGGACATGGCTGAAAATCCCTCACTCTCAGATCCTATTACGGATCATCTCACGATTGATTGGCTCACTGTACCTGAAAACTTCAGCATGTACGATGTGGTGTATTTCGACCTTTTCGTACAGGAAAATTCTGCGTATGAATCAATTTTCGAACTCCAGTTTGACGGAGCTGTAAACTCAACTCCAGTTTATGGAACATACTTTTATGACATCAGCAAATCTTCTGTAAAGGATCTTGTAGCAGGTAATATCTTGATTTCAAGTGTTTCTTCTTACGACCCCGAAAAGGGCTTTGGTAAGTCTGACAACCGCTTGCTCTCTACAGTCAAGTATGAACCCAACAACAATACTGGTGCTTATCCCATCATCAAGAATGTTGTGACCGATATTACATATAGGGAGCGCGAAGATATGTCTGAAGGAGCTATTTATGACTTCCGTTCAGGTTCATTGGGCGCTAACTGGCCAGTTTACCGTGCGTCTGACATCATGTTGATTAAGGCTGAAGCTATTGCACGTCTCCACTCTGGTGTAACTATTGCAAATACTGATGCAAATTCTGACGGTGCTACCAACCGTACAGACGTAACAAACGAAAATCAGCTCCTCGTAATGCAAGGTTACGACCTTGTAAATGCGCTCTTTAAGCGTAGCAACCCCACTACAAAGAATCCTGATGATGGTGAAGTTGTAGACAATATGAGTGACCGCCTTTCTGTAAATTATCCTTTGGGTAAGACTGGTTCTGCGCTTCTCACTCTTGTTTATAACGAACGTCAGCGTGAATTCGTAGGTGAAGGTAAGCGTTGGTACGACCTCGTGCGTCAGGCTGAGTATGATAACTCTACTGCAAAAGTACTTACTTCATACATGGCGGCTACAACAATTGTGAAGAACCGTTTGAAGCAGCTCTACTCTATGTACAACCCCGTTTACTCTGAAGAAATGAAGATTGCGGGTGTTGAAAACGGAGGTGCGTTGGTACAGAATCCAGTTTGGGAACGTTATACTAAGTAAACTGAAACTGATAGTGTTATGCAGTAGACTTTTAGGGGCGAAATTATTAGTAACATATTTTAAATTGTTAGTAACCTAATTAAAATTATTAGTTACATAAAATTTGTAACGAGTAACCCTATAAAGAACGTCTCAGGTTTTCGCTTAAAAAATCCGCAGGTTTTACTGACTGCATAACCTTTCAACATCAATACTTGAAGATTCAGATTATGAAAACATATCAATTCTTTAGCAAGAACATTGCAAAGGTAGCGCTCATGGCATTTTTTGCTTCAGCAACTTTTGCAGTAAGTAGTTGTGAAGAAGAAATCGACTCCTCAAACTTTGCGATTAAGAAGGAACAGACTTTGGCAGACATTCTTGATGAAGACAAGAATCTCTCGCTTGCTCGTGACCTCTTTAAGCGCGTACGTCTTGGTAAGGCCGACGGTTCTTCTATCTACAGTGTGCTTTCAGCTCGTGGTAATTACACGACTTTCGTTCCCGATAATGTCGCTATTGAAAATTACCTTAAGAAGCTTAGACTTAATGACATTAACGAACTCACTGACGCGCAAGCACAGTTGGTTGCTTACAGTTGTGTTATCGACAATGGCGACCAAGAAGCTTATGAGTCTACTGAGTTCCCCTCTCGCGCAGCGTTTAACCTTTCAAATCTTTTCGACCGCCTCTTGACTTGTGAGGAAGTTGACGACACTGTGAAGCGTGTGAAATATGACGAACTCACAGAGTTGCCCTTAATTGAAGATGGTGATACTGTATATACTTACTATCCCGTCTATCATAAGATTGACAAGGCCTCTTGCGTAATGGTTTCTGACCGCGAAGCCTCTAACGGTATGCTCCATATTGTTAGTGAAGTTATCGCTCCCACTTCTGACCGTGTAGCTGAAGTAATTCAGAATGCTGCGAACATGAAGATTATGGGTCGTCTGCTTCAGGAAACAGGCATTGAATCTCTCCTTACAGAAGAGCGCGATGCGGTGTATGAAGAAACTACTCGTGAAGAAAAAATCAACATTCCCGGTGTTGGTGATGCTAACATTCCCTTGAAGCGCTACCTCGCGTTTACAGGTTTTGTAGAAACTGACTCTATCTTCCACAGCAAGGGCGTTCCTGCGCTTAACCTTGATGAAGATGGTAACATCACAAACTGGGACGAAGTGCTTGCTGCTGTAAAGCAGATTCCTGAAATTGTAACGGCTTATGGTGCTGCTGGTGATGACCTCAGTAACCCCAATAACGCTATTTATAAGTTCGTTCAGTATCACTTCATCCACGGTAAGTTGGCTCCTGGTAAGTTCGTAATGCACTGCAACGAGTTCCGCTATGACTACGGTGCAGACGCTAAGAATCCTCAGATGAGCAGCATGCCCATTGACGTTTGGGATTACTACACTACTGTCGGTGCTACTCGCCACCTCTTGAAGGTTCTTCAGAAGGGTGACGCTGGCGAACCCGGTTTGGAACACCCCGTTTACATCAATCGTTTCTGCACATACCAAAATGGTTTCAAAGACAACTATGATGTAGAGGCTGTGCTTGATGAAGGTATTGAAGTTTACGAAAACTTGGCACTCTCACCCAGTAACGGTTATGTTTATCCCATTAGCGACATCCTCGTGTTTGGTGACAAGCAGCGTGCAGACATGGGTAAGGAACGTCTCCGTATCGACTTTACTACCGTTCTTCATGAATTGACTGCAAACAACTTCCGTGGTGGTGACTACATGAACTTCCCCCGCGTGAATGAACAGCGCACTTACTTCGACAACTTGGTTCGTGCAACTACAGACACTAAGGTTTCTTACCTCCACGTAGCTTATTCAAAGGTAGGTGGTTCTTGGAAGGACTTCCAGGGTGATGAATTCATGGTAACAGGTCTTTATGACTTTACTATTAAGTTGCCTCCCGTGCCCGTAGCAAACGAATATGAAGTACGTATCTATGCATCACATAACACACTCCGTGGTATGGCTCAGATGTATTTCGGTACAGACCCCGACCGTTTGCAACCCGCAGGTCTTCCCTACGATATGCGTCAGTCTTGTCAAAACAATCCTGCAATTCCTTGGGTAACTGATGATCCCGATGATATTCAGACGAACATTGAAAATGACAAGAACTTGCGTAACCAGGGTTACATGAAGGCGCCCAATATCATTACAGAATCAGGTAGTAAGGGACTTAACACTATCCGTGATGCCAGTCCTGCTACACCCGGTCTCCGTCGTATTGTAACACGCCAGCGTATGGATCCCGAAACTACGTATTACTTGCGTTATAAATCAGCGCTCAAGAAGCTCGACGCCCAGTTGTATGTTGACTTCATCGAAATAGTTCCGAAGGAAGTTTACAATGGTGCTGAAGTGGAAGACATCTGGTAAAAATAGTTAAGAAGAAGGAGCGCATCCTTCCATCCCGTGAGGGATGTTGCTCCGCTCTTTACTCAAACTTTTTGAATTTAACACGAACAACAATATGAATAATTCATATAAAAACTGGTTCAAAGGAGGTCTGCTTAGCGCTATTGCCGTAATGGGAATGGTTGCGTGTACAGACGACCACTACGACATCGTAGTGACCGGCGAAACAGAAGGCAAGACCTTGTGGGAGAATATTCAGGCAAATGAATCTCTTTCAGATTTTGCAGCTGTCTTGAGTCAGACATCTTATCTCAAGAGCGACATGGACTATCCTACCGACGTTGCTAAGATGACTTATGCAGACTACCTTAACGCTCCCCAGTCTCTTACAGTTTGGGCGCCTGTGAATGGTAGTTTTGACCTCGAAGCAAAGTTGGCTGAGTTACAAGGTATCAAGGAACTCTATGCTACTGACCGTAAGGCTGCAACAAAGGCAGAGTACATCTTTGCATCACAATTCTTAGGTCAGCACATCGCTCGCTTCAACCATGAGTCACAGGGTGATGATAAGGAAGTGCGTATGTTGAATGCAAAGTATGTTGTATATGATGCAGCTGCACGTACTTTTGACGGCATCAGTTTCGTAGAAGGAAGCGCAGCAATGCCTTCTTCAAATGGTACACTCCACCTGTTGAGTGAAGCGTCTCAGTATGCTTACAATATCTTTGACTACTTGGCAGCAGATCCCAAGTTCTCTCAGGTATACGCTGTTCTCAGTGACCCTGAATTTGATATTACATCGTTCGACCCCGATGACTCAACCAAAGGTGCAATGAACAATGATGGTAAGATGGAGTATGTTGACTCAGTTTATTCAAACTACAACACACTCTTGAACCAAGCGAACGCAGAAATCAAGAATGAAGACTCTATTTACGTAGCGGTTATTCCTACAGATGTTGCTTATGAAGCAGCATTGAACGAGGCAAAGAAACTCTTCAACTATAAGAGTTCTTATAGCTACAACTGGTCAAACATTCAAGGCGACTGGGGTTTCACTGGTACTGAAGCGCTTAAGTTTACTGCAGAACAGATTGACTCACTCGCTACGTTGAACGCTCAGAAGTTGCTCTTCTCTTCAATGTACTTCACTCCTTCAATCATGGGTGAAACAGTTAGTGCAACAGACTCTGCTTCAATTATTGACTACTGCCTCTTCAACGACTCTGTAATCACTACAAACTTCAAGACCATCTACAACAAGAATAAGGGCGGTAAGAATCCTCTCTTCTTGGGTGCAAATGAAGCAGATGTGACTCCTATTAAGGCATCTAACGGTTACATTTTTGCGGTAGACGCATTTAACATGGACGCTGCGTATTCACACATCGAACGTCGTGAACTCACTCCCAGCATTCTTGCTCAAACAAATGCTTACTACGAATTTGTATCTTTGGGTAGCTACCGTAACGATAGTATTGCAGACCGTTTTGAAGTAAAGAACTTTACTCGCGTAGAAGTTCTGGCTACAGGTAAGAATATGGACTTCACAATCAGCCTTCCCTCTTTGAAGAGTGGTTCTTATAAGGTGAGTGCAGTTCTCGTTCCTACGGCTTATCACACACTTTATGAAGAAGGTTTGGTAAACAACAAGGGTGTACCTTATGTTGAAAACTTGACATTTGACGTAACGGTGCTTGATGATGCTAATAAGGCAGGTACAAACATTGCTAAGGTAACAGGTGTTACTGCTCCCAGTGACCGTGTAGAAAAGATTGTTCTTTTTGATAAGCTCGATCTTGAATACTCTTACGATGGTCTTCCCAGTGGCATAAGTTCATTCCCCCGCATGAAGTTCTCTATGACAAGCCGTCAGACTGGTAGTGCTACGTCGCCCAAGTGTTTGGCGATAAACATCTACAAGATTATCATTGAACCCTATAGAGAAGACAGTACCAACGAATAAAAGCTGAAAATATGAAACAGACAAATATCAATTTCATGCAAGGTGTTCTCCGCGCAACCGCTGGACTCTTGATGTTATCAGGAACTTGCGTACTTTCAGCTCAGGAAGCTCCTGCAAAGCCCAAAGCAAAGGCAAAGGTAGAAGCTCCAAAGTATGAAATGAAGGAGATTTCTGGTACAGTCTATGACGCTGCTACGAAAGAACCCATGACTGGTGTACGTGTTCAGGCTTTGAACAATCGTTCTTACACTGCTATGACAGACGAAGCGGGTAATTATACTATTAAGGTACCCAAGTTCGTTTCAACACTTTATGTAAGTGTAGACGAATACAATGCTACTCAGGTTGCTATCAAGGGTGAAGCAGGTCAGAATGCTTATCTCTATAGCGGACTTGTTAAGAATCTTTATACTGATGGCACAGACATCAACCTCAAGCACGAGTATACACTTAAGGAAACAAGTGCTTTGACTGTTGAAGACGACATTGAGGATTACCTTAATGGTGCTGTACGTTCAATCTCTCGTGGTGGACTTCCTGCACAGGGTGCTGCGATGTTTATCAACGGTTTGAACTCTCTCAATACAAATGCTCAGCCCCTCATCGTAGTGGACGGCGTTATTTGGGATATGCAGTATGACCGTGGTACGCTTCACGATGGTTTCTACACTAACGTGTTTAGTGTAATCGACCCCGAAGACATTGCAGACGTTCGCGTTTTGACAAACGGAACAGCACTCTATGGTGCTAAGGGTGGTAATGGTGTTATTGAAATCGACACACGCCGTGGTAAGAGTATGGCTACTCGCATTAAGGTACGTGCTTATGGTGGTTTCGAACAGACTCCTGACCAGTTGAAGATGATGAACGCAAGTCAGTATCGCAGTTATGTTACTGAATTCCTCGGTACTACTGAGAATGCGAAGAATCTTTCTACTGCAACTAACGGCTTCATGAATGAAGACCCCAGTTACCTCTTCTACGATATGTATCACAACAATACAGATTGGCAGAAGGACCTCTACGAAGACAGCTATACTCAAAACTATAAGGTAAGCGTAGAAGGTGGTGACGATATTGCTATGTACAACCTCTCTTTGGGTTATACTCAGAGTGATGCTACAGCGAAGAAGAATGACTTCAACCGCTTGAACATCCGCTTCAACACTGACATCGAAATGTTCCGTAACTTTACTACGGCGTTCGACATTGCGTACACAAAGAATGCTTACAATCTCCGTGACAACGGTTGGGCAGAAGATTATTCTTCACGCAATATCAGTTCTCCCAACGTGCTTGGTTTGATTCAGAATCCTTTCGTTAGTCCTTACGAATACTTTGTGAAGTTTGACAACGACCTTAACAAACTCGTTCTTGGTCACGCTTCAAATGTGTATGCAGGTAAGAACTACAATGAAGCAAACAATCCCTTGGCGTTTGCCTCAGAGTATGGTTTCGAAGGTTTGGCAAATCCCTATTGGATTTTGCAGAACGGTGACGGCGATAACAAGAACTATCACGAACAGACTCAGTTCAGCATCAACGTTGCTCCTAAGTACCGCATTAACAAGCACTGGACAGTAAGCGACCGCTTCAGTTACATCTTGAACCGCAGTAACGAAAAGTATTACCTTCCTAACACAGGTACTCCAACGAAGGAAGTTGAAGGTCTCGGTGGTGTGACAAGTGTAATCCGCACTCAGTTTGCTAAGGAAACAACACTCTTCAACGATTTCCGTTTGCAGTGGAAGCGCCAGTATGGTGCACACGCATTTGATTTCCTCGGTGGTTTCCGTATGTCTTCTTATTCTTATAGTGACAGTTACATCACAGGTTATAATAACAACAACGATAAGATGCCTAACATGGCTTATAACTTGCAGTATAAGGACTATGGAGGTACTAACGACAGTTGGATTAACCTTGCGTACTATGCAGACTTGAACTATAATTTGAAGAATAAGTACTTCCTCCGCCTCGGTACTACAATGGAATCTTCAAGCCGTTTCGGTCGCGAAACAGTTGAAGGTGTTAAGTTGGCAGGCGTGAACTGGGGTCTCTTCCCCAGCGTACAAGCTGCTTGGGTCGTTTCTTCAGAACCTTGGTTCAAACTTCCTGCAGTTAACTACTTCAAGTTGAATGTAGGTTACGAAGAAAGTGGTAACGACAACGTAGACTACTACGCAAGTCGTACTTACTTCCAGAACATCAAGTTCCTTGATAAGGCTACATCACTCGTGTTGGCTAACATTCAGAACCCCACAATCCAGTGGGAAACTAACCGTCGCTTCAACGTAGGCGCTCAGGTAAATCTTTTGAATAATCGCCTCTCACTTGGTGCTGAACTTTATCACTCAACAACTTCAAACCTCTTGACTCGTAAGGCAGTCAGCGACATTACTGGTATGTCAATGATGTGGGGTAATGATGGTGAGCTGAGCAATAAGGGTGTTAACTTGAATGCAAGTGTTGTTCTTGTTAAGACTAAGAACTTCGGTTGGCAGGCCGGTCTTTCATTCGGCAAGTATGAAAACAAGATTGAAGAACTTCCCGCTTCTAACAAGATTGAACTCTATGCACTTGATGCAAATGGCAACAAGACTGGTGAACCCACTGTAATCAATGGTTACACTTCAAGCGTATATGGCAACAACAATGTGCTTACTGCTGTAGGTCATGCTGCTGGTGTATTCTATGGTTATCAGACTAAGGGCGTGTTTGCAACAGATGCAGAAGCTCAGGCCGCTGGTTTGAAATATCCCACAGGTCTTTCACAGAAACCTTCACGTGACTTCCGTGCTGGTGACGTTCACTTCGTAGACCAGAATGGTGACGGTTGGATTAGCGAAGCTGACCAGGTTGTGATTGGTGACCCCAACCCCGACTTCTTCGGTAGTTTCTACACGAACTTCAGCTACAAGCGCTTCTCTCTTGACCTCAACTTTAAGTATTCTGTAGGTAACGATGTATTCAACTATCAGCGTTCACAGCTTGAAAGTGGTAACAATATTTGGAACCAGACTACAGCTGTTTGCAACCGTTGGCGCTACCAGGGTCAGGTTACTGACGTTCCCCGTACAATGTCTGCTGACAACGAACTTTGGGTGAACAACGAACGTTTCTCTGACCGTTGGATAGAAGATGGTTCATACCTCAAGTTGAAGAAGGTTCGCCTTACTTACAAGCTTCCTGTAAACAACCTCAGCTGGTTGCAGGGAATCACTGTTTGGGGTGAAGCAAACAATGTGTTTACACTCTCTGAATACACAGGTAACGACCCCGAAGTTACTGCAGGTAATAGCGTGCTCTATCAGGGTATCGACGCTGGCTACCTCACAGCTGGTCGTAACTTTAACCTCGGTATAACAGTTAACTTGTAATCGTACGTACATGGTATAAGTGACGGGTGAAAGGGGAGTGGGCTTGCTCCATTTCCCACCACCCACTCACAGAACCTAAAAACAACTACTACAATGAAAAAATCAATAGTAAGCCTCTTTGTCTTCCTTGCTGGTTTTGGTGTGTTCACCACCTCATGCGAAGACATGCTGACTCCTGATATGGAACGTTATACCGAAGGCTTTAATGGTAAAGACACGGTAAACTTCTATCTCGGTATCATGCGTAATGTGCAAGATATGATTGAGCAGAACGTCATTTTGAATGAAGTTCGTGCTGACCTTGCAGACACTACGATGTATAGTTCCGACTCTATTGCGCGTATCGCACGCTTCGACGCTTCTCTTAAGGACGGCGAGTCGGCATTGTTAAATCGTGCTGCTTATTACAAGGTCATCAACCAATGTAACTTCTATCTTGCTAAAGCCGACTCTAACGCTATCAAGAACGATATCTTGTATATGCGTAAGGAAATTGCACAGGTTCACATGGTACGTGCTTGGACCTATATGCAGTTGGTTCAAAACTACGGCCGCGTTCCTTTCATTACTGTTCCCGTAGACAATGCAAATACAGGTTGGGAAACAAATCCCGCTGAAGGTTGGGCAACTCCTGATAACCTCATCGAATTGCTTGAACCCTCATTGCTCCTCGCTGCACAGTTTGAAAAGACTTACGGTTTCCCCGATTACGGACAGTTTAACACAGGTAAGGGCGGTGTGAATATTTCACACAAGTTGATGCGTTTCCCCTCAGACCTCGTGTTGGGTGACCTCTACTTGCTCCGTGGTAACGGTCTTGCAGACTATGAAAAGGCTGCAATGTACTATTACACTTGGTTGGAAGAAAATGCACCCGATGCAGTGATGACTTTGGATGGAGTTTCTGGAATTGCTTCTAAGATAAATGAAGAAAAGCACTTTGAGTTCTTAGGGTACCAAATGTGGTATGGTTCGCTTCTTAATTACGGATCTACATTGTGGGAAACAGTTACTCTCGTGCCCTCGGCTGCCAATAAGAGCTTCGGTAACGTCTTGACACGCGTAGCTAATATTTACGGTTTTGAAACAAGTTCGTATAACCAAACTTCAGGTTCTGGTGACGAAGTTGCTACTAACGGTGAAATTAGCATCAAGCCAAACGCTAAGATGCGCCAGGTAGGTCCCTCACAGCGTTATATAGCCCTCAATAAGGCTCAGACCGTCGTGGTCAAAAACATTGAATCTATTTTAGACGAAACAGCTAAGGTTGAAGTAGAGTATTACAATGTTGGCGATGGTCGCTTGAATGCTACGGCTCCTATGTATCAGACCGAAGATGACGGCAAGCCCCGTTTCATCCATAAGTTTGGTAATGCTAATTTTGTTAATAGTGATGGTCTCGCTAATGCTAATTTGGGGTATACGTTTAATTATGCCATCAACGTGTATCGCAAGCGTCAGGTTTACCTCCGTTTTGCTGAAGCTATCAACCGTGCTGGTTTCCCCGGTCACGCGTTTGCTATCCTTCGCGACGGTTTGAACTTCGAAAACTTCCCCGAAGTGGTTGATTCTATAAGAATTGTTGAACATTTAAGAGATTCTGTAAGTAACGATACTCTGTTCCAGATTTGTCGTATTGTTGTTCGTCCTGATACATTGCACAAGGGCACTCACAACCTCGGAATTTCTCCCGATGAACTTGTCCGTGCGCAGTCTAAACCATTCCTTGATTTCTCTGATTCAAAGTGGACGAATTCAGCGGGTATTCATGCGCTTGGTTGCGGTCAGTCTGACGACTACGACACTCATTATACTTACGCGAATGTTGTGAACCAGCGTATCGCTGCTGAATGGAAGCGCACAGGTTATCTCCAACCTCTCGCAGCCAATAAGGCAACACGTAATACGGTTGAACCCGTATATGCGGATACAGTACAATGGGCATATTGGGAGGATGTTGAAATAGAAGAACCTCTTCCCGCCGACGAATGGGAAATCGAAGCTGTTGAAACACTCATTGCTGATGAAATGGCGCTTGAAACTGCCTTCGAAGGTTTCCGTTATTTCGACCTCATGCGTATGGCTCGCCATAAGAACAACGCAGGTCTCGTAGACGGTAACGAATGGTTCGCATGGATGATTTCTAATCGTTCGGTTAATCAGGCTCCTTATGTTGAGACTGTTGACGAAAATGGTAATGTTGTAGCACCCACAGGTACTCAAAACACTTACCTTTACGAACTCCTCAAGAACCAGAGCAACTGGTATCTTCCCAATCCGATTTACTAAATCGCCATGATAAATGAGCGGGGACAACGGCAACGTTGTCTCCGCTTTTTTGTGCGCTCAACCCCAACTTTTGCAGGGCGCAACTGTGATTTTGTTATAATAGTTTAAAAAAAACGACGCGGCGCGTGGTGGTTTCACTAAAATTTGCGATATTTGCGAGGAAAAGCAGACGTGCGTGTCGCACAATATGGGGCCTTTTAAAAAAAGAACCTATTGTGGTGAAAATTATTAGTAATGTAAAAAAAATTATTAGTAATGTAATTTAAAAAAGGTTACTAATAATTTCGCTTCCAGTAAGAGGTTGGTTCACAAGGTCGTAAAAAATCAATTTTTATTCCCTATTTGACCGCCTAAACAGCGACGCACATCCTCATCTGAAACTCATTTAAATCAATACTTCAAAAGAAATTATGGAATTTTCAGCACAACAAATTGCAACCTATTTGCAAGGCACCGTAGATGGTAATCCCGATGCAGCTGTAAAGTCATTTGCCAAGATTGAAGAAGGTGTGGAAGGCGCAATCTCTTTCCTCGCCAATCCCAAATATGCTCATTATCTCTATGAAACGAAGTCGAGTGTAGTGCTTGTCAACAACGACTTCACTCCTGAGAAAGAATATACTGCCACACTCGTACGTGTGCCCAATGCCTACGAAGCTATTGCCAAGTTGCTCACCCTCTATGAGCAGTTTAAGGGCAAGCGCTCGGGCATTCACCCCTTGGCATTCGTAGCAGAGTCGGCTAAGGTGGCAGAAGATTGCTACGTAGGTCCCTTCGCTTACGTGGGCGACAACGCCGAAGTAGGTGCAGGCACACAACTTTACCCCCACGCCGTAGTAGAAGAGCGTGCGAAGGTAGGGGAGAACTGCATTCTCTATCCCAACGTGAGCGTGTATCACGACTGTATCGTGGGCAACCGCGTAATTCTCCATTCGGGTTGCGTAATTGGTGCCGACGGATTTGGTTTTGCACCCTCACCCAACGGATATGAGAAGATTCCCCAAATAGGTATCGTGACCATCGAAGACGATGTAGAAATCGGCGCCAACGCATGTGTTGACCGCTCTACGATGGGTAGCACTTATGTGCGCCGTGGTGTGAAACTTGACAACATGGTACAGATTGCTCACAACGTAGAAGTAGGCAGTCACACTGTAATGTCTGCGCAGGTAGGCGTTGCGGGAAGCACGAAGATTGGCGAGTGGTGTATGTTTGGCGGACAGGTAGGTATTGCCGGCCATGCTACTATTGCCGACCGTACACTCTCAGGTGCGCAAGCGGGTATCGCAGGCAGCGTTAAGAAACCCGGACAGACCATTCAGGGTTCGCCCGCTATTGATGCCAAGGCCTTTATGCGTTCCAGCGTAGTCTTCAAGCGCCTCCCCGAAATGTACAGCGAACTCAACGACCTTAAGAAGCAGGTGGAAGAGCTCAAGGCGCAGTTGCAGAAGTAAAAGAATCATCGTTGCTATAGATGCTATTAACGCCCCGGTTGTTATACGCCCTATAGTTTATACCATTGAAATAACATGAAACAAAAGACTCTCAAGGAAAGTTTCTCGCTTTCCAGTATCGGACTCCATACGGGGTTGAACCTCACGGTTACCTTCAATCCCGCCCCCGAAGGTTTTGGTTATAAGATTCAGCGTGTAGACCTTGAAGGTCAGCCCATCATCGATGCAGTTGCCGAAAACGTTATCGACACCAGTCGTGGCACCGTTGTCGCTAAGGGAGAAGCGCGCTGCTCTACTATCGAACACGGTTTGGCTGCGCTCTATGCCTTCGGAATTGACAACTGCTTGATTCAGGTAAACGGTCCCGAGTTCCCCATCCTTGACGGTAGTTCTATCTATTATGTAGAAAACATCAAGCGTGTAGGTATTGTAGAACAGGAAGCTGACAAAGACTACTATGTTATTAAGAAGAAGGTAGAATTTAACGACCCCGCAACAGGTTCTCAGATTACCTTGCTTCCCGATGAGCAGTTCTCTATCACGTCAATGATTTCTTTTGACTCGCAGTTCCTCAGCAGTCAGTTTGCAACTCTTGACGACATGGCAAAGTTTGCCGACGAAGTTGCTTCAGCACGTACATTCGTGTTTGTTCGAGAAATTCAACCCCTTCTTGCAGCAGGTTTGATTAAGGGTGGTGACCTCCAAAACGCCATCGTTATTTACGAACGCCAGATGGAGCAGGATGCGCTCGACAAGTTGGCAGACTCGCTCAAGGTAGAGCATCGTGATGCTACACAACTTGGATACCTGCAGACGCGTCCCCTTGTTTGGCCCAACGAACCCGCACGCCATAAGTTGCTTGACATTATTGGTGACCTCGCGCTCATTGGTCGTCCTATCAAGGGTAGAATTATTGCAACGCGTCCCGGACATACCATCAACAATAAGTTTGCCCGTCAGCTCCGCAAGGAAATTAAGCAAAACGAAGTGCAGGCGCCTTCATACAATCCCAATAAGCCTGCCGTTCTTGATATTAACGACATCCAGCGCCTCTTGCCCCACCGTTACCCCATGCAGTTGGTAGACAAGGTGATTGAGATTACCAAGAAGCAGATTGTGGGTGTGAAGAACGTCACTTCCAACGAAGCATTCTTCCAAGGTCACTTCCCTGGAAATCCTGTAATGCCCGGCGTATTGCAAATCGAGGCGCTCGCACAGTGTGGCGGTTTGTTCGTGCTCAACGGACTTCCCGACCCCGAGAAATACTCAACTTACTTCCTCCGTATTGACGATGTGAAATTCCGTCAGAAGGTAGTGCCCGGAGATACGCTGATCTTCCTCGTACGTCTCATCACCCCCATCCGTCGCGGCATTGCGTCGATGCGAGGTTTCGCATTCGTGGGTGACAACTGCGTGATGGAAGCAACCTTTACGGCACAGTTGGCAAAAGACAAAGAATAACTGCTCGCTACTTGAGTAGTTGACAATAACCAAATTATTCACGAACAAAAAATCCCTAAACTATTATGATTAGTCCCTTAGCATACATCCACCCCGAGGCAGTGATTGGAGAAAATTGCGAAATCGGACCTTTCTGCTATATCGACAAGAATGTAGTTATCGGAAACAATAACAAGTTGATGAATGGTGTGACCTTGCTTTACGGCACGCGTATGGGCAATGGTAATACCGTTTTCCCGGGTGCCGTAATTGGTGCCGTTCCTCAGGACCTTAAGTTCCAGGGCGAGGAAACTACTGCCGAAATTGGCGACAACAATACCATCCGTGAGAATGTTACGATCAACCGCGGTACTGCTGCGAAGGGCAAGACCGTTGTGGGTAACAACAACCTCCTTATGGAAGGTATGCATGCCGGACACGATGTGATTATCAACAACTATTGCATCATCGGCAACCAAACAAAACTCGCTGGTGAGGTAATCGTTGACGACTGCGCTATTGTAAGTTCTACGACGCTCGTACACCAGTTCTGCCGCATCGGTGGTTATGTTATGGTGGGCGGAGGTACACGCACTTCGCAGGACATTCCTCCCTTCATTATCGCAGGTCGTGAGCCCGTGGCTTATTGCGGTTTGAACATCGTCGGACTCCGCCGCCGCGGTTTTGCTCCCGAGGTGATTGACAACATTCACAATGCTTACCGTATCATCTACAATGAAAAGGGCCTCATGAAGGAACGCCTTCAGAAGGTGCGTGAAGAAGTGCCCCAGTGTAAGGAAGTTGACTACATCATTTCCTTCTTCGAATCTTCGCAGCGCGGCGTAATCAAGTAGTCTATTAGTAGCACGAATATGTTATACAGAATTAAATTTATCAGTGACGAGGTAGAAGGCTTCCTCCGTGAACTGAAAATAGATAGCGACGCAAACTTCCTTGACCTTTGCAAGGCCATCCTCCAGTCGTGCGGTTATCCCGACGATCAGATGACGGAGTTTTACGTGTGTGACGACGAGTGGGAACGCCACGAGCAGATCACGCGTGAGGATGTTGGTGCGGGCGACTTGGACGAAGATATTTATTTGATGGAAGAAACGCCCCTCTCTGACTTTATTGAAGACAAGGGACAGCACTTCGAATTCATCTTCGACCCCTATGCAGAGCGCTCTTTCTTCCTCGATGTCAAGGAAATCATTCCGGGTGAGCACCTTTCGGCAGCCGAAGTGATTCGTGCTAAGGGTGATGCTCCCCAGCAGTTGCTTGATTTCGAAGACCCCTTTGTTGAGAAAATTACGAAGGGCACTGCTAACGGTGCAACAGCTTCTGACGATGACGACTTCCTCCTTTATGGCGATGGTGACGACCTTTACAACGACGACGAGCTCGATCTTGAAGGTTACGAAATCTCAGACGGCGACCCCTATTAGTCGTAACAGAATGCCGCCCACTTTGATGGCGCAGGATATAAGAAAGGTGTGTCAAGATGTTGCTCCTGACACACCTTTTTCTTAAAAAAATCCCCCCGAATTCCCGTTTTTTTATGCGCTCCTAAATTTTAAATTGTCAGTAACTTGTGACGTCCGAAATTAGGTTACTAATAATTTAAATTAGGTTACTAATAATTTTTTTTACATTACTAATAGTTTTTGTAAAAAGTATTGTAGGAAAAACGCTCTCTTCTATATGCCCAAAAAAGTCATAGTTCTTCTCGGTCCTACGGCAGTTGGAAAGACCAATTTGAGCCTCCGCTTGGCGCAGCAATTCGACTGCCCCATCATCAGTGCAGACTCGCGCCAACTCTACCGAGATATTCCCATCATTACGGCAGCCCCCACTGCCGAAGAGCAGGCGCGTGTGCCCCATTACTTTGTGGGTACGCTCGGATTGACGGATTATTACAGCGCGGCAAGGTATGAGGAAGAGGTGATGGCACTGCTGGAGGAGCATTTCAAGGCGCACGATGTGGCAGTCCTTACGGGTGGTTCGATGATGTATATCGATGCCGTGTGTGACGGGATTGATGACATCCCCACGGTGGATGAACACACGCGTGCCTTGATGATGGAGCGCTATCACAGGGAGGGACTTGAGGCGCTTGCTGCCGAACTGCGCTTGCTCGACCCTGAGTATTACGCGCAGTGCGACATTCGCAATCCCAAGCGTGTGATTCATGCCCTCGAGATATGTTATATGACGGGTACGACTTACACTTCATTCCGCGTGCGTCAGAAAAAGGAACGCCCCTTTCGCATTCTTAAAATAGGCTTGCAGCGGGAGCGCGAAGACCTGTTTGACCGCATCAATCGCCGTGTGACGCAGATGGTGGAGCAGGGGGCGCTTGAGGAAGTGCGACGCGTGATGCCTTATCGCGCAGAAAACTCTTTGAACACGGTCGGAGTAAAGGAATTGCTTAAGGTTTTAGACGGCGAATGGGAACTTAATTTCGCCCTCGACCGACTCCGAAAGAATACTCGTGTGTATGCTAAGAAGCAAATGACGTGGTTTAAGAAGGACGACTCTATTCATTGGTTTCACCCCGAGCAAGAGGCGGAGATTATGGATTTCGTGAAGCGCGAAGTGGGGGAGGGGTAGTGTAATAAGAGAAGGACGTATAGTCACTATAGATTTATAGTAGCTATACGCCCTTCTATTTTTTATCTTTTCTGTATTGCCGTCGTCTATCTTGCAGTGATGTGGAAACAAGCACTGCGGCGGTATTCGTATTTCACGTAACAGGTGCCGAGGTTGCGCTGGTCTTCTAAAACTTCTGCCAAAATCTGTTTCAGACGGTTCATCGGCACGGGTTGCTTCGGCGCCGAATTAGGGTCTTGTACCATAGTGAAATGGTTGTAACTGATGTCGAAAGTCGTGCCGTGCTGGTGGCAACTGTTTTGACTGGCATTGGCATTTACGCGACGTAACTTCTTCACGTCTTTTTCAGTGCGGAGCACGGAGGTAAGCACCACTTTGTGCATCGGCAGTCCCTTTACCACGCAAGAGTCCATAAAGGCGCGTGCTATCTCTTCCAAGCAAATGGCGGCGCGAGGCACGAGGTAGGGGATAGAGTGGGTGAGTTTCTTAATGTCGTAGTAAGGATTGTCGCCCACAAACACCAGGCTGTCTTTGCATTGTGCCGCCGCGTCTCGGTCGGCAATGCGGTCAATTCCTACTCTCGACGCCGTTGCTATCTGCACATCGTTGAGGTCGTTGAATACACGCACATAACTGCTTACGCCTTTAATCTTATTCTTAATGGGGCGTCCGCGGAAGTCGATGAGTTTTACATCTGCACGAGGCTGTTGGAAAATGGCGTCTACCTTCTTGCTGTGTCGCAATACGCGGTCGGTTTCAGCAGGGTCGGCGGGTTGTGTTGCTTGCAAAGAGTCTGTCGCGAGAGCAGTGCCTTCTTCGTCGCCAACCTCCTCTTGCTGTTCTTCGATACTTAGGGCAAGTGAGTCGGTAGGTTCAATAATTTCAGCGTCGGCAAGGTATTCGGTGTTTACTTCCTCAGCATCCACTGCGGTAAGTTCGGGATGCACCAAGCGCACCACAAAGAGCACCCCCACGATGGTAAAGAAGAGGGCAAGAAAGTGTATTTTTTTGAATTTTATGGGTAAGGGCATAGGTGGATTTTGTAATTAGCTACAAAATTACTAAAAATATATCATAGGAATGTTTAAATTTGCAGTGTGATTGAAAAACATTTTATACTTGAAGAGGCTGATCCCGTAATTTTTTACGGAGCGAATAACGCAAACCTGCGTATGCTGAAGGCTTTGTGCCCCAAGTTGTGCATCGTTGCAAGAGATAATGTCGTCAAAGTGATGTGCTCCGAAGAGGAGATGGCAGACTTTGAGGACCTCTTCCGATTGTTGGAAGCGCACTGCGTGAAGTTTAACCAACTCACGGAGGAAGATATTCTCAACATCATTAAGCGCGGTAAGACACAGAAGCAACATCAAGAGGGAGTCATTGTGTATAGCACCGGTGGCAAACCTATTACGGCGCGTTCCGAGAATCAGCGTCGCTTGGTTGAGGCGTATGCCAAGCATGATATGCTTTTTGCCATCGGTCCTGCGGGTTCGGGAAAAACTTACACCGCCATTGCCCTCGCCGTTCGCGCGTTGAAGAATAAGGAGGTGAAGAAAATCATCCTCAGTCGTCCCGCCGTAGAAGCAGGTGAGAAATTAGGGTTCCTCCCCGGCGATATGAAGGATAAGATTGACCCTTATTTGCAACCTCTTTACGATGCCCTTCAAGAAATGATTCCTGCGGCAAAGTTGCAGGAGTACATGGAGAGCAACATCATCCAAATCGCGCCACTTGCCTTTATGCGCGGTCGCACCTTGAACGATGCCGTGGTCATTCTTGACGAAGCGCAAAACACGAGTTCGGCACAAATTAAGATGTTCCTCACGCGCATGGGATGGAATACAAAGATGATTGTTACGGGCGACCGCACACAGATTGACCTTCCGCCCTCGCAAAAGTCTGGGCTTATTGAAGCGCAGCGCATCTTGAAGGATGTCAATGGCATTGCCTTTATAGAAATGGACAAGCGCGACATCGTGCGCCACAAGTTGGTGACGCGCATTGTTGAAGCCTACGAACAGGAAAGTCATAAGGCAAGAACTGCGGAAGGTTCCGACGATTTGAAAAAAGAATAGGATGTTCAAAAAACGATCTCCCTTTCAGTTTAAAATAACTGGGAGATAATTTAAAATATTCGGTACATAGTTTTCCCAATCTCCTTAACGAATTTAACTATAACCTAAACATACAGCATTATGAGTGCATTAACAAAGACAGACTTTAATTTCCCTGGTCAGACAGCAGTGTATCACGGTAAGGTTCGCGACGTGTATAGCGTTGGCGATAAGTTGGTGATGGTAGCAAGCGACAGAATTTCTGCGTTCGACGTTGTGCTTCCCGAAGGTATTCCTTACAAGGGACAGATGTTGAATCAGATTGCCGCAAAGTTCCTTGACGCTACTGCCGACATTTGCCCCAACTGGAAAATGGCTACTCCTGACCCCATGGTAACAGTAGGTGTTCGTTGCGAAGGCTTTGCCGTTGAAATGATTGTGCGTGGTTATCTTTGCGGTTCGGCTTGGCGTGCCTACAAGAGCGGCGTTCGTGAAATCTGTGGCGTACGTCTTCCCGAAGGTATGAAGGAAAATCAGAAGTTCCCCACACCTATTATCACGCCCACTACTAAGGCTGAAATCGGTGAGCACGATGCTGATATTTCTAAGGAAGAAATTTTGGCACAGGGCTTGGCTACTCCCGAAGAATACGAACTCCTCGAAAAGTACACCCTTGCTCTTTTCCAGCGCGGCTCAGAAATTGCTGCTGAACGCGGTTTGATTCTCGTAGATACCAAGTACGAATTTGGTAAGCACAACGGTACGATTTACCTCATGGATGAAATTCACACGCCCGACTCAAGCCGTTATTTCTACGCTGAAGGTTATCAGGAACGCTTCGAAGCAGGAGAACCTCAGAAGCAGCTTTCAAAGGAATTTGTGCGTGAGTGGTTGATGGACAACGGTTTCCAGGGCAAGGAAGGCCAGCAGGTGCCCGAAATGACTGCTGAAATCGTGAAGAGCATCTCTGAGCGTTACATGGAACTCTACGAACGCATCACAGGTGAGGCATTCGTAAAGGAAGATGGCGAAGACCTCGCAGCGCGCATTGAGAAGAATGTGACTGAATATTTGACAAAGTAATCCCACATGGGAATCTCACGGAAGGCGCACGACACTGTGCGCCTTTCAATTTTTACTCCCCAAAAGCAAAACTGTAAAAGCGCCGTTGCCTCCAAGTTTTTTGCTACCGGGGAGCAGTAAACGAATACCGAAAACCGTTGCAGAAAAAACTAAACTACTTGTAGTAAAAATTATTAGTAACCTAAAAAAAATTATTAGTAAGATAATTTAAAATATGTTACTAATAATTTTTGGTAGGTCTAAGTTATTGATTATCCGGAGTGTATTATAGCGAAAAATTGTTACATTTCAGCGCCCGCTGATACACGCTGGAATGACTCTTATTTTACGAACAAAAACAATATGGCAAGAGGGGGAAAACTACACCGATTAAGATTGGGCGTTCGCACTTATGGCGAGCAGCATCCCATGAACAGCTACATGATTGTGGCGTGTATCTTTTGTATCTTTGGCGGATTGTGTCAATACTTTTACGAAGGGGGTGGGTTTGAAATATTCTTAAGTATCTTCTGTTTGATTCTGGGAATCGTATTGGCATTTATGAAAATGGGCACGACCACGCTGCTTCAAGGAGTCGCTATTAAGAATAAACTGCACCTCTGTTTTTATCTCGTCGCAATATTTCTATTGGGCGCCATGGCATGTTATGTATGGGTAAAAACGATGTTTATATTAGATTCAATTTATTTCAAAAATGAAGATGAGGACTTCTTGAAATTTTTATACATCATGGTGTATATGATAATCGTAGGATGCTTCTTCTACCAACCCTATAGTCTCTTGCTTCGTGGCATCATCCGTAATTGGAGACTCCATTCGGGTTACAACAAACGCTATTGAAACCCTTCTTTAGGTATAAAATTAGGCGCATCCTTGGGGAGTGCCTTTTTTATTGCTAAAAACATAAGGACATTAACAAATTATTTGTACTTTTGCTAATCTCTTAACAAAATAACACAAAAACAAAACCATGGATAGCACAAAGATTGTTGGCGCAAAGATTAAGGCGCTCCGAGAAACTCGTGAGATTAGTGTGGCAGAACTTGCAGAGCGCACGGGGTTGGCTGAAGAACAGATTGCTCGTATTGAAGATAATATAGATATTCCCTCATTGGCTCCGCTGATTAAGATTGCACGCGCACTTGGCGTGCGTCTCGGTACTTTCTTGGACGACCAGGACGACCACGGTGCTGTAGTTTGTCGCAAGCAGGAAACGAGCGACACCATTAGTTTCTCCAATAACTCAATGGATGCTCGCACGCACATGCACTACCGTGCTTTGTCAAAGTCAAAGGCAGACCGTCACATGGAACCCTTTATTATCGACATCGACACTACGGACAACCTTAACTATGCCCTTTCTTCTCATGAAGGCGAAGAGTTTATCTTTGTAATGGAAGGCACTGTTGAGGTGGCACACGGCAAGAAAAAATATGTCATTGAGGCGGGCGACACTATCTATTACGATTGTATCGTGCCCCACCACGTTCATGGATTTGAAGGTCAGGCAGCAAAGATTTTGGCGGTGGTTTACACTCCTATTTAACAAAATATATTTAAGGAGGATCACGCTATGCAACTCTTTAATCGCACCCTCGGCGAATGGGTGGAGCACTGGGCTGCCACCACGCCAGACAAAGAATATATTGTTTACTCCGACCGCAATTTGCGCTTCACTTGGAAGCAGTTTAATGAGCGTGTTGATAACATGGCAAAGGGCTTGCTCTCCATCGGTGTGGAGAAAGGCACGCACGTAGGTATTTGGGCGGGAAATGTGCCCGACTGGCTCACCTTCCTTTACGCTTGTGCAAAGATTGGTGCCGTAGCGGTTACGGTAAACACCAACTACAAGCGCGCGGAGTTGGAATATGTGTGTCAGAACTCGGACATGCACACGCTCTGTATTGTGAATGGCGACCGCGGAAATGACGATTTCGTGAACATGGTTTACGACATCCTTCCCGAACTCCGCACCTGTCAGCGCGGCTATCTCAAGAGCAAGACGCTGCCCCAGATGAAGAACGTCATTTATATCGGGCAGGAGAAATACCGCGGCATGTACAACACCGCAGAAATCTTGTTGCTCGGAAGCAATATTGACGACGAAGAACTCACAGAGGCAAAGCAGAAAGTAGATTGCCACGACGTGGTAAACATGCAGTACACCTCGGGAACAACAGGCTTCCCCAAGGGCGTAATGCTCACGCACCACAGCATCAGTAACAACGGCTACCTCACGGGTGAGCACATGAAGTTTACGCAAGACGATAAACTCTGCGTCTGTGTGCCCCTCTTCCACTGCTTCGGCGTAGTGCTTGCCACGATGAACTGCCTCACGCACGGTTGTACGCAAGTCATGGTAGAACGCTTCGACCCGCTCGTCGTGCTTGCCTCTATCCACAAAGAAAGGTGCACCGCGCTCTACGGCGTTCCCACGATGTTCATCGCAGAAATGAACCACCCGATGTTCCCCATGTTTGACATGTCAAGCCTCCGCACAGGCATTATGGCAGGTTCGCTTTGCCCCATCGAACTCATGCGACAGGTGGAAGAGAAGATGTTCATGCGCGTAACGAGTGTGTACGGGCTTACAGAAGCTTCGCCAGGCATGACACACACCCGCATTGACGATTCCTTTGAAGTGCGTTGCACTACCGTAGGTCACGAATTTGAGTTCACGGAAGTTAAGGTCATCGACCCCGAAACGGGAGAAGAATGTCCCGTAGGCGTGCAGGGCGAAATGTGTAACCGTGGTTACAACACGATGAAGGGTTACTATAAGAACCCTGAAGCTACGGCAGAAGTGATTGACGAAAACGGTTTCCTCCATTCCGGCGACCTCGGCGTGAAAGACCCCGACGGAAACTTCCGCATCACGGGGCGCATCAAGGATATGATTATCCGCGGCGGCGAAAACATTTATCCGCGCGAGATTGAGGAGTTCCTCTACAAGATGGAGGGTATCAAGGACGTGCAAGTGGCAGGTATTCCCTCAAAGCGCTATGGCGAAGAGGTGGGTGCCTTCATCATCCTCCACGAAGGCGTAGAGATGGCAGATATTGACGTGCGCGACTTCTGCGCCGGCAAGATTGCACGCTACAAAATCCCCCGCTACATCTTCTTCATCAAGGAATTCCCCATGACGGGTAGCGGCAAGATTCAGAAGTTTAAACTTAAGGACCTCGGTCTCAAACTTTGCGAAGAGCGAGGCATCCACGTGATTTAATCCCGCACACGGAGATAACAACAAGCAACGGACAAGCAAACCACCCTCGGTTGTGCTTGTCCGTTGCTGTTTTTTATGCCCCCATCTGCGTTGCCCGAAAAACTAAACCTATTCTCGTAAAAATTATTAAATTATTAGTAACATATTTTAAAATACATTACTAATAATTTTCGCCTTCGTAGGCGTGCTGATTATCTGTTGCTTGTAAAATCCAAATTTTGTCACCATTTTTCGCCCTAAATTAAGGCGTCGGCGTCACGGCAAACCATCCTTGTTACTTCCCGCCACTGCGGCGCAATTCGCTGGGCGACTTTCCGAAGTGGGTGCGTACGTACTTGCCGAAGAAACTGGAGTTGGGGAACTGCAACTGGTAGACAACTTCTTTAATCGAAAGGTCGGTGTGGAGCAGGTAGTAACGGATGTCGTTAATGATAAACTCCGTAATCCACTGCAGGGCAGTGCGCCCCGACACTTTCTTGCATACCTCTGAGAGATGCTTAGCAGTTACGCAGAGTTCCGCGGCATAGTGTTCAATAAATCGGGGGCGTGGGCGGGTCGTTTCGAGCAAGTGAATGAAGCGCAAGAAGAGTTTTTCGCTTTGCCCCACCTCATACTGCTTTGCCGCCAGTTCTTCGAGCATGTGTCCCCCAATGAGTTCGCAAATCAAACCCTTTACCAGCAGGTGAATCACCTCCGCGTGGTAAGCATGGTTGCTGTCTTCCAACTTCATGCGTAGGAGCGCAGCGTAGTGGCTAAAGATGGTTTGGTCTTTATCCGAGAGGCGCAAGACGTGGAAGGAGCGGTCGAGGTTTAAGAGCGCCCCGACAATCATCTGCGTGTTGGGCATGCAGTCCATAAGCATGCGGCGAGAAACTACGATGAAACTGCCACGAATTCCGTTGTCGATCTCCACCTCACGGCGGAAGGTGGAATTGGGTTTACACACCACAATATCGCCCGCCGATACGGCAGTCGTAATCCCATTGATTTCTAACTCGCCTTGCCCCTCGCGGATGAAAAGGAAGATGGCGTCCATCAACTGAGCGTATTCGCTGTCGCCAACCGTCATTCCCTGCTTTACCTGTTCGGCGTCGCTCACAATGATAAAGTCCTCGCAAGCATAGGTGTACTGACTGGACAGCGCGAGCATATCTTTAATCGTAATTTCGTCAATCATGTCACGGATTTAATTCGGTTTACGAGTGCAAAGTTAGAAACTTTATTTCATATACCGAGTTTCGGCAAACAAAACATTTGTGTTCTATTTTTCGGATTAGATTTTCGGCTAAAAACTATTCTCAGAAACAAACATTTATTGCGTAGAATAGAAAATTTCTCAGTTTTTGTGCATAACAAAAGCCCTGTGCGCAACGTCTGATGGGCACAGGGCAAAATTCTTTTAAGGAGGAATTTTTACTAAAGTCCGTTTAAAACAAATTCTATCAGTAGGGGGAAGTGGTCGCTTACGCCTCCGTGGTAATGCGTGCCGAGATAGGTGCGCCGAGGTCGTACTTCGGGCGAAAGCGGAGTGCCGCCCTGCTCCACGAGGAAGGGGTAGGCGAGAATCCGACACTCGCCCGTGGGCGTAAACAAGGGTGCCTGGCTACGGAGCAAGGGTGCCGACACAATAATATGGTCAAGGCAGTTCCACTCTTGCTGATAATAATACGTGCCCCTGACATTCGGATGTTCCGCACAGTGTGGCGTGAGGTCGTAAAGCGCTTGCGCCGCAGCGTCTGCCGTCTCCGTTTCTTGGTTGTACTTATCTGCGGGCACAACGCCCATGCTCTCGCTCAATGCTGCGTTCTGCACCTCATCATTCAAGTCGCCCATTATAATAATGAGTGCTTCGGGGCGACGGAGTTGGATGCTGTCTACCTTCTGACGGATGAGGTTTGCCGCCCGACAGCGTTGCGCTTCTGTAACCTGCTTGCCCCCGCGACGACTGGGGAAGTGGGCGAGGAAGACGGAGAGCGTGTCGAGCGTAGGCAAAAGGCCTTCTACAAAAAGTATGTCGCGCGTGGGGCCTACTCCCACCTCGGTGTGAACGCGAAGGGCTTCGCTGCGCAAAGGTCGGAACCTGCCGGGCTGATAAAGCAGGGCGACGTCCATACCTCTGAGGTCGGCGCTTTCGGTAATCAAATATTCATACCCCAATCGGTTTAGTGATGTGCGCCGTGTGAGGTGGGTGATGACAGAGTCGTTTTCTACCTCCACGAGTCCCACCAATTCCACCGGAACATCACCTCCCGCCGCAGCAATTACCCGAGCGAGTCGCCCAAGTTTCGCCCAGTAGCGCTCGGGTGTCCAATGCTGTTCGCCGTCAGGGAGAAAGGCGCGGTCGTTTCTGAGGGCGTCGGGAATAGTGTCGAAGAGGTTTTCCACATTATACTCCATAATGCGAAAACGCTCCTGGGCGGTGGCAGACTTTGAGACTGCACCACTCAGGAGCGCCACCCATAGTATAAAGATAAGCACTCTATTCATGATGATAGGGTTCGCCTTTAATTATAGTCATAGCGCGGTAATATTGTTCCACGAAAAAGAGGCGCACCATCTGGTGAGAGAAGGTCATGCGTGAGAGCGAAACCTTCTCGCGTGCCAAGGCGTAAATATCGGGTGAGAATCCGTATGGACCACCTACGATAAAGACGAGGCGGCGCGGCACGGTCTGTTGCTTCTGTTCCAAATAGCGGGCGAAGTCAATGCTTCTAAACTCTTTACCTCCCTCATCCAAAAGCACGATGTAGTCACCGTCCTTCAAACTCTTCTTCAAGAGTTCTGCCTCACGCTCCTTCTGCTGCTCGGGAGTAAGCGCCTTCGTATTTTTCAACTCCGGAATCACCTCAAGGTCGAAGGGTTGATAATGCTTTACCCGTTGCACGTATTCATCAATGAGTGCCACGAGATGCTTATCAATAGTCTTGCCAATAACAAGGAAAAGGGTTTTCATAAGTGGGAGGAAAATAAAAATTAGAGCGTGCTTAATCTTCCGTAGATTGCCAGAATTTCCAACCTGCCTCAGCTTGCAAATGAAGCATCTTAAGTCCGTTTTTCACAATCGCTCCTTGTGCGCTCGCCTTCTTCATAAAGGTCGTTTCAAGTGGGTTGTAAACAAGGTCGTAACAGAGGTGGAGGGGCGTAAGCAAGTGGTAAGGCAAATTGGGTGCCTCATCCACATGCGGAAACATACCTACGGGCGAACAATTTACGATTACGTGATGAGCGGCTAAGACTTCGGGCGTCAGTTCTTCGTAAGTCAAGCGCCCTTCTGCCTTAGTGCGGCTCACATAAGTAGGAGAAATTCCCAACTTCCGCAATCCGTAAACAATTGCTCTTGACGCGCCGCCACTACCCAAGACTAACGCACTACGATGATGCGGTTGCAACAGGGGGCGTAAGGATTCTGTGAAACCAATTACGTCGGAGTTAAAACCCTTAGTGCAAACCGTTCCGTCGGCGTCTCTCGTAATGCGCACTACATTGACTGCGCCAATTTCTCGCGCCTCTTCGCTCAATGCGTCAAGCAAAGGAATCACCGCTTGCTTGTGCGGAATGGTCACATTTACCCCACGCAGATTGGGCTGCTCGGCAATGAGCGCCGTGAGTTGGGCAATGTCGGGAAAATCAAAGTTAGTATAAGTGGCGTCAATCCCTTCGCGAGCAAATTTCTCGGCAAAGTAACCCGCCGAAAAACTATGTCCGAGGGGGTGGCCCACTAATCCGTATGCTTCCATTACTTTTAATATTCTCTAGGTGCTATAGAAAATATAGATTCTTTAGAATGCCAAGAAGATAAAACTACTTTGCCGCCGTATAAAGTGTGCTGAGGCCAAAAGTGAAGCGCTTGAATTTCACATCTTGGAACCCTGCTTTCTTTAAAATTTCGCTCATCACCTCGCCTTGAGGGAACGCTTCCATTGTGGCAGGGAGATAGGTGTACGCCTGCTTATCTTTTGACACCAACTTACCCACAAACGGCATCCACACTCGAGAATAGAAACGGAAGAGTTGCTTCATGGGGAATTGCTGAGGCGTAGTGAGTTCGATAATTACGAGGCGACCACCGGGGCGCAAGATGCGGTGCATTTCTCGAAGTCCGCGGTCAAGGTCTTGGAAGTTGCGCACACCGTAGGCTACCGTAACGGCGTCGAAACTACCCTCCGCAAAACTCAAGTCCATGCAATCTTCTTTTTGGAAAGTCAGCGCGCGTGCATACTCACTGCGCAGCGCCTTTTCACGTGCCACTTTGAGCATTCCCTCTGAGAGATCGGCACCCACAAGTGACTCTGGGTGCAACATCTTTGCGGCAAGCAAGGCAAAGTCGCCCGTACCCGTTGCAACATCAAGGATGCGCTGCGGAGCATAAGGGCGCAGCGAAGCAATTGCTGCCTTGCGCCAATGTTTGTCTATTCCAAGTGAAAGGGCATGGTTGAGAAGGTCATAACTATGGGCAATGTTGTCAAACATCTGCTCTACCTGCTTGCCCTTCTCGCCTTCTTGACTGTAGGGTTTTATCGTTTCTTGTTTGTAAGTCATGGTGGTCACGCGGGAGAAGTAACCTAAATTTTAACCGGCAACTCCTCTTGGTTTGTTAATCTCTGCAAATTTAAAACTTTTACCCTATACGCACGTGAGAAACCCAAGTTTTCTTTACCCAATCCCAATCCTTTCGGCGTGGAGCAGGTAGGTTTCCAAATCTTTATCACCTCTGCCCGACAAGGTTAGAATTACAACGTCCGTAGGTTTGAACTTGATTTTGTGGAGTGCCGCCAATGCGTGAGCAGATTCGAGGGCGGGAAGAATACCGTCCATGCGGTTGAGTTCGTATGCCGCATCAAGCGCTTCTGAGTCTGAAATGGGAAGCGCCGTAGCACGCCCCGTAGCCACAAGGTGAGCAGGAAGCGGACCTACGCCTGGGTAATCCAATCCCGCAGAAATACTATAGGGTCCTCCCGCTAATTCATCTTCGTGAGAAAGTACCATCGTGTTTGCGCCGTGAAGCACACGCTCTTCGCCACAAGTTAAAGACGCCGCATGTTTACCCGTAGTCAAACCCTTTCCGCCTGCTTCGGCAAGCACAAGGCGCACGCTGGGTTCGTCGAGGAAGTGGAAGAAACTTCCCGTAGCATTACTGCCACCGCCAATACACGCCACGACGTAATCCGGTAACTCGCGACCCTCCGTCTGCAACAACTGCGCACGCATCTCTTCGCTAATAATACTTTGCAGGCGTGCCACCATATCGGGGAAGGGGTGGGGGCCAACGGCAGAACCTAACAGATAATAAATCTCCTCGGGATTGTTGCTCCATTCGCGCAGTGCGGCATCGACGGCGTTTTCGAGTGTGCGGCTACCCTCTGTTACAGCTTTGACTTTAGCACCGAGCAGGCGCATCTTCTGAACGTTGGAATGTTGACGCACAATGTCTTCTGCGCCCATGTAAACGACGCATTCAAGGTTGAGCAGCGCGCATGCCGTAGCCGTAGCCACGCCGTGCTGACCGGCACCCGTTTCTGCCACAATGCGCTTTGCACCCATGCGCTTCGCCAAGAGTGCTTGCCCAAGGGCATTGTTGATTTTATGCGCGCCGGTGTGGCACAAATCTTCGCGCTTTAAGTAGATGGAACACCCGTGCAGGGCGCTCAACTTCTCAGAACGGTAAAGCGGGGTGGGGCGACCTACGTAGTCTTTGAGTAGCGCGCGAAACTCTGCCTGAAATTCGGGGCCGTCTATGTAACGGCGGTAATTTTCTGCCAATATTTGTGTGCACTTCAATAATGCTTCGGGTACGTGTGCACCACCAAATTGTCCGTAATAGCCTTCAGGAGATACAGTAAAGTTTTGTGTCATAATAAAGGAGGTAAGGTTTTAAGGTTTTAAGGGGGTAAAGTTAGTGAGGAGTGAGGAGAGAGTTGTTAGGAATACCATGCGGAATGAGACGCTCGTTTATCTCGGCAACTGTCTCGTTTACTCGTACCTTGTTACTAGTCAACTAAAAAAGGCACTCACGTCGCAAGTCCGACGGAGTGCCCTTTCGTATTCCTAATTATACATACAGAGGTTCCTGCTTACGACTTTCAGAGTTGTAAGATACGCCACCAACCGTTATGTATAGCAAATGTTCTCATATTTGTTTCTTTTCGTTGGCAAATGTAATAGCATTATTGCAAACAACAAAGCATTTTGCTAATAATTTTTACATACACCTTGCAAAAAGATACTTCTTTCGCTTAAAATCTTACTTGAGAGTAGAAAAATCTACGTCGGGCGCTTCTGTGAAGTTACCCGTGCGCTCGAACATGGTTCCTGTAGTCAAGTATTCATTGAAGAAACCGCCCATAGAAAGGAAGTAACCGCCGTCGGTAGTACCACCCGTGTAGTCAAGGCGCATCTTTGTGCGGCCTGTCTCGTCACATGTAAAGCGGGCATTCTTTAAGGGAATCCATTTTCCGTCAACCGTGCGCGCCCATTGGTTTTGGTAGTATGCCTTGCGGTTAATATAACCCATCACAGGGTTAAAGTTTTCCAAGAAAGAGTGAGCGTTGGTGTACCAAGTGTTCGTTTGAGGACGGCGCCAAGAAGCTACGAGCACCCACTTGCTCTCATGGTTGTCATAGAAATAAGCGGTGTAAACAGTAGTGTTGTTCTTGTCGGGACGCACACCAATCAAGAAGCGGCAACGTTCGCCTGCCTTCCATTCATAGTGCATGTAACTCTGACCGCCTGAACCTTCGTTACCAAATTCTCCGACCTTAGTTCTTTCGCCTTTCTTAATAAGTTGCACGCGCAACGAATCGGGAATTTCCGCAGGGTTGTCTGTAGAGAAAGGACTCCAAACAGAGAAGAGAATACGGCGGGGATGAGGACTGTTGTTTTGCATGCCGAAATAACCTTCGCCAAAACCGCACGCCATGTAGTAACTGCTGGGGATGTCACCTTCTTCGGGAACTACCACCTCGTTGTAGAACCACTCAATCTTTTCTCCGCGGGGGAAGGGATAACCCAAGTGCACCGAAGGACCACGGCGACCGAAGTGCGTGCTGAACTTTTCGTTCACACAAACTACGGGACCTACTTCGCCACCAACGAGAAGTGCTGCTACGTTACCGAACTTTTCACCCTGAAGAATCTTCTTACCGCGAATGTCCACCTTAACGTATTGCGCCTGCTTCACCTTGAACGAACCCACCTTGACATCGGTAAGTTCATCGCTGTTGAGCTTTACCTTCTTGGTCTTGCCCAACAAAGAAACTTCAATTTGCGAATGTCCCTTTGCCTTAAGGGCAAGGTCAAACTTACCAGCCTTTTCTACTTTGAAGTAAAAGCTGATTACCGCTTCAGGGTTGTTCCAATTTCGGATGGCAGAGCGACCTTCGTCAATGTGAGCGTTGCCTTCTGTAACGTAAGCATTACCCGAAAGGGTTACTATAGTTTCGTTCTGTGCCACAGCAGGAAGCGCCAAGAGCGAACTGAGGGCGAATGATACGAGACTTAAAAAACTTTTTTTCATGATTGTAACTATTGAATAGTATCTTGGTGCACCGAGTGGGGAAATGTTTACGTACTCGGTGCCAAGATTCATAACATTATTGAATTTCGATTTCATCCAAGAAGAGGAAGGCGGGATGACCCTTACCTCCGTGCCATTCGGGAAGCGTGTGTTCGGGAACGGCAATGACCTTGACGTAACGCGTAGTGACGGGAGTGAAGGTCAGTGCGTGGTCGTAAAGTCCGTTGGGGTTGTCGAGCGTCATGATGGGGAAGTCTTCTGCCGCAACTTCGGTGAAGTTTTCACCATCTGCCGATACCGCCACCGCAAAACGGCGCACGTCGAACACCCAGTCGCCCTTTTCTACGCAGGTAGTAATCGCCACCTTGCTTACTTCCGTTTCCTTCTGAAGGTCAATTACTGCCTCCATGTCGTTGCGGTAGAAGGCAATCCAGCGTCCAGTCTTGTAGTTGCCATTACCCTTAAGACCGTCTACGAGTGTGGGAGCGCCGCCAAATTCATACTGCTTGTTGACGGGTTGAAGCATCTTGATGGGCTTCATGCTGGCCTTGTTGAACATCACCTTCTCACCAATCACACGACCCAACTTTTCGCCACGAATGGCACGCGCCTTAAAGGTGCAAGAGTCTGTAACGGCGATGGGCGACTTATAGAGCGCAGACTTTGAAGTAGGTTCTGTGCCGTCAAGGGTATAATAAACATCGGCGTTGTCAATGGTCTTGAGCGTAATCATCAACGCATTTTTTACGGTGTCAGGATTAAACGCTGCGGTGACGTCAAACACGTGTGTCGCATAGTTATATCCCTTCATGTCGTAGGTCTTAACCATCTGTGGAATGCGCTGGAGGAATTGCTCGTAGTTCTTCTGTTCGGGCATACACCATTGCACTTCTGCGAGTGCCGCCATGCGGGGGAGTTCCATGTATTCTACGTGGCTGTAAGTGGGGATGTATTCCGTCCAAAGGTTTGCCTGCACGCCAATGATGTGCTTCGCTTCTTCAGAAGTCAATGCTTCGGGGAGCGGTTCGAATTCGTATACCTTTTCTAAGGGGAGGTAACCACCGATTGCGAGGGGTTCGTTGTCGGTATCCTTAGTTTGGTAGTAGTCGAAGTACATAAATGTTGTGGGCGACATGATTACGTCGTGACCCTGGCGAGCTGCTTCGATGCCACCGCCGATGCCGCGCCATGAATGTACAGTTGCGTTGGGCGCAAGACCACCTTCGAGGATTTCATCCCAACCAATGATTTGGCGACCCTTGCTGTTGAGGAACTTTTCGGCATGGTTGATAACGAAGCTCTGGAGGTATTCTTCCTTAGAGTGCTTCGCGTCGCCCTTAATGCCGAGCTGCTTGATGCGCTTCTGACATTTGGGGCAGGTAGTCCATCTTACCTTCGGACATTCGTCGCCCCCTACGTGGATGTACTCAGAGGGGAAGATGTCAATGATTTCTGTGAAGATGTCTTCGATAAAGCGGAGGGTTTCGTCGTTACCTGCGCAGAGCACATTCTCAGATACGCCCCACATCTTCCAAACTTCATACGGGCCTCCCGTACATCCGAATTGCGGATAAGCAGCAAGCGCCGCCTGCATGTGACCGGGGAGGTCGATTTCGGGGATGACGGTGATGTGGCGCTCAGCAGCGTAGGCAACAATCTCACGCGCTTCGTCTTGAGTGTAATGTCCGTCGTGGGGAGTGCCGTCGTACTCACCGCTGTTGCGACCAATGACCGTTTCGGGGCGGTATGCTGCCACGGTTGTGAGTTCGGGATACTTCTTAATCTCAATGCGCCAGCCCTGGTCATCTGTTAAGTGCCAGTGGAAGCGGTTGATGTTGTGGAGCGCAAGCATGTCGATGAAGCGCTTCACGGAGTCGACGGGGAAGAAGTGACGTGACACGTCGAAGTGTGCACCGCGGTATGAGAAGCGGGGATAGTCGTAAATGTTAGCTGCGGGAAGCACCACTTCAGAAGCATTTCCCTTGGGGAGTGACTTGCGGAGTGTTTGGATGCCGTAGAATACGCCCGCTTCTGAAGCACCTGTGATGCCCACTTGGTTGGCTTCGATGGTCATCAAGTAAGCTTCCTTGTTTTCATTCTCAACGCCGAGCGCCAAGCGGATTGCGGGAGAAACGGTTTCGTCGGTTGTGATGCCGAGTTCAAGACCTGTTGCCTCCTTGATATACTCCGCAAGGAATTCTGCGTTACGATACATCGGCGCATTGTCTTCGGGGACAATAATCTGCACTTTTTTGTTCAACACAAAGTCCTTTCCTTCCGTCAAGTTAATTTCTTGGGGGAGGGGAATAACTTGATAGTTCGCCTGTTCGGGTTGCGAACAAGAGGCGAAGGCACCGCAACAGAGGGCGGCAAGCATAAATTTAATTTTCATAAGGTTTTAAGGTTAAAGGTTTTGAGGTCGTAAGGTTATAAGGTCTTGAGAATTTCATTCTGAATCATCCTCACAACCTTATAACCTTAAACCTCATGACCTGCAGTTACAACAAACTCCAAGCCACTGTAAGACCTGCCATCACAATACTTACCATGCTCATCAACTTAATCAAAATGTTGAGGCTGGGACCAGATGTATCTTTGAAGGGGTCACCTACAGTGTCGCCCACGATAGTTGCTTTGTGCGCATCGCTACCCTTGCCGCCGAAGTTGCCTTCTTCAACATACTTCTTGGCATTGTCCCACGCGCCACCGGCATTTGCCATAAACACGGCGAGAACAAAACCTGAACTCAAACTACCAATGAGCAAACCAAGCACACCTGACACGCCGAAGATTACACCCGTCAAGATGGGCACGGCAATCGCGATGAGCGAGGGTACAATCATTTCCTGCTGCGCCGCACGTGTTGAGATCATTACGCAACGCTCGTAGTCGGGTTCTGCTTCTCCGGTGAGGATACCCTTAATCGTGCGGAACTGACGGCGCACTTCTTCTACCATCTTGGAAGCAGCGCGACCCACGGCGTTCATCGTGAGGCCGCAGAAGAGGAATGACATCATCGCACCGATAAACATACCTGCCAACACCTTGGGGTTCATCAGCGTCACCTCATAGTAGCGCATGAAGTCGGCAAATGTTGCCTGCTGAAGTTCAACTATTCTGCCGTCAATATTTAATTGCGTTGTGCCCAAGCGTTCAAGTCCGATGCGCACTTCTTCAATATATGAAGCAAGCAAAGCAAGACCTGTCAAGGCTGCAGAACCGATGGCGAAACCCTTACCTGTGGCAGCCGTAGTGTTACCCAGTGAGTCAAGAGCGTCAGTACGCTTGCGCACTTCAGCACCTAAACCGCTCATTTCGGCATTACCGCCAGCGTTGTCGGCAATAGGACCGTAGGCGTCGGTAGCAAGGGTGATGCCCAAGGTAGAAAGCATACCCACAGCGGCAGTTCCGATGCCGTAAAGCCCCATAGAAATGTTGCTCATGTCACCTCCCGTTGCGAGAAGGTAAGACGCGATAATACCCACCACTACCGCAATCACGGGAATGGCAGTAGAAAGCATACCCACGCCGATACCCGAGATAATAACCGTAGCAGAACCCGTCAAGCCGTTTTCAGAAATGCGCTGTGTGGGTTTGTACGATTGCGAGGTGTAATATTCTGTTGCCTGACCAATAGTAATACCTACGGCAAGACCAACTGCTACTGTGCAACCCATCTGCCACCAATTTTCCAATCCGAGCAAGTAGAGAATACCAAACGATGCGACAACAATAAGTGCCGAACTCAAGTTCGTACCTACCGCCAACGCGCCAAGAAGGTCCTTCATCTTCGCACCTTCGTGCGTGCGCACCGCAAAGATACCCACCAATGAAAGCACGATACCCACTGCCGCAATCAACATCGGCGCAATCACCGCCTTGTATTGCATATCCACGTTGCCACTTGCCATATAAGCCGCCGCACCAAGCGCTGCCGTAGCCAAGATTGAGCCGCAATAACTTTCATAAAGGTCGGCGCCCATACCCGCTACGTCGCCCACGTTATCACCTACGTTGTCGGCAATCGTTGCAGGGTTGCGGGGGTCGTCTTCAGGGATGTTGGCTTCCACCTTACCCACAAGGTCGGCACCAACGTCGGCTGCCTTCGTATAAATACCGCCACCCACGCGGGCAAACAACGCCTGCGTAGAAGCACCCATACCGAAGGTCAACATCGTCGTTGTAATCACGCAAAGTTTTGCCGTAGGCGTAGCACCCTCGGGCACAAAGGCGTCAAGGAGTAAGTACCAGAAAGAAATATCGAGCAGACCGAGACCCACAACTACGAGACCCATCACCGCACCACTGCGGAAGGCTATGCGAAGTCCGCCGTTGAGCGATTCACGTGCCGCATTCGCCGTGCGCGCTGAGGCTGCCGTAGCCGTCTTCATACCCAAGTAACCTGCCAACCCTGAGAAGAAACCACCAGTGAGGAATGCCACGGGCACCCAAGCATTTTGAAGGTTGAATCCATACGCCATAATGGCAAAGAGCAGGGCGAGGCCGATGAACACGATGCCCACAACCTTATACTGCTGCTTCAAATAAGACATTGCCCCTGAACGCACCGCTGCGGCGATATACGCCATGCGCTCCGTACCTTCAGAAGTCTTTTTCATTTGTGCGTAGAAAAACCACGCGAAGCACAACGCCAACAGCGACGCTGCTGGGATGAGCCAAAACAAAGTTTGTTCCATAATATTAGTAGATGTTAATAAAGTTAATTCGGGCACTAAGTTAAGGAAAAATATTGGGCAGAGCAGGGGAGTGACACTTCTTTTTGCAAATATGTTAAAAACAGTTAATTGCGTCTATTTTCGTAGTTCTTGCAAATCTCTTGATAATCAATATATTAAAAATACTGAAAATTATTAGTAATGTATTTTAAAAAAGGTTACTAATAATTTGAAAAAGGTTACTAATAATTTTCACAACAATAGGTTTAGTTTTTGGCAGGTCTAATTGGGGGATGAAAATGGTGAGACGTGTGGCGCCTTCAGCGTCATCTGCCCGATACGGGTCAACTGCTATATGAAATTCAAACAAAACCGGATGATACGCCATCGGCTCAATGTGGAGCGGTGCGTATCATCCGGTTTTTCGGTTGTAATTTGTGAGTGCGCAAGTGGGGTTAAGACTTGTTGAGGAGTAGGGCCACGTGCCCCATCGTATTGCGGAGGTTGATTTCTACACAGGGGTGGAGCAGCAGCTGTTCCTCCTTCCTGACAATCATAAGGTCTACACCCAGCGGCCCAGTGTAATTGCCGTTGATGAGCAGTTGCAGGTGGTGGATGAGGCGGTGGGTGCAACGCTCGATAACCTCCCAGGGAAGGAATCCGCCGAGCAGGGTTTGCAGTGCTGCCTGCGTGCCCTCAACTTGCCCTAAGTAATTGCCACCCACTGAGGTGTTAAACACGGAGAGTCCTGCGTAGGTGATAGTGCCGTCCGTGTGGGCGTAAAATTCTAAGGCGAAGTCTTGCACACGGTCGTAAAATTCTTCAATGGCAATCCCCCCGTACTGCTTAATAATATTGCGCATGCGGGCGTCGGCAGGAATTACATTGTCCTCTGCTTCTACGCGAAATACACCGCGCCCGCTACTCGACCAAGGCGCTTTTGCCATGGCTCTGCCGTAGGTGCGAACTGCTTGCCAAGCTTCTTCAATCGTGGTGCACCATGTAGCTTGTCCGGCAAGCGTGTGGTCTTCCTCCGTAAGTCGGTGGAGTAGGGCGACCGCCGTTTCTCTGCTACTTAAACGGCGGCGGTGTTCCAACCCCTCATCTGTGGGCAGCAACGCGTCAGGAATTCCGGCGCGGCGCAGGGTGTGGCGCAAATAAGCATTCCATCCCCAGGGCTCAATGCGCGTGATTTGACGGATAAACTTTGGGGTAAGTTCGCGCTTATATATATAAAGGAAGGGAGCGTCCGTAGCGTGGGCTACAGGGCGCTCTCTGTCGTCGGTCAGGAGTATGGCATCACCCGGTTTTGCCCAAAGTTCGGGCAATGTGCAACGCTCACGCGCAAGGAGCATCGCCGCTTTTGTGGGCACATAGTAGGGCGAACCAAAACCGAGAGCTTCGTCGTGAGAGGGGTTGAAGATGTGGAGAACCATCTGGGGGAAAGGAAAAATGAGAAAGGAGAAATGAGAAATACCTGGCGGGGTTCTTATCATTTATCTCGCAAACTATCTTGTCTACTCTTAGGGAAAGGAGAAATGAGAAAGGAGAAATGAGAAAGACATGGCGGGGTTCTTCTCGTTTATCTCGCAGACCATCTTGACTGCTCGTACCTATAAACTTGTCTACTGTAAGAATTTTTCAAAGGTGCGTTTCGCCACCTCATATCCTTCATCATAAAGGCGGCGCATCTTGTCCGTGTCTTTACAGAGGCGACCGACCTCCAAGGGGCGCTCGGGGCGGATAACAAGAATCTTGCCCTCGCGCTCCAATTTCTCAACCAATTCCATCTGCGCGTTATACATCTCGTTGCGACGCGAAAGGGTTTCGCGCAACTTGGGATATTTGCGATAAATGAAGGCGGTGCGGCGGTAGAAACCCGAGTTGAAACGGAAACCTGCGTTGCGCGTAAGCACAACAACATTGAAGTCGTGCCCGCAGTCAATAGCGCGTTGCAAGGGAATGCTGTCGGAGATGCCACCATCAAGCATGGGCACACCATCAACCTCCACCATCGGGCTGATGTAAGGCAGGCTGCTTGTGGCGCGAGCAAGGGTGAGGATGCGATCTTCGCTTTCCTTGTCGGTAAAGTAATTGGGCTCGCCCGTCAAGCAGTTTGTTGTCACAATCTCATAGGTGGCGGGGTTAGCGAAATAGGTGTCGTAGTCGTAGGGATAGATTTCGCGTGGCAGCGTATTGTAAAGAAAGTCCATGTCAAGGATGCTGCGCTGCTTGCGCCAGTATTTGAGCCCCACATAAGAGCGGGTGAACATGATGTCGAGCGTGGACTTTCGAGCGCGTTCGCGCTGGCGACTCATGTATGAGAGACCGTGACACGCACCCGCCGAGACACCTACGCCGTAGGGCAAGTAAATCTTGGCGTCAAGCATGTAGTCTAACACACCTGCGGTAAACACACCACGCATACCGCCACCCTCTA
The DNA here is from genome assembly GCA_045631665.1 of Alloprevotella sp. GTDB lineage: Bacteria > Bacteroidota > Bacteroidia > Bacteroidales > Bacteroidaceae > Alloprevotella. The sequence goes on from JAZQVD010000020.1 coordinate 45,613, forward strand.
AAACGAGTCCGGCATTGCTGAGGAGTGCTCTATTATGATTTGCGTTATTTCCCATAGTGAAATAGAAGAGTGAATTGTGCAGGGCAAAGTTAAATAAATTTGGGTAAATACGAGAGATACACTCCCGTAATTCAGTAATTTATTGTAACTTTGCAAAGAGTTTATAAAATGCCTCTCTATGCCCCTTTGATAAAGGTGCAGATTCAGGGGCGTAGCATTTAAGTGATTATGCTTTTTTCAAGAGAAACATATGTAGAGCGCCGTCAGGCACTGCGTCAATTGGTAGGTGAGGGGTTGATTCTCCTTTTCGGTAACAACGACACGCCGATGAATTACCCTGCCAACGCTTACAAGTTCCGTCAGGACAGTAGTTTCCTTTACTTCTTCGGTCAGCACCGCGATGGTCTCGTGGGTGTGATTGACTGCGAGAGTGGGGTGGAAACACTTGTGGGAGATGAAATTGACATTGACGACATTGTTTGGTACGGCAGCGTAACTTCTGTTGTCGAAATGGCACAGCAGAGTGGCGTGGCGCAGACTGCTCCCATGTCGCAGTTGGCAGAGCTCGTTTCAACGGCGAAGGCGCAGGGCAGAAAGGTGCATTTCTTGCCACCTTACCGTCACGACACAATGATTCAGTTGATGGACCTTACGGGCATCCATCCTTCGCAACAGAAGGCTGAGGCTTCGCTCGCGCTTATCAATGCGGTGGTGAAGTTGCGCTCAAAGAAGTCGGCTGAAGAAATTGCAGAAATGGAACGTGCGAGTCATATTGGCTACTTGATGCACACGGCGGCGATGACATTGGCAAAACCTGGCGTTCCAGAGCGCTATATTGGTGGCGTACTCGATGGTATTGCTGCTTCTCACGGAGCTATTTGCTCGTTCCAGAGCATCGTTTCTATGCACGGCGAAGTGCTTCACGGCTATCCCTCAAATCGTGAGTTGGAAGCAGGACGCTTGCTCCTCGTAGATGCTGGTGCTGAAACCGTAAACCATTATTGTTCGGATCATACGCGTACAACGCCCATTTCGGGTAAGTTTACGCAGCGCCAAAAGGATATTTACGACATCGTTGTGGACTGTCACGACTTGGCGCTCACACATTGTCGTCCTGGTGTGCGTTATTATGATGTGCACATGGATGTATGTCGCTTGATGACGGAACGCTTGAAGGACCTCGGTTTGATGAAGGGTGACACAGAGGCGGCAGTGCAGGCTGGTGCTCATGCTTTGTTCTTGCCTCACGGACTTGGTCACATGATGGGTATGGATGTACACGACATGGAGGGACTTGGTCAAATCCATGTGGGTTACGATGCTGAAACGCGCCCCAGCAGTCAGTTTGGTACGGCGAGTCTCCGCTTCGGTCGTCGCCTTGAAGAAGGTTTTGTAGTGACCGACGAGCCCGGTATTTACTTCATCCCCGACCTCATCGACCTTTGGAGAAAAGAAGGTATCAACAAGGACTTCCTTAACTTCGATGCAATCGAAGCGTACAAGGATTTCGGTGGTATCCGCATTGAAGACGATGTGCTGATTACTGCCGACGGTTGCCGCTTCCTCGGTGATGAGCGTATTCCTTACCATACTGCAGAAGTAGAAGCATTCCTCGCTTCGCAAAACCTGTAAATTCTAAGTTTCTAAAATCTCTCAACCTGATAACCTAAAACCTAAAAACCTGATAACCTAAAACCTGATGACCTAATAACCTGATAACCTAAAAAACCTAACTAAATATTTAACAATGAAGAAATTTTTAACTATTGCGCTCGCTGCATTGACAGTAGGCGGTGAAGCTCTCGCACAGGAGAAGAAGGATTCTGTTGCGTACGAAGTAATTAAGGAAAATGCGATTACTCCTATCAAGGACCAGAATCAGAGCGGTACTTGTTGGTCGTATTCTGCATTCGCATTCTTTGAATCAGAAATCCTCCGTATGGGTAAGGGTGAAGTAGACCTCTGCGAATCATTCCTTGTATTCAACACTTACATGGACCGCGCAGACAAGGCTATCCGCACGCACGGTGATGCTTCTTTCTCACAGGGTGGTTCTTTCTACGATGCTATCTACTGCTTGAAGAACTATGGTCTCGTTCCCCAGTCAGCAATGCCTGCTCCTGGTACTCCTTACGGTGACTCTCTCTTCAATGCTAACCAGCTCGATGCTGTAACTACTGCGTATGTTGAAGCACTTGCAAAGGGTAAGCTTAAGAAAATTAATCCCGTTTGGCGCAAGGACTTGAACGCTATCTATACAAACTACTTCGGTGCACTCCCCACAGAGTTTGAAGTTGATGGTAAGAAGTTCACTCCCAAGTCTTACGCTGCTGAACTCGGTTTGAATCCCGATGACTATGTATCTCTCACAAGCTACATGCACCAGCCTTTCTACTCTAAGTTCATCCTCGAAATCCAGGACAACTGGCGTTGGGCTGAAAGCTACAACCTTCCCCTCGATGAATTCATGCAGGTAATGGACGAAGCTGTTCGCAACGGTTACACTTTCGCTTGGGGTTCTGACGTAAGTGAAAAGGGTTTCAACGCTCGTACAGGTGTTGCAAGCGTTCCCTCTAACGGTAAGGCAAACGACAAGACTGGTTCTGACGCTGCTCGTTGGACTGGTGACAACTTCAAGGGTGCTGTAATTGCTACTGGTGATGACGAAATGACGATTACTCAGGAAATGCGTCAGGTTGCTTACGACAACTGGGAAACTACTGACGACCACGGTATGCAGATCTACGGTCTCGCTAAGGACCAGAACGGTAAAGAGTACTTCATGGTAAAGAACTCATGGGGTGAATACGGTCCTTACAAGGGTATGTTCTACGCTACAAAGGCATTCGTTGCTTACAAGACTATGAACATCGTTATCCACAAGGATGCGCTTCCCAAGAAGATTGCTAAGAAGTTGGGTATTAAGTAAAAAAGTCAAAGTTAAAACAAATTGATTTAGCTTTCAAATATTCTTAAAAGGATGCACCGCGGTGCATCCTTTTTTTGTTTCTATAGCTTTAACCTCAATGCTGCATTGAGACTCAATCTTTTCCCCATCGCCCACAGTTCATTGCCCATTGCCCATTGCTCGTTGCTCATAGTCCCTCGCCCGTTGTATATAAATAATGAGGGTACGCTGTTGCGCACCCTCATTATAATCGTGTTAATACTTAATGTATTTCTTTACTGTTTCGTACAATTCTGGATCAACCGTTGCAAGGTACTCAACGCAATATTCTCGCATTTCTTGAGTAAGTTTATCCTGATAATATGTATTAATGGTGTAATCGCTTAAATCAGAATATTCAAATCCATTGTTGCTAAGACTCTCGTAACCATATTTCTTAATGAGAACGCAGAATGATTTGATTTCATTCTCGTCAGCATGACAACCAATGGTTAATCCACTGGGGCAGATTTTATACTTCGCAGTGAAGTAATCTTTAAATGCTGATTTGAAAAAAATATGGTTCAATGCAATGTCGTAATTTGCATTTAATTTGTGACAGCTGTAAAATTTCATGGTTTACTGGGTTTAATCTGACTTAAGTAAGAAACTCAAGGAGGTGTCGAGTGTCTATCAGTCAGTGCAGTAGGGTGAAACGGTTGTAAAATGAAAGTAGGAAGAAAACTACTTTGTTTTCCTCCTACTTTATTATTGGAATTACTTTGCTTCTTCAACAGCAGCCTGAGCAGCAGCGAGGCGAGCGATGGGCACGCGGAAGGGTGAGCAAGATACGTAGTTGAGACCAACCTTGTGGCAGAACTTAACAGAAGTGGGTTCACCACCGTGTTCACCACAGATACCGCACTTGAGTTCGGGACGAACCTGACGACCCTTTTCAACAGCCATTTCAACAAGCTGACCTACACCGTTTTGGTCGAGAACCTGGAAGGGGTCTACCTTCAAGATCTTCTTTTCGAGGTATACGGGGAGGAACGAAGCGATGTCGTCACGAGAGTAACCGAATGTCATCTGAGTCAAGTCGTTAGTACCGAATGAGAAGTATTCAGCGCGGCTTGCGATGCGGTTAGCTGTGAGGGCAGCACGAGGAATTTCGATCATTGTACCAACCTTGAAGGGAACTTCTACGCCTTCTTCAGCAAATACCTTAGCAGCAGTTTCGCGGATCACCTTTTCCTGAGCTTCGAATTCGTAAAGGATACCTGTGAGGGGCACCATGATTTCGGGCTGAGGATTGAGGCCTTCCTTCTTCAACTGACAAGCAGCACCGAGGATAGCGCGAGTCTGCATTGCAGTGATTTCGGGATAAGTGTTACCGAGACGGCAACCACGGTGACCGAGCATGGGGTTAGCTTCTGCGAGAGAGTGAACGCGCTGCTGGATGTATTCAACAGTTACGCCCATTGCTTCTGCCATTTCCTGCTGACCCTTGAGATCGTGGGGTACGAATTCGTGGAGAGGGGGGTCAAGGAGACGAACGTTCACGGGACAACCGTCCATAGCCTTAAAGATACCTACGAAGTCAGCCTTCTGGTAGGGGAGAATCTTTTCAAGTGCCTTTTCGCGACCTTCAGAATCCTGAGAAAGAATCATTTCGCGCATTGCAACGATCTTTTCTGCTTCGAAGAACATGTGTTCTGTACGGCAGAGACCGATACCTACTGCACCGAAGTTGCGAGCAACAGTTGCATCGTGGGGAGTATCAGCATTTGTACGAACTACGAGCTTAGAGTGCTTAGAGCAGAGGTCCATGAGTTCTGCGAAGTCACCGCTGAGTTCTGCTTCCTGAGTAGGAATCTGACCTGCGTAAACGCGACCAGTAGTACCGTTCAATGAAATGAAGTCGCCTTCCTTATATACAACACCTGCAATTTCTACAGTCTTTGCATAGTAGTCAACATTGATAGCGCCTGCACCTGATACGCAGCACTTACCCATACCGCGAGCAACAACCGCAGCGTGTGAAGTCATACCACCACGAGCTGTGAGGATACCTTCAGCAACAGCCATACCTGCGAGGTCTTCGGGAGAAGTTTCTACGCGAACCATAATCACCTTCTTACCAGCAGCAGCCCATTCTGTAGCGTCGTCAGCGTGGAATACAATCTGACCGCAAGCAGCACCAGGAGAAGCGGGAAGACCCTTAGTGATTTCCTTAGCAGCAGCGAGAGCAGCCTTGTCAAATACGGGGTGGAGGAGTTCATCGAGCTTGTTGGGTTCGCAACGGAGGATTGCAGTCTTTTCGTCGATCATGCCTTCGTGGAGGAGGTCGATTGCAATCTTTACCATTGCAGCACCTGTACGCTTACCGTTACGAGTCTGGAGGAACCAAAGCTTACCTTCCTGAACTGTGAATTCCATATCCTGCATGTCGCGGTAGTGGTTTTCAAGCTTAGTCTGGAGGGCATCGAGTTCAGCATAGATTTCGGGCATAGCTTCTTCCATTGAGGGGAAGTTAGCCTTACGTTCTTCTTCAGAAATACCCTGAAGTGCAGCCCAACGGCGTGAACCTTCAAGCGTAATCTGCTGAGGAGTACGGATACCTGCTACTACGTCTTCACCCTGAGCGTTAACGAGCCACTCACCGTTGAAGAGGTTTTCACCAGAACCTGCGTCGCGAGAGAAGCAAACACCAGTTGCAGAAGTGTCACCCATGTTACCGAATACCATCGCCTGTACGTTTACAGCAGTACCCCATTCTGCGGGAATACCTTCCATCTTACGATAGAGGATAGCACGGTCGTTCATCCAAGAGTCAAATACTGCGCAGATAGCGCCCCACAACTGTTCGTAAGCGTCGTTGGGGAAGTCCTTACCTGTCTGAGCCTTTACAGCAGCCTTAAACTTCACAACGAGTTCCTGGAGGTCAGCAACTTCGAGTTCGTTGTCAAGCTTAACACCCTTAGCTTCCTTAACTTCTTCGATGATAGCTTCAAATGGATCGATGTCTTCCTTGTTTACGGGCTTCATACCCAAAACAACGTCACCGTACATCTGAACGAAACGACGGTAAGAGTCCCAAGCAAAGCGAGCGTTACCAGTCTTGCGGATGATACCAGCTACTACATCGTCGTTCAAACCGAGGTTGAGGATAGTGTCCATCATACCAGGCATTGAAGCGCGAGCACCAGAGCGTACTGATACGAGCAAGGGATTTTCGAGGTCGCCGAACTTGCTGTTCATCAAACCTTCTACGTGGTTGATAGCCTTTTCAACATCGCTCTTGAGGATTTCAACCATCTTGTCCTTACCTACTTCGTAGTATTCGTTACAGCAGTCAGTAGTGATTGTGAAACCGGGAGGAACAGGAACACCAATAAGGTTCATTTCCGCGAGGTTAGCACCCTTACCGCCAAGCGTGTTACGCATGTCAGCACGTCCTTCAGCTTCACCATTACCGAAGGTGTAAACTCTTTTTTCGTTTGCCATTGTTAGGAATGTTTATATAACAGTTAATTTATAGTATATACATGGTCACCGCAAAGTTATTGAAGAAATCCCAAATTACCAAGATTTTTTATATTTTTTTTAGAATTGCACACAAAACTTTTTAGTGTGCTGTTCTGACGCCGTGAAAGTAGAATTTCTTCCTGCCTGTAAAAATGGTAAAACCACTGCCAAAATCCTGTTATTTTGTTTTTAAGAATACCGAGAAGCATTGCGCGGTGTTAGTGGAGGCAATAGGTGAGGGGCAAAAATTAATGACGGCGTTTGTAGGGTAGAGGTTGCAGTAGTAGGTAGGAACTCCAGTCTTTAACAGAAGAACAATTTTTGCACGCAGACAACGCAGAATTATTTTTGACATAAGAACATATTTTTGTTGCACACAGAATTTACTGGTAGGGACGCACGGAATAATTTTATCGCACACAGAATCCACGAAATTCACAGAATTGTCAAAAAATTTTGCACGCGGACAACTCAGAGCTATTTTTGACATAAGAACATAAGAACATATTTTTATCGCACACAGAATCCACAAAATTCACAGAATTATAGTGTGTTTAAATATGGTCTGCAATGAATATGTTCTTATGTTATTTTGTCTAAAATTCTGTGTGCGCACTCCATGAACAAACTTATTTTCTGTGAATTTTGTGGATTCTGTGTGCCGCCAACCATTCGGACTGCGGACGCAAAATATTGCGTCCCTACTCCTTCGCGTCTCTCTGCGAGAAACAAAACCCCTCTCTCCGCCTTGTATAACAATACAAAATCGGGTAAACCTCATGGTCTACCCGATTTATTATTAGATGATTCCAATATTAGTTTTCCCAGTTTGAAGAGCTCCAGGGGCTTGAAATCTGATTACCAAGCTGTGTACCACCTACTGACGTATCAACTGTCTTTTCAGGATCGTTATTGATCTTCACAGAAGCAGCAATGAGGCCTTCGAGCTGCAAGTCCTTAGTGCTTGTAGCGGGAGCAATATATGTCTTTTTCATAATTCTATAAATTTGTGTTGTTAATAAATTCGGACTTACTTCACGATGAACTTCTTACCGTTCTGGATGTAGATACCACCCTTCACTGCGTTCATTACACGACGACCAGAGAGGTCGTAGATGGGAGCGTTAGCATTGAATACGGGGGCAACGATAGTTTCTTCAATGCCTGTAGTACCACCGAAGTTGAAGCGGAGCGCCTTAGCGTTTGAAGCAACAACAGAAGCGGGGAGGTAAGCCTTATAACCGTTGTTGAGGAACTTGTTGCCTGTCAATTTAGCAGAGTAAAGACCAATGCCATCAACATTACCAAGAACATAAGCGGGACCATCAACCAATGTTGCAACAACTGTACCCTCAAGTTGGTTTTCAATAGTTTCAACATCCTCTGTAATTGCGAAGTTATATACACCCGCCCCTGTAGCCTTCAATATCACACCTGTGTTAGCAGGAATTGTGTTCTCAATCTTAGTCAAAGTAACCCAACCGTCATTGATTGCTGTAATAGCAAATGCCTCAATGTTTTCAGGGATTGTTACAGCCTTTGGAGCATAGAATGTAGCATAAGTTGTTTCGCCTACCTTTACACCATAAGATGTTGTTACTGCTGCAGACATCTGTGTTCCGCCGTGTGCACTTTTGTGTACACCAAGAAACACATCTTCATCTCTGTCAGAATTGATAGAGAGGAAAAGGTTCTCACGGTCGGCAAATCTAAAGTCATTACCGTCACCAGCAATAATGAATTTAGAACCGGTTGCATTAAGGATTGCAGTACCTTCAGTGTTCATTATGCTACTATTGTTTGCGGCTTCAGAGTAGATATACTTGCCTGTAGCGATGTTCATTATAGCAAAATTAAACTTACCATCCTCGTATGATGGATATATCGCCCAAAGAGCATTCACATCAACAGCAGCATTTTCAGCAGTTTGTACTTTCACTCTGTTACCTACAGCACGCAAGTACTTTGTTGTAGTCCTTGTTTGTGATCTGTACAAATCCAACAAGATTTCGTTGGGAGTCTCACCCATCTTTGAAACAGGATATTTGAAGTCGATTGTTGCACTGAAGTTATATCCTGTCCATTTATTGTTGCTCAAAGTTGCACCCTGCGCACCAGCAGCAACACCAGTTAATGCAGGAAGGAACGCCTCATTCTTCAATCCATAACCATTGAATTCACCCTCATATACATTGCCTGCTGCATCTGTGATTGTAAAGTTATTCACCTTGTGAATCTGGTGCTTTAAACCATCGTGCGATTTGTCCCACATACCCAAGCACTGCTCGCCAGGAGTACGTGAACCTGTTGAAAGCCAAAGATTGCCATACTTGAAACCATTGTTGGCTACATACACAAATTGTGTACCCTCATCTTCCAATGTTACAGTAGTATCTTCGTGACCTGCTGATGTAGCAGTTGTATGCAAGAACTTGTTTGTTGCAACATGCTGAATAGAGAATGTAAGGGTGTTGTTGGCAAATGAAGGATGGATATTCCAAAGATAGTTGTTAATCGTTTCTACAGTAGGAACTGTCTTCGTTGCAATTTCCTTGCCTTCTTTAACAGAAAATCTTATTATGTTATCACTCCCGAATGTGCTGATAACAACACCTGAAGTGTGGAAGGGAATAGCGATGTTCGCCTTGTAAGTGTTACCATTCCATGTTACATCTGTGATGGGGCAAAGGGTGTTCTGATGAGTAAAGAGTCTTGTTCTGCCAGCAACGCCAGTATATGTGCCAGTATATACATTTCCATTACCATCAGTAAGTTCGTAATTGAGGGTTGTAGGGGCAGTCTCATCATTTGCAACCTCAAATGTCCAGGCACTACCTTCGTCTGATGCGGCACCGTTCTGATACAAGCCAAGAGTATTTCTATAGTCATCGTAACTATAATACGTGGAATTTATACCACCGAAGAAATTCCAATATTTACCAGCAACACCTGAGGTGTTGTATGGGGCTACTTGATAATAGTCGCCCTCTTTTGCAACATACCACTCGTTGGCACTTTCCTCCGTCTGTGCAAAACTAACAAAGTTCATGCCGTTGTTATATCCACTTGCCTTTGTGTACGAAAGCCACAAGTCTGCATCATAACTGTAGATTTTATAAGTGTTTTCCTTACCAGCAACAGCATAGAAAGCAAAACGACCGTAATTCTCCTGTGTAGGGTTTGAATGTGCAGCCATATAGATGTTTCTCTTGCTCTTGATTTTGTACAAGTTAAGATCATCTGTTGTTGATGGCTGAATCTGTGCGATTGCTCCTACACAAGGAAGAAGCATCGCCAACATGAGTAAAATTTTCTTCATAAAGAAAAGGGTTTAAGTTATTAATGATTAATTGTCGATAGTGTGTTGCGCCAAATTGAGGCACATTTTAGGTGGCGAATATAGTAAATTTTTATTGCTTGACAAAATGATGAGGGCATTTTTCGCTGAAATATGGGGCGAATTTATTATATGATATATGTGTGAGGAGGAAATGGCGCCTTTAATGGGCAAAAAAAAATAGGCTGTAATATAGAATGCCAAACATATTTTAGATGCCTTCTGCGTTATTAAAGGAACCCCGCAAAAAACGGGGTTATGCGAAGATGAAAAACGTTACAAAATTACGGATTTGTAAGGTGTTGGTAATTAGTGCGTCACGAAGGGCAAAAATTATTAGTAATGTAATTTAAAAAAGGTTACTAATAATTTAAATTATGTTACTAATAGTTTTTACTACAATAGGTTTAGTTTTTGGGGAGAGCGCCGTCCGGGCGAGAGCGTCTATCTGCTTTTTTGACAAAAGGACATAAGTTCAGATAAAATTTTGTCCTTATGTCTTCTGTCTAAAAACAAAATTGAGACATAAGAACACAAGTACATGTAACTTTTGTACTTATGTTCTTATGTCTTTAAATTGGTGCGCCTACCCAAACGTGTGGGCGAGTTCTCCATCTGTCATTACGGCATAGATGCGCTGTCCGTTGGGGGTGAAGGTGGAGGTGGGGAGGTCGAAGAGACGGTCGAGGAGGTCGGTGCACTCTGCCTGTGTGAGGTATTGCCCGTAGGCGATGGAGGATCGCTGTGAGAGGACGTTGGCAATGGTGTGCGTGATGCGCTCGTGGAGGTTTTCGGTAGTGATGTCGGAGTTGAGGAGTTCTACGAGCATTTGCTCGGGGTGTGCATTCTCCGTTCCTGCGGGTACGGCAAGGATGGAGTAGTCGCCACCACCGAGTGGACTGATTTCAAAACCGGCATTCTCGAACTCATCTTGTACGAGTGAGAGGGTGCCTACTTCTTTGGGCGAGAGTTGCACAAGCAGGGGGAGCAGCAACATTTGTGAGATGCTGCGCTCGGTGGCAAACTGCTTCATGTATTGCTCGTAGAGGATGCGGATGTGTGCGCGGTGTTGGTCTACAATAAGCAAACCGTTGTGCGTCTGCGTGATGATGTAGCGTCCGCGCACTTGCAATACCTCGGTGCTTCCCTTCGTCCACAGACTCTCGTTGTCAAGTCCGAGGGCGGAGAGCAGTGAGGTTTGTTCTTCAGCGGGTTCCTCCTCATGCTGCGGTATGAGGGTGTCGTATAAACTTTTCCACTCTCGGGGTGCAGATGTGGGAGCACTCCAGCTGCGCTCAGGACGTTCGGAGCGTTCGGCGGGAGTGTTGAAGGGGTTGAACGAATCATCTACCTCAATCGTAGGAGGTGTGAAGAAGGGGTTGCCTTCTGCGGTCTCAAAACTACCAAGTCCAGGGATGTCGGGACGGTTTTCGGTGTCGAAATCAATGCTGGGCACAGCGTTGTGACGCCCGAGTGTTTCGCGTACGGCAGCCTGTAGGATTTGGAAAATGGCGGCTTCGTCTTCAAACTTTATCTCCGTCTTCTGCGGGTGCACATTGACATCAAGTTTCGCAGGGTCTACGGTGAGGTTGATGAAGAAGGGCACTTGGTCGCCTTCGGCTATGAGTCGGTCAAAGGCGGTAATGATGCTTTTGGCAAAATAGGGGTGGCGCATGTAGCGGCCGTTGGTGAGGAAGAACTGGGCGCACCCTTTCTTCTTGGCACTCGAGGGGAGGCCTACAAAACCGTTGATGGTGACCAAAGAGGTCTCCACGCTGACGGGTACAAGGAGTTTTTCGTAACGCTTGCCGAAAAGGTCGATGATGCGGCGGTGGAAGTTTTGTGGCGGCAGGTTGTAGAGTTGGCTGTCGCTGTGGTTCAGTGTGAAGGCAATGCTGGGGTGGGCGAGGATGATGCGCTCAAATTCCTGAAGGATGTTGTTGAGTTCCGTTTGGTTAGACTTTAGGAACTTGCGTCGTGCGGGGATGTTAAAAAACAAGTTCTTCACGATGAAGTTTGAGCCCTGCGGACACATCACCACCTCGCTGTTGATGACCTTTGACCCTTCGATTTGAATGCAGGTGCCACAGTCGTTTCCAGCAAGTCGGGTGCGGAGTTCCACCTGTGCTACAGCAGCAATAGAGGGAAGAGCCTCGCCACGAAATCCCATAGTTTGGAGTGTGAAGAGGTCCTCAGCGGTGCGAATCTTTGAGGTGGCGTGGCGCTCAAAAGCCATGCGCGCATCTGTTTCGCTCATGCCCTTACCGTTGTCAATCACTTGAATCACGGTTTTTCCGGCATCAACAATATGTATTTGTATGGCAGTAGCCCCCGCGTCAATAGCATTCTCTACCAATTCCTTTACCACACTGGCGGGGCGCTGAATCACCTCGCCGGCAGCAATCTGATTGGCAACGGAGTCGGGGAGCAGGTGGATGATGTCCATGTTTTTTTGAAATGAGAATCGGATGCGGAATCGCGTCCGAAGGTTGTCAAGTACTCGAGTTGTCAAGTGTCATCCGGATGGTAACTCGATGACTTGACAACTCGATGACTCTACGACTAAAATTGTTATGCTCTCTTGAGGATATCCAAAAGGTGGTCCCACACAATCTGTACAGAAGGGATGTGGAGGCGTTCTTCTGGAGAATGCACGCCGCGGAGGGTAGGACCTACGCTGATCATGTCAAGTTGTGGGTATTTTTCGCTGAAGAGTCCGCACTCAAGTCCGGCGTGGATGGCAAGGATTTTGGGTTCCTTATTATATAATGAGCGGTAACTTTCAGTTGCGATGCGGAGAATCTCACTCTTGGGATTCATCTTCCAACCGGGGTAACCTTCGCCGGTGTCGCATTTAGCACCACCGAGTTCGAGGCACGCGCGCACTACTGATGACATGTTTTCGCGACCACTTGCTACCGAACTGCGCTGACTTGTAGTCACCACAATCTTGCCTTCCTGCTTGCGGATGCTTGCAAGGTTGGTGGAAGTCTCAACAAGGCCTTCCATGTCCTGACTCATGGCATACACACCGTTGTGAAGGGCGTGGAGCGAGAGGAGCATGGGCTTCACTACGGCAGGTGCGATGCAAGTAGTTGCTGCGGGTTCGCTTGAAAGTTCCCAAAGCATGTTGGGCTCGGTTTGGGGGAATTCTTCTTCCAACGCAGCGCTATACACATTGAGGTCAATGCGCACCTGTTCCTTCATCTTCATAGGAACAGCACAGAGCGCCCAACCCTCACGAGGGATGGCGTTGTGAAGACCGCCGCTTTGGATGTCAATAAGGCGGAGATCCATCTTCTCCATTTCGTTGCAGAGGTAGCGCACGAGGAGCTTGTTGGCATTCGCACGGTTCTTGTTGATGTCATCTCCCGAGTGACCACCCGTAAGATTCTTTACGCCCACCTTGAAGCAGAAGTAGCCCGCGGGAAGTTCTTCTTCTGTAAACGCAAATTCCGCATTGGTGCGCGCACCTCCGGCACAACTTACGAAAATCTGACCTTCGTCTTCAGAGTCGAGGTTGATGAGGTAATCGCCTGTAACAAAACCGGGTTCGAGTCCCATTGCGCCCGTAAGACCTGTCTCTTCGTCGCGAGTGAAGAGGCATTCGAGCGGACCGTGAGCAATGTCAGTAGCTTGAAGAATAGCCATTTGCATCGCTACTCCGATGCCGTCGTCTGCACCAAGCGTAGTGCCCTTCGCCTTCAACCATTCGCCGTCGATGTAAGTTTGAATGGCGTCGTTGTCAAAGTCGAAAACGGTATCGTTGTTCTTCTCGCACACCATGTCAAAGTGGCTCTGAAGCACAACCGTCTTGCAGCCTTCCATACCAGCCGTAGCGGGTTTCTTAATCAAGACATTACCCGTCTTGTCAACCTTAGTCTCAAGACCGAGGTCCTTGCCAAACTTTTCCAAAAAGGCAATCATCTTCTCCTCACGCTTAGAGGGGTGGGGCACTTGGCAGATGGCCTCAAAACAGTCAAACACAGCCTTGGGCTGCAATATTGAGTTGCTATTCATAATAGGTGTTCGTTAAAATATTTAAAAATTATGGTTATATGAATTATTCGTTTTACCTTTGTGGGCGATTTGAGTCGCAAATATACAAAGAATGTTTCAATTATTTCTCATCATCCTTGCAATAGTTGCCGCAGCCCTCTTGTTGCTTGCCATAAAAGTATTGGTGGGTAAGAAGTTTGTGCACACCCACATTGACGGCAATCGCAACCTGAATAAGAAGGGGATACACTGCGTGCAGTCTATGGACCGCAAGATGCGCAAGGACAATCCCAACAGGGTGAGGGAGCGCGAGGGGAAGTGAGGAGTTAGTAGTGAGGGGTTAGTAGTGAGGAGTTCCGTGCGGGTTGGAATTGTACATAGTTCTCTCAAATCTCAACTCTCAACTTTAAACTCTTAACTCTAAACTCTGTACGCTCTCGTCTACTCGTACCTCGTTTACTTGTTTACTAAAAAACTATTATAAAACTATGAACGCAATTTCTAAAATTCTTTCTCTCGCAGTGTGCGCACTCTTCGTGGCGTGTAACGGCAACAATCAAGCGGTTTCTCAGAATAGCAATGACTCTACCGCGGTAGCTCCTGCAATAACTGTGGCTTATGTAGATATGGACACGCTTCAGGCGCAGTATGAGTACTACCTCGACTGCCGTCAGGAGTTGGAAACTACTTACAACGGATTCCAGGCAACTATCGGTAAGAAGGCTGCTGCCCTTCAGAACAAGGCAGCTGAAATTCAGCAGAAACTTCAGGAAGGTAAGTTCGTTAGCGAAACAGAATTTAATAACGCTCAGGCTGCCTTTGCGAAGCAGCAGGCAGATGTAGAGCAACTTCAGGCAAAGTATGCTCAGCAGTTTGCAGAGAAGGAGCAGGCTTTCAACAAGGCGCTCGAAGACAGCATTCAGAGCTTCCTTGCCGACTATAACAAGGAGCACAACTTCACGCTCATCCTTACGCGTGCCGTGATTCTCAACAACAATCCTCAACTTGATATTACTGCCGACATTGTAAAGGGTTTGAACGACCGTTACAACCAGGGCAAGCAGAAATAATAACAGTATTTTACACAGGTAGGCGAAAGAGTTTCATCCTCTTTCGCCTATTTTTTTTATGCCCCAATCTCAACTACGAAAAACGATACCTATTTTCGTAAAAATTATTAGTAACCTTGTAAAAATTATTAGTAATGTAATTTAAAAAAGGTTACTAATAGTTTTTGCAGACACAGAGTATAGTAGGGACGCAATATTTTGCGTCCGCAGTCCGAATGGTTTTGGCTGCACACAGATTTTTAGACAGAAGAACATAAGGACATATTTTTGTTTCACGCAACGTTTTTTTTGTTTCTCGCAAAGGAGCGCGAAGGAGTAGGGACGCAATATTTTGCGTCCGCAGTCCGAATGGTTGGCGGCACACACAGAATCCACGAAATTCACAGAAAATAAGTTTGCTCATGGAGTGCGAACACAGATTTTTAGACAGAAGAACATAAGGACATATTCATTGCAGACCATATTTAAATTAAGGCAATAATATAGGAGTTGGCCAAGCGTGCTATAGACGCTGAAGGCGTCTCCGCTCAGTAACCGCGGGTGCGGGCAAAGCGAGTACCCACGGTTGGTGCATCCAAATGAACGCACTCTGAAGGAGTGCCCCATCACCCTACACATCCTGCCCCTCGGGCACCCCTCCAGGGTGCGATTCTCGCGTGTTCAGTACCGGGGGTACGCCAAGGCGCACGCCCCGGTTACTGAGCGGTGACGCCTTCAGCGTCATTTAAAGTGCAAGATTCTAAATTTGAGTCAACTGCGAATCATTGCCTTAAATTAAAACATTATAATTCTGTGAATTTTGTGGATTCTGTGTGCAACAAAAAATATGTTCTTATGTCAAAAATAAATCTGTGTTTTTCTGCGATGTCTGCAACTGCTTTGTAGTTCCTAATTTAAATCTGAATTTTATAAAATAACACCCTCGAATGTCATTCTTACCTTGCAAAATTTAAATTTTTAAATGTTTTTCTCAAAATTCTCAAAACCTGCGTATATATTTATTAAAAAAATGACGCGTTTTTTTGGTTAAAAAATTCTGAAAGTCGTAACTTTGCACCCGTTAATCCCTTATGCTTATGAATTTTACAACAATGAAGCGCTTGCTTGCAGGAATTGTTGTCTTCACCGCAGTCCAAACGGCTGTCGGCCAAGACTTGATTGCCAAGCAGGCTCCTATCGACAGAAAACTCCAGGCGGCAGACTCCGTTGCAATGGTCTTGATGCTCAAAGTGGAGGAAGAAATTGACAACCTGTATAAGAGTTGGGACAATTCTTCTACACACTGCTACTCTCGCGCCGATGTGCCCGATAGTCTTGAGATAGACCTCCGCGGGTTCAGTATGCCTACCACCAGTCGCAAGGTGACCAGTGGTTTCGGTTATCGCCCCCGCTTCCGTCGTATGCATAAGGGCATTGATGTAAAGGTGCAGACGGGTGATACAATTTACGCAGCCTTTGACGGTAAGGTGCGCATCGTGCGCTACGAACGTCGTGGTTATGGTAAGTACATTGTGTTGCGCCACGAAAACGGACTTGAAACCATCTACGCACACCTCTCAAAGTATCTTTGTGATGTCAACGAAGATGTAAAGGCTGGTCAACCCATCGGCTTGGGCGGTAATACAGGTCGCTCTTTCGGTTCTCACCTCCACTTTGAAACGCGTGTAATGGGTGAAGCAATCAATCCCGCGTTCCTCTTTGACTTTGCAAACCAAGACGTGACGGGTGATACCTACATGTTCTGCAAGCAAAAGTCTGACACTTATTTCACTGGTCCTGGTACGAAGAACAGTGTGGCAAGTTCAGGTAGTCGTTACTATAAGGTGCGCAAGGGTGATAGCCTCTCACGCATTTCAAGTCGCACGGGAACTTCGGTTGCACAGTTGTGCAAAATCAACCGCATCACCAAGAAGACCACGCTCCGTCCTGGTCAGTTGCTCCGCTTTTAATCCGAGTGAAGATAATTAAGTAAGGGTGTGGCACATTTCTGTAAATGCGCATTCTTGCAAAACACGAAAGGGTGTGCCTAACAAGCGTTTGGCGCACCCTTTTTTATTTCCCACTACAGTAGATGTCTATGAACCGCAGTGCTATATATTATATATTGTGTATTGCTTTGCTGTCGCTCTCTGTCAGCACTGCTACATACGCAGGGGATAAGGATGTGGAAAAGCATCCGCTACCGGCGCGCACCTCTACGCCTGACGCGCTGCCCATCATCCCTGTGTTTAGCGATGTGCTTACGGGTGTGCCAGCGTTGCCCGGACTTTCCTCAAATTTCTATTTGGGGCGTCGCTACTTGGAGGGTATAGACGTGAGTCGTTATCAGGGTGTGATTGATTGGCATGCGGTGGCGGCGTCGAATGAAATCTGTTATGCTTATATGAAGGCAACGGAGGGCGAGTCGCTGGTGGATCGCATGTATCGCCGGAATATTCAGGAGGCGCGCAAGGCGGGGCTTCGCGTGGGCAGTTATCATTTCTATCGCCCCAATGTGAACTGGAAGCGTCAGGTGAAGAATATGACGCAAAATGTTCTTGCTGAGGAGCAAGACCTTGTGCCTATCGTGGACATTGAAGTGAGGGGTAGGGTGAGTCATGAGAAATTTATTCGCGACCTCAAGCAGTTCGTGCATGCCGTAGAGGAATACTACGGATGTAAACCCTTGCTTTATACCTACCACAACTTCTACAACAAGCATCTCGTAGATTATTTTCACGGCTACCAGTGGATGATTGCGCGCTATCGTGAGGATGCGCCTACGCTTAATGACGGTACGGATTACATTATGTGGCAGTACACGGCATCGGGAGAGATTGAGGGCGTGCGTGGTGATGTAGACCGCAGTTGTATTATGGAGGGGTTCCGCCTCTATATGGTGGACATGGAGCAGGGTGTTTCGTCTGCTGCTTCTGAGGAGTAGAAAATGGTTAGTCGTGCCGGTGGTTTCTACGAAAAATGCACTTTGAAACCCAAAAAATACAGGGCCGCGCACAAAATTTTAATGTTTTTCGAAAAATATTGCTAAAACTGTTTGCCAGGTTGAAAATTTGTGCTACCTTTGCACTCGCAAACGGGAAACAACGCAGTTTGATTCTAATTTGCATAAAGGAATTGAGGTTCGCCTCATAAACCTATTGCCTCTTTAGCTCAGTTGGCCAGAGCACGTGATTTGTAATCTCGGGGTCGTTGGTTCGAATCCGACAAGAGGCTCAAAAAGGATTGAAGACTTAAGTTTTCAATCCTTTTTTTGTGCGTTATTTTATAGGTGTGAGTAAAGAGGAGAAAGGCGTGTTGTGCTTATGTACTTCTGTCTTGAATGTAAAACGTGCGTGCAGTGCCTGTGAGTATTTGATGTCGGTAGCGTGGGGGATTATAAAAGAAAAAGCAGGAAGAAAACGAGAATGTTTTCTTCCTGCTTGCTATCTAAAGTGATTCCGTTGGGGCTCGAACCCAAGACCCACGCCTTAGAAGGGCGTTGCTCTAATCCAACTGAGCTACGGAACCGAACCTTTTTGCGGTGCAAAATTACATTAAAGAATTTGAACGGCAAAGCGCTTTGTGTGTTTTCTGTGGTGTGGCGGTAAAGTTAGGGTTTTGAGGTGCGCGTGTAGAGGTTTTTGCGCTGTAGTATTGAAGGTTTATGCCTCAATAAACTTTACGTTCTCGCCAATGTATTGGAATTTGAAACTATCGCTTTTTGCTGATGGAATTTGACTGCGTGCGTCAATATCCTTGCGGGTTTTAAAGTAGTCCGTAAGGCGGTGGTAACATTCCAAGGGGGAGTTGGCGTTGATATACGCTTTGATGGTGTTGTCCTGGTATTGGAATTTCTGAATTTCCTTAATAAACACCATGCGTTTGATGCAGAGCGCTACTTTATACCAACCGGGGAGGTTTTCTGTGAGTTGCGCTGCGCGGTCATCTCTGTATGTTTGTGCGGGGGTGTGGTGCGGGGCGGTGTTCCCGTCTTTGATGCGCTTGCTTTTAAACTCCTGAATGTTTTTGGCGTTAGTCTTAATCAAAATAAAGTAAACGCGTGGGCGCAACTTGTAACGCTTGGGGTATGGGAGTGGACTGTCAACGTATGCCTTTACGTTGTCAAGGAGTTCTGTAGTAACACTGATTTCAGGGATGGCGGTCAAGAAGGTAATGAGTTCCTCAAAAGAAGACGCAACTGTTTCTTGATCGAAGTAGCGTGCGTAAATGTTCATATAAAAAGTATGAATGTGTGACGGCATTGCCTACTGCTTAAAAAACAAAAAGTCAATCCTGTGGGGATTGAACAGCAGCATTAAAGGAGTTGAGGCATTGCTTAGAGCGGAAAACGAGACTCGAACTCGCGACCCCAACCTTGGCAAGGTTGTGCTCTACCAACTGAGCTATTTCCGCAAGGGATAAAAAAATAAAAGAATGTGAGCGGAAAACGAGACTCGAACTCGCGACCCCAACCTTGGCAAGGTTGTGCTCTACCAACTGAGCTATTTCCGCAAAATAAGTGAAGAGGAGGAGACTCGAACTCCCACGTCACAATTGACACTACCCCCTCAAAGTAGCGCGTCTACCAATTCCGCCACCTCTCCAGTTATGTTTTGCAGTTCTTTCCCTTGTAGTTCGTGCCCAGAACAGGACTCGAACCTGCACGTCGTGAAACACTCGCACCTGAAACGAGCGCGTCTACCATTCCGCCACCTGGGCTTGGGAAAGTTCTTGAGCGGAAAACGAGACTCGAACTCGCGACCCCAACCTTGGCAAGGTTGTGCTCTACCAACTGAGCTATTTCCGCAAGGGATTTTCAGAAAAGCATGCGCTTCTTGCTGAAATGCGAGTGCAAAGGTACGCTATTTTCTTGAATGGGCAAAAGAAATGCGTAACTTTTTTGCTTGAGGAGGGATTTTTTGTTTTTTTGAGGGGGTAGATGTTCTAGATGCTCTATATGCTCTAGAGAGTCTAGAAGGTCTATAAAGTATAGGGAGGTGATGATAAATAAAAAAATCCTAAGCGATTGCTTAGGATTTTCTTTTGCGGTGCGGACGGGACTCGAACCCGCGACCCCATGCGTGACAGGCATGTATTCTAACCAGGCTGAACTACCGCACCTTGTGCAAATTCGGAACTTAATTCTGGCGGTGCGGACGGGACTCGAACCCGCGACCCCATGCGTGACAGGCATGTATTCTAACCAGGCTGAACTACCGCACCAGAATGTTCTGAACCGTTGTTCCTTGTTTGCGAGTGCAAAGGTACAACTAATTTCTGAATTGACAAGGGTTGTGATAAGTTTTTTACAGAAAAAGTTGAAAAAAACTTACGTCCTCAAATTCGTCTCCGTTGTAATGCCAAGCAGGTAAAGTGGCTACGCAGTTGTAACCTGCTGATAAAAAGCATTTTTGACTCTCAGGATTATTTTTCTCTGAAATGTAGGCGTAGAGCATACGCATGTGCAACTTTTTGCGGGCGATGTCTTCTAAAAGGTGTAGCGCCTCTGTGCCAAATCCCTTTTGGCGCTCGCTTTTTAGTATTGCGATGGCCACTTCTGCTCGGTTGTGGGTGGGCGAGAAGTCGAAAAGATCGATAATGCCTATGGCGGCATCGTCAGACTTCCGGCAAATGATGAGGCGCATGCTACCCGTTTGGAAAATATCGTTGGGCTGCTCGGCGATGTATTTGCGCAGGGCGAAGCGAGAGTAAGGCTCTACGTTGCTGTTTACCGCCCATAAGTCGGGGGCGTTTTCTATGGTGTAGAGCAACTCTAAGTCTTCTGGCTCGAGAGCGCGTAAATAAATGGGCATAACTGCTGCGGAAATGTGGGAGAATTGCGTGAGATTGAAGGACTGAGAAAAGGTCGCCGCCGTCTTAATAAAACACCTCGCTACCCGTAACTAAAACACCCGCTTTTGGCGAGAAAATAGAAAGGTAACGCTTGTGGTTAGACTGCTCAAAGAGGCGCAAAACTTCGTCTGTGGTGTAACCCTCGGCATCAAAGATGAGTTGATTGATGTGTGCCGGAATTTCGGCGGATGATAGGGATGTGATGCGCTCCTCAGAGAAGTGCTCGATGGTCAGTAACCACTTTTCGGCAAGGGGTAGGAGTGAAGCATACGTTTCTTTGCTACCGACGAATCCGAAAGTAAGTTCGGGCTCTTTCTGCGGGAAAAGATTGCCCACCTGCTGACGTATTAACGCGATCAGTGCGCGAATAACGATGGCACACTTAATGGGGATGGTGAAGAAATTGCTCAGACTGCCGTAGTGCTTGCGGAAGAAGATGAGCATTGCTTCGTAGAACACGTGGACATAGCGGTAAGAACTTTTCTGAGTGCTCTCGCCCTTATAATGCAGGATGTGGAGCGGCAGGTAGAAATTCTGGAATCCGCCCTCTATGATGCGGTAAGACAGGTCAATGTCTTCGCCGTACATAAAGAAATCTTCGTCAAAACTACCACACTGTTGCAGCGCCTTGTTACTAACAAACATGAAGGCACCTGAGATAATCTCAATGTTTGCAGGTTTTTCCTTGTCGAGGAAACTCAGGTAGTAGCGCGCAAATATTTTAGACTTCGGGAAAAGTAATGTCAGCCCCGACATTTTGCAGAACGACACCCACGGCGTGGGGAGTCCGCGGCGCGATTCCTTGGCAAATGCCCCGTCGCACCCCAACATTTTTACGCCCAACGCACCAAAGTTCGCCTGCTGCTCAGCAAATTGGAAACATTTGCCCAAGGTTTCGGCTGTGATAAGCGTGTCGGGGTTGAGGAAAAGGATGTATTTGCCACTGGCTAAGTGAACTGCCTGATTATTAGCGCGTGAGAATCCCACGTTTCGGGCATTCGCAATAATGTGAAGGTTGGGAAATTGCGACTGCGGGAAACGCTGGTGCAAATAGTCCACAGACTGGTCGGATGAAGCATTGTCAACGACAAACACTTCTGCCTCCAACCCTGCGGTAGTGATGGAGGAAAAGACGGAGCGGAGACATTGCTCGATGTAATACTTTACATTGTAGTTGACAATGATGATGGAAATTTGCACGGCGACTTCTTATTGAGCGTGATAAATTTGTGGCGGTCGTAGTGTGTAGGCAGAAAACGTCCTACCGTTTAGCGCTTCTCGGGCCAACAGAAGAGGGCGCCGATGAGCGTGATGATGAGGCTATACATAGCCGACTCGTTAAACGACCCTCCATAATATATAATGAGGTTGGTGAAAACGGCGCTGAAGATAATACCGAGTCTGCGCCCGTTCCACTTCAGGTAAACTTGGCGTTGCGCCTCAGTGTCTTCGCCCGTGCGCGCCATCTCTTGCTTCTCTTTTTTGAACAGACGCAGGGCTATGAAGATGCCGCCGAAGGTTACGATGAGCGAAATGAGACTGAGCACGTAGTCTGTGCCGGGCGTAGAGGGGATGAAGTTGGAGGGCAGAACGTGCTCTTCAAACAACAGGATGAGGATGCCAAAGGCTATGCAAAGTGAGTAAAATAATGTGCGCATAGATGTATGAAATGTGGTGATTGGCAGGGGCTTTCGGCTGCCCCTTCGCCTTGTCTGTTAATTTAAAAGTGTGCGGTTGATAATCGAGCGCCCGAGGGTGACTTCGTCGGTATATTCAAGATCGTCGCCCACACTGACGCCACGCGCCAAAACGGAGAGGCGCACGCCGCTGCCTGCGATTTTGCGCTGGATGTAGAAGTTTGTTGTGTCGCCCTCCATCGTGGGGTTGAGGGCAAGGATGATTTCTTCGATGCCACCACTGTTGACGCGGTCGACCAGTGATTGCAATTCAAGGTCGTTAGGACCAATGCCGTCCATCGGAGAAATTACACCGCCCAACACGTGATAGAGTCCGCGGTATTGCCCCGTGTTTTCAATCGCCATGACGTTTTGGATGTTCTCCACCACACAAATCGTGGCGCGGTCGCGCAGAGGATTGGCGCAGATGTCACACTCCTCGGTGTCGGATATGTTGTGGCACGTGCGGCAATACTTTACGCCGTCGGCCAAGTCGGTCAGACTCTTGCTCAAGGCATGCACGTCTTTCGCCTCCCTACGCAGCAAATGCAAGACCAGGCGCAAAGCCGTTTTGCGCCCGATGCCGGGGAGTTTGGATATTTCTGATACGGCTTGCTCAAGCAAACGCGAGGGGTATTGTTGGTGCATTTTTGAGGAAATTCGGCGTGTGAAAAACTACAACTATTGTCGTGAAAACTATTAGTAATGTATTTTAAATTATGTTACTAATAATTTTTTTTAGGTTACTAATAATTTTGACAGAAAAAGTCAATGTGCGAAAAGATAGGGTAGGGCGCTGAAGATAAACGCACTACGTAGTTCTTAGACGTATGTGAAATCTTCGCGCGTTGGGGAGCGTTAAAAAACTTATCCCTGGGCGGTCATCTCGTTGAGTTGCTCGATGTAATTCAGAAACTCTTCGCGCCCCGTGCGCTTCTCAGAACTCGTGATAAAGTGCGGGGGTAGTTCTTCCCACTGCTCCTTGAGCGTGTTGAGGAATAGGGTGACGTTCTTCTTCAGTTCGCCCGCCTTGTTTTTGTCTGCCTTTGTGAAAATGATGCCAAAGGGGATGCCGTTTTCGCCCAACCATTCGATAAACTCCAGGTCTATCTTCTGCGGCGTCAGGCGTGAGTCGATAAGCACGAATAAGCACGTGAGCTGTTCGCGCTCCAGAATGTAGTGCTCAATAATGCTCTGCAGTTTTTCCGTAGCCTTCTTTCCGCGCTTGGCATATCCGTAACCGGGAAGGTCTACCAAGAGCCACTCTTTGTTGACGATGAAGTGGTTGATAAGCATCGTCTTACCCGGCGTGGAGGAGGTCATCGCCAGTCCCTTGCGCCCCGTGAGCATGTTGATAAGACTGCTCTTCCCTACGTTACTGCGCCCAATGAGGGCGTACTCGGGGAGGGTGGTTTGGGGGCACATATCTGCGCGGCTGTTGCTGATGAGAAATTCTGCGGATGTAATTTTCATAAGGGCGTCGGCAATGATGGGGTTTACGTAACTAATAATTAAGCGCGTGCGCGACGTGCGCGAAAAAATCAACCGCAAAATTACGCCTTTTTCCCCAATGTTTTTTATTTTTGCCAAAATAATTGGTTATTGGAGGCTGAGGGGTTTAAGGATGTGAGGTTTTTAAGGTGCCATTCGGGCAGGATTGCCTTATAACCTTAAAGCGAAGCGACCTACAACCCGCAACCTTCCAAGGTTTACCTTGTAAAATGCTATGTCTGACCGTATTAAGCAACTCAAAATAATTCTTGTCGTCGCGGCTGTGGTTATCGCAATCGCGAGTCTTGTGGTGTCTCACGCCTTGGTGCGCGACCTTTCCCGTCAAGAGCGTAATAATATGGAGGTGTGGGCAGAGGCGATGCGCACGCTGAGTCATGCCGATGTAAATACCGACCTAAATTTGGTGCTCAAGGTGATGAACGGCAATAATTATATTCCCGTTATTGTCTTGGACGAGCGTGATGGAGTGATAGAGTATCGCAATATCGAACTGGATGCACCTACCGCCGCCGACAGCACAGCCGTGTTGCAACACATGGCGCAGCGCATGGTGCAGAAGGGAAATGTAATTGTGGTTGAGGTGTCTGATCCAGAGATGGTTATACCGATGCAGATTCGTGTGTGTTACGACGAGTCGGTTATGCTGACGCGCCTCACGCATTACCCTTATATTCAGTTGGGTGTCATTAGTCTGTTCGTTGTCGTGGCGGTCTTTGCCCTGCTTGCCTCAAAGCGTGCGGAGCAGAATAAAGTGTGGGTAGGACTTTCCCGAGAAACGGCGCACCAACTCGGTACGCCCATCTCCTCTCTTATGGCGTGGAGTGAGGTGTTGCGAGAAACGTATCCGCAGGATGCAATGCTTGAGGAGTTGGGTAAAGATGTGCACCGCCTGCAGGTAGTGGCGGAGCGCTTCTCAAAGATTGGTAGCAAACCCGAGTTGCGCGATGAAGACCTCTGCGCATTGATTGCCCGCGTGGTGGAATATATCGGGCCGCGTGCCTCAAATAAGGTGGCGCTTTCGTGCAGTTACCCCGACAATGTGGTGACGGCGTGCATCTGTGCACCGCTTTTTGAGTGGGTTATAGAAAACCTGTGTAAAAATGCCATAGATGCCATGCGTGGCGAGGGTAAAATTAATATTTACATGTACCGCGTGTCTGACGCCATTTGCATTGAGGTGAGTGACACGGGAAAGGGTATTCCGAAAGATAAATTTAAGGCGGTTTTCCGCCCGGGGTATACTACGAAAAAGCGCGGTTGGGGACTCGGTTTGTCCCTTGCGAAGCGCATCGTTGAAGAATATCACGGCGGTAAGATTTATGTGAAAGAAAGTAGTCCGAAGGGGACTACATTCTGTATGGAGTTGAAGAAATAAGTCGCTTTCTGTGTGGATTCTAAATAGCTGATTCTCTGCGTAAATCTGTGCCGTCTGTGTGAAAAATATTCTTGCGAAACTGTCTTCGTGGCCTCCCTATTTGCCCAACTTTTGCGAAAAATAGCCTTCCTTTGATTTTCAGAGAATTAACTCGTTTTTGCGCCCCGAAATCGTTAGAAAAGTTGAAATAATCGGTCGTGGTTCGTGTATTTTCACGCGAGTTGAAACCTGCTTCAGAATTTTAAAATCTCAGGTCAAAAATTTCAAACCTCTTGACTCTTGTCATCAGATTTTAGACTTAAAACATTTAACTTTATTTAAGAAAATTTAACACGCAAATCTCACGCAGAAAAATCTTCCAGTAACCTTTTTGAAAATGTTAGTAACATTATGCGAAAAAGGTTACTAATAGTTTTCAGGAATTCCCATAGATTTGCAATATATGGAGGTTCGTATTACTCAGATAATCAGATAAATAAAAAGGAGGTGTTACCTGCGTGGGTAACACCTCCTTTTCTGCTATGCAAAGATAATACATTTTTCAGCGAAATCCAAATCTTGTTTTTTAGGTCGGTTGAGAGAAGGACGATGAAAAAGGTAAGAAATTGTTACAAATTAGGGTGGTGAAATAGAATTGCTGAATGGCGAAAATTGACACATGTGCTTCTGTTTTCAGCACGGTGTGAAAAATCTTTTCCGCACTTACGGCGAAAGTTTCTAAGGTTTACAACACTTATATTAATAAAAAATGTTACCTTTGCCATAATTATTGTACCTAATTCCGTCTGGGATATTGTATTCAATAGCTTCAGATTTAGAATTTTAGGAGTAAAACTGGAAAAAGCGCCCCGACGGAACAGAGCATAACGCTTTGATTATCTGCACTGTTACATACGGGTTAAAGGGAGAGAATGTGCTCTTTTGTCGCTTATCCTAAGTGGAGGGAGTCTGTAAATTTTGTATTTTTTACCTCCTCACCCCTCAGTAATGAGGCTTCTTTTTGCAAACAAATAAAATTTTCGTTAGTTCGGTCTAAAACCTGATGACTTTTCATCAGGGTGGTGCTCTCTGTCTCTATGAAGCACTCGCCAATAACCTTTAAATCTTGACATGCCTCGTACTCAATCCCTCGAACCCAAGATTGTGCGCTTCCCCAAGGATGAGCAAAATTGGTATGTGCTGGTAGTTGCTTACCGCACGGAGCAAAAGATGCAGGCGAAACTTCGCGAACTGGGACGGTTAGAGGCTTTTGTGCCACTGCGTCGCACGCGCCGTCGTGATGCTCAGGGTAAGTTTAGGTATGACGAGAAGGTGGCAATCAACAATTACATCTTTGTTCATACCACCTACAACCGTTTGATGGCGCTTAAGCGTGAGTATCCTTTCGATTTGGAATACAGTTTGCTCCACCGTGATGTGTATGAAGGGGGTGAGAAAATCGGGCGTGCTCCAGTGATTGTGCCGCGCGATCAGATGTTGAATTTTATTGCAGTTGCCGGAAATCAGAAAGAGCGTGTGCAGTTTATTGACGCCGAACAAATTGACCTTCAAGCAGGTCAGCGTGTGCGTGTCGTCGGTGGACCTTTCGCCGGTGTAGAAGGCATTTATTTGCGCACAACGAAGAAACACGAGCGTCGCGTAGTGGTAAAACTTGAAGGTATTGCCGCAGTGGCGACAACAGCTTTGCCCTCGGTGTTGGTGGAAGTGATTGAGTAGACGAATTTTTGTGAATTGTTAATGAAAAACGACCATGCGGATTATCCAGTAGACCTTTTGTCTACGTGGTAACTTGCTTATCGGTCAACTAAAAAGATAAAATTATGAAAATTGCAGTAGCAGGTACTGGTTATGTAGGTCTCAGTATGGCGACCCTTCTTGCGCAGCATAATGAAGTGGTCGCTGTAGACATCGTGGCGGAGAAGGTAGATAAAATCAACCGCCGTATTTCGCCCATTCAAGACGAGTATATTGAAAAATACTTTGCTGAAGAAGAACTCAACCTTACTGCAACACTGGATGCTACCGCAGCATACAAAGATGCTGACTTTGTAATTATTGCAGCACCGACGAACTACGATAGTCAGAAAAACTTTTTTGATACCTCTGCTGTAGAATCTGTTATTGACCTTGTGTTGAGCATCAATCCTGATGCTGTGATGGTTATCAAAAGCACGATTCCCGTAGGGTATTGCCGTAGTTTGTATGTGCGTTATGCAAAGCGTTTTGCCACAGATGAGAATCTCCAGGGTAAGAACTTCAACCTGCTCTTCTCACCAGAATTTTTGCGTGAAAGTAAGGCGCTTTACGACAACCTTTACCCTTCGCGTATCATTGTTGGGATGCCTAAAGTAAAGGAACTTGCTGATGAAGAAAATGCTGCTATCAAAGCGATTGCAGATGTTGAAAAGTTAGAAACAGCAGCACATACCTTTGCTGCCCTCCTCCAACAGGGAGCGATTAAACAAGACGTTCCCACACTTTTTATGGAACTCAAGGAGGCTGAGGCGGTAAAACTTTTTGCCAACACTTATTTGGCGCTTCGTGTGAGTTATTTCAATGAACTTGATACTTATGCTGAAGTGAAAGGTCTTGACCCACAGGCTATTATTCAGGGCATAGGTCTTGATCCACGCATTGGAACGCATTATAATAATCCCTCTTTTGGGTATGGAGGTTATTGTCTGCCCAAAGATACCAAGCAACTCTTGGCGAACTATCAAGATGTGCCTCAAAATATGATGACCGCCATTGTGGAGAGCAACCGCACGCGCAAGGACTTTATTGCCGATCAGGTGCTCCACCTTGCGGGATGGTACGATTATACAGAAAACAATCAGTATAATTCAGCTTTCAATCCCCAACACACCACCCCCGTCATTGGCGTTTATCGTCTGACTATGAAGTCCAACTCCGATAATTTCCGTCAGAGCAGTATTCAAGGTGTGATGAAGCGCATTAAGGCCAAGGGGGCAGAAATTATTATCTACGAACCCACCCTCGAAGATGGCACTACTTTCTTCGGCAGTAAAGTAGTGAATAATCTTGACGAATTCAAGCGCCTTTCACAAGCCATCATCGCCAACCGCTACGACTCTGTGCTTGATGATGTAGAAAATAAAGTCTACACTCGCGACTTGTTTAGAAGGGATTAGTTTTTTGAATAGTTACACTACCCGAAAAATACGTTGTTGATTTGAATATTTCAGTTATAGAAAGAAAAACAAAAGGATGAAAAATATATTGGTTACAGGTGCTGCTGGGTTTATTGGTAGTAATTTAGTAAAAGCATTATACAAGGTTAGTCCAGATTTTTTGGTTGTAGGGGTTGATAGTGTGAACGACTACTATGATGTTTCCCTAAAAGAAGCACGTCTGAAAGAATTAGAACAATTTGAAAATTTCAAATTTGTTAAGGGAAATATTGCAGACAAACATCTTATAGACACCCTATTTAAACAATACGATTTTGATGTGGTTGTCAATTTAGCCGCTCAGGCAGGGGTGCGTTATTCAATAACCAATCCTGATGTTTATATTGAGTCAAACATTATTGGATTTTACAATATTCTTGAAGCTTGCAGGCATAGTTATGATGGTGGTAAAACAGGTGTGCAACATCTTGTTTACGCCTCATCAAGTTCTGTGTATGGCAGCAATTCAAACATTCCATATAGTGTAGAGGATAAGGTAGATAATCCCGTATCTCTTTATGCTGCAACAAAGAAAAGCAATGAGTTGATGGCCCATGCTTATAGCAAACTTTACAATATACCTTCAACGGGACTTCGTTTTTTTACTGTTTATGGTCCAGCAGGTCGTCCTGATATGGCATATTTTGGATTTACTGATAAGTTGGTTAAAGGTGAAAAGATAAAGATTTTTAACTATGGTAATTGCAAGCGCGATTTTACCTATGTTGATGATATTGTTGAAGGGGTAATTCGTGTCATGCAAAAGGCGCCCAAAAAGGCTGTTGGAGTGGATGGACTTCCTATTCCACCATATGCATTATACAATATAGGCAACAGTAATCCTGAAAATTTGTTGGACTTTGTAACAATACTTCAAGAAGAATTGGTGCGAGCAGGCGTATTACCTACAGACTATGATTTTGACGCACACAAGGAATTAGTTCCTATGCAACCAGGTGATGTTCCTGTAACATTTGCTGATACTTCCGCTTTAGAACGTGATTTCGGATTTAAACCCTCAACGGATTTACGTACGGGGTTGAGAAAATTTGCGGAGTGGTATAAACGTTTAAATGAGCAAACTAAATGGTAAACAGGACGGTCCAATTTTTTAAAGGAATATCCACTCAAACAATAGTAACGATTTTAATGGGAGTTGTTGAGATAGTCGTATTTGCCATACTATCTAGACTCTTGTCAAAAACGGATTTTGGATATTTTGCTACTTTATCAGGAATTATCATGATTGTTATGAGTATTTCAGAGGCAGGATTGGGAGCTTCAATAATACAAAAGAAAAATATAAGTGATACTTTTATATCTACTGCATTTACATGGAGTTGCCTACTTGGTTGTGTCGCCTCTCTAATAGTCTTTCTTTTTGCTCCATTTTTAGCTGAAATAATTGTAGATAAAGCATTAACAATTCCCTTGCGAATAATGTCTGTTACCATATTTCTGCATAGTTTGATAAGTGTAGGTAATGGCATATTATATAGAGAACTATCATTTAAAATTGTGGGATATATAAGTGTATTGTCTTACATAATATCATCTGTAATCAGTGTTGTTATAGCATCACAGGGGGGGGGGCTTACAGCTGTTATAGTTTTGCCTGTTGCTAATACTATTTTGCAAATTTTGGGCATATCGTTTTTTGTGAAATGGCCTCAACTAAGAATTCTGAAAAGTGAAACAAAAGAGATATTTTCTTTTGGAGGGTGGTTGACTTTTGGAGTGATATTTAACAATTTAACGCATCAATTAGATAAATTGTTACTTCCTAAGTGGATGTCTATAGATACATTAGGTGCCTACAATCGTCCTGCGGGGTTCGTTTCCTCTATTTCAACTAAATTAAATGGAATTTTTGACACTGTGCTATTTCCTATATTATCTGATTTACAGGAGAATAGGGCGAAAGTTAATGGTGTTTTTAATATGGCAATTTCGTTGCTGAATTCTTTTTCTATAATTCTTTTTGCATTATTTTTCTTTAATGCTCATTTAATAATATCCGTGTTTTTTGGGAATAAATGGATTGATTTAGTGCCTATAATGCAGATTGTTTCGATTAGTGTGATATTCAATATTAATGGTAGACTAGTTGATTGTTTTTTTAGAAGTTTGGCATATGTAAAACTGGGTTTTTATCTTCGTGTCCTTTCGGTTTTTATAACATTAATCTGTATTTATGTAGGTTCTTCGTATGGAATCTCTGGAGTTGCAGTTGCAATTGTCATGGCAAATGTTACAAATATTTTAATAAAATTGGGGGCTCTTGCTATAAAAACCGATACATCTCTATTAGAAGTGGTAAAGAGAATGCTTATTGCTTGGCGTTCTGTATTGCCAATTTTACCAATAGGAGTCACATTCCTTATAGTTCGATGTGATTCATTAAGTTATGATATTTGTTTCGCATTTATTTTTGTAATTGTTGTAGTGCTTGAATTCATCTACTTTCCCCAATTTATAGGCGAAACCTACTTATTTCGTGTTTATCCAATTGTAAATAAAATGATTCCTAAGATGATGAGGCGTTAATCTTATGAAAAAAGTTATTACTTATGGCACTTACGACCTATTACATCAAGGTCACATTAATTTATTACAACGTGCTAAAGAGTTAGGAGACCACCTTATCGTAGGTGTTACCAATGATAATTTTGATCGTGAGCGCGGTAAACTCAATGTGTGTAATAATGTGTTGGAACGAGTTGAATCCGTGAAAGCAACGGGACTGGCGGATCAAATTATAATTGAGGATTATTTTGGTCAGAAAATTGATGATATACAGAAGTATAATGTTGATATTTTTGCAATTGGTTCTGATTGGGAAGGACAGTTTGATTATTTAAATGAGTTTTGTAAAGTTGTCTATCTCCCACGTACAGAAGGTATCTCTAGTACGATGTTGCGAGAGGAAATGCAACATATATTGCGTGTAGGTATTGTAGGATGTGGAAAAATTGCGCATCGATTTATCCCTGAAGCATCTTTTGTAAATGGAATTAAAATTGTAGGTGCATTTGATTTAGATGTTGAAATTGGTGCACAATTTGCAGAAAATCATCAGTTGAAAAAAATATACTTGTCTTTTGAGGATTTATTGACGGATGTAGATGCAGTGTATATTTCAACCCCACATTTGAGTCACTATGAGTTGACAAAGCAAGCTCTGTTATATGGTAAACATGTGTTATGTGAGATCCCTTTAGTATTAGATGAGCAACAAGCAATAGAACTCTACAATTTAGCAGAAGACAAGGAACTCGTTTTGATGGAAGCTCACAAAACGGCTCATTGTCCGGCTTTTAATCACTTGATGGTGATGATTAAGAGTGGGGTCATTGGAGATGTCGTTGATGTAGAGGCATCTTTGTCGCGTTTGCTGTCAGACAAGACGCGTCGTGAATTTGATAGTATGCAGGCAGGTGGCGCAATGTATGAATCTGGGGTATATCCGTTACTACCAATATTTAAGTTATTGGGTACGGACTATAAGGATGTGAGATTCTACTCTCGGATGGAAAATGGAGTAGATATTTTTACTAAAGGCGTTATGAGTTATACTAATGCTGTCTGTTCATTTAAATTAGGACTTGGTGTTAAGACAGAGGGCAATTTAGTCATTTCAGGTACAAAAGGATATGCATATGTGGAAGCACCATGGTGGAAGACTGACTATTTTGAGTTACGATATGAAGACCAGAACCAGAACAAGAGGTTCTTTTATAAATGGGATGGTGAGGGATTGCGTTATGAAATTCAAGAATGGATGTCTTGCATTTTAAATAAACGCTTCAATACAGTTCGCTGGCGACGCCATGAAAGTATTGCGATGTCAAGTGTCATGCAACAATTTACTGAACGCAAAAATTTTATAGAAATATGAAACGGGTTTTAGTCGTTGGTGGTGCAAATGGTATTGGACTTTCCATTGCAACGGAATTGGTTAAGCGTGAAGATTGCGAGAAAGTTTATATTGTTGATCGTTCGATAATGCCTGCAGAGTACCAGCAGTCTAAATTTGAGTCACATCAATTTGACTTAACCAATGAGGATTTTTCGTTTTTTAGTAGGTTTTCCGACATTGATACTTTGATAATTACTGCAGGTTTCGGTCACTTGGCGCTCTTCAAAGATTTGGATGAAAAATATATCATCAATTCAATGAATGTGAATGCCACAGCAGTTATGCGTCTTATCTATCATTTTTATGATAAAATTCAAACTGTTGAAGATTTTTATTGTGGTGTGATGGTGAGTATAGCAGGTTTTATGTCTTCGCCATTCTTTTCTGTATACGGAGCTAGTAAGGCTGCTTTGAAAATTTTTATTGAGAGTGTGAATGTGGAATTAGAAAAGAGTGGTACTACCAATCGCATTTTAAATGTATCACCAGGTTCAATAAAGGGTACTAGTTTTAATCAGGGGAAAACTGATTTGTCACAGACAGCGACTTTAGCAAATGAGATAATTCAACATCTTGAAACTAAAGATGATTTATTTATCCCTCAATATGAAGAAGTTTTTAAGCACGTTTTGGCGCGTTACCAGAATGATTTTCGTGAAGAGGGCAGACATAGTTATGAGTATAAGTTAAATAGTGGAAGAATAAAATGAAAAATATAATATCATTAGAAGAACGCAAAAAACTTCAGTTGGAGATACTAGTTGAAATTGATAGATTCTGTCGTGAGAAAAATATCAAATATATGCTTGCTTTTGGCACATTGTTAGGAGCTATCCGACATAAGGGATATATTCCGTGGGATGATGATATAGATATAAGTATGCCGATTGAAGATATGCTTAGATTTAAGAATGAGTTTAAATCGGAGACGCTCCAATATTGTGATGTAGATACAGTAAAGAATTACCCATATCATTTCTCAAGAGTATCATACAAAAATACATATGCAAAGAATGGTTTAATTGGCAAAGAACACGGAGTCTGCATAGATTTATATCCAACCATAGAAGTATGTTCTTCAAAAGATGAAAATGATGCTATTGTGGACGAGATTCTACCAATTTATAAGCTGAGACTATTCTTAATTCGTTTAAGACGGATCTTAATGAGTTGCTTGCCTATTAAGGGATTAATAGGGTTTGACCTAATTGTACGAAAGTATCGTGATATGTATTTAACCCTATTTGAGAAAAAAGGCGGTGGGGCATACCACAGTATGGCAGGTCCATTAACAGCGTTTGATGTACATACTTTCAATTTTAATCCTTTTGAAGATATGATTGAAGTTGATTTTGAGGGTAGAAAGTTTATGGCTCCTATAAAGTATCATCAGTATTTGTTAAAACGCTATGGTGACTACATGCAACTTCCACCGGAGAATCAAAGGCATCCATACCATGGAAATAATTACTATTGGAAATAGTTTACAAAAAGTTGGATATATTTAATATATACAGAATATTGATGATATGAAAATTGTAATAGCAGGAGATTATTGCCCTCATGAACAAATAGCGCAAATGATAGAGAAGGGGGATTTTTCTTTTTTTGATGAAGTAAAGGAGATTATAGAATCTGCTGATTATTCTATCGTTAATTTGGAATGCCCAATAGTAGATGGGAACATCCTACCGATTAACAAATGTGGTCCAGCTTTGCGTACTATAAAACGTGTTGTTGATTCAATTAAATATGCAGGTTTTGACTGTGTGACTTTAGCAAATAATCATTTCCGTGATTTTGGAGATGAAGGGTGCTTAACAACATTGGATGAGTTAAGAAAACAAAACGTTGACAATGTTGGGGGTGGGATGAATTTGAATGATGCTCAAAAAATATTGTACAAAGAAATTGGTGGAGAAATTTTAGCTATTGTGAACTTTTGTGAGAATGAGTTTTCCATTGCTACTCAAAAGAATGCTGGGGCTGCACCTTTAGATCTTGTTGACAATTATCATCAAATAAAAGATGCTTGTAGTAATGCAGACTATGTACTTGTTGTTGTGCACGGAGGGCATGAACATTACTCTTTACCTAGTCCAAGAATGAAAAAGTTATATCGCTATTTTATAGAACTAGGTGCTGACGCTGTTGTAAATCATCATCAACATTGTTATAGTGGATTTGAGTACTACGAGGGGAAACCAATTGTATATGGTTTAGGGAATTTTTGTTTTTGTTATAAGAATAAATATGACTCTATTTGGAATGAGGGATATTTTGTGGAGATTGATTTTAAAAATGAAGCATCGAAAATTTCACTTTACCCTTATGTGCAATGTAATAACAAACCAACAATCTCATTGATGGTTAAGCAACAGAAGGATGATTTTTTTAAAAAGAATGAAGATTTTAATCGTATAATCGCAGATGATTCGTTGTTAAATACATGTTTTAATCAATGGGTAGAAAGTAGAAGTAGATATATAATGAGCATATTTGCTTCTTATCACAATCGTTTTTTGAATGCAGCGTCTCGACGTGGATTAATTCCCTATCCTAGTTCTAAAAAAGAAATGGTAGAAGTTCTTAACTATGTAGAATGTGAAGCTCATAGAGATATAACGATAGCAGTTTTAAAGGATAAAATGAATCAGATGCAATAATAAAGAGATTGCTATATACAGTTTATTATTTTTCAAAATCAAGTAAAAAATGGAAAAGATTACAATAGTTGGCTGTGGTAATGCTGGACTTATTCATGCTGCAAAATTAATTGAAAAAGGTTATGATGTTTGTCTCCTTAAAACATCATCAACGAGTAATACTTCTTTTTATGATACGATTGTTTCAGAACAAGGCTATCAGGTAAAGGATACCACTACGAATAAGGTGTTTTTTGCAAGACCTCACCTTATCACTAGAGATGTAAGAACCGCAATAGAATTTGCTGATGTGATATTTGTTATGACCACAACCTTACAGCATGAAAGTGTTGCCAAGTTGATTAGTCCATATGTCAAAGATGGTCAGACAATAATACTTTGTCCTGGTTATATGGGCAGTTTGCTATTTAAACAGTATGTAGATAAGGATGTTACATATTGTGAATGGGAAACTACTGCGTATAATGGTCGTATAATGGATGAAAGTTATGTTAAAATTACATTCTATAATCCGAGAAATGCGGTGTCTGTAATGCCACAAAACCGTAAGGATAATGTGTTGAGTATGTTGTCAAAAATGTTTGATAATACTAAGTATCTGCGTACAAATATATTGGAGTCAGCAATTCATAATCCCAATATGATAGTTCACACGATCGGAATGTTGTTTTCGGCCTCGCGTATAGAACATAGTAAGGGAGAATTTTGGATGTACAAAGAAGCTTTTACGGAATCTGTTATTAACGTTATCAACAATTTTGATAAACAAAAAAATGAGGTGCTAAAGGCATATGGTTGTGAACCACTTAATTATTTTGATGCTGCGAAGTGGCGTAATGAGGAGAGTTTAACGATTGATGCAATGGAAAGTTTCAGACGTTTTGCTGAATCATCAAATAAGGGACCTATGTTCTTGAATCATAGGTATCTTCTTGAGGATGTGCCTATGGGACTTTGTTTGTATAGTTCGCTTGGTCGTATTGCAGGATTAGATACTTCTGTTGCTGACTCTATTGTAATCTTAGCGTCTGCATTATTAAATAAAGATTTTGTAGCAGAGGGAAGAACTATTGGACGAATGCTTAATATAGCAGAAGATGAACTAAGTGTAGATAAGGTTATGACCTTAATCTCATAATTGTGGTAGGATATGTTGGTTTCTGGGGATAATTTGTACCTGTAACTTTTAGTGATTCAAGTTATATAGTTGACTTCCGAACTAATGTTTGCAAGATGATTTTCAAAATTTGTAGTGCAATAATATAACAAGTCAGTTGATAGAGAAAAGTCATATTAGATTTTATGAATGTTTTTAAGAAATTTATTATAAGGGGAGTTAAGGAGTTGAATTTCCTGTTTTCAGATGAGATGCAATTAAAAATTCTCTACTATTTGTATATGGGGAAAAAACTTAACTTGAAAACTCCAAAAACAATGAATGAGAAAATGCAATGGTTAAAATTGTATGATAGAAAACCCTTATATACTCAAATGGTTGATAAAATTTTGGCAAAAGACTTTTATGGTAAAATGTTGGGGACTGAATACATTATACCAACTCTTGGTGTTTGGGATAAGTTTGATGATATCAATTTTGATGAACTTCCAGATAAATTTGTGCTAAAAACAAACCATAGTGGTGGAAATCTAGGTGTGGTCGTTTGTAAGGACAAAAGTAAATTTGATAAAGAAGATGCCAAACGGAGACTTGAAAAATCTTTGAAGATGGATATATACAAGTTTTTAGGTGAGTGGCCATATAAAGGGATTGAGAAAAAAATATTTGCAGAGGTCCTTATAGGTGATGAAAAAGAGGATCTTGTGGATTACAAATTCTATTGTTTTAATGGATATGTGGATTCTGTTTTAGTCTGTATGGATAGGCAAAAAGGTGATCCCAAGTTTTATTTCTTTGATAAAAATTGGGAACTTAAACGATACAACAAAAGGGGAAAGATGGCACCAGATGGGTTTACTGTACCCAAACCTAAGAATATCGATGAAATGTTTGAGTTGGCTTCTAAGATATCAAAAGATATACCTCATCTGAGAGTTGATTTGTATAATGTTGATGGTAAAATTTATTTTGGTGAATCTACTTTTTTTACAGCAAGTGGATTTGATTCAAATAGGTTGCCGGAGGCAGACCTTTATTTTGGTTCGTTAATTAAGTTACCAAATGAACAAAGATAGTAATACATAGTTTAGGGGATAATAGTATAGTTATGCATGATCTAAATCATGTGTTTGAGATTATATTTAAGGGACTTGGGGGTTAAAGAATTTACTTGTCCCTAATAGTTTTATTATGATAGATTTAAATCTTCTTAAACAAGTTGAGGCAACCCAACATCAGTACATTTTTAATTTTGTACTGATGAATGTAATATTCCTATTTGGATTCCTTTTTCGGAAAAATAGACAAACGTTTTTCTTTACTTGGTTGTTGATACTAATCTTTTGTCTATTTGCGTATTGGGATACAGATTATTTTACATTTAGAGGTATTTTTTATACTTCATTAGCAGAATTTAGAGATCCCTTTTATTATTATTTGGGGTTGATTTCTTTTAATTCGTATACGGTTTTTAGATTTTATATTTGGGGACTCGCTTTGTTACTTCTGTTCAAAACATCACAACATTTAAAAATTAATAGGAATACTTTAGCATTCGTGTTCCCTATATTCTTTTTATTGTTATTTTCTTACGCAAGAGCCTCGTTGGGGATGGCAATGTATTTTTATGGTTTGAGTTTCCTTTTGGTGCCTAAAAAGAATAAAACTATTATCAGTTATATTTGGGGAATACTTTTCATTTGTTTTTCATATTTTGGACACCGAAGCATGCTATTACCAATAGCGTTAACTCCGTTGATTTTTTTTAATTTTAATAAATACGTTATATCAGTATTATTAGTTATCGGATTTATTATAGGGCGTTCTGCTGAAACTTTACTTTCTATGGCCTCATTAGAAGGGTTGCCTATTGAATCGTCTGTGTTTAAAGCGGCAACTGAGGGTTTTGAGGCATATGCAGCAAAAGATACGGTTGTTGAATATAATTGGAAATATACTCTTACTCAAAATCTTAAAAATATAGGTTTATCAATTTCTTTTGTTTATTTGATTTGGAAATGTTACATACCTCAAAATAAAATAAATATTGCAAATTGGTGTTTAAGATTATTAAATGTATGTACAGGTATATTTGTTATAGCAATAAGTATATTATTAGTTGATGGATTAGGAGCTGGAATAATAGGATATAGATTCTTATATATGTTAGGAATACCATTCTCTTTGATTATTGCATACTTATATAGCAAAGAATTTTGTAAACCATTTACATTGTTTTTGGTTTTACTTTCTATGATTCTCTTTAATGAAGGTTTTATGTTTGGTAAAATACTAAGTTTTTAATCAAATGAGAGTTTTACAAGTAACTACGAATTATCCAACTCAAAGTAATCCCATCTTTGGGATATTTATGAAAGAGCAGGTGGAGTCATTAGTGCCTTTAGGGGTGAAGAATACTATATTTTTTAGTAATGGTTCTGAAAGTAGAGTGGGAAAGAAAAATGGTGGAATGTGGGTGCATTTCAAGTCAATATTTAAACTGGCATGGCATTTGTTGACTCACAAATATGATTTAATTCACTGCCATTCAGCTTTGAGTGGTATGATATTGTTATTGTCAGGTGGGGCCTTTTTTAATAAGTGCATTATTTCATTTCAGAATGATCCAGATAAAGAAGGAGATAAACGTTATTTTAAAATATTATACCCTTTCTTTAACAAGGTAATCGTTAAGAAACCTACAAGTTATTCCTCTTGGACAAAAGTGGTATATTTACCTAATGGTTGTAACTCAGATTTTTTTAAACCATTAGATAAAAGTAAATGTAAACAGCAGTTAGGACTTGATGAAAACAAGAGGTATATATTATTTGTTGACTCTAATCGCAGTAGAAACAGGACTCAAAAACGTAAAGACCGTTTTGATGAAACAATGAAAATTCTTCGCGAAAACTATGGTCATACAAATATAGAAGAACTTGTTATGATTGGAGTTTCACGGCAGGACGTTCCGATTTGGATGAATGCTTGTGATCTTCATCTTTTATCATCTGATCAAGAAGGGTCGCCAAATTCAGTAAAGGAATGTTTGTTTTGTGGTGTACCCGTAGTGTCGACGAATGTTGGTAATGTAGAAGATCTTCTGGATGATATGCCAAATAGTTATATCAGTAAAGAATTTCTAGGTTCATCGTTAGCAGAAGAAGTTGATAAAACTCTTAAAGGGGATGGAACCTCTGCAGAAATTCGCAATGCTATTATGGAAAAAGGTCTTGACATAGGTAGTGTTGCCAAGAAGTTGTTTGAAATATATAAATCTTTATAAAATGAAGAATAACCATAATAGTAAATCGTTTAAACATCTGAGAGCAGTTCTGGCTTTTTCCTTAATGCGTCTTCCTATGCGAGGAAGATGGCGCGGAGAATTGGCTAAATGGGGGGGGGGTAAGTATTGATAATCAGTGTTTTATAGGAGAGTCGGTGGTTCTTGATACTTTGTACCCAGAACTAATTTCTATTGGAAATAATGTGCATCTAACCAAAGGATGTGTTTTGTTGACTCACTATTTAGATACGTCTAAAAACGGTATTCATTTTACATCAGGAACGATAGAAATTGGAGAAAATACTTTTGTCGGAGTAAATGCGGTTATAGCAAAGTCTGTGAGAATCGGGAAAAATGTTATTATCGGTGCAGGTTCCGTTGTAACAAAAGATATTCCTGATAATGAAGTTTGGGCTGGTAATCCTGCTCGACTAATAAAGAGAAGGTCATGAAAAAAATTGCAATAATTGGTACTCAAGGGGTGCCAGCACAATATGGTGGTTTTGAATCATTAGCAGAGAATCTTATAGGTACTTTACGTTCACCTGAGATCCAATATACGGTATATTGTAGTGGTAGGGCGTATAAAGATAGACTATATGAATATAAGGATGCAAGACTTGAATATATAAATTTGAAAGCAAATGGAGTGCATAGTATCTTTTATGATATATTATCCCTAATTAAAGCGTCAAGGCGTCATGACATAATCCTTGTTTTAGGTGTTTCTGGTTGTTGTATTTTACCTTTATATCGTCTTTTTTTTCCTATGAGGAAACTCGTGATAAATATTGACGGTTTGGAACATCGTCGTGAAAAGTGGGGCAAAATAGCAAAGAAGTTTCTTAAATTCTCAGAAAAAATGGCGATAAAGTATGCGAATATTATCGTTACTGATAATAAGGGTATACAAGACTATGTGCTTGATGAGTATGGAAAGGATTCTGTGCTTATTACTTATGGAGGAGATCATGCGTTAGTAAATGATATGACAATTCCTGAACAGATGAATGTGTTGAAAGACTATAACCTTAAAGCAAAAGATTATGCGATAACAGTCTGTCGCATTGAACCTGAAAATAATTGTCATATTACGTTGGAAGCTTTTTCTAAAACAGAAAAGCAAATAGTATTTATAGGTAATTGGAATCGATGTGAATATGGTAAGGTTTTAAAAGAAAAGTATTCCATATATGAAAATATTAAAATGCTTGATCCTATTTATGATATAGATACTCTTTTTGCACTTCGTAAGAATGCTGCGATGTATATACATGGGCACAGTGCCGGTGGCACTAACCCGTCATTGGTAGAAGCAATGTTTTTTAATATTCCTATAGTTGCTTACAAAGTTGTGTATAATGTAGAAACAACCCATAATAAAGCATTGTATTTTTCGGGTGTGAACGAACTTATCCATATTTTAAACAGTCCCAAGACAGATCTAATAAAACATGCTGAGGTTTTAAAAGGAATTGCTGAAGAACAATACACTTGGAATAAAATTGTGAAGCAATATGAATCAGTGTATTAGCTAAGTATATCCAAACGGAGTTTGTAATATATGTGGTGTTAGTTAATGTTTTCAGGGAAATAAATAATGGCAAAACAAAAATTAAAC
Organism: Alloprevotella sp.; assembly: GCA_045631665.1. Taxonomy (GTDB): domain Bacteria; phylum Bacteroidota; class Bacteroidia; order Bacteroidales; family Bacteroidaceae; genus Alloprevotella. The sequence goes on from JAZQVD010000020.1 coordinate 86,629, forward strand.
TGGTTGCTTATTCTTCAAGGGTGGGCTATGTTGTGGGTAGTCATAGGGCATTCTCCGTTAAAGATGGATGAAACTATGCCAATTTTTGCGAAAAGACTATTCGATATTGCTTATTCTTTTCACATGCCTCTTTTCATTCTAGTGTCTGGGTATTTATTTTATAGGACTCGTTTGTCTTCAAGAATCGATTCTTGTTACAATGGATTTAAGTGGACCTATAAAAATATCATAATGGATAAACTAAAAAGGTTGGGAATTCCTTTTGTCGTGTTTACTATTGTTGCAATGATTATGAAAGTTCTTTTCCCTGGTGACATGGCAAGACCCGCTTCTTTTACTGTAAGTGAATTTATACATGCGGTTCTTTATCCGAGGGAAGGACCTTTACTTGAAATGTGGTTCGTTGCTGTGATTATGTGGATGTTTATGTTGACTCCTCTTTGGGATTTATGCCTTAAATCAAAGTTCGCTTCAATATTTGTATTAGTATTATTGTTCTTATTACAATTGAATGTTGATAATTTACCTCTAGGAACTTTTCTTTGTTTAAGGGATACCGCAAGGTTTGGAGTCTATTTTTATTTAGGTATGCTTGCAAGTAAATATGCTATTGTAGATAAATGTGAAATTTATAAATATAGAATAATGACACTGTCTTTTGTTTTATATTTATGTTTCCAATATATTGGATTTAGATTTGGAGTGGCAATGAGTGCAATCGCTTTTTCTATAGTGATAGCGTTACTCCTTGATAGGTATGCACACAAAATTTTTTCATCATTTCGTGATTATACATATCAAATTTTTTTGATGAGTATATTTGCCCAAATAGCAGTCAAGATGATTTATAAGCGGGTTGCTTTGATGGATATTGCAGTCAGTTACCCTATGCTTGTTTATGTTGTGTTTTTTGTCGTGTGTTTATTTATGGGATTATATATACCAGTCTTGGTTTCTAAATTCTCTGAACGACTAAATTATCTTCCCATTTTATTGACTTTGGGCTTGAAAAAGAAATAAATTCTTTATTAGCTATAGACACAGATATCTTGGTAAGGAAGAAAATGTTGTAACTGTATATTTTTAGACTCGAATAATATTCTGTTAAATTCTCGTTTGAATGATTCTACTTGTGGATTATACTATGAGAGTGTGGTATCTGTATTCTCCTTTCTCCAGAATGAAATAGAAACAGGTGTTGTAAAATAAGGCGGTCTTTGCCTTTTTTGTTATGAAATTTTTCTTTGAACTCCTCAAAATAATTGTCGGTAATCAGGCGCAATTTAGTGTGGCGCCTTCGCAGAAGGATTGGGAGCGGATGTTTGTGATGCTTCAGCAGCAGTCGTTGTTGGGGGTTGCGATGCCCGTGTTGAAGATGTTGCCGAAGGAGCAATGCCCTGCGGGGGATTTGCCATTGGTGTGGTACACTTTGGCGGACCGTTTGCGCTTGATGAATGCTGAACTGAATAGGAAGAGCGCGGAAATATCAAGGTGGTTTGAGGAGCAGGGATTCAAGACTTGTATTCTGAAAGGGCAGGGGAATGCCACGATGTATCCCGACCCGGCGTTGAGAAATTCGGGGGATATAGATATTTGGGTGTGGCCGAAAGATGCGAAGTTTGTATATGGAGACTTAACGCAACGTCGCACCAAAATTCTTGATTTTGTGAATCATAATTATGGGGCGCAACCTTGTTTTTATCACCATGTGGATTTTCCGAAATACGAGCATGTTGAGGTGGAGGTACATTTCACTCCTACATGGATGAACAGTTATTTCAAAAACCGGGAGTTGCAGCGTTTTGTCGTGGATGAGGCTCCCGCGTGTTTTGAAAACTCTTGCTCAATAGGGGATGACTTAAAGATAAATATTCCTTCATGGCGCTTGAATGTCGTGTTCCAGTTAATCCACATGCAAAAGCACTTGTTTGCTGAAGGGATTGGACTGCGCCAGGTGATGGACTATTATTATTTGTTGACAACGCATACGGATGCGGACGCACGCGCGAAAGTATTGTCTGTGATTCGTGCTTTAGGACTTGAAACATTCCTCGCAGCGATGCAGTGGGTTCTTCATCAGGTATTTGGATTAAAGCAAGAATTTTGGATTGGTGGTATCGATGAAAGCAATGGTAAGTTACTGTTGAATGAAATATTGAGTGGGGGCAACTTTGGTAAGTTTGGCGACCACAAAGACCTGGGCACTTCAGAACGCTTGTTGGAACGCATGACGTTGAAACTACGTCGTGCATGGCAGTTCCGCCACCTTGTACGCACAGAGGTGTTATGGTCTCCACTGTTTAAGACATGGCATTATTTCTGGAGAATGTCTTTGTGATGTTCACGGAAATCTTGCAAATCTTTTGTGACAGATAACTACTCCGTGTAAGACATTTATCAAAAAAAACAACAATAAAACCTCCACGCTTTACAACTATGTAGAGCGTGGAGGTTTTGTTTTATCCCCGCCTTACTGACAAATTGTAACTGAAATCACAGAGTTTTCTTGTGAATCCAAAAATATTTGGGGATGGGGAGGTGGTGGTATTCCTTTTTTCTTTACATTTGCATTGTGAATAGGGTTCGTGTGAACCCCGCTAATCTAACCTACCAATCTTTACCGACGTATTCCCGCCGTTGGGTATGCGCCTTTACTAACCCTCCTTTTTTACCATGAAGACGGACTTAATTATGCAGCAGTTGGCTGCGAAGCATCCTGGCGAACCCGAATTTTTGCAAGCGGTTCGCGAAGTTCTTCTTTCTATTGAAGATGTGTACAATCAGCACCCCGAATTTGAGCGTGCTAAAATTATCGAACGTCTTGTAGAACCCGACCGAATCCTTACCTTCCGCGTACCCTGGACGGACGATAAGGGAGAAATTCATGTCAACATTGGTTACCGTGTGCAGTTTAACAATGCCATTGGTCCGTACAAGGGCGGTATTCGTTTTCACCCCTCTGTTAATCTCAGCATCTTGAAATTCTTGGGCTTCGAGCAGACCTTTAAGAACGCCTTGACCACATTGCCTATGGGCGGTGCGAAGGGCGGTTCCGACTTTGCTCCACGCGGTAAGAGCGATGCAGAAATCATGCGCTTCTGCCAGTCGTTTATGCTTGAATTGTGGCGTAATGTAGGTCCCGACCAGGATGTTCCCGCCGGTGATATCGGTGTGGGAGGTCGAGAAGTGGGCTACCTCTACGGCATGTATAAGAAGTTGGCACGCGAACATACAGGTACCTTCACGGGTAAGGGTATGGAATTCGGCGGCTCAAATCTTCGCCCCGAGGCAACGGGATTTGGTGCACTTTACTTTGTAGAACAGATGTGTGCCGACTACAATATGGACATCAAGGGCAAGACCGTGGCTATTTCAGGCTTTGGTAATGTGGCTTGGGGAGCAGCGAAGAAGGCAACTGAGTTGGGTGCGAAGGTGGTGACGCTTTCTGGTCCAGACGGTTATGTTTACGACCCCACGGGTGTGAGCGGTGAGAAGATTGATTACTTGCTTGAACTCCGCCTTTCGGGTAATGATATTGTGGCGCCTTACGCAGAGGAATTCCCCGAAGCAACTTTCTATCCCGGTAAGAAACCTTGGGAACAACCCGTGGATATTGCGCTTCCCTGTGCTACGCAGAACGAACTTAATGAGGAAGATGCAAAGCAACTCGTGGCTAACGGCGTGAAGATTGTGGCGGAAGTCAGCAACATGGGATGTACTGCTGAGGCGGTAGATTACTTTGTGCATACCAAGACACCCTTCGCACCCGGTAAGGCAGTGAATGCGGGTGGTGTGGCAACCTCTGGTCTTGAAATGTCTCAGAACGCCATGCACCTCAGTTGGACAAACGAGGAAGTAGACCTCCGTTTGCATCAAATCATGAAGGACATCCACGACCAATGCGTGCGCTACGGTAAGACGGATGAGTACCTCAACTTCGTAAAGGGCGCAAACATTGCCGGCTTTATGAAAGTGGCGCGTGCAATGATGCAACAGGGAGTTGTTTAGAAATTAGAAATGAAAAATAAAAAAGGAGAAATGAGAACGTCCTCGCGGGGTGTAAATCCTGGGGGGGACATCTCATTTCTCCTTTTTGTTTTTACATGCAGGGAGGGGGAGGACAGAAGAATATAAGAAGCATTTACAGGTGTGGACTTTCCCCCTATAACCATAGTTCAGAATGTATTATATTATTCGAATGAAACATTCTTATTAAATGGTTACTCATATTATAAAAATAGGTGTAACTTTGCATTTGGAAAACAAAATTTAAACTCAAAATTTGCTCATGTCACAATTTATTTTAGCAAGCAAGCAAGCAAGCAAGCAAGCAAGCAAGCAAGCAAGCAAGCAAGCTGTGCTGTAAATGCTATAGTTCTCGGTTACGAGAACGGGGGGCTTGTGCGTGAGCGTCAGTAATAAAGACCTCGCAGGTGGAGTTTAACTCTGCCTGCGAGGTCTTTGTACATTTATCAAACTTGGGGAATTTAATTTTAACAAATATCTATTATGAAACACACACTAAAAACTTTCCTTCTCGCCTTTGTGGCGATGATGGTTCCCATTGTAGGGTGGGGACAAACAAATGTTTCTACATCCTATTTGCCCTATGCAACGGCAATACCTGATGGTTCATTCGCTTATACAGTAGCTGGAGTGGATGGCGATTATTTGGATTTAAAGCAAATAGAGGGTAGTCAGATTCCTGCTGGTATACCCGTTATTCTTGCGGAGTCGGAACTCCCAAATTCAGGAGTTGCGTCTGCGTCTGAATACCTTTTGGGTACACCTGTTGATCAGTCTGTCACCATAGAAACGGGTTATAGTTACTTCCAATTAAATGTGGAAGATGCTATTTGGTATAAAGCCACAGGAGAATCTTTTGTCAATGAAGGCAACAAAGCTTACTTGAAATTCCCCGACAGCATGGTTACGGGCAAGGACAAGTTGTACACTATTGAGAATAACGCACCGCAGAATTCTTGCGGAGAAAACCTTACTTGGTCACTTACTGATGGCGAATTGGTAATTGAAGGTACTGGAGCAATGTATAATTTTGAAGATGAAGCTGCTCCATGGTTCGCCAGCAAGGATGAAATCGTAAAGTTGACCATTAAGTCAGGCGTAACGAGTGTTGGTAATTATGCATTTAACAAATGTGATAAAATTGCTGACGTGGTTATTCCTAATGGCGTTACCACCTTGGGCACACATGCGTTCGGGTTTTGTGATGGTCTTACTGTTGTTTCGCTTCCCCCCAGTGTACAAACAATTGGTTGGAGCGCTTTTTACGAATGCGAGGGACTTAAAACCGTAAATTTATCAGAGGGAGTAACCAGAATTGGTGAATACTCGTTTGCTGATTGTAGAAACTTGTCAGTCTTCAATATTCCTGAAGGGGTTACAGAAATAGGTCAGTGGGCATTTCGTAATTGCTCCTTTACATCTTTGATATTGCCGAGTACTTTGACAGTAATTCAAAGTAATGCGTTTTTTGATTGTTACGAATTGACTTCGCTGACTTGTTTGGCAACAACTCCTCCTGGGTTATGGAACGAAGCTTTTGCAAGAATGAACTTAAGCATGCCTATTTATGTTCCGAGTGCTTTTGTAGCGGATTATCAATTACAAGAACAGTGGAACGCATTTACTATTCAGGCTGTATGTTCAAGCGAGAGTGATCACAATTTTGTAAATGGTATTTGTACGAAGTGTGGCGCATACGAACCTGCTGTAGATAGCAATAGCGATAGCTATTATGAAATCGGTAATGCGGGGCAACTCTTCTCGTTTGCAGCGCAAGTAAATAGGGGAAGTAACTATATAAATGCGGTATTGACTGCAGATATTGATCTTGAAAATCGCCAGTGGACTCCGATAGGTATTTACAGCGACGCTTATGACTATCCCCGATATAAGTATACAGGTACTTTTGACGGGCAGAACCACCTGGTTAAGAACTTGAATGTGCACGTTACCAATGGCAGTGAAGGTGGGTTCTTCTCCAGAGGTTTTCGCGCGACGGTGAGAAACTTTGGTGTGATAAATGCAACTGTTTTAAATGATATGTATAATGGCGAAAGCGTTCGTACTGGTATTTTGGCTGGTGAGTTTGACCAATGTACAGTTGAGAATGTCTTCACTGCAGGTGAGTTAATTATTACTACAGACCATTATCAGAAAGGTGGTCTTGCGGGTGAAACCAATCAGTCGGTGTTGAGAAATTGTTATACCACATACCCTTGTCTTACAGTAACGCAGAGTTTAAGAGAGGTGAGTGGTTGCTACTATCAAGCAGAAGAAACTAATGCCAGTTCTCAAGGCACAGCAGTAACAGCAGCGCAGATGGCTTCGGGTGAAGTTGCTTACAAGTTGGGCAATGCTTACGGACAAACAATCGGTACAGATGCTTATCCCGTACTCGGCGGTGCGAAAGTGAATTATGGTTACATTTCTTGTACTGCAACAGAAAAGGCATACAGCAATAGTGAAGTTCGTGAGACACAAGGTCACAACTACATAGATGGCGTGTGTGAGCATTGCAGTGAGGTGACAGAAGCACGCTGGGGAACATCGCTTGCAAACTTGACACAGGCGGGTACATTGAAAGAAGCCCTTGCTGCTGCGATGTCAGGTTCTGCAAACTACATTCTGATGCAAAAGGATGTTGCGGGTATTACCACAAACGCAGACCCATATTTGTATATCACTGGTGGTGATTTTACTTTAGACCTCAATGGTTGCTCTTTGACTTGTGATGTTTATGGTCCTAATGTTAGCGGTGGTGCAAATTTGATTATTACGGACACTTCGGCAAATAAGGATGGAGAGTTAATAGGCATATATGGAAATATAACGGTTAAAGATGCTACAGTTAGCATTTTGGAAGGAACTATAAGAGATGGATTAATGCTCGTGCGTAGTGGGGGGAGATTGAATATATCTGGCGGTACCATTGCAACAAATGCAATCAGAACCTATGAAGGAGCTGTGGCAACCATCAGCGGTGGGACACTTACGAACAAACGACTCTATTATTCGGGAGGAAAACTAGACCTTTCAACTTACACAGATCTTCCTGGAATACAAGTGAGATACGAGCAGGATACTCCGACTGTAATAGGTCCTGAAACTATTCTTCTACCAGATGATTGTGGTATCTTTGACGAAGATGGAGTATTTACAGAAATCTTATCTGGCGACCTCTCTCATTACACGATTGCAAAGTTGCCTACTATATGGTATACAGTTAACTTTGATGCTAACGGCGGTGCCGGAGAAATGGAAGATGCTAACGCAAATGGCAAGTATCGTTTGCCTGAATGCACATTTACTGCGCCCGAAGGAAAGATGTTCAAGGCGTGGTCAGTAAATGAAGTAGAATACCAACCTAATGCAGTAATTACAGTTGCAGGAAATACGACGATCACTGCAGTTTGGGAAACTCCGTACACTTTGGCATTTAGTGCTAACGGTGGTGTAGGTTCACTCGTTGCCTTGAAGACTTTGAGCACGGTAACATTGCCCGAATGCCCCTTCCTTGCTCCCGAGGGTAAGGTGTTCAAGGCTTGGCGAATTGGTGAAAACGAATATGCTGCGGGTAGTGTTGCAACACTTACTGAAGACGCTGTGGCTTATGCTGTGTGGCGATATGCTTATTCTGAATTGGATGTCGCTATCATTCCTATGAGTCAAGATGCAGGGGTTGGGGCTTCAGTCCGCATTATGAGAGATGGTATAGAGATTGAACGTGTGGAAATAACGGTTGCTGGAGGATCTGCGCATTGCAGGATTCCATATGATTCGAATCGTGAATACACTTTCTATTGGGAAAATAGATTGGAGCATTCTTCTTCTTCTTGGGAAGTAGATGTTAATATTCATTTAGACTCTGAACGCATATTCCGTGAATCTGGTCATTATCTTGATCATGAGTATAGAGATAGACCTTTCCTTACCATCCCCGCGAAAGCTCCTGCTGGTTCAACCTTGGAAACATTAAACATTATTGACGGCGAATTGCCCGAGTATAATGTTTTGCGTGAGGCAGAAGTGGGTACGCTTACTTATCAGCGCACGCTTCCCAACCAGGAATGGAATGCGTTGTTCTTGCCCTTCGAAATTCCTTTGAGCGAATTGGAAGAAGACTACGAAGTGGCGTACTTCAATGACATGCACGCGTACGACAGAAATACTGACGGACAGATTGATGAATTGGAAATGGAAATTATTCTCTTAAGCGAGGGTACGCTTCATGCAAATCATCCTTATCTTATCCGTGCGAAGTCAGAAGCTGCCAAGGAGTTGAACCTCTCGCTTACTGATGCAACCATCTGCAACACGGAAGACCGCACAACTATCACTTGCTCTTCGGCCTACATGAACTTTGAACTTGTTGGTGTTTACGAACAAAAGACAGCTGCAGAACTTGACGGTTGTTATGCTATTACCACAGAAGGTGCTTGGGCGCCTGTTGCAGCAGGTGCGGTGCTCAATCCCTTCCGCCTCTATTTGAATATGGAAGTTCGCAGCGGTTCGCCCGTCAAGGTTAATCCCGCGGCACTCTCTAAGATTCGCATCCGCAAGATGGGTGACAGCGTTGCTACCGACATTGATGCTGTTGGCGCAGAAGGTGCTGGTAAGCAGGTTATCTATGACCTCTCAGGTCGCCGCGTAGTAAATCCCGGTAAGGGCATGTACATCGTGAACGGCAAGAAGGTGGTGTTGAAGTAATACAGTGAATAATTTCAAAGTTTTGGATATGACAAAGAAAAAATATCAAACTCCTGCGCTTCGTGCAGTAGCTCTTCACACAGAAGGACTTATTGCTGCAAGCGACCGCGTTCCCGTAAGCCCAACGCCCGGTGTTCCTGCAACGAATAAGCATGAAGGACCTTGGAACAGTACGCAGTGGAACGAGCAAGATTAAGACTTGCTTTAGACAATGTGCGTAGTGCATAGCGGAGTAAAAGATTCCTGCTTTTACGCACAAGTATATAATGTGAGCGGGTGTGCTGAAATTTCAGCACACCCGCTTTTGTTTGGGTCACAAATTTGTTTGTAATTTTCTGCCACCGAAATAATATGTACTTCTGTTCTTCTATATAACAAACTTATAAACAGTTGAAATACAGGCGTTTGAAGAATTGTTATTTTCACTCTCATTTTGGGGACCCCAATTCAATACTTATGTCAAAAATCATTGCACACAGGAACTCACAGAACTGCGAGTCGCTTTGCTCTCGCACCATGCGGATCGGAATACGAATATAGCGAGTAAAATTCTGTGATTTCTGTGTGTGAGAAAATATATTCTTCTGTCTCAAAAACGTGTATCTGTGTGAGGTGGCTTTACTGGACAACTGTACAGAATAATATCTTGTCGCTTTTTTTGTGGTGACTTTAGGAGGGTGTCCTCTAATTTTATAATAGAATTAGAGGTGTTAAAATTGTGGTGTGGGTAGAATATATGAAAAATTATATGTATATTCGCGCTTTAAAGAAAATGATTATAGTGATGACTCAGATAGTATTGAACATAGAAGACAAAAGTTTGTTGCCTGGTTTGCGTAAAATTTTAAGTAATTTGAAGGGTGTTTCTATTGCACGTGCTAGTTCTACACGAAAGGGAACACTCTCGCGTGCTATAGAAGATGTGCGTAAAGGGAACGTGACCAGAGTAAGTAGTGTATCAGATTTAATGGCGAAATTGGAAGAGTAATGTACAATATTTTATTCTCTAATCAATTCAAACGCTCATATAAAAAGTGTCTGAAGCGAGGATGTAATAAAGCTTTGTTTGAAGAAGTTGTAACGATACTTGCTGAGACAGGTACGTTACCTCAGCGTTATCGCCCGCATAAATTGGTCGGTGAGTGGAGTGGTTTCTGGGAATGCCATATACAATCTGATTGGTTGCTAATTTGGGAACAACGTGATACAGAACTTGTATTAATCTTAACTGACATGGGGACACATTCTGACTTGTTTGGATAACTCTGTTGGTAGTAAGTAATTCTAATAGATGTTCGGGGTTGCAGTGCTTAGGACAAAACTCTGCGGAATGATATAAACGCGTTACTCGCCAATATTCTTGTCGTTTGACTTTTATGCTTGTCCCCGATTAATAGTATAATCTCTGTTATATACAGAAAATGTGCCCACAGGTTCGGTGAACCGGTGGGCACATTGTTTTTTTGTGGAAGTGTGCTAATATTATTCAGCAGCTTCTTCTGCGGGAGCTTCTTCTGTAGCAGCAGCTTCAGCTTCAGCCTTTGCAGCAGCGGCAGCAGCCTTCTTTTCAGCTACCTTTTCTGCGATCTTCTTGTTAACTTCCTTTTCTGCTTCGAGGCGAGCAGCAGCAGCAGCCTTCTTTTCAGCAGCTGTCTTGTCAGCAGCCTTAGCAGCCTTAGCAGCCTTTTCCTGCTTCCAAGCTTCAAACTTAGCCTGAGCAGCAGCTTCGTCGAAAGCACCCTTACGAACGCCACCCTTAAGGTGCTTCATGAGGAGAACGCCTTCGTCAGAAAGAATGTTGCGAACAGTGTCAGTGGGCTGTGCACCGCATTCTACCCAGTGGAGGGCACGTTCAAAATTCAAATCTACTGTGGCGGGATTGGTGTTGGGGTTGTAAGTACCAATCTTTTCAGTAAACTTACCATCGCGTGGTGCTCTTACGTCTGCGATCACGATGCTGTAGAAAGCATAGCCCTTACGGCCGTGACGCTGCAATCTAATCTTAGTTGCCATTTTAAATAAAAAGTTTTTATAGGTTTGAATTAATTGCTACCATCTCGTGATAGCGGGTGCAAAATTACAACTTTATTTTTAGATGGCAAAGAAACGGCTGAATTTTATGGTCTTACAAGTTACCTTTCCTTTCGGCGCCGGATAAAGTCAAATCCCAGTTTGATGCCGTTGTAAATGGCAGTGCTGTGTTTGGCAAGGAGTATGAAGGTGTCGGCAAGGGTAGGGCGGGGCGCTTCGGTGAGTGCGCTGTTGAGGGTGGAGGTACACCTGTCGCGGTGTTTGAGGTATTGATAATGCGCGTAGTCCTTCTGGCGTTCTACCTCTTCTATTGGGTTGGTGCTTAGCGCTTCATCGTGGAGGTTGAAACTACGCAGAAGCATGCGCGTTACGGGCTGCTGAATCCAACAGCGGCGGTTGAAATAAAGTAGGGCGGCGAGGAGCGCGTACACCCCAACGATGGTGAGTATGGCAAGGGAGAGACTGCCCCACACCGAAGCAAGGAAGAATGCCAACTGGAAGGTGAGGAAGATAAGCAGGCACGTGGCGAGGTTGACGCCCACGATGGTGAGGATGAAGACGGAGAGCAACGCCGAGAGTTTACTTACAGCTTCAAGGCGTGCGTATCTAAATTGATACGCTGCAGAGTCTTTGGCTTCGGCATAAAGTTTGCCGAGGAGTTCCGATTCGGGGATTGAAGTTGTCATGGCTGAAAAGATAAAATAGTGGAACTCTGAGGAAAGGGCGTGCCGAATGAGGAGGTCGGCACGCCCAAGTGTTGACGCGACGTTATGTGGTTTTACATGTCGCAGTGCCTTCGGCAATGTCGTCAACGAGTTTGTTTAGTTCACAATCCTTCAGGTGAATGCCTCTGCGCTGAAGCGCCTGACAGATTTTGTTACGCGTGTTCACACCCTTCTCTGGGGCGAACAAGATTCCGGCTGCTGCGCCAACAGCGGCGCCACCGACGAAGGCAGCAATAATGCTAAGTCCTTTCATAGTAATTTTTGTGTTTAAGGTTTATACTGTTGTGGTCATCAACCACGGTGCAAATGTACAGGCGAATTTCGCTCTGCACTCTTAAATTATGTAGAATTTTCGGTGCTTGGCGAGAATTTAAACAAGTTTATATTTTTTTTACAGGAATTTTGAGTGCTAATCGGTTAAGAGGTTGTAAATTTGCGTTGAAATTACTAAAAGTGGGTTACGATGCCCCTCCGCAGTAGTTTCGTAGGACAGAAAAATTCATCAATCCAATAACACAAACACTATGAAGAAATTTGCACTTTTGGCAGTTGCCCTCGGCGCGTTGGCTATGACTTCTTGTAAGTCTAAGGAAGACATGTACCGCAAGATGTATGAAGAAGCGAAGAGTCAGGAAACTGCTGTTGCACAGACACAGGTTGTAGTTCCCGTAGAAACTCCTCAGGAAGTAGTTGTGCCCGTAGAAACTGAAACTGTGGCACAGACAACTACAACAACTACTACAGCTACAACAACCGTTACCCCCGTTGACCTCAGCGGCACACGCACTATTCAGGGCGGTGTTACAGTTGTGAGCGGCGACCAGTTGAAGGAATTCAGCGTAGTCGTTGGTAGTTTCCAGACACAGGCAAATGCCGAAGGCTTGAAGATGTTGCTCCAAACTAAGGGTTACTCAGCACGCGTGATTAAGACCAACGAAACCATCAACGGTCAGACAGGTTGGTTCCGCGTAATCGCAGCGTCGTTCAGCGATAAGGCTTCTGCCGCTCAGCTCCGCGACCAGATGATTGGCGACTACCCCGGCGCGTGGTTGCTTTACAACAAGTAAGAGAATTCCCAATGGGTGTGGGAGTTCTCAGTCTTTGCCGATAGTGCGTGACTCAGCAACTCCCCTGCAAGATTAGGAATTAGGACCGCTTACGTTTCCCTGATTCCTAATCTTGTTTTCTTGTTATCGGGAGGGGAGAGAATGTGGCGCGCTGCGTATACTTTCTGATACCTATAACGGTTGCTCGAAAAACGATACCTATTTTCGTAAAAACTATTAGTAACCTAAATAAAACTATTAGTAATGTAATTTAAAAAAGGTTACTAATAATTTTAAGGGTAAAACGAGTGCCGATTCTCAAGTAGTTACGAGCGCGCAGGAAGTGGCATTTTTTCGCCGCTCCGCCCACCCCATTTTTACCGCTTTCCCCGCCTACACACCATTCGATTTAAGTAGAAAAACATGATGCAGTCACTTCTCGGTTTAACCGTTGACGAACTTAAGGAGGTTGCCACCAGCCTCGGACTTCCCGCCTTTACGGGGAAGCAAATTGCGGGTTGGCTTTACGATAAAAAGGTTTCAGACATTGCCGAAATGACCAACCTTTCAAAGGTAGCCCGTGAGCGCCTGGCGCAGGAGTATGCCGTGGGTTGTTCTGCCCCCGTCGATGCTCAGCGCTCGGTAGACGGCACTGTGAAATACCTGTACCGCACGGCGCAGGGTGACTACATCGAGACGGTTTATATCCCCGACGGCGAGCGCGCTACGCTTTGCGTGAGTTGTCAAGTGGGATGTAAGATGGGGTGTAAGTTCTGCATGACGGGGCGTCAGGGGTATGCCGCTTCGTTGAGTGCTGCCGACATCTTAAACCAAATCTATTCGCTGCCCGAGCGTGATACGCTCACAAACATCGTATTCATGGGGCAGGGCGAACCGTTTGACAACCTCGACAACGTGTTGCGCGCCACGGAAGTGCTGACCGCAGCGTGGGGTTACGCTTGGAGCCCCAAGCGTATTACGGTTTCTACCGTCGGACTGGCAAAGGGACTCGTGCGCTTCTTAGATGAAAGTCGCTGCAGTCTTGCCGTGAGTTTGCATCACCCCATTCCTACCGACCGCGCCGAGATTATGCCTGCCGAAAAGGCACTCTCAATTGAGACCGTCGTAGAGATTCTTAAGGGTTACGACTTCTGTCGCAAATATCCCCGCGACCCGTCTGCGCCCAAGCAGCGACGCCTGACGTTTGAGTACATCGTGTTTGCCGGACTCAATGATTCGCGCCGCCATGCCCAAGCGCTGCTCGACTTGCTCAAAGATTTGGACTGCCGCGTCAACCTCATTCGCTTCCACACCATTCCCGACACGCCCTTTAAGGGAGCGACGGAAGAAAAGATGGTGGAGTTTCGCGATTACCTCACCAACAACGGCCTGACAACAACGATTCGCGCTTCTCGCGGTCAAGACATTTTTGCTGCCTGCGGACTGCTGAGTACGAAGAAGCAGCAGGAGGAAAAGGCTGTAAGGTAAACGGTTGACGGTGAAGGGGCAACGGTTAACGGTGAAGGGTTAACGATGAACGGTTAATGGTTAGCAGTGAACGGTTAATGATTAACGGTTTACGGCGTGTTGTTGCGCCCCACGTTCCCCCCTGTTACAACCTGTCCCTGCCTATCCAAAATATTTTTCTCTCAACAGACTATAACCACACTATTTATATATGGAATTACAAACCACTCACGACATCGAGGAAACGCAGTATGCGCCCTCCACTCGTAAGAAAATACGCGTAGCCATTACGCACGGCGATACTAACGGCGTGGGTTACGAACTGATTCTCAAAACTTTTTCTGAACCTACTATCTTCGACCTCTGCATCCCTGTGGTGTATGGTTCTGCAAAACTTGCAACCTACCACCGCAAGGCGATTGAGAGCACTACAAACTTCCACCTTATCGAAGACGCTGCGCAAGCTGTTGACGGCGAACTCAACGTGGTAAATTGCTTTGACCGCGAAATCGCTGTGACACTTGGAAAGGCCAGCGCTGATGCCGGAGAGGCGGCGCTCGTAGCACTTGAAGCAGCGGTGGCTGACTTGAAGGCGGGAAAGGTTGATGTGCTCGTGACTGCGCCTATCAATAAGGCGTCTATCCAAGGCGAAAAGTTTAATTTCCCTGGTCACACCGAATACCTCCAAGCACAGTTTGGTGGCGAGTCACTCATGATTCTCTGCAACGAACAGATGCGCGTGGCGTTGGTAACGACGCATGTGGCGATCAAGGACATTGCCGCTGCTATTACGCCTGAGCGTGTGGAGCAGAAGGCGCGTCAACTTTACAACGTGCTTCGTCATGACTATTTGCTCTCTGCTCCCCGCGTGGCAGTCTTGGGCTTGAATCCCCACAACGGCGACGAGGGTACGATTGGTAGTGAAGATAAGGAAATCATCGTTCCTGTGATTCAGAAACTCCAAGAAGAGGGCTTGCCCGTCTTTGGTCCTTACAGCGCCGACGGATTCTTTGGTGCAGGACACTTTACAAAGTTTGACGGCATCCTTGCCATGTATCACGACCAGGGACTTGCGCCCTTCAAAGCGCTCTCTATGGACGACGGTATCAATTATACGGCAGGTTTGAACGTAGTGCGTACGTCGCCCGACCACGGTGTGGCCTACGACATTGCGGGTAAGGGAATCGCCTCAGAGAACTCGTTCCGCCAGGCGCTCTTTGCGGCAATCGACATTTACCGCAACCGCGAAATTGACGGCGAAGTAACGGCAAATCCCCTGCCCAAGTTGTACCAAGATCGCCGTGAAGACGAGCGCCGTAACTTTGTGCAACGCCCCGAGAAGCGTATGGAAGATGCAGCGCAGAATTAAGCAATTTGCCATCATTGCTGCGGGCGAGGGGCGCAGACTTTCAGAAGAGGGAGTCGCTCAACCCAAAGCGTTGGTCTCACTCTGTGGCGAACCGCTCTTGACGCGCCTCGTGCGTATCTTTCAGGCGTGTGACGCTGAGCGTATTGTGATTATTGTCAACGACCTTAATCCCCTCGCTGCCCAACATGTGCGCCACTTGATGACACAACCCGGTGGCGAGGTGATACGTCTTGTGGTGCAAACTACACCCAGTTCGATGCACTCGTTCTTTGCGCTCGCCGATTACCTTACCGATGCCCCCTTCTGCTTGACTACGGTTGACACCGTCTTTACCGAGACTGACTTTAAGGCGTACTTGGATTACTTTGCTAAATCTGAGGCAGACGGAGTCATGGCGGTGACGGATTACATCGATGATGAGAAACCGCTCTACGTTGCTACGACCGACGATTTGAGCATTACGGGATTTTTAGATACACCCTCTGATTGCCGCTATATTTCTGGGGGCATCTATGGTTTAACCGCCCCCGCCTTAACGACACTGCGTCGCTGCATGGCGGAAGGTCAGAGTCGTATGCGCAATTATCAGCGCGGTTTAATCACTGACGGACTCCGCTTGAAGGCATTCCCCTTCTCGAAAATCTTAGATGTTGATCACGCCTCCGACATAGAAAAGGCAGAGGCCTTCTTGCTTTCTGAAAAAGAAGTGTAGTTATGAAAAAAACTATTCTACTCGTGCATCGCGCCCACCGATTCTCTCCGAATTGTGTGGAGCGCGATGCTGCGGTTTTAGATGCAATCCAGCAGGCACTTGAAGCGCGACATTTTACGGCGCAACACATTGATGAGGATGCTATAACCGAGGAGTTCCTTCGCACTGCGCCACAATTTATTATCAGTATGGCGCGCTCGAAAGAGGCGTTGCTGAAGCTTTCCAAGTGGGAACAACTGGAGGGGAATACTGTTTGGAATTCCGCAAAGGCATTGCTTGTAAATTCTCGTGCAGAGCAGACGAAGTGTTTCGCGTTGGCAAACATTTCTATGCCCCCTACGGAACTATTAGAGTGTCCTAAATCTACCTCTTTGAGATTCCCGCTCTGGGTAAAGTCGGGTGGGGGAGATGCTGAGAAGGTAATGGATGTGCGCTACTTTGCTTGCAAACAAGAATTACTCGAGGCTACGTTTCCCCCACAGCAAGCGTACGTTGTTTCGGAGCATGTTGAGGGCGACTTGCTGAAATTTTATGGCGTGGCAGGCACTTCATTCTTTTATGCTTACTACCCCACGAACTTTAGTAAGTTTGGGTTGGAAACACATAACGGAGCGCCTCGCGGATTTGCCTTTGACCGTGCTGCGCTTCAGCAATTCGCGAATCAGGCTGCCGCCCTCTGCGGTTTTACCCTCTATGGCGGTGACTGCATTGTGCGTAGCGACGGAACTTTCGCACTCATTGACTTCAACGACTTCCCCAGTTTTGCACCTTGCGCTCATGAAGCGGCGGCGGCAATTACTGAGGTGGTTGAGAAGGTACTGTCTTAATTTATTCCAGCACTGTCCTATATTTATTGTATACCCTCCTCACAAAATATGTCAGACAAACTTCAATCTACCTTTAAGAGTCAGGACACAGAAGAGTGGCTTGACATACATTTCACGCGCCCCATCGGTTATTTGTGGGCACGCCTGTTTATGCACTTTGACATTCACCCGAATGTGGTGACGATTATAAGTATTTTCTTAGGGGCAGCGGCGGGCGTGTGCTTTTATTTTGAGAATTATGCTTGTACGGTGGCGGGAATTTTGCTGCTCATGTGGGCGAACTTCTACGATTCTTGTGACGGACAGATGGCAAGAATTACGGGAAAGAAAACTTTGTGGGGCAGAATCCTTGATGGTTTTGCGGGCGACGTTTGGTTTTTCAGTATCTACGCAGCCATTTGCTTGCGCCTCCAAGATAACCCGATTCCTTTCTTGCCTGAGCAGAACTGGGGCATTTGGATTTGGGCGTTGGCGGCACTTTCGGGACTCGTTTGCCATGCCAAGCAGTGCCAACTCGCTGATTATTACCGCAACATCCACCTCTATTTTATCAAGGGTAAACAGGGGAGCGAGTTAGACAATTCCCGTAAGGTCAAGGCGGATTATGATGCGCTGACATGGCGCAAGGATTATGTGTATAAGGTCTTTCTGTTTTTCTACCGCCGTTACACCCTGTCGCAGGAAGGCATGACCCCTTGCTTCCAACGCTTCAAAAAGCAATTGGATGAGCGCTACGCAGGTGAGATACCCGAGCAATTGCGTGAGGATTTCCGCGCAGGGAGTCTCCCCTTGATGAAATGGGCAAACATATTGACGTTCAACACTCGCGCCATCGTGCTCTACCTTTCCTTACTCGCCTTTCAACCTTGGATCTATTTCATATTTGAACTGACGGTGATGAATTTCCTTTGGTGGTATATGCGCTCCAAGCACGAAGCGTTGTGTCGCCACTTAATGATAGGTAATAAATAGTAAGTTAAGATGTATTGCTTTTATCCTCTCAGTGCTCAATGAAAGGTTACGTATAAAAAGGGTGTGTTGAAATGCAAAATTTCAGCACACCCTCTTTCTTTAGTGAGATGTAAATAAGATTATTGCTCCTGCTTATTGTCAGAAATAAGTCTCTTACCCTGATACTCCCCAGTAAGGGTGCGTAAGAAGGCTACGATAGCTGCGACTTCGGCATCGTCAAGTACGACGTTATACTGGTATAAAGCCATATCGCGCACTGCTTCTTCCATTGTGGCACGCGTACCATCGTGATAATACGGCCAAGTCAGTTCGATGTTGCGCAATCCAGGAACCTTGAAGCGGTGACGGTCGCGTTCCTCCTGCGTTTGCTTGAAGCGACCGTTGTCTTCTTCAGTAAGTTCTGTGCCGCGTGCTTGGAAATAGTGCTGGCGCAAGCCCATAAGTTCGTAGGATTCACCACCCAAGTTTGCGCCTATATGGCAAGTGGCACAGTTGTTTGCTTTGAACAATTCATAACCACGGAGTTCCTCGACAGTGAGAGCCTCATCGTTGCCCAACAACCATTTGTCAAACTGCGAATTGGGAGTAACGAGCGTGCGTTCAAATTCCTCAATAGCATTTGTAATATTTGCCTCGGTGATACCATCGGGATAGAGGGCCTGGAACGCCTCAACCATCTGCTTGTCTTGTGCAAGTTTGGTGATAATCTCGTCGAAGGAAGCAGAAGCCATTTCCACAGGATTGAGCGGAGGACCCGCAGCCTGCTCGGCAAGTGTCTTCGCACGACCATCCCAGAACTGCACAAAGTTATATACGGCATTGTAGGTGGTAGGAGCATTCACCCCGCCCATATTGCCTGCTACGCCCTTTGAATATTTGAGGTTGTCCACACCACCCGTGTTAAGGCCGTGGCAAGTGGCGCACGAAACGGTGTTGTCAACCGAGAGGCGCGTGTCGTGATAAAGGTTGAAACCAAGTTCCACCTTCTTGGGGTTCACATCCGTATTTGCTATGATGGGGCGGATGGGTTCGCCAGCACGTTCGCCCGTTAGTCCGTCATTATAATATGCCATACGGTAATCGCGCGCCCAAGCGCCAATGACTGCTGCCTTCTCGTCGGTCATCAGACTGCCCCAATGTACAAGGTAATACTTTGCCATGGGCATGCGCTTGTCTAGTGCTACCTTTTCAATTTTAGCAACGTCAACAGGATTTAGCGTACCGCCATCTTTTAGTTTTGCCATTATGTCCTCCATGTCGAAAGCTCGATAACCTTCTTGGACATCAGTCTTCACCATATCACCTGCTACGGGGATGTTGGCGTAGAACGGCAGTTCGGGGTTTGCGCTATGACAACTTAGACAACCGCCATCCTCCAAGATTGCCGCAACTTGTGCGGTGGGAGGCTGTTCATTAGAGGGCGTGGTGAGCATAGCACGATAAGTGATAAAACCACCCACCACGAGTAGCAACGCCGCTACGAGCAGGTACTGAACACTTTTTTGCTTTTTCATAACTTTAAGGTTTTGAGGTTATAAGGTTTTGAGGTTGTAAGGTTTTGAGGTTATTGATTATAGGTGTGTATGCTCGTTTCGGCCGAGGGCAAGTAGTTGATGCCGTACCAGCACATCTGCAGTGCCAGGAATCCCAGCAGTATTGCGGTGTGAAAGATCCACTTTCGAGAGATGTTCATTCCGCCAGGAGCGGCGTGCAGGGCAATGAGATAGAGTCCCCAGGTGGCTGCAGCCCAAGCCTCCTTGGCATCCCAACTCCAATAAGCTCCCCATGCCTCCTTGGCCCACAAAGCACCGGTAAGCATTCCCGCCGTGAGGAAGGCGAGACCGGCGTAGAGGAGTTTTTCTATCACCAAGCCCATCTCCCAATTCTTTCGTACCAGTGCAACGATAGAGAGCAGTGTGGCACACCCGAGTAGGGAGTATGAAAACATATACACAGAGACATGAGGCACAAACCACACGCTCTGCAATGCAGGCATCAGTGTTTGGTCGTGAATCTCAGGCTTGACGCAATTAATAATTATAAATACCCCTGCAAGCACGGTGGAGAAGGGCATTATCCATCGGTATTTCCAGCGCCAGTAGGTAAAAAGCCCCGCAACGAGGAGGAAGAAGGAGTACCACAAGCGGGTTTCTCCCATAGTCCGCATGGGCGGTCGCTCAAGGGTTGCCCAAAGTAGGGCGATAAAACCTCCCATGCCGAGAATGGCAAGTAGCATTGTTACGCTAGCCCCATTGCTACGCTCTTTTTTTATGACTGCCCATGTGGCGGAGGTTGCTGCCATTAGCATAACGACTCCTGCCCACAAGGGAAAAATATTCCATCCCATAGTATTAACTCTTTCCGTTATTCGACAACTTTCCCCGTGGGCCCTGGATAAAAAGAAGTACGGCACCCGCAATAAGCATAAGTATGCCTGTTGCAGATAACCATTGCCAGGGTTCGTTGACTATTTCTATGATGGCATACCGTTCTCCGTGGGGCGATGTGGCAAAACTTACAAGGTATATCTTTTCGCTTAGCGTTCGTGCGTAGGGATGATTCACCTTTAATGTTACTACTTTGCCTTCTACCATTAACTGTGCTTCGTAATGAGTGGGAACTCCGCTTGCAGATTTTTGGATGCTAAGGTCCTTCAGTTCTACGGTGTAGGGCAAAAACCGATGCGCCCCTTCCATCGTGTATGCTTCGTTTGAGGGGAAGTGATGAACTGCAGTGCGCAACTGTTCTCGGTCGGGTGCTCCCCAAAATCCCGCTCCGAGTGCGAGGAGCAAACCGATGTGTGTGAGACAAAAGCGCCAGCGTATGCCCTTCTTGTTGCTCCACCCACGCAGGACGATGCACAGCAGGTGTGTTTGTATGAACAAAATTAAGAATATTGTAGCCCACGCTGTAGTTGATGGTTCGCGTTGCAGTCCGAGCGCAATCCCCATAAGAACAAGCATTGCAAGCGACACCCATGTGCCCCTGCTTGAAAGTATAAATCGAGAAAAGGCATTGGTGGTTCTATTCCGATAGAGCATTGTTGTCAGCACAATCCATGTGGCCATCACCAAGATGTTAAGGGGGAAGCGGAAGATTTCTACGGGGAAATTTCCGAAGCAGGTTTCGATAACAAAAGACAACAAAACGACAGCGCCCAAGATACAGACGATTTTGGGAAACGTAAATCTTTTATGTGTTGTCAGTCGTTCCATAAATGGCGATAAAGGTAGCGCTGTTTTTTTGAAATAGATATGGTGTCAAAAGGTAAAAACTTTTTTTTGCTAAACAGCGATAAGGTATATGTTTCAATAAGGAATAACTTGCCATAATTCGAGGCAAGTTATTCCTTATTTTATTGTTTAGCGCTCTGCACGCATGGGGTTGCTGAGGAAGTCGGCATAGGCAAGGCGGATGCCGTCTTCGAGTGACGTTTGTGCCGTCCAGCCCATGGCGGCGCTCTTAGATACGTCAAGGAGTTTACGGGGCGTGCCGTTGGGCTTAGATGTGTCCCAAAGAATGGTACCTTCAAAACCTACTACCTTTGCCACAAGTTCGGTCAATCCCTTAATGGTAATTTCTTTACCGCTTCCGGCATTCACTGTCTCGTTACCGCTGTAATTTTCCATGAGGAAGACGCAGAGGTTGGCGAGGTCGTCTACGTAAAGAAACTCACGTAGCGGACTGCCATCGCCCCAGCAGGTAACTTCCTTGAGACCTTGCTCCTTGGCTTCGTGGAAGCGGCGGATAAGGGCGGGAAGCACGTGGCTGTGCGTGGGATGATAATTGTCGTTAGGTCCATAGAGATTGGTGGGCATGAGGCTGATGAAGTCCGTGCCGTATTGGCGGTTGAGGTATTCGCAATACTTGAGTCCCGAAATCTTTGCCAGCGCATACGCCTCGTTCGTCGGTTCGAGCGCAGAGGTCAGGAGGCAATCTTCCTTCATAGGTTGTGGCGCCAAGCGGGGATAGATGCACGACGAACCGAGAAACTCAAGTTTTTTACACCCATTCTTCCACGCGGCATGGATAACATTCATCTCGAGCATCATATTCTCGTACATGAAATCGGCAAGTGCGCTTTGGTTAGCAATAATTCCTCCCACCTTAGCGGCTGCGAGAAACACGTATTCGGGACGCTCCTGTGCAAAAAACGCTTCAACCTGCTCCTGACGGGTTAAGTCAAGTTCGGCATGGGTGCGTGTAATAATATTGGTGTAACCCTGTCGCTGCAATTCGCGCACAATGGCAGAACCCACCATACCGCGGTGGCCCGCCACGTAGATTTTACTGTCTTTAGTCATAATTAAGGTCGCTTCGCTTAAAGGTTTTAGGTCGTTTTGCTTAAAGGTTTTAAGGGCTATCCAGTCCGCATGGTCCTTATAACCTTAAACCTCTGAACCTTTCAACCTTATTTCACTATTCCCTTCTCCAAATACTCTTCAAGGTTGGTGCGGATGTGCTCGCCAGCGCGTTCAACGGCCACCTTCGCCATGTCCGACTCAACCATAATGCGTACGAGTTCTTCGAAAGAAGTCTTTTGCGGGTTCCAACCCAATTCCTTCTTCGCCTTAGAGGGATCGCCCCAAAGGTTTACCACGTCGGTGGGACGGAAGAAGTCGGGCGACACTTCAATAAGCACCTTGCCCGTAGCCTTGTCGATGCCCTTTTCGTCAAGGCCTTCGCCCACGAATTCGAGTTCAATGCCCACGTGCTTGAAAGCGTAGTAGCAGAAGTCGCGCACCGAATGTTGCTCACCCGTAGCGATAACGAAGTCCTCGGGATGGTCGTGCTGAAGCATCATCCACATACATTCCACATAGTCCTTCGCATACCCCCAGTCGCGGAGCGAAGAGAGGTTGCCGAGGTATAATTTATCCTGCTTGCCCTGCTTGATGCGCGCAGCAGCAAGGGTGATTTTGCGTGTCACAAAGGTTTCGCCGCGACGCTCACTCTCGTGGTTGAACAAGATGCCCGAGCAGCAGAACATGCCATACGCTTCACGGTATTCCTTAACAATCCAATGGCCGTAAAGTTTTGCCACGGCGTAAGGACTATAGGGGTGGAAGGGCGTCTTTTCGTTCTGCGGAACTTCTTCCACCTTGCCGTAAAGTTCAGAAGTAGAAGCCTGGTAAATATGGCAAGTGTCGGCAAGTCCACAAAGGCGAACGGCTTCCAACACACGGAGCACGCCCGTAGCATCAACGTTTGCCGTAAATTCAGGAGCGTCGAAACTCACCTGCACATGGCTCTGCGCAGCAAGGTTATAGATTTCATCGGGGCGAACCTTTGAAATTACTTTCAGCAAACTCATAGAGTCGCCCAGGTCGGCGTAATGCAAGTGAAAATTAGGGTTGCCCTCAAGGTGGGCAATGCGTTCGCGGAAGTCTACAGAGGAACGGCGGATGGTGCCGTGTACTTCATATCCCTTTCCCAACAAAAATTCTGAAAGGAAAGAACCATCCTGACCTGTTACGCCAGTAATCAAAGCTCTTTTCATCGTAGTAATCAATAGTTTCGTTAGTTATATCTTGCAAAGGTAGGGAAACAAGTTTATAGCACAAAGGTTTCGCCCGTTTTTTTATAGGAACGAGACCTTGAAGTTACGTTCCTTTTATGTAATAGGCAGAAAATCAGTATTTAACGCAGGTTTTTGTTAAATAGGATTGAACTAAATTGCAGAAAATCAGCGCGTTACTGTTGCTGATAGGAATTAAAATCTATTAGAGTCTGTATATCTTGAAAATCAGGTGGTTACTGTGGTTGTTGATAGGTTTTAGTACCCTATTTTTCTTGGATTCGGCGGAGAAATGATGGTAATTTTGCAATCGTAAAGCAAACCTATTAAACTTTAACTATTATGAAAATTTTTAGATTCACTTTGCTTAGCGTGGTGCTCTCATGTAGCTGTACTTTATTCTATAGTTGTACAGAAGATTCCTCACTGGATGAAATTGGAAAACCTGTTCCTGACAACTGGGGGGCACAAGATCCGAGGTATGATGAGTTGACGGAAACATTAACATCTTTGACTAATAAGACTATCCTAAATTCAGGGATGTTTAATCCCGAAACTGGGGCGTCATATTTGAAGCAGATAAGAAAATGGTTGTATGTCATAAATGCTGATGCCCAAGGTGGATTGTTAGAAGGCGATGTGGTTGCCAGTGTCGTCACTTCCTGCATGGCGGCTCAGAGTGTCGCTTCTCTATCACATAATCCAGAGGGACCCGAATTGATGTCGTTGGAACGTTCTTTGGATCAACAATTATTAGCAGACACATCCTGGGTGAAAACTCCGTTAGATAATGCAGGGTATATCCATAATATCGTGCTTGTGAACTTGTACAAGAACTATGGAGAAGAATTGCTGACGATACCCACTTCTCAAATCTATTCTGAAACGAATTATTTAGTAACTAAGTATTTGGGGGCAAGTTTTATTAATCCAGAAGCAGAACGTAATGCCGAACAACTTCACGAGCAGATGCTTGAAGTTTATAATTCCTCCGAAACCATAAACGATTTCTATGTGGAGTGGAAGGCTCTTAACCCCAATATGAGAAATCAGTTGAATATTTTGGAAATTGTAATGCATGGTTTTTCGCAAATAGACCTCAATGCAGATAATGGTAGGTATCTTAATGCTGTAATACAAACGATTAACACAAGTGCATTATCCCCAAACGAAAAACAGTCTTTGCGAACTGGGATTTCCATTGGTCATGCCAGTGCCATCTTGTGGTCCCGTCAATTCTTTTCTTCCAAGCATGTTGAAGCCGCAAATGTCGTAGATAATGCCTTGGAATAAATGGCGATTGTTGAGGCATATTTTAAGTGAATCGGTGCTCCATAAGTAATGGAGTGCCGATTCTTTGTGCCTTGATATGGGGGCATAAAAATTATATAAGTATTCCTTAAAACTAAGTGCCGAATAATTTGAATTAAGTGCCGATTAATATAAACTAAGTGCCGATTAGTTTTTCAAAATAGGCTTGCAGTGTAAACAGAATCTGATAATTTTTTTTATAATAGGAACGAGGTACTGATAATTAAGGGTATCTTTGCAGGAAAAATAAAGCTACGATGTACAAGATTCTTATTTTATTCTTCAACGCCTCTTTACTTTTGCTCTTGGTGTGTTGCTGTAGCCCTGAGATGCGTAAGTTAGAGCAGTTGGAGCAATATGCAGATGTTAATCCCAGTGGTGTGTTGGCTGTACTTGACAGTATGGACATCTCTGACGGTTCCTGTGCCGAGCAAGCCTTATATGCTCTGTTGTATTCCCAAACGCGGTACAAGTGTTACATAGCGGCACAGAGCGATTCCCTAATTCGCATCGCTTCCGACTATTATGAAGATTCGAAAGAGGTGCGTCGCCGTATGCTTGCGCATTACTATCTTGCGTGTGTGCAGTATGAAATAGGTAATTATGGACAAAGTATTATTTCTGCCTCAAAGGCGGAAAGGGATGCTATAGAGATTGGTGACAATTACTACTTAGGGCTAATTTACACAGTTATTTCAGATTCCTATGATGATACCTACAATTCAAAAGAGGAATTGCGTTACACCCGTCTTTCGCGTAAGGCGTATGAAAGGGCAGGTAAACGTCGCCATGAACTTTTTGCAATATTGAACGAGGGGCAAGCCTTGATTGGTATGAGGTCTTGTGATTTAGCCGCCACTCTTCTTGATTCCTTAATGCGACTGCCTGATGTGGCTACGGATACGATTCTTTTGGAGAAGTGTATGAGGTTTTATGCAAGTGCACTCTTCTTGGATAATAAGTATGATGAAGCAAAAAGGGCATATTTGAGTTTGTTAAATTTCCCCAACAATCAGCCTACAGTTGATGATTTAGCATCGCTTTCCAGTATATATTCAAAGTTACATAAAGAGGATAGCGCTTTATACTATATAAAAATGGCGCGTCCCATGGTTACAAACTTTAGAGATTCTGTACAAATAAATAGTGCTTTAGGGGATTTTGAAATAGAACGAGGAAATTATAAGCAAGCATTAACGTATGACCGCCAAATCACGAATTTACAAAGTAAAGCCATTACTTTTGTCATGCATGAAGAGCTTGCTGCTCAACATAAAGAGTATTACCGAAATGAGTCCTCTGTAACAGCAGAACGTGCCGAAGCGGATAAACGCTTGTTCAGCGTATGCTTCGTTGCGTTAGTGATTGTGTTTGTGTTAGCCTTCCTTTTCTATAGAGAAAAGAACCATCGAAAATTAGATGAACTCAACCATATTATTGAGTCGGTGAAGGAAGTCAACACGCAACTGATGCAGCAAAAGGAAGACTTGAATATAGTTCAACAACGTATCAAGCAATTGTATGGAGACCAGTTTGAAGTGCTCGACCAACTGATAAATACGTACCTCGACCATGAAGGCAGTAACCGAAATGCGACCGCTGTATTAAGAGAATTGGAATCGTCAATTTCAACATTTAGCAGTACCAAGAAAGTTAGAGCTTTGCAGCAAATTGTAGATGAGAATTTCAACAACATAACCCTGCGTCTGCAATCTCAAATCCCTGGTATTACGGATGCAGAAGTTCGGTTGTTTCTTTATTTAGGTTCTCATTTTTCTTCTCGCACAATAGCCTTGTTTATGGGCGATAAAATAGAGAATATCTACAACAAAAAGTCTCGCTTGAAAAAGAAAATCATGAACTCTGAGGCCGTTGATAAGGAGGATTTTCTGAACTTCTTTACTTAATAGACAGATAATCAGCAGGTATTTCGATATAATGTAAATTTTATTGTATTTAAGTACTTGGAAATCAATAGTGTAAGTATGTTGATAGGGTGTGAATTCTATCGGCGCTCTTTTGGCTTGATTATCAGGTGGTTATAAGGTTATTTGATAGGTTTTAATACCCTCTTTTTCTTGGATTCTGCCAGAAAAAGGGGGTAATTTTGCAATCGTAAAGCAAACCTAATAAACTTTAACGATTATGAAAACTTTTAGATTATTGATGCTATCATTAGCATTGTTGGGAACAAATGTTTATGCGGATTCTGATTCCACCCTTCTGCCAAATAATCCTATAAAATTTGACAAAGGTAAGGATAAAGACCAACCTCGTGGGATTTTTGAAGTTCCATTTACTTGTACTTATAGTAATGGGCATTTGAATTTCCAATTTAGTGATGATATAGGGGAGGTTGAAGTAAAGATTCAAACTCCTACAAAGTATAATGTGGAACATATTGACAGTAATAAGGGGTATGCGCAAATCCCTCTTGGCGATACGATTTCTGGTATCTATCTGATAGAAGTTGAAACCTTAGATGGTGAACACTATATTGCGTATCACTCATTGTAAAACCCTATAAAATAAACGTACGTACGCAACTGACCATACAGCATAAAGGAAGGGACGTTGAAAACTTTTAGAGTAGACATTATTTTATTTAATAAACAAAAAACTATATGAACAAACATCTTAGAATTACAGTGTTCACCGTATTCTTGGCACTTATTGGTGGTTTAATTTACAGTTGTACAGAGGATACGTCGTTAGACAATATGAGTAAGCCTATCCCTGGTCAGAATGAGCAACTAGAGCCCAGGTATGAAGAATTAACGGATTCAATAACATCTTTAACAAACAAGGCAATCTTAGAGTCGGGTTGTTATAATTATGAAACCCGAGCCTCGTGGTGGAAATTATTGAAAAGATGGTGTCTTGTCGTTTGTGCTGATGGCTTAGCTGGATTATTGACCAGGGATTCCGATATTGCGAGTAATGTTTCTTTATTAACAGCTCAGCTTCTTGCTTATCAACCTTTTGAGCCTTCAACTCCTGAAATTATGTCTTTAGACAGAGCTTTGGATCAACAATTGTTAGCAGACTCAGCTTGGGCAAGAACATCTTTAGATAATTCAGGTTATCTCCACAATAAGGTGTTGGTTTCCCTCTACCAAATTCATGGAGACAACCTACTCACGCTTTCGCTTGATGAAATTTATGCGGATGCAGATTCTATTGCTTCAAATGCTCCTGCTTTTGGTATCGTCTCACCTGCTGTTAGAAATGAAGCTCAAAGTATTTTTGCACAGGTGAACGAAGTGTACAACAATACTGACACTATGGAAGATTTTTTTGAGGAAACTAAAACTATATATCCCAATGAAAGACAGCAACTGAATATATTTGAGGTCGTAATGAATGGCTTTTTCCAAATAGACTTGAATGCAGACAACGGTCAGTATCTCAATGCTGTAATGCAGACGATTAATTCCAGTTCGTTGCCTGAAGGGGATAAACAGTCTTTGCGTACAGGGATTTCCATTGGACATGCCAGTGCTTTCTTGTGGTCTCGTCAGTTCTTTTCTTGATCCACTTATATGCTAATCATAAATCGTAAAATAAATCTTGGAATAAAAGACGATTCCATAGGTTAAAATTCATAGTATCGGTGCTCCAAAAGTAATGGAGTGCCGATTATTTCAACTTAATTGAGGAACTGCAAAAAAGATTTGAGGATTACTAAAAACTAAATGCCGATTAGTTTTAATTAGGCAACGATATAGCAGTTGACCCAAACGTGCTATAGACGCAGAAGGCGTCTCCGCTCAGTAACCCCGGGTGCGAGCAAAGCGAGTACCCACGGTTGGTACATCTAAATGAACGCACTCTGAAGGAGTGCCCCATCACCCTACATATCCTGCCCCTCGGACACCCCTCCAGGGTGCGATTCTCGCGTGTTCAGAACCGGGGGTACGCCAAGGCGCACGCCTCGGTTACTGAGCGGTGACGCCTTCAGCGTCATTTAAAGTACAAGATTCTAAATTTGGGTCAACTGCTATATTATTGCTTTTAATTATCTCCCATTAAGTTTTTATGGGGCGTTTTCATTTGTTCCACTTTTCGCTTTTGAATACAACAAAGCGGTGAAGTCCAAGTGACTTCACCGCTTTACTTATATTTATTTCAAGCGTATTACTTAGAAAGTTTCTTTACACCATCCTGGATGTAAACCTGACCAGCAGTTGCTGTTGCGATACGGCGACCGCTGAGGTCATACATTGCCTTGTTGGTTTCACCGTTCTGAGTAGCAACACCGTTAATGCCAGTAGTTTCTTCCATGAAGTTGATAACTACTACATCGTCCTTCGCGCAAGGAATAGTAACGATGCCGTTAGCGTCAACTGTAGTCTTAACTTCCGCACCGTTTACAGTAACAAGCGCCTTTTCGATTGCCATTGCACCGCGGTCGCAACGTACCTTGAGTTCAGCACCTGCGTTGCTCACAATCTTAATCTGCTGACACTTACCAGCTGTCCAGTTGAAGTCAACTGTGAAGTTACCCATAGCCTTCATGCCCTTAACGTCACCTTGCTTCTTCCAAACTGCGGGAAGAGCGGGGAGTACGTTGATGTAACCGTGAGCACTCTGCATCAACATTTCTGCGATACCTGAGCAAACACCGAAGTTACCGTCAATCTGGAAAGGAGCGTGAGAGTCGAAGAGGTTGTAGTAAATACCACCTGCGCCTGCGTTAGTTCCGTAGTCAGTAGAGTGCTTAAGAGCGTTCTTGATGATAATGTGTGCGTGGTCACCATCTTGAGCACGTGCCCAAAGGTTAACCTTCCAACCCATTGACCAACCTGTAGCAGCGTCGCCACGGAGCTTGAGTGAGTTCACTGCGGGAGTGAAGTATTCGCTTTCGGGAGTGATTTGGTCGAGGGGGAAGAGTGCCATCATGTGAGACATATGGCGGTGACCGCGGTCGTTAGAAATATCAAACGGAGTGTACTTCCATTCGCGGAGGAGCTTTTCGCCAGTCTTCACACCGTTGTAGGGGTTGCCCCAAGCGCCAGTGTATGTTTCTGTATGGAGACCGTTGTCAGTCTTTTCAAGATAGAGGTTGAGCTTAGCGATGTCTTCTGCAGAGAGGCCTGTGTTTTCTACGCCGAGGATTTCAATAGCGTCAGCAAGGTTCTGGAAGAGGTAGCTGATCATCTGCTGAGCGTGAGCAGTACCGTCTTCTGTTTGGTTGTCGTGCTGTTCTGCGCTGAATTCGTTGGGAGCAACGAATGTGCCGTCGGGTTCAAACTTGTAGGGAGTGTGGTAGTTGCGTACAGAAGCCTGTTCGTCCTGAGTATTGTCGAAACCACGGTCTTCAATCAAGCGGTGGAACCAGAACTTAGCGCAGTCCCACATTACGGGGAATGCCTTAGCGAGGAATTCCTTATCCTGAGTGTAGCGCCAGTGTGTCCAGAGGTGGCTGGTGTACCAAACATTCGCAACGAGGTAGTTGTCACCCCAAGTACTCATACTGTTGTAGAGCGAAGTTTCAGTGAGTACGCTCCAACCGTGACCGTTGTTGTATCTTGTACCTACTTCCTTCCAACCTGTACTTTGCGCACCGCGAATAATGAAGTTCACGAAGGGCTTGTGGAGGTCAGAGAGGTTTGTAATTTCAGTAGGCCAGTAGTTCATCTGAATGTTGATGTTCGTATGAACGTCAGAGTTCCAGGGAGATTCTGTGCCACGGTCGTTCCAAATACCCTGAAGGTTATTGGGAGCAGCGATGGGCTGGCGGTTAGAACTGATTGCGAGGTAACGACCGAAGTGGAAGTAAAGCTGTTCCAAGAAGAGGTGGTCGTTAGCTGTGCTGTTCGCACCACTATTGTTGGGATAGTACTTGTCGATAAGCGTCTTCGTGTCAACAGTAGGCGTAGTCAAACCAAGGTCAAAGGTCATGCGCTTTGTGATAGCGTTGAAGTCTGTGATATGGTCTGCTTCAACCGTTTCATAACCCTTAGCGATAGCTGCTTCAATAGCAGTCTTTACCTTAGCATTAACATCATCGGCAGTTTCAGAAGTGAAGTAGTTGTTAAGTACCTCCATGTCGCCATTGAAGTTAGTAGCGCCCTTCAAGTAGAACGCAATTTCAGTAGCATTTTCTACCTTGATGCCAGTAGCAGTAGTTGTAACAGTAGCACCTTCGTTAGCCACAACGTGGAGACGGGCAGCGTGCTTCACGGTCATAGCACCAGTGAAATAAGCCATGCCATTTTCGTAAGTAACAGCAGATGCGCCAATGCTCTGTCCGGGCTTGAGCTTAAAGATGAGGTTCAACTTATCATCACCTTCCGCCTTGTACTGCGCAGCAATAACCTGGTCGGGAGCAGATGAGAGATACTTGCGAGTGAACTTGCTGCCGTTAGCATTCTTAAACTCTACGCCTGAAATACCGTCCTCAATGTCGAGGTAGCGTACGTAGTCCGTAACGCCTTCCCAGATAGCTTCGTCCTTATTTTCTACAATCACAGAACCGAAGTTCATGAACGTACGATTACCGCTACCTGCACCAACTGTATTCGCAGGACCGCTCCAAAGTGTCTTTTCGTTGAACTGAATTTCTTCGTTGTGAACGCCACCGAAAATCATACAACCGAGTTCACCATTACCGAGAGGAAGTGCATATTCCATCCAGGGGTAGCTCACTCCTGTTGCTTCAGCAGAAGTAGTGTACCAAAGTGTATTGGGATTCTTGGGAGCGAATGTAGATACGCCAGTGATGTTGCTTACTTCGTAGAAATATTCATCGGGATACTGTGTGTAGTCAACTTCAGTGATGAAGAACTTACTACCCTGGTCACCCGTTACGCTACCTGTGTTCCAAAGAGCCAAGTAATCGCCACGCTTGTTCCACCACTTAGTAGTGCCGTTAATCTTAATGTAAGAGGGATTCGTGCTACCGAGGTTGAACGTACCTGCAAACTTAGTGCTGTGAGTAGTAGACTGAGGGGCAACCATAGAAGTGCGTGCACTGGCTTCGTCGCCCGTAATGCCGAGCACCTTTGAGAGACCTGTAGAATAGTTGTAAACCTGGTAGTAAGAACCTGTCTTTACAAATGCCCAAATACCGCGATTGTCGCTGGGTTCTACCGAGTTGGTCAACTTCATTGCGCTGCCGTCCATATACTCAGGGTTAATGCTCACGTAACCTCCGTGACCGCCTTGAATAGTATAGAACTTAGTGCCTTCGTCGAAGTAACTAACATACACCTTCATGCCATCCATAGAAATGATAGCCATCTTGCCAGCAACAGCAAGCGCTTGGAATGCAGACTTCTTGAGAACTTCAGTAGTTTCAATCGTGCCAGCGTTCTTATATTCCTGACCGTTGTAACTAACACCCGCAGCTTCGTCTTCAGTACCGAGTACGGTGATTACGTATGTCTTTTCAAGGGGAATTGCTTCTTCAATATAGTAGCAGTTACCAGGGTCGGTAGATGTCCAGCTGTCAACGAGAATACCCGTGTTGTGTTGACCAGAATTTTGAGAGTTCATACCCTGATTGCCAAGGCACATCTTCCAAGGATACGAAGCATTGTCAACCTTAGTAATGTTGAGCACAGTCTTTGCTGCGTCTTCCATATTACCATTTGCGCCAACATACTTCTGCGCACCCACGCTGAAGAGATAGTAGTTCGCACCGTTCTTAACAATCTGGAACTGCTGGTTGGGGTCTGCCAAGTCTTCTTGAACATTGCCCACTGTTTTACCAGAACTTGAACTGAGCTTACCCGCGTTTGCTTCAGAGTAGAGCAAGAATGCGCGTTCACTCTTGATGAAATAGACCTTGTCATTGTCAAGTTGAGAAAGGTCTGTCACTTTGTCTGCCCAAATCTGTGTAGCGCCACAGAGGAGAGCGACAAGCATGAATAAAATTTTTCTCATAAGTTAAGAGTTAAATAGTGAATGTAAAATGTTTGCTACGTCAAGTAATACCGAGCGGTGGGGGAGAGGCGTAATAACCTCAGTGTCTAACTACAAGGTATTTCTGTGCAAAGATAAGAAATATTCTCCACTCTAACAAAGTATTGTCACTCTATTCGCTTGGCGGACAATAAAACTTCGCGCGCCAAAGACTTTGTGGCGCGTCATAAAGTGCGTCTCAATTTAAATTACTACCTTTGCAGAAAGCGGACTTTTTAGAAGGCAAAAAACTAATCCTATTTTGTTGAAAACTATTAGTAACCTAAGAAAAATTATTAGTAACCTAATTTAAATTATTAGTAACCTAATTTTTGCCCGCTCAGACGAACAACAAACTACATTATATTATGAAGCATTTTTCTTTGAGAACCGCACTCGCCGGTCTCTCCCTCTTCGCCTTTGTTACGACATCGGCACAAGCAGTTGCCCCTGTGCGCATCATTCCTCAACCCGTGCAGTTGGAGCAAACCGAAGGTGTGTATCAGTTGCCCGAGAAGGTGACTATCAGTTACGACGCCACGCTCAAGGCTCAGGCAGAATATTTGCAGGAAGTATTGGCACAATCTACAGGTCGCATTGCCGTGATGAAGGAAGGCAAGAAGAAGGGCGACATTGTGCTCCTCGTTGATGCCGCTGCTCCAAAGGCAGAGGCGTATGCCCTTTCGGTGACGCCCAAAGGCGTGAAGATTCTTGCGGCAGACCCCTCGGGCGCCTTCTACGGCATCCAGTCGCTCCTGCAACTCTTCCCCGCAGAAATTTATAGTCAGAAGTGGCAACGTAATACCGAGTGGAAGGCGCCTTGTGTAGAAATTGTCGACGCTCCCGAGCGTCCCTGGCGCGGCATGATGCTTGACGTGGCGCGCTACTTCTACGACAAGGAATTTGTGAAGAAGTACATCGACATGATGGCGATGTATAAGATGAACAAACTCCAGTTCCACCTTATCGATGACTCAGGTTGGCGCCTCGAAATCAAGAAGTATCCCCGCCTCACCGAAGTTGGTGCGTGGGCAGGTCCTAACGAGAAGCGCCTCGGCGGATTCTACACACAGGAGGATATTCGCGAGATGGTGGCTTACGCACAAGTGCGCGGCGTGGAGTTGGTTCCCGAAATCGAATTCCCTGCGCACATCCTTTCTGCCGTAGTGGCGTACCCCTGGTTGAGTTGTTCGGGCGTGCAACACCAATTGCCCACGCAGCACTTCATCAGCCGTGACCTGCTTTGCGCGGGTAAGGAGTCGTCTATCCAATTCCTTCAAGACGTACTCGAAGAGACGGTAGCATTGTTCCCTTCCTCATATATAAATATTGGCGGTGACGAGGCGGTTTACGTACGTTATGAAACCTGTCCCGACTGTCAGGCGCTCATGAAGCGTGAGGGTTTGTCGAAGGTCTCAGAACTTCAGGGCTACCTTACGAATGTGGTGGCGCAGATGATGAAGAAGAAAAACCGCACCCTCATCGGTTGGGAGGAAATCATTATGCGTGGCAAGGTAAACGAACCTGTGGTGGCGCTCATCTGGCACAATGTCAACGACTCTATTCACGCCACCAACACAGGGCATAAGGCGATTCTCACTCCCTGTACGCACATGTATCTAGACTTCCCCGAACAGAAAATTCCCGGAGAAGTGCAGGCGGCAACCTGGATGCCTCCCGTGTCACTCGAAAAGTGTTACTCGATGCCCGTGAATGATTACTCCGAAACCTCTACGGTGCTCGGCGTGCAGGGATGTTACTGGAGCGACCAGTTTATTCATGGCACGGCACTCCAAGAAATTGCTTACCTCAACGAAAATCGTTCGGAAAACTATGCAGAATACCTCACCTTCCCCCGTCTTCAAGCAGTGAGTGAGGTGGGGTGGAGCAAGCAAAGCCGACGCAATTTTGAGGACTTCCGTGAGCGCCTTAGCAGTCACTTTGCGCGTATGGATCACAAGGGATGTCACTACCGCCTTCCCATACCTCGCATTGTGAAGGAGGAACAGTTGGCAGACGGCAACACACGCTTTACCCTCGCTTGCGACGTTCCGGGCGCGGACATCCGTTACACGACAGACGCAAGTTATCCTACGGTGCACTCACCCAAATATACAGGTCCCGTAACCGTTGCTAAGCGCGACGACTTCCGTGCTATCACCGTCGTGTCGGGCACTCAGTATTCGTTGCCCCTTTACTTTGCCCCCGACTACTCTGCCTACAAGGCGTATGGCGAATATGTTTACGGTTGGGAACCGCTTTGTGTGCAGCCCAAACCTGCTGCGATGCGCTTTGAGGTGACGGGTAAGATTTCGGGTAACGGTACGTATGAATTAACCGTAATTCCTACGCGCGGTGAGGATGCTTTGCAGCTCGGCGCCTTGAAACTTTGGAAGCGTAACGAACTTATGGCGGAAACTCCCGTAGATGCAAGTGTAAAGGCGGGCAACGCCCCCGTCATCTACCGTTTCGCGTTCGACCAATTCGAAGCAGGTACGCCCTTCTATATTGAAATTCAGGGCTATGCCCCTAACGGTAACAACACCAGTGGCATGATGTTCTTGCGCAAGGTGGATTAACACCTACGCGTTACGCTCGGCGCTGACGTCGTGATAAAATGAAAGGAGGAAATCCATGCGGGTTCCCTCCTTTCGTGTTGTCGGGAAGCGTGTAATGTTGCAGGTGGAGTTAAATCGGGATGCCGTATTTAACATCGGTGTTATTGCATATTCATCTTATGATTGTATAAATATGCGCTCGCTTTTGTTGTAGGTAATGGGCGGTATAACAAACAAGAAATCAATGTTTTAAGTCACTTGGGTTGTCTTAATTTT
This sequence comes from Alloprevotella sp., assembly GCA_045631665.1. Classification (GTDB taxonomy): domain Bacteria; phylum Bacteroidota; class Bacteroidia; order Bacteroidales; family Bacteroidaceae; genus Alloprevotella. The sequence goes on from JAZQVD010000020.1 coordinate 122,082, forward strand.
TTCTATTGCTGTCCGGTAAACACCTCTAACTCTATGAATATAAATATGTTTGAATGGTATAAGCCCCACAGCTTGGATGATTCCCCTGAAAGGGGATAAATCCATTAGCCCAGGGCAACGCCCTGGGTGTTGTTGCAGTCGAGACTTACGCCCTGAAAGGGCAAAAGCAATTATAAGAGTTTGAACTGCAATGCTTTTGCCCTTTCAGGGCGCAAACCCAAACATCCATAGACCCAGGGCGT
>JAZQVD010000021.1:0-36043 GCA_045631665.1 Alloprevotella sp.
AATTAAGGAATGTCAAAGATGCGGCTGTGATATTCCTTGGTGTGAAATGCTTGAAGCATTAGACAATGGCGGTTATTGCAACTACTGCCAGCATATGATGGAAAAGATTGATAAGGAGTAAATGAAACTCTGTAAAGAAAAAGTGGCGTACCCTCTGTTTATTTAGGGTGCGCCACTCTTTTTAGGGTAAAGTCATATAAACTCACCTTATCTTTTACGTCATTATATATGGACGTAATAACTCTGTGGCACATTATGTCACAATTTACTGATATGCAATAGACAAAATGGCAGATGACGGTGGTTGGCATAGATTTTGCAATATCTATAATAGGTGTTCTACCTATTGGCGCCACAAGCCAACAAATCCATGAAAATATGTGGCGGGCTTTTATAGATTCTTCCCCTCGATATACTGAAGATACGTGAGTATTAACGAATAAATCTCGCACCTATACGATACGAGATTCATTCTATTGTAGAACGGCAACTTGTAATATGTTGCCATAGAGCAGAAAGGAGGTAAAAATGATTCCATATGCAAATCTTAGAGGCAATTCTCCAGTTATTGGCTATGAGATTGAACCTAATAGAATTATTGTTTGGTTCAAAGGCGGCAAACCTTATTCTTATAGCAACAATAGAGCAGGAGTAGGAAACGTTGAAGAAATGAAACGTCTTGCGCGCAGTGGTGCTGGATTAAGTGCATACATCACACGCAATGTTCGTTATCTTTATGATTAACACCTTCCGCTTGTTGTAATCCTATGGGTTGGCAGACCCATAGGATTTTTCTTTATAACTTTGATAATATAACGACAAAAGTACGCTTTTATTGTTATAAGTCCCAAAGTTTCTGCAAATATAAACGCATAACCAAACCTAATGGTTGCGGAATTGACACTCTATAACTGCTAATTTCGTTTAGGTTTGGAAACGTATAACTCCCTAAATTTATATATCCCTTAGTTAGTCCCCCCGCATGAAGATTCTACCTGTTTAAACGAATAAGAGCAGCAGGATGTCCCGCTGCTCTTAACTTAAAGATGTAACCTGATGTTGGGGCGCTTTAACGCTTTAAAGTCGCATCGATGTGACGACTAATAACTTCTTGCCACAACTACGCGTGCTACGGCTGGTTTGCCGCTTACCATGTCTACGCCGAGGTCTGATTGGTCGTAACCGTAGGGGACGCAGCGAATGGTGGCTTGAGTTTCTGCCTTAATCTGCGCTTCTGTCTCTTCGGTGCCGTCCCAGGGGCAGAGGAAGAAACCGCCTTCCTTCACGCGTGACTTAAAATCTTCGTAGTCGTTGCAGACGTGTACGTTTTCATCAAGGCGCTGCTTTGCCTTTGCGTATACATTCTGCTGGATTTCGTCGAGGAGTTGCTTTACATAGTCTTCAATACCGTTGAATGAAAGCGTCTGCTTTTCAAGTGTGTCACGACGCATGAGTTCGATAGTATTCTTTTCCAAATCACGCCCACCCATTACGAGGCGTACTGGCACTCCCTTGAGTTCGTAGTCGGCAAACTTGAATCCGGGACGCTTGTTGTCGGCATTGTCATACTTCACGCGGATGCCCATTGCCTGGAGGCGTGAGGCGAGTGCGCCGAGTTTTTCATCAAATGCCTCGAGTTCGTTGCCCTTATAGATGGGCACGATAACCACCTGGATAGGAGCGAGGGCAGGGGGGAGGACGAGACCGTTGTCGTCAGAGTGTGTCATGATGAGCGCACCCATAAGACGTGTACTTACACCCCAGCTTGTAGCCCAAGCGTATTCGAGTTGGTTTTCCTTATTGACGAACTGCACGTTGAAGGCGCGTCCGAAGTTCTGACCGAGGAAGTGTGACGTACCGCTCTGAAGTGCCTTACCGTCTTGCATCATGGCTTCGATAGTGTAGGTGTCAAGTGCGCCAGCAAAGCGCTCTGTAGCGCTCTTCACACCTCGGATGACGGGCACCGCCATTACGTCGCGAGCGAAGTCGGCATAGACATCAAGCATCTGCTTTGCGCGTGCTTCTGCTTCTTCCTTCGTTGCGTGCGCTGTGTGACCTTCTTGCCAAAGGAACTCGCTGGTGCGGAGGAAAAGGCGGGTACGCATTTCCCAACGCATTACATTACACCACTGGTTGCAGCAGAGGGGGAGGTCACGCCATGAGTGAATCCAGTTGCGGAAGGTGTTCCAAATGGTGGTTTCAGAGGTGGGGCGGATGATGAGTTCTTCTTCCAACTTTGCTGCGGGGTCAACTACAACACCATCACCATCGGGGTTTGCCTTGAGGCGGTAGTGGGTCACTACGGCACATTCCTTAGCAAAACCTTCTACGTGCTCAGCTTCCTTTGATAGGTAAGACTTGGGGATGAGCATGGGGAAGTATACATTCTGCACGCCTGTTGCCTTAAAGCGGTCGTCAAGGGCACGCTGAATGTTCTCCCAAATAGCATAGCCATAGGGCTTGATAACCATACAACCGCGCACATCTGCCTGTTCGGCAAGGTCGGCTTTAACTACAAGTTCGTTATACCACTTAGAGTAGTCTTCACTACGCTTGGTGAGAAAAGAAAGTTCTTTTGCCATATTTGTAAATCTCGTTATATTTTCAAGGGGAAAAGTTAGGCGTGAGGGGTGTCTGCACCCTCATTTTTAATAAACGTTGCAAAATTAAACATTTTTGCCCTAATTTTAGTAGGGGATTAAGAAATAAAGTTTTATTTTGAAAAATATTTTGAAGAATGCGGGGATAATATTACTTTTGCAACAGTAACACAATATATCTATCCACTAAACTCAATCACACAAATGAAAACAACAAAGATTAGTGTTCTCGCGCTCTGTGCGTTGCTCCTCCTTCCTGGTTGCTCAACAATGTCAAACACCGCAAAGGGTAGTTTGATTGGTGGTGGCGGCGGTGCTGCTGCTGGTGCGCTCATCGGTGCGCTCATCGGTAATGGTAAGGGGGCTGCTATTGGTGCGGGTATCGGTGCTGCAGTAGGTGCTGGTGCTGGTGCGCTTATCGGCAATAAGATGGACAAGGCTAAGAAGGCCGCTGAAGCGATTGAAGGTGCTGAAGCAGAACTCTTGAAGGATGCTGAAGGTTTGGCTTATGTAAAGGTTACTTTCGACTCTGGTATCCTCTTCTCATCAGGTAATTCAGCGTTGACTACTACAGCTAAGAACTCACTTGCAACATTCAAGACAAATGTATTGTCTACAGATATGGACCTCGCAATCGTAGGTTATACTGATAATGACCCCTGGAAGGGTTGCACTGCAGAACAGAGTAAACAGAAGAACTTGGTGCTTTCTGAACAGCGCGCTCAGAGCGTAAGTTCATACTTGATTGCTTCCGGTGCTACTTCTTCTCAGATTAAGTACGTTGTAGGTAAGGGTGAAGAAAATCCCGTTGCTAGCAACGCTACAGCAGCTGGTAAGGCTGAAAATCGTCGTGTGGAAGTATATATCCTCCCCAGCCAGCAGATGATTGAAAGTGCAAATGCAGGCACACTTAAGTAAGTCTATATTGCACTCTTGAATATGAGGTCATGCTTTAATTAAAGTGTGACCTCAATCGTTTGATTAATGGTTAAAGGTTAACGGAGCCAATGATTGTTACGGCGTTCTCCTTTCTCCTTTGGCTTTAGCCCCTTCTGGCGCCGACCTACGGTTCTCCTTTCTCACTCTTCATTTCCCTCTAACTCTCTTTTCCCTTGGCTGTTCCATACCTTGACATACAAAATCTAACGAAGCGCATAGGTGACCTTGTGCTTTTCGAAAATATTTCATTCTCGCTCGCTGAAGGTGAGCGAGTGGGGATAATTGCACGCAATGGGGCGGGCAAAAGTACCCTGCTTAATGTCATTTCCGGAAAGGAAGATTATGAGTCGGGGGAAATCATTTTCCGCAACAATCTTCGCATCGGTTATTTGGAGCAAAATCCGCACTTTAATCCTACGGATACCGTGCTCACTGCCGTGTCTCAGTTGCAAGACTCTATTCTCGGTGGAAGCGAATTTACAGATGAAGATGCCTCACGCATTTCTGCCAAGCAGATCCTGACAAAGTTGCAGATTACGGAATTTGATAAACCCGTCGGTTTGCTTTCGGGTGGTCAACTTAAGCGTGTGGCTTTGGCGCGAGTGCTGCTCTCAAATCCTGATTTGCTAATTCTTGATGAACCCACGAACCATCTTGATTTGGAGAAGATAGAATGGTTGGAAGGTTACTTGAGAAGGAACGTAAGGTCGCTGCTCATGGTTACTCACGACCGTTATTTTCTTGACCGTGTGTGTAATGAGATTTTGGAGATTGAGGATAAGACGCTATATTCCTATCGTGGCAATTACGCCTACTATTTGGAGAAGCGCGAAGAGCGTATTGCTGCAACGAATGCCAATATTCAGCGTGCTAACAACCTCTACCGCCGTGAGTTAGAATGGATGCGTCGCACTCCCTCTGCTCGAACAGGAAAGTCGCGCTCTCGTAAAGAGGCCTTTTACGAACTTGAGCAACAAGCGCGTCGCCGTCAGCAGGAAAGAAATGCACGCCTTGATATCAAAAGCGGTTACATCGGTTCCAAAATATTTGAAGCTGAGTATGTGAGTAAGGCATATCCCTCTGTTAAGATTTTGGATAAATTCTATTACAACTTCTCACGTTATGAGAAGATGGGTATTATTGGCAATAATGGCACGGGGAAGACCACTTTTCTAAAACTGCTTCTTGGTATTGAACGCCCAGATGAAGGTCGCTTTGTTGTAGGCGAAACCGTACGGTTTGGTTATTTCTCACAGCAGGGCATGGAGTTTGACAATGAAATGAAGGTCATTGATGCCGTTCGCAAGTATGCCGAAACCGTTGACCTCGGTGGTGGTAAGTCGCTTACGGCAATGCAATTCCTCACGCATTTCCTTTTCCCACCTGCTCGTCAGCAAGATTTCGTATATAAGTTGAGTGGGGGAGAGCGCCGTCGTCTTTACCTCTGCACAGTGTTGATGCAGAACCCCAACTTCTTGATTCTTGACGAACCTACGAATGACCTTGATATTGCCACACTCAATGTGCTTGAAGATTATCTTGCCGACTTCCGTGGATGTGTCATTATTGTTTCTCACGACCGCTATTTCATGGACAAGGTAGTTGACCACCTCCTTGTCTTCAAGGGTGATGCTGAGATTGACGACTTCCCAGGTAACTACACCCAGTATCGCAATATGCCTAAGGAAGATGCCACGGAAAAAGTTGACGACAAACTAAAAACTGCAGCCACTACCACACGAGTAGTGGAGCGTAAGCGAAAGTTATCGTTTAAAGAGAAGCAAGAATTAGCGCAATTAGAGCAAGAAATTGAGGCACTTGAAACAGAGAAAAAGCAAATTGAAACCGACCTTTGCAGCGGTACACTCTCTGTTGAACAGCTGACAACAATGAGTAAGCGCCTACCCGAATTAAACGAAGAAATGGAACTCAAAACTCTCCGTTGGATGGAGTTGCAAGAAATTGAGAATGGGTAACTACTATGGTTGTTGGCGCCGCATGTGCAACGAATTACTACCTACTATCTCTTAACTAAAAATTCCCTTCCCCAATGTTACCACTCGCAGAACGCCTGCGTCCTCAGACGCTACAAGATTACGTCGGCCAACAGCATTTGGTCGGCGAAGGTGCTGTGCTCCGTCGGATGATTGACTCGGGGCGCATTTCTTCATTTATATTGTGGGGACCTCCTGGGGTGGGAAAAACCACGTTGGCAAAAATCATTGCGTCGACGTTAGAAACACCCTTTTACACCCTTTCGGCAATAAATTGTGGCGTAAAAGATGTGCGTGAGGTTATTGAGCGTGCGCGCAGCAACCGCTTTTTCTCCGACCAAAGTCCCATTCTGTTTATTGATGAAATCCACCGTTTCTCTAAGGCGCAACAAGATTCACTGCTTGGGGCGGTAGAGACGGGTGTCGTTACGCTTATCGGTGCAACAACCGAAAATCCATCTTTTGAGATTATCCGCCCCCTGCTTTCGCGTTGCCAAGTGTACGTGTTGGAGTCACTCGGAAAGGAACAAATGCAGCAATTACTTACCATGGCGTTGGAGCGTGACCTTGTGCTTCGTGAGCGACAAATTGAGGTGGTAGAACCTGAGGCACTGATGCATTTTAGTGGGGGAGACGCACGAAAGTTGTTAAACATTCTTGACTTAGTCACATCTTCATCTGCCGATGAACCGCTTCGCATTACTAACGAATTGGTGTATAAATGCTTGCAGCAAAATCCTCTTGCTTACGACAAAAACGGCGAGCAACATTACGACATTATTTCAGCCTTTATCAAGAGTATTCGTGGTTCTGATCCTGATGCGGCAATCTATTGGCTTGCACGCATGCTTGAGGGTGGCGAAGATCCTAAATTTATTGCCCGTCGTTTGCTGATTTCAGCATCCGAAGACATCGGTTTAGCAAACCCCAATGCGCTCTTGCTGGCAAATGCTGTATTTGAGGCGGTGCATAAGTTGGGTATGCCCGAAGCAAGAATCCCTCTGGCAGAAGCAACTATCTATCTTGCCACCAGTGCGAAGAGCAATGCTGCCTATGCCGCTATTAATGCAGCGCTTGAGCGTGTGCGCCAAACGGGAAATCAACCTGTTCCCCTGCATTTGCGCAATGCTCCCACCTCGCTTATGGCTGAATTGGGATATGCTGGAGGTTACATATATCCTCATGATTACCCTGGAAACTTCGCTCAACAGCAGTACATGCCCAATGCTTTGCAGGGCACGCATTTTTGGCATCCATGCTCAAATCCCAGCGAGCAGAAAATGGCAACTTACATGGAGCAGTGTTGGCAAAAAAAGTATTAAAAACATTTTGCTGTACTAAAAATACTTTATACTTTTGCACTCGCAATGCAAGATAACTTTGCAGCGGTTGCCGAAATAGCTCAGTTGGTAGAGCAACGCATTCGTAATGCGTAGGTCGCGGGTTCGAGTCCCGCTTTCGGCTCAAAAGGTGAGAACATAAAGTGTTCTCACTTTTTTTATTTTTATTGAATTTGGTGACTCGGGATTTAGGAATCACTATTTTACAAATTTCTACTGCGACGTTTTAGTTCTAATTTAAAAAAACAATAAAAAAGCAGGATGCGAATGTAGTGAGTACATTGCATCCTGCTATGGTGAATTTAGTTAGTTGTCTCTTGCTTTTTAACCGGGCGTTTGTGGTTGTTGCGGTGCTTGCGCGGTGTGGATTTTGCTCCTCCTTCGGTAGCGGGTGAGGGTTGTTGACCATTTCCCGAGGGTTTGCGGTCCTTCTGCCCTTGCGGTTTTCTGCGCTTGTTGCCCGCATTTCTTGGGGTTTTCCCCTTGTTTTTTTGCCCTTGTCGCTTATTGCCCGCCTTGAGTGATTCGGGGTCGGGCGCGGTGAGTCCGTCGGGGAGGGTGGCGCGTGGCACTTCCTTCTCCAAGAGTTCTTCGATGGCCACGAGGCGGTAGTAGTCTTCTTTCGTCACGAGGGTTACGGCCTTTCCGGAGCGCCCTGCACGCCCTGCTCGCCCGATGCGGTGGATGTAGTCTTCGGCATCGTGGGGTGTGTCGAAATTGATGACCATCGTGATGTCGTCGATGTCGATGCCTCGGGCGACGATGTCGGTGGCGATGAGCATATCGATTTGGCGCGCCTTGAACTGCTGCATGGTCTTGTCGCGGTCTGCTTGGACAAGGTCGGAGTGCATCTGTGCGACATTAAACTTGAGGCGCACCATGTTGAGGTAGAGTTCTTTAACCTTCTGCTTTGAAGAAGAGAAGACGATGACGCGCTCGGGCTTCGTGTCCTTGAAGAGCGAAGCGATGATTTTGAGTTTGTCGACCTCGTGGCAGATGTAGACGGACTGGTCAATCGTCTCTGCGGGTTTGCTGATGGCGATGTTGACCTCGATGGGGTTGTTGGTGATGCTCTTTGAGAGCTGTCGAATCTTGTCGGGCATGGTGGCCGAGAAGAGTATCGTTTGGCGCTGCTGGGGAAGTTGCTTCACAATGGTCTGAATGTCTTCGGCAAATCCCATGTCGAGCATGCGGTCGGCTTCGTCGAGGATGAAGTGCGTGGTGCGCGAAAGGTCGAGGTTGCCCAACTGGAGGTGGGAGATGAGTCGGCCAGGTGTGGCGATGACGATGTCTGCCCCTTGTTGTAGGCTTCTGCGCTCTTGCTCATAGCGTATGCCGTCGTTGCCCCCGTAGATGGCGGCGCAGGAGATGTTCATGTAGTAGGCAAATCCCTGGAGCGCCTGCTCAATCTGCTTCGCCAACTCGCGCGTGGGTGCCATGATTAGGCAGTTTACGGCATCGTGGGGGTGGTCTTCATTCTGAAGGAGTGTAAGAATAGGCAAGAGGTAAGCTGCGGTCTTACCTGTGCCCGTTTGTGCAATGCCCACAAGGTCCTTATTCTCAAGCAAATGGGGGATACATTGCTCTTGAATAGGACTGCAGGTCTCAAAACGCATGTCGTAAAGTGCGTCGAGGATATCTTCGGAAAGGGGAAGGTCTTCAAAATACATAGGTTTGTAAATGAGAAAGGAGAAATGAAGGTCTCCTTTCTTCTTTGTTAAGTTCTACTGCGGAGCGCGCTTATAGAGCCAGAAGGCAATGCCGGCAAAGATGATGTTGGGTATCCAAACAGAAATTAAGGCAGACCATCCGGCGTTAATGGCGAAGGTAGCAAAGATTGTTTGGAACATGATGTAGGTGAAACTCAAGGCAATGCCCGTGCCAATGGAGAATCCCATGCCACCTTTGCGCTTTTCTGAAGAGAGCGATGCACCAATGAGTGTGAGAATAAAGGCGGCAAAAGGCGAAGCGAAACGTTTGTGGTATTCTACTTCAAATGTGGCGATGCCGGCGGCACCTCTCAATTTTTGTTTCTCAATAAACTCTTCAAGTTCGGGAAGTGTAAGTGTTTCTTGCTGCCCTTTGACATAGAAGAAATCCTTGGGTTCCATCATGATAACGGTGTCAATCATCGAACCGCTCTTAATTTCTTCTCTGCCGTCTACCATGGTGCGAATGTTGTAATTTCTCAAAGTCCATGAGAAGGGGCGCTCGGCAAGGGTGTCGTATTGAAGCGTCTGTGCCGTAAGGTGACTGACAAGTTTCTTGTTCTCAAACTTGTCGAGTGAGAAACCATATCCGCTTTTGCGCACATTGTCAAAGCGTGTAATGTAGGCGACAACACCTGTATCTACCTGCATCTGAATGTTTTCTGCCACCGTGGTATTGCGCTTCTTGATGTAAGTGATATAAAAGTCATTTTTTGCTACATTCCCCTTGGGGATGACATAAGCACCAAGCAGGAAAGTGGTAATGGCAATCAGACCAGCTGAAATCATGTAAGGGCGCAACAAGCGCTTAAAACTCATCCCTGTACTCTTCATGGCAATAATCTCAGAGTTGTCTGCCAACTTGGTTGTAAAGAAAATTACCGAGATGAAGACAAACAACGGACTGAAGAGATTGGTGAAGTAGGGGATGAAGTTTAAATAATAGTCAAAAACAATCTGCTTTGTCGTGGCATTACTCTGTGTCAATCTATCAATATTCGTATTGAAATCAAAAATGATCCCAATAGTAATAATGATAGTTATCAAGAAAAAGTAAGTGGTGAGAAACTTCTTGATGATGTAGAGGTCAATCTTGTAGATTCCCAACTTTTTGAGGTCAAGCATAAGCAATGTTAATTAGTAGAGTACAGATTTCAGAGAACAGAGTACTCCGCGCGTTGTTCTCTTTTAAAGTCTTCTTCCTAACTTTTCCACCATCTCGCGCTTCCACACGGTGAAGGTGCCGTCAAGGATGTGTTTGCGTGCTTCCTTTACCAACCAGAGATAGAAGGCAAGGTTGTGGATAGAACCAATTTGAAGCGCCAAGAGTTCTTTTGCCTTATAGAGGTGGTGGAGGTAGGCCTTGGTGTAGTGTGTATCTACAAAACTATGTCCCATGGGGTCGATGGGGGAGAAGTCATCTGCCCACTTGGCGTTGCGCATATTTAAGATACCTTCTGAAGTAAAGAGGCAGGCGTTACGACCGTTGCGCGTGGGCATGACACAGTCAAACATATCCACGCCGCGCTCAATTGCTTCAAGAATATTGATGGGAGTACCTACGCCCATAAGGTAGCGGGGACGGTCGGTGGGGAGTTCTTCATTTACCACCTCAATCATCTCATACATCTGCTCGGCAGGTTCGCCTACGGCAAGTCCGCCAATGGCATACCCTTCGGCGTCAAAGTCACGCATGAAGCGCGCACTTTCGCGACGCAAGTCGGGGTAAACACAACCCTGAACGATGGGGAAGAGCGCCTGGTGGTAACCGTACTTGGGTTCCGTCTCATTAAAGCGCTTTACGCAACGCTTCAACCAATCGTGTGTAAGGTCGAGACTCTTGCGCGCATAGTTGTAATCTGCAGTTCCAGGGGGACATTCGTCAAACGCCATCATGATGTCGGCACCGATGGTGCGCTCAATGTCCATCACCTTTTCGGGTGTGAAGAAGTGCTTGCTACCATCAATGTGAGAACGGAATTCACACCCCTCGGCGGTCAACTTTCGGATGCCTGTCAGTGAGAACACCTGGAAGCCTCCAGAGTCGGTAAGCATCGGGCGGTTGAAGCCGTTGAACTTATGCAAACCACCAGCCTTTTCGATAATCTCAAGTCCCGGACGGAGGTAAAGGTGATAGGTGTTCCCCAAGATAATTTGCGCTTGGATGTCGTCTTTTATCTCGTGCAGGTGAACGCCTTTTACGCTGCCTACCGTGCCAACAGGCATGAAAATCGGAGTTTCAATCTGACCATGGTCTGTAGTAATAATCCCAGCACGGGCGCGACTATGGACATCTGTATGTATGAGGTTAAAAGTGAGTGGCATAAAATTATTAGTGCTTTAATTGTAAAAGAGTGAGGAATAGTTAAAACTAATCGGCACTTAATTTTTGCAAAGTTACGAAAAAACTGGTGAATTAAATCGTAAAAATCTCAAAATAGGGTAGGAGTGAGTCTTGCCTAAGCATAATAAAACAAAAAAGGTCCACCCCAAAAGGAGTGAACCTTATTGACTTATAAATTAAGTTTAGCAGAGCTTGCGTGAACCATCACCGATAACAACATCGATAACGATAGGCTTCTTGCCATACTTAGCTTCGAACTTTTCAACTACAACCTTCTTGAAGTTTTCAACGAGTTCGTCAGCGATGAGGTTGATTGTGCAACCACCGAAACCACCGCCCATGATGCGTGAACCTGTTACGCCTTCTTCCTTAGCGATGTCGTTGAGGAAGTCGAGTTCTTCGCAGCTTACTTCGTATTCCTTAGAAAGACCGTAGTGAGTTTCGTACATCATCTGACCTACAGTTTCGTAGTCGTCCTTCTGGAGAGCGTCACATACTGTGAGCACACGAACAACTTCACCGATTACGTAGCGAGCGCGCTTGTATTCGTCAGCTGTGATTTCTGCCTTTACTTCTTCGAGCATATCGTAGTTAGCATCGCGGAGTGAAGTTACTTCGGGGTGCTTCTTAGCGATAATTTCAGCAACGTGTTCGCACTGGAGACGGCGTTCGTTGTAGGGAGAACCTGCAAGTTCGTGCTTTACGCAACTGTTAACGAGAACGAGTTGATAACCCTTAGGATTCCAAGGGAAGTATTCAAATTCGCCACTACGGCAGTCGAGACGCATGAGGCTACCCTTCTTACCATGTACAGAAGCAAACTGGTCCATGATACCGCAGTTGCAACCTACATACTTGTGTTCAGTGCGCTGACCTACGCGAGCGAGTTCCATCTTTTCAATCTTGTTGTCGCCCCAAAGATCATTGAGCGCAAAAGCGTATGTGCTTTCAAGAGCAGCAGATGAAGACATACCTGCACCGAGGGGTACATCACCAGCAAAAGCTGTGTTGAAACCTTCAACGGGAACACCGAGTGCCATCATTTCACGGCAAACACCATAGATGTAACGTGCCCAAGTTGCCTTAGGACCTGCTTCGTCGTCAAGGTTAAATTCTACGTAGTCCTTGAGGTCGATAGAATAAGCATGTACATTGCGAGTGCCGTTAGGCTTGATTTCAGCAATCATACCCTGCTCAACAGCGCCAGGGAATACGAAACCGTTGTTATAGTCAGTGTGTTCACCGATAAGGTTGATACGACCAGGTGAAGCGTAAACAGAACCAGTTGTGCCGTCGAAGTGCTTGATGAAGCGACTGCGAACGTCGTCGATTGTAAGTTTCATGTTATTTATAGGTATTAAATGAGTTAATAAATAAGTTCTAAGTATAGAGGTTATTAGGTTATGAGGAAATCTTGCTGAAAACCTTACAACCTAATAACCTTAAGCCTTAGGTTAAATTATTCAGAGCGCTTTGTAACGCGGCTACCGATGAGTGCGTAGTAGAGGAGGTATGCTGCGCAACCTACAACTACCCAGAAGCTTGTGATGTAGTCAGTAGCGTCAGCAACTGAAGCCTGAACGAACATCATTACTGCGCAACCGAATACCATTGTCATGAAGATACCAGAAGCGATAGCTGTGTACTTACCAAGACCTTCTACTGCCATGTTGAAGATAGCACCCCACATTACAGATGTGCAAAGACCGATGAGGAGGAATGCGAAGATGCCAACGGGAATAGCCTGCCAAATTACTTCGAGTTTACCCCAGTCAACACCAGGGAATGATACGAGAATATCTGTGGGTGCAAACATACCGAAGAGTGTGAGTGCGATAGTGATTGTAGAAACTGTTACAATCATTGCACGAGCACTAATCTTGCTACCTACAGAAGCACCAACCAAACGACCGATAAGCATCATGAACCAATATACTGCCACGAGCATACCTACTGTACCTGCAGGAATACCGTCAGCGATAAGGTACTGCTGAACGAAGTTGGGCACACCTACTTCAATACCCATGTAAAGGAAGATTGCGAGTGTACCGAGAGCGAAGTGCTTGTGGCTCATTGCACCCTTGATGAGGTCTACTCGAACGGGAGCCTGTTCGGGTTCTTCAATCTTTGTGAAGAGAATTACTACGAATGCAATTACGAAGATAGCAAGTGCAATCATAAGCGCGGGAGTTGCGTCAGCAATCTTTGCCTTAGTTGCGTCTGCGATGAGCGCACCCATGAGGATGTAACATGCAACAGCAGCAGAAGAGTTGAATACACCACCAATCTGAATCAACTGGTTACCAGTGTTCCCCCCACCACCGAGGAGGTTAAGCATGGGGTTAACTACGCAGTTGAGGATACACATGCAAAGACCTGCGATGAAAGCACCTACAAGGTAGATCGCGAATACAAGACCCAAGTTTTCCTGTGCGTTGAGCTGACCGCTGAACCACTGGATAAGGATACCTACTGCACCAACAACAAGACCGATAAGAGCAGTCTTCTTGTAACCGAACTTTGCGATAAGCATACCTGCGGGAATACCCATGATGAGGTATGCAACGAAGTTACCGTAGTTACCAATCTGGGCAAGCACGTTAGAGATTTCACCCTGACTCTTGATGATGGTTGCCATAGGTGTACAAAGGTTTGTCACGAAGGCAATCATTGCGAAGAGCGCAATCATCACGATGATGGCTCCCCACTGTTTTGTTTGATTACTCATTTGTTTTTTAAGTTTTAATTAATAAAGTTATTAAATGGATTTTCTTCAATTTACTAATATACACTTAACATTGCGGCAAGAACTTTTAAGGCATTCTCACTGCAATGTTAAGGGGCGTAAATTACTCTACACCAAACTTATAGATAGTCTTTTGAGTATATACTTCGCCTGGTTTCAAAGTTACAGGGGGGAAGTAGGGGCGGTTAGGACTATCGGGGAAGTGCTGTGCTTCAAAGCAAAGACCACTGCGCTTTCCGAATGTAGCGCCATGCTGTCCTTTGTAACCATCTGCCCAGTTGTCACTATAGAATTGCACACCAGGTTCGGTAGTGTACACTTCCATCCAACGACCGCTATTGGGTTCTACAATCTTAGCGGCAAATGAGAGTTCTCCGGGTTCCTTCTTGTTGAGCACATAGCAGTGGTCATAACCAGCACCATTCTTAATCTGCTCATCGTTAGGATCGTCAATGCGTTCGCCCACTATGTGAGGTTCTGTAAAGTCAAAGGGCGTGCCCTTTACACTACGGATTTCACCTGTAGGAATGCAGTTTTCATCAATAGGAATATAGAAGTCTGCATTGATGGTACAGATGTTATTCATTGCCGAAGGTGTGGGGTTACCAATACCAGAGAGTGAGAAGAATCCGTGACTTGTCATGTTCACTACAGTCTTCTTGTTAGTTGTACCCTTATAATCGATTACAATTTCGTTGTCGTCAGTAAGTGTGTACATCACTGTCATAGAAAGTTCACCAGGGAATCCTTCTTCATAATACGCAGAGATATAACGCAATACAACGCATCGTTCACTTATTTGTTCAGCATCCCAAACACGAGCATGGAATCCAGTAGGACCGCCGTGAAGGTGGTTTGGACCATTGTTGATTGCGAGGTGATACTCCTTGCCGTTGAGCGTAAACTTACCCTTACAGATGCGGTTGCCGTAACGACCTACAAGTGTAGAGAGGAAGGGTTCGGGTGAAGAGATGCAATCATCAATATTGTCGTGACCCTGAATCACATTGGCATAAACACCATTCTTATCGGGCACCATGATAGCCACCAAAGAACCGCCATAATTAGTTACGGCAACTTCCATTCCGTTGGCATTGGTAAGCACAAAGAGGTCAACCTCCTTACCGTTAATGACTTTCTGAAAGTCTTCCTTTTTAAGTCCGCTGAGGGACGCCTTATTCGTTTCCATAGGAGAATTAAGACTTAAGTTATTTATAAAATTGTAATGCTAAATTCACAATCTGCGTTTAATTATGCAAATTTGTAGAAAAGATTTCAAAGGACAAAGTAAATGAATCAATTTTCTTGTAAAATTCTGTTACCAAGTCTTGAGATTAGTTTAACTTTGCCGTTGAAGTTTACTTAAAAATACGATATTATGGCAGGATATTTAGTTGAAGATATGCGTAAGGTGACCACCTTTCGTCTCCTTGAAATGAAGCGTCAGAACACAAAGATTGCGATGCTTACGAGTTATGATTTTGGCACGGCTCGCATTGTTGATGCTGCTGGTGTTGATATTATTCTTGTGGGCGATAGTGCTGCTAATGTTATGGCAGGTCATAGTTCTACACTTCCCATCACCCTTGACCAAATCATTTATCATGCTCAAAGTGTAGTGCGTGGTGTAAAGCGCGCTTTTGTGGTGTGTGATATGCCCTTTGGTACCTATCAGGTAAGTCCTGAAGATGGTGTGCGCAATGCCATTCGCATTATGCAGGAAACGGGTGCCGACGGTGTGAAACTCGAAGGCGGAGAAGAAATCTTACCCGTTATTCGCAAGATTCTTGATGCTGGAATCCCCGTCATGGGACACCTCGGATTGACACCTCAGAGCATCAACAAGTTTGGCACTTACGGTGTTAGAGCAAAGGATGAAGCAGAAGCTGCTAAACTTTTGAATGATGCGAAGTTACTTGATGAAGCAGGATGCTTTGCTATCGTTGTAGAGAAGATTCCCGCCAGCCTAACACAACGCGTAGTTGAGGAAGTGTCTGTACCTATTATTGGTATTGGTGGAGGTCAGGCAGATGGTCAAGTTCTTGTGGTTGACGACATGCTGGGTAAGAATGCAGGTTTCCGTCCGAAGTTCCTCCGCACTTATGCCGACTTGCACAACATTATGCTTGATGCAATTGGTAATTATGTGTCGGATGTGAAGACGGGTGATTTCCCTAACGAAACTGAACAATATTAGTAGATTAAAAGAGAATATAGAAGAGGGAGAAGGAAACTTTCGTGTTTCTTTCTCCTTCTTTTAGGTTTGCATGGGAGTTCGTTAAAAACAATTGAGAGTTAATTTAAAATAATTGGGAGATATTTTTAAATAATTGGGACTTAATTTTAAGCAATAATATTTGTTGTCCACGATAAAAGATTATAGTTATGTGCTCCACCAATTTGTTTATTAGCCACTAATGAGCACAAATTTTCACCAAATTCTATTCGGATTGTATTTGCCCATTGGTGCAATTGACATGCGCGACCTTCGGTTCGTGGTTAAAAAAATAATTGTTAGTGGTTTCCAAAAATACTATTTGTGGATAACCGAAAGTCGCGTAAGTCTACTTCTATATTAGTGCCTAATTAAATTTGTTAAATCTAATGATTTCTTGGTGAGATAAAAAATAGGGATGCGCTGTGAAAAACGCATCCCTAAATGTTATTTGAATTTCTGGAAGTTTATGCAAGTTCGTTACGAACTACATTACCCATTGCCATAACAAAAGTGAGTTCCTGATTCTTGTCGAACATGATGATGTCAGCATCCTTGCCCTGTTCAAGTGAACCCTTTCTGTCATAAATACCCATAATCTTTGCGGGAGTTTCGCTAATCATACGGCACGCATCAGCCATGGGGATGCCAGCTTGCTGCACACAAGTGCGCACAAGGCGATCCATTGTAGCAATACTACCAGCAAGAGCAGAGCGGTCTGCCAATTTACAAACGCCGTCTTCAAGCACTACGCGGGGGTCAAATGCTGCATCAGAATCTGCTGCTGCGCATGCCAAAGAGTCGGTCACAAGAGCAGTGCGCTCAACACCCTTAATCTGATAAATCATGCGGAGCATTACGGGAGGCACGTGGATACCGTCGGCAATCATTTCAACGGTCATGTTTTCTTCTGCAAAGATACTTTCTACGGTGCCTGCTTCCTTAAACTCGCGGTTCTTGTAAACAACAGGCATAGCGTTGTAGAAGTGTGTTGCGTGTGTCATACCCGCTTCGTTCGCTGCCTTTACATCAGCGTAAGTAGCCTTTGTGTGACCGATACTGGGAAGCACACCATGAGCCTTACATGCCTTGATGAAATCAACTGAACCTTCAAGTTCGGGCGCAGCATCCCAACGCTTCAAGCACTTTGTGAGACCAAGGAGGTGTTCATACTCTTCCTTAACGGGCGCCTTAATCCATTCAGGAATCTGTGCACCAGCCATCTTGATGTTGAAGTAGGGACCTTCAAGGTGCAACCCCATGATGGGAGAGTTGGGTTCTGCCATGAGTTTTTCGGTAGTCTTCAATGCTGCCTCAATCATGGGAACAGTAGAAGAAGAAAGCGTGGGGTAGATAGCAGTTGTACCATAGTGAAGGTGCGCATTAACAGCAACACGGAACGCTTCTTCTGTGCCTTCCATAAAGTCGCGACCGCCACCACCATGAACATGGAGCTCAATACCACCGGGCACTACGTCACAACCCTTCGCGTCGATAAGTTCTGCTCCGCAAACGGGAAGGTCTGTGTTAATCACATTTACAATCTTATTGCCTTCAACGAGCACACTGCCGTTTTCAAGCCATCCTTGTGGAGTAAGGATGCGACCATTTACAATTTGCTTCATTTTCTATGAGTTTTTAAGTTACGAATTTTCTGTATGAGTTTCTCTGCAACAAAATTAGGCATTTTTCCCGAACCAACATATTTTTCTTTTTAAATTTGCATATTGAGAGCAATAATATAGTGATTTACGGGTTCTATATTAGGTCTCAAAAGTCAATACTTTTGACTCCGTTCTCAAAAATCACATCCTACGACTTGAATATTACATATGAAAGAAAAATATATATCACTGCTTTCGCTACTGATAGTCATCGTGTTGATGGTGGCATGCGGTAGCGCAACAAAGAGCATTAAAAACGCTCGTGAAGCCCTCAACCGCGGTGAGTATGAATTGGCGGCAGACTATTATAAAAAGGCCTATAAACGCATCCCTCCCAAGGAACGTAAGTGGCGTGGCGAGGTTGCTTTTGCTATGGGTGAGGCATACTATAAGTATGGTAATGTGGCGCGCGCTATCGGAGCATACAAAAATGCAGTACGCTATAAGTATAACGACACCTTAGTGTTTCCAGTATTGGGGCAATTAAGCGCTCAAATGGGTAATTATAAGGAAGCGGCGGATTATTTGTCAAAGCACATGAGTTTGACGAACGATTCCTCTGAATCAAAACTTAATTACTATTGGGCCACGCGTGCCGTAGATTTTAAAAACGAGGGTTCTGCTTACACCGTTAAGTTAGAACGCCTGTTTGCGTCAAGCAGGTCTGACTTTTCGCCTATGTATGGCAATACGGATGGTGATGAATTGTATTTCACATCCACCCGTAATCAAGCCACGGGTGATGAATTGAGCAACATTACGGGGATGAAAAACGGAGACATCTTCCGTGTGAAGAAAGATGAACGCGGCAAATGGAAGGCGCCAGAACTTGTTGAAGGAGGGCTTAACACGCCTCTTGACGAGGGCGCTTGTTGCTTCTCGCCTGATGGTAGTAAGATGTACTTAACCGTGTGCCCCACTGACCCCGAATTTCCTCGCATGGCGGAGATTTGGGTGTCAAATCGTAGTGATGCGTCGTGGAGCAAACCCACGAAACTCAAACTTACGGACGACACCTTAAGTTCGTATGCTCACCCCTGTGTTTCTGCAGATGGCAGTTGGTTGTATTTCACATCTGATATGCCAGGCGGATTTGGAGGTTACGATTTGTGGCGTACTCGGATGGACGGTTCGGATATTAAAGTTGTTGAAAACCTCGGCGCATCTATCAATACGGCGGGGGATGAAATGTTTCCCACGTTTAAACCTACGGGCGAATTGTATTTCTCATCCGATGGTCGAGGTGGGTTAGGGGGGCTCGATTTGTTTTCTGCTTTAGAGGATACCGTTACCCATGAGTGGAGGGTTTTACATCTTCCAGCGCCCATAAATTCTAACGGCAATGATTTCGGAATGACTTTTGAGGGATTCCATAATCGTGGATATTTTACCTCTTCACGCACCACGGGAGGGCGCGGATGGGACAAGATTTTTAGTTTCTCATATCCTGAAACCACTCAAACCGTTAAGGGGTGGATTTATGAAGTTGATGGGTATGAATTGCCCGAGGCGGTCGTTTATATTGTCGGTAGCGATGGAACAAATACAAAGTTGGGCGTCCTTCCCGATGGTTCGTTTGAAACAAAGGTAAACCCCGCCGTTGACTATGTCTTTTTGGCTTCATGCAATGGCTATCTTAATACAAACAATCAGTTGACCACCGACACTATTTCTGCTGACCGTCAGTATGTTTTACAATTCCCATTGGCATCTGTTTCAGTACCTGTACTTGTAAGAAATGTCTTTTTTGAATTTGATAAGGCAGACATTACACCAGAAAGTGCTACTGCACTTAATCGTTTAGTTTTAATGCTTCAAGACAACCCGCAGATTACCATTGAATTGTCGGCGCATACCGACAGCCGTGGTCGTGATGCGTATAACCAACGATTGTCACAGCGTCGTGCCGAGTCGGTGGTGAACTATCTCATCGCGCAGGGCATCGAAAGCGAGCGCCTTACCCCTGTAGGTTATGGCGAAACGTTGCCTAAAGTGGTTAATAAGAAACTTACGGAGTCGCATCATTTCCTTAAAGAGGGAGACGTCTTGACCGACGAATTTATCGAAAAACTCACCCCTGAGCAGCAAGATAGTTGCCATGCCCTCAACCGCCGCACTCAATTCAGAGTGTTGCGCACGACGTACAGTCCTTCAAAGGCTGCAGACCATTCAGAGGAAAGCGCAGAACCAACGTCAGACTCCAACCCCTAATAACTTGATTTTTGTTGGCATAAGCGCTAAACAGGCATAGCGAAAAAACTCACAAAAATTGCTCTTTCTAAGGTGTTGATAATTTGTATGGTTAGGGCGGCGAAAATTATTAGTAATGTATTTTGAATTATGTTACTAATAATTTTTTTTATGTTACTAACAATTTTCCCTACAATAGTTTTAGGTAGGGTGGACAAAAAGTAGGATTTAGTTAAAACTAATCGGTACTTAAATGAAAATAATAGTGAGTTAATTTAAACTAACTAACTAATATTTTTGAGGCAAGATAACCGCGTATTTCATGAAGAGAAATTCTAAGTACCTTTCAATTTATAACATTAGAAAGAAAAAGATGTAAAAGTATGTAAAGTTTCATCGGAAAATTATACTTTTGCTTGTGTAAGACGTAAATGAAATGTTACACCTCATAAATTTTTAATTATGGATTTTCAAAAACTTGCAGATCAGTATAGATCTGAATTGCTTGACAAGGTTATTCCCTTCTGGTTGGAGAAGTCTCAAGACAAGGAATTTGGTGGTTTCTTCACTTGCTTGGAGCGAGATGGTTCGGTGTTTGACACAGACAAGTTTATTTGGCTTCAAGGTCGTGAAGTGTGGATGTTTGCTACACTATATAATAAGGTAGAAAAGAAGCAGGAATGGCTCGATGCTGCTATTCAGGGTGCAGAGTTCCTTAAGAAATATGGTCATGATGGCAACCTTAATTGGTATTTCGCGCTTGACCGTGAGGGGCATCCTTTGGTAGAACCTTACAATATTTTCTCTTACACATTTGCTGTAATTGCTTTCGGTCAGTTGGCCATCGCTACAGGCAATGAAGAGTATGCGGAAATCGCTAAGAAGACCTTTGACATTGTGCTTTCAAAGGTGGATAACCCCAAGGGTAAGTGGTCAAAGGCATCACCCGGTGCTCGTGCGCTCAAGAGTTTTGCTTTGCCCATGATTCTCTGTAATGTGGCGCTTGAAATTGAACCACTCTTGGAACCCGCTTTCCTTGAAGAAAAGATTAAGGAATGTGTACATGAGGTGATGGATGTGTTCTACCGTCCTGAATTGGGATTGATTGTAGAACATCTTGGTGTAAACAACGAACTCGTTGATTGCATGGACGGTCGTTTGCTGAATCCTGGTCATGCTATTGAAGCAATGTGGTTTATTATGGACCTCGGAAAGCGACTCGGCGACCAGGCACTTATCGATAAGGCGGTAGATATTGCACTCAAGGAGGTTGAATATGGTTGGGACCATCAGTATGGCGGTATCTTCTATTTCATGGATCGTCTTGGTCATCCCTTGCAACAGTTGGAATGGGATCAGAAGCTTTGGTGGGTACACATCGAAACTTTGATTACAATGATTAAGGGTTATCAACTCACAGGCAATCAGAAGTGTTTGGAATGGTTTGAACGCATTCATGATTACACTTGGTCGCACTTTGCAGATGCCGAATACCCCGAATGGTTTGGTTACCTCAACCGTCAGGGTGAAGTGCTCTTGACGCTCAAGGGCGGTAAATGGAAGGGCTGTTTCCATGTGCCACGCGGATTGTTCCAGTGCTGGACAATTTTGGATGAAATTGCAAAGCGTTAAGTAAGATCTAATTTTTTGATATAAAGATAAGAGATATATCTACTTTGGTCGTATTTACTTTTGTACTTATATCAAGATAAATTTAACCGTATGATTTTATCACATATCTCAGATTCAAAGCGTTACGAATCGCTCCATCCTTTGTTTCAAAAGGTGTTTGACTATATCAAGAGCAATGACCTGCTTCATGCTCCAACTGGTCGCATCGTGCTTGATGGTGATGCGTTGTTTATCAATGTGTGTGACGCTACTTTAGTTGCTCCTGAAGCGCAAAAGATTGAGGTGCATCAAAAGTATATTGACATTCACTTCCCATTGAGCGGTGCGGAAATCGTAGGGTGGAAACACCTTTCTGTATTAGGGAAGAGTGAGGCGCCTTTTGATGTAGATAATGACTTTGCATTGTATGCAGAAGCACCCACGACATACTTCACCGTAAATCCTGGAGAATTTTACATCGTATACCCCGAGGATGGTCATGCTCCGATAATTGGTGAAGGCGTGTTGCGTAAATTGATTGTCAAAGTGTTGATTTAGTCGCTTTGCCAATAGGTAGATTGACTATGAAGTTTGGACGTTTGTTTAAAATCTACTCCTCTTGGTATCTTGATTACTTGTCAGCTTGACATCATAATAATATAAAGTCCCCTTGAAAGGTGTGAGATATGATTCTCTTACTTTTTCAGGGGGATTTTTGTGATGTTCACGCTCTGTATACTTCGCTTTACAAAGTTTCATACTTTTTACAAAAAAATAGTTGCTTTGTATGTAAAAAAATGAACGAATGTTTTGCTAAAAAAAGAGTGTGATGTAAATTTGCCGAGTAAGTTAAAAATGCTATATTCCACTAATTATTTATGGGAGGTTTTTTCGGCACGGTGAGTCAGCAGCAATGTATCACCGATTTGTTTTACGGCACAGACTATAATTCACATCTCGGCACGCGTCGCGGCGGTATGGCAACATATTGTAGCGAAAAGGGATTCTCGCGTTCAATCCACAATTTGGAGAATACCTATTTCCGCACTCGTTTTGAGGAAGAATTAGATGAGTTTCCCGGTAACGCAGGGATTGGTATCATCAGCGACACAGATGCTCAGCCGCTCTTGATGAATTCTCACCTCGGACGCTTTGCTATTGTGACTGTTGCGCGTATAAATAACATTGAAGAATTAGCACAGCGCTTGTTGAGCGAAGGGTTACACCTTTCGGAATTTAGTTCTGGAAAGATTAATCCCACCGAACTTATCGCCCTCCTGATTATTCGTGGTAAAACATTTGTTGAAGGCATTGAAAATGTATTCCGAGAAGTTAAGGGGTCATGCTCATTGTTGTTGCTCACTGAAAACGGAATCATTGCTGCTCGCGACTCTTGGGGACGTACTCCTGTAGTCATTGGTGCAAAAGATGGCGCAATGGCGGTGTCAAGCGAATCTACTGCCTTCCATAATCTTGGATATAAGATTTACACTTATCTTGGTCCTGGCGAAATTGTGCATCTTCGCCCCAATGCCATGGATCAATTGCGTGCCCCCAATAAGCGTATGCAGGTATGCTCTTTCTTGTGGGTTTATTACGGATTCCCCACTTCTTGTTACGAGGGTATCAATGTGGAAGATATGCGTTTCAAGTGTGGTGAAGCAATGGGTAAGAAAGATGCAACTGAAGCAGATTTTTGTTGCGGAATTCCTGACTCTGGGGTAGGGATGGCTTTAGGTTATGCTGCTGGTCATGGCATTCCTTACAGACGCGCCATTTCAAAATATACTCCCACTTGGCCCCGTTCGTTTACTCCACGTAATCAAGAAATGCGCTCCTTGGTGGCAAAGATGAAGTTGATTACGAATAAGGATATGCTTCATGGCAAACGAGTAATCTTCTGTGATGATAGTATTGTGCGTGGTACCCAACTCAAGGATAAGGCGAAAGAACTTGTAGCAGATGGCGCAAGTGAAGTACACATGCGTATTGCTTGTCCTCCGCTCTTCCATGCTTGTCCGTTCTTGAATTTCACATCTTCAAAGGGAGATATGGAGTTGATTACTCGACAATTGATTCAGCAATTTGAAGGTGATAGTGCTAAAAATATCGAAAGATATAGTGAAACAGGTACTCCTGAGTATAATCGTATTGTGAACACAATTGCAGAGCGACTCTCATTGAGTACACTTAAATATAGTACGATTGAGGACCTTGTTGAAAGCATTGGATTGCCTAAGTGCAGACTTTGTACACACTGCTTTGACGGAAGTAGCAAGTATACACTTGATGAGGTCAATCTTGAACAATAATAGGTTAATGATTTGATTTTTAGAGGCGAGACGACTCTGCATTTTTAGTGCAATGGTTGCCTCGCTTCTTTCTTTATTTATCCCAATGTTTTTTATGCGTTATAATCGAACAATACTACCTGAGAAAACTACAGACGGAAGTCATACACTTTACATCCCTGAACTTGATGAACACTATCATTCTGTAAAGGGAGCACTTACGGAATCCCTTCATATCTATTGTGGATTAGGTTTGAAATATTACGCTGAGACACACACCGATAGGGACTATATCAATGCTTTTGAGGTGGGTTTTGGTACAGGTCTTAATGCCCTTCTTACGATGGAGGTTGCTATAGAAAAGCAATTTAAAATTCATTACACAACGGTGGAATTATATCCCTTAACTTGGGAACAAGTTTCTCCATTAGGGTATAGTGAAACTCGTGAATTTCAACAGATTCATCAACTTCCGTGGGAAACGGAAGAGCGGGTAAATGAACATTTCATTCTTCACAAGGTGCAAACTGATGTGTTGACTATGGAAATACCTCAAAAGATTGATGTGGTTTATTTTGACGCCTTCGCCCCAGAAAAGCAACCCGAATTATGGAGTGAAGCACTCCTTCAACGCATATACGATAATATGACTGATGGGGGAGTGCTCACCACTTATTGTGCTAAGGGAGTTGTTCGACGCATGCTTCAGCAAGTAGGTTTCACGGTGGAGCGACTCCAAGGTCCTCCTGGTGGGAAACGAGAAGTGTTGAGAGCAATAAAGAGTTAATTTTATAGTATTCTACTTTTTGTTGCTTGACTTTTTCTTAAAATATGTTGCTTACATTCAAATATAACTTCTTACCTTTGCAAAGAATAGAATCACTAACTTAATAATACATTCTTATGGAAAAGATTGTTGGGCTTATCAATGCCCCCTTTACTCCCTTCTACGCAGATGGTTCTGTGAACTTTGAACCCATTCCTGCATACGCAGCATTGCTCGCTCGCAATGGTTTGAAGGGTGTGTTTATCAATGGTAGTTCCGGTGAAGGCTACATGCTCACTGAAGAAGAACGCATGCAACTCGCTGAAGCTTGGATGGCAGCTGCGCCCGAAGGTTTCAAAGTTATTGTGCACGTTGGTAGCACTTGCGTAAAGAGCAGTAACCGCCTTGCCGCTCACGCTCAAAAGATTGGCGCATGGGGTGTAGCTGTGATGGCTCCTCCTTTCCCAAAAATTGCTCGTATTGAGGAACTTGTGAAGTATTGTGAAGAAATTGCTTCAGGTGCTCCTGAACTTCCTTTCTACTTCTACCACATCCCCGCATTTAACGGTGCATTCCTCTCAATGCTTGACTTCTTGAAGGCTGTTGAAGGACGTATTCCTAACTTCGCTGGTATCAAGTACACGTTTGAAAGTCTTTACGAATACAACCGTTGCCGTCGCTATAAGAATGGTAAGTTCGACATGCTTCACGGTCAGGACGAAACAATTCTTCCTTGCCTCGCCATGGGCGGTGCTCAGGGTGGTATCGGTGGTACAACCAACTACAACGGTGCCGTGCTCTCGGGTATTATTGATGCTTGGAATCAGGGCGACCTTGAAAAGGCACGCGAACTCCAGGAATTTGCGCAGGACGTTATTGATGTCATCTGTCACTTCCGCGGAAACATCGTAGGTGGTAAGCGCATCATGAAGTTGATTGGTCTTGACCTCGGTCCTAACCGTACGCCCTTCCAAAACATGACTGATGAGGAAGAAGCGCGCATGAAGCAAGAACTTGAAGCTATTAACTTCTTTGACCGTTGCAACAAATAAGATATGAAGCATATCAATAAAATAGTATCGCTTGTGCTCCTATTCGTGGTTTCCACGATGGGAGCATTTGCTCAAAATGACAACCGGTTTAACCAAGTCAATTTCAACGCACTTGCGCCCCTTGAAGTATCAGCAGGGCAGGGCGTTTCAGCTCCCTTTGCGGGTGTTGTTGGTGATAAAATTGTAGTCGTTGGTGGTTGCAATTTTCCCGACACACCTGCGGCTGAAGGAGGTGCGAAGCAGTTTTATGGCACTATCTACACCTTTGATGGTGGAAAGTGGGACTTAAATTCGCTTGGTGTTCCTGCCGTTGCTTATGGTGTGAGTGTACAGGTTCCCGAAGGTCTCGTTTGCATTGGTGGTGCCGGTGCAGAGGGTGCTACATCTGCCGTTTATTTGCTTACGGAAACAGATGGTGTGCTTCAAGCAACCCCACTTCCCGCATTGCCCGAAGCAAAGAGTGAAGCGGCAGGTGCTTATGATGGTACATACATCTATGTGGCAGGTGGTGAAACCAATTCGGCATACCGCTTGAAGTATCCAGGTGGTGACATTTGGGAAACCCTTGCGCCCCTTCCTGGTCGTGTACGTAAGCAACCTGCTGGCGTAGTGCAATCAGCCGCACTTACCAAGAATTTCTACCTTTTCGGTGGTTTCGCTCCCGCTACGGAATCCGACACGGCTTATGTACATTCCGACGGACTTTATTACGACGTCAAGACCAACACTTGGTGTCCCACAGCTCCTGTGGTAATTGAAGGCAAAGAGTGCGCTATAGTTGGTGCTTCGGCGGTTTCATCGGGTATTTCTCATGTGGCTGTGCTTGGTGGTGTTAATAAGGACGTCTTTACGCGTGCCTTAAATCATCCCGAAGAAGGTTATTTGACACACCCTGCTGATTGGTATCAGTTCAATCAAGAAATTTACCTCTACCACACGATTACCGACGCTTGGGTAAGCGAGGCAAAGAGTGAAAAGTTAGCGCGTGCAGGTGCAGCATTTGTGCCCTTCAACGGTGACTGGTACATTATTGGTGGTGAAACGAAACCCGGTATTCGCTCGGCAGAAGTAACCGCCGTAACGATGGAACAACGCGTAGGTTTCGGTTGGCTCAACTGGACGGTGCTCATTGTTTACATGATTGGTATGCTCGGTTTGGGTTACTTCTTCATGCTTCGTGAGAACTCTTCGGAAGACTTCTTCAAGGGTGGCGGACGCATTCCCTGGTGGGCAGCAGGTATCTCTATCTATGCCACCATGCTTAGCGCCATTACTTATATGGCCATCCCCGCAAAGGCATATGCTACCGACTGGACATATTATCCGATGCTCATCACCATTCTTTTGGTGTCGTTCCCAGTTATTAAGTACTACTTGCCTTACTTCCGCCGTTTGAATATTACGAGTGCGTATGAGTACCTTGAAATGCGCTTCAACCTCTCAACGCGCATGATTGCCTCAACGCTCTTCATCGTCTTCATGGTGGCACGCACGGCTCTCGTGCTTTACCTCCCCTCATTGGCACTTACGGCGGTTACGGGTATTGATATTTACATCTGCATCATCCTCATGGGTATTATTACCATTGTGTATTGCACGATGGGTGGTGTAGAAGCCGTAGTTTGGGGTGACGTTGTTCAGGGTATTATCCTCGTAGGCGGTGCCTTCTTGGCGGCAGGTTATCTCATCTTCAATACTGATGGTGGAGTAGGAGGTTTCTTTGATATTGCCGTGTCACACGACAAGTTCCGCCTCTTCGACTATGCCTTCGACCTTACCAGCGCCACATTCTGGGTGGTAATTTTGGGTGGTTTGGCAAACAATCTCATCTCTTATACTTCCGACCAAACCGTTATTCAGCGTTACATCACTACGAAGGACGAGAAGAGTGCAGGTCGAAGCATCCTTATGAACGGTATCATGTCGGTATTTATCAGCGTATCGTTCTACGTGATTGGTACAGGACTTTATACGTTCTACAAGACGCACCCCGCTGAACTCGACTTTACGATGGAGAAGTCCGACGCAATCTTCCCCTTCTTCATGATGAGTCAAATGCCCGCTGGTGTTGCCGGATTGCTTATTGCCGCAATCTTTGCCGCAACGATGTCAACGATTTCATCTAACATCAGTTCTGTTTCTACCGCATTCAGTGTTGACTTCTACCGTCGCTTCAAGGTGAATGTAACCGACAAGCAGATGCTTTCAGTAGCGCGCCTTGCGTGTATGATTTCAGGTCTTCTCGGTGTAGGTCTTGCCCTGCTTATGGCAACGTGGAATATCCTTTCACTCCTCGACTATTTCAATACAATCCTTGGTCTTCTCTCAAGTGGTATCGGTGGTCTCTTCTTGATTGGTATCTTCTTCAAGCAAGTGAATGGACGTGCAGCGCTGATTGGATTCATCTTGGGTGAAGCCGTCGTATTCTGGCTTAATGCTTATACCGACATCAGTTTCCTCCTCTATGGTTTCATCGGTATGTTGGTATGTGTAGTAGTAGGTGTAGTGCTCAGCATCTTCCCCTATTTCCGCTCAAGCAAAGAACAACGCATCAGTATCTAAACTCAAATTTATGAGATAAAAAAAAATCCACTACGCGATTGCGATAGTGGATTTTTTTTGAATGTTTATTTTGTTGCAATTATACAACACCCTGTGCCATCATGGCCTTTGCCACCTTCATGAAGCCTGCGATGTTTGCGCCCTTCACGTAGTTTACGGTGCCGTCTTCGAGTGTGCCGTACTTCACACATTGTGCGTGGATGTTCTCCATAATCTGGTGGAGCTTTGCATCAACTTCTTCTGCTGTCCATGAAATCATTGAAGCGTTCTGTGCCATTTCAAGACCTGAAACCGACACACCACCTGCGTTGGCTGCCTTACCGGGAGCGTAGAGTATCTTTGCTTCGAGGAACTGCTCGATTGCTTCGGGAGTTGAGGGCATGTTAGCGCCTTCACTTACCGCGATACAACCGTTGGCAAGGAGCTTGCGTGCATCGTCGCCGTTGAGTTCGTTCTGAGTAGCAGAGGGGAGGGCGATGTCGCACTTTTCACCCCAGGGGCGTGCGCCTTCAACGTACTTCACTCCGTACTCTTCAGCATATTCCTTGATGCGTCCGCGGTAGAGGTTCTTGAGTTCCATGATGTATGCGAGCTTGTCGGCATCAA
The DNA here is from genome assembly GCA_045631665.1 of Alloprevotella sp. Classification (GTDB taxonomy): domain Bacteria; phylum Bacteroidota; class Bacteroidia; order Bacteroidales; family Bacteroidaceae; genus Alloprevotella. The sequence goes on from JAZQVD010000021.1 coordinate 28,630, forward strand.
TACCATCGGGATCGTAGATGTAACCGTTAGAGTCGGACATGGTTACGACCTTCGCACCGAGTTCGATAAGCTTCTTCACCGTATATTGCGCTACGTTACCCGAACCTGATACGCACACGGTCTTGCCCTTGATGTCAATGCCGCGCGTTTTGAGCATTTCGAGAAGGAAGTACACGTTGCCGTAACCTGTTGCTTCGGGGCGCACGAGCGAACCGCCGAATTCAAGTCCCTTACCGGTGTAAGTACCTGTGTGCTCGCGTGTCATCTTCTTATACTTACCAAACATGTAACCTACTTCGCGTCCGCCTACGCCGATGTCGCCCGCAGGTACGTCGGTGTTAGGACCAATGTGGCGCTGAAGTTCTTCAACGAATGCTTGGCAGAAGCGCATGATTTCGGCGTTTGACTTACCGCGGGGTGAGAAGTCCGAACCACCCTTACCGCCACCCATGGGGAGCGTAGTGAGCGAGTTCTTAAATGTCTGTTCGAAGGCAAGGAACTTCAAGATGCTCTGGTTAACCGATGCGTGGAAGCGAATACCGCCCTTGTAGGGACCAATGGCGTTGTTGTGCTGAATGCGGTAACCCATGTTGGTGTGGTAGTTACCCTTATCGTCCATCCAAGTCACGCGGAACGAGTAGATGCGATCGGGGATGCAGAGGCGTTCTATGAGGTTCACTTTGTCAAATTCGGGATGCTCGTTGTAAACATCTTCGATGGTTGCCAATACTTCAGCCACCGCCTGGTGGTATTCAGGTTCGTTGGGGAAGCGTTGCTTCAGTTTGTCAAGTACTTCTGTCGCTTTCATGTTGTTTTGTGTTATTTTGTTATAAAAAAACTTGTTTTCTTGGAAAATTGCTATTAAAACGACGCAAAGTTAGTAAAAAATGTTTTTCTGCAAACAAATTTCGGAATTTTTGTAAGCAGAGTGCAAAATTTTTCTGTTTACGACATTTCTTCGGCGAAATTTTCGCAAAAGTAGACAGATTTCGGTGTCCACAAGCGAAAAACGCAGAAAAAGTGGCGCGAATATTTGCTGTTACTATTAAAATCTGTAAATTTGCGTACAGAAAACTCGATTTTTCAAACACACTTTTATTTATTAACAACATGGAATATTCTCACGAAGTTCAAAACATGTGTTGCGTGGCTAAGGGCCCCAACCATGGTCCCGCTCCCATTCCTGAAGAAGGTAAGTGGGTTCAGGCAAAGGAAATCAAGGACATCTCAGGTCTTACTCACGGTGTGGGTTGGTGTGCTCCCCAGCAGGGTGCATGTAAGCTCACTTTGAATGTGAAGGAAGGCGTTATTGAAGAATGTCTCGTTGAAACTATCGGTTGTTCAGGTATGACTCACTCAGCAGCTATGGCTTCTGAAATTCTTCCTGGTAAGACAATCCTCGAAGCGCTCAACACTGACCTCGTTTGCGACGCTATCAACACTGCTATGCGCGAACTCTTCCTCCAGATCGTTTACGGTCGCACACAATCAGCTTTCTCTGAAGGTGGTCTCGTAATCGGTGCAGGTCTTGAAGACTTGGGTAAGGGTCTCATCTCTCAGTGCGGTACGCTCTACGGCACAAAGGTGAAGGGTTCTCGTTACCTCCAGCTTACAGAAGGTTACATCACAAAGATGTTCCTCGACAAGGACGACCAGGTTTGCGGTTATGAATTCGTTCACATGGGCAAGTTCATGGATGCAATCAAGAAGGGTGTTCCTGCTGACGAAGCTTTGAAGAGCGTTACTGGTACTTACGGTCGCACAAAGGCTGAAGACGGCATTGTTAAATCAATCGATCCACGTCACGAATAATCAAGGAGGACTGCAATTATGATTAGAGAAGTAAAATTTGAAAGTCAGGACCGTCGTATCAAGCAGATTCTCGCTTGTCTTAACGCACACGGTATTTCATCTATCGAAGAAGCTAACCAGATTTGTGAAGCAGCAGGTATTGATCCCTATCAGACTTGTGAAGAAACACAGATGATTTGCTTCGAAAACGCAAAGTGGGCTTACGTAGTAGGTACTGCAATTGCACTCAAGGAAAAGGCAAAGGACGCTGTAGAGGCTGCTGAATACATCGGCGAAGGCCTCCAGGCATTCTGTGTGCCCGGTTCAGTTGCTGACGACCGTAAGGTAGGTATCGGCCACGGTCAGCTCGCAGCTCGCCTCCTTTCTCCCGAAACTAAGTGCTTCGCATTCCTCGCAGGTCACGAATCATTCGCAGCTGCTGAAGGTGCTATCAAGATTGCGCAGATGGCTAACAAGTCAAGACCCGCTGATAAGCCCCTCCGTTGCATCCTCTGCGGTCTCGGTAAGGACGCAGCTATGATCATCTCACGTATCAACGGCTTCACTTACGTTCAGACTCAGTTCGACTACTACACAGCTGAACTCAAGGAAGTACAGCGCATCGCATACAGCAACGGTCCCCGTGCAGCTGTAAATTGCTATGGTGCTGACGACGTTCGCGAAGGTGTATCAATCCTCTGGAAGGAAGACGTAGACGTATCAATCACTGGTAACTCTACTAACCCCACACGCTTCCAGCACCCCGTAGCAGGTACTTACAAGAAGGAACGCGTACTCGCTGGTAAGCCCTACTTCTCAGTAGCTTCAGGTGGTGGTACAGGTCGTACACTTCACCCCGATAACATGGCAGCAGGTCCCGCTTCTTACGGTATGACTGACACACTCGGTCGTATGCACTCTGATGCTCAGTTCGCTGGTTCATCTTCAGTGCCCGCACACGTAGAAATGATGGGCTTCCTCGGTATCGGTAACAACCCCATGGTAGGTTGTACAGTAGCTTGCGCCGTTCAGGCAGACCTCTACTTGAACAAGAAGTAATTCAAGCTCATAATAAGATAGACTCCTGTAATCTAAAAGGTTATGGGAGTTTTTTTTATTGAGTTTCTTTTCATGTGAAAGGTAGGTTGGGAGAAGATTTCATTACTTAGTTTTAGTACAAATATCCTATGGGGTAAAAATAATTGCGTAATTTTGCAATATGAGACCCACAAGATTATTTCTATTCCTTGCTATAGCAGTGCTATTTGCTACGGTAGGAGCAGTAATTATGAAATCTAGTCATTCTGTATTGTTTTATAACGGACAGAGTGACTATGTAATTGTGCTATGCACCGATGCTTCAACCTCTGAACAAACGTCAGCTAGGGAACTACAAGGCTATTTGGAAAAAATCGGTGGCGTGACACTGCCTATTATAGACGAAAAACAAATGAAAGATGGACAGAAGCATATTTTCATTGGTTTCAATAAGGAATACGCAGAGATGTTCAATGTTAAATGTCCGAAGAACGATGATGAGGGGTACACATATCGTTCTGTGGGTAAGAATATTTGGATTTATGGTGGCAAGCAACGCGGAACACTCTATGGTGTGTTCTCGTTTCTTGAGAACGAATTAGGAGTTAGGTGGTATAGTGTAGATTGTACGAAGATACCGTCCCTTGAAAAGTGGGGATTTAAGAACTTGATGCACAGCGAAAATCCCTTCGTAGAGTACCGACACTTAAATTATGCAATGGCTAATTCTAGCGCTGATTGGATGGCGCACAATAAGTGCAACATGGCGTGGGGTACGCAGGATAACGAATATGGCGGACTTACAGGATATTGGGGTTGTCACACCTTCAGTTACTTTATCCCCACAAGAGAATATTTTGAAGAGCATCCCGAATTCTTTTCAATGAGAGACGGCAAGCGAACACCTTATACACAGCTATGCCTATCAAACCCCGATGTGTTGCGGATATGCACTGAGAAAATGAAGCAGGTGATTGCCGATAACCCACAATATTGGGTGTACGACTTGTCACAGAATGATAACCATTTTCCGTGTCAGTGCGATGAGTGTCGTGCCATAGAAGAGAAATACGGTGGGCATTCAGGGCTGATGGTGTGGTTTGTCAATCAGGTCGCAGATGCCATTAAACCACAATATCCAGACAAATACATTGGTACTTTTGCATATCAATATACGCGTCAGGCTCCCACAAATATTTCTCCGCGTGACAATGTACTCATACGTTTGTGTAGCATTGAGTGCTGTTTTGCTCATCCTTTGGAAGAGTGTGAACACAATCACTCTTTTATAAAAGATATGGAGGATTGGTCAAAGATTGCATCTAATTTATTCGTGTGGGACTATGTTGTCAACTTCCGTCAATATGTAGCTCCGTTTCCTAACTTCGGTGTGCTGGCTCAGAACATCAAGACCTTCAAGAAATACAACGCCGTGGGAATCCAAGAATTGGGTGTGTACAATTCGTATGGCAGCGAGTTTCATGATTTAAGAACATGGGTTATCAGCAAACTATTGTGGAATCCGAATCAGGATGCTATGGCTTTAGTTGCAGAATTCATCACTGCATACTATGACAAGGCAGCCCCATACGTACAGCAGTACTTTGATTTATGCCATTCCCTAATCAATGATAGTATGGTGTTAGGAATTTACGCCGGTGACACCAATCCTCTCTTTACTGATGAGTTTATTGCGCAAGGGAAAGTCATATTAGACCAAGCCAAACAAGCATCGGCATCCGCCAACGAGGAGATTCGTTTCCGCGTTGAGCAACTTTGTCTGCAAATTGACTATATGCGAATGATGCGTTATCCTAAAGAAGCGAAAGAAGATGGCACATATGACAGAGTGTGCTCATTTGCGCGTCAGCATAATTTTCGTCTTAATGAATGGACTACAGTTGAGGAATTTATAGACCTTTACAACAAACTGATGAACGGCGAAATAACCATCGAACAAATTACGGAATTTATAACCAAACGATGGATAGAACAAGCAGGATGAATATTTATAGGAGGTGAGATTATGGGGCGAGTACACGTAGAAATGATAGGCTTCCTCGGTATCGGTAACAACCCCATGGTAGGTTGTACAGTAGCTTGCGCCGTTCAGGCAGACCTCTTCTTGAACAAGAAGTAATCAAGCTCACACCTATACTCTCTAACTCCTGTAACCCCAGTGGTTATGGGAGTTTTTTTACTTTTTCGGTACAATTTTAGAACTCCTCCCACCTCATCACCTTCAGAACGTTTCATCGTTCAACCTCACACACTATGCGCCCCCACCTCCTTCTCCTCCTTCTAACCGTCAGTCTCCCCGCCACCGCCACGCGTTGGGAAGCATTTACGAACTTTCTCAACTCCCTTCCCGATCCCTGGGGAATCCTATTGGGGGTGCTCTTCGCCGTGTTCTTCATCATCGGGTATATCATGTCGAAGATGTACGAATGTGATAAAAAAACAGAAAAGAAAGGTCGCCAGCTACGCATCCTCCTGTTCGTGACTTTTATCGCTCTCAATCTGATAGTTATAAGATGTACATAGGGGGTGACGAACGTTGAGGGTTGAGGGATTGATGTTCAGAAAGTCCTGATGTTCTGAAGTTTCAAATGTTCCGATGTATAGGGACACCATACATAGCGTCCGCCATTAGCACATCATCTTATTTTAACCACGAATCTACACGAATCAGCACAAATGCCATGCGGAGCACATCAATCCGAATGGCATTCGTGTCCATTCGTGCGCATTCGTGGTTTTCTTTGTTATCAACAAGATTACACCGATTTCTCGCTTGCCATGCTGAGCAAGGAAACACGTTTAATCACGTGTAAACCGTTGACAAATAGTCAGTTGGATTAAATTAATCCATTGGTTTTAATTTAACTCGTTGATATGAAATCATCTTCCGTTTTACTCCTCAACGCGCGAGAGTTTCACATTCGGATTCTCCAACGAGAGTTCAAATCTCAACTTCGAAGAAGGCATGAAGCGCACCTTGATGCCGCGCAGGTTTGTGGGCGAAAACTCCTCCTCCGTAAGCGTACCCGAACTCGAGATGCGCGCGTGGAAGCTGCCGAGGTCGCCCAGACGCACAGAGTTGCCATTACGCAAGTGCTTAAAAGTCACCTCTTCAAGCGCCGAAATCACCGCCTTAATGTCGTGCGAAGTCACCGTACACTTCCCGCTGATTTCCTCAGCAATTTCATCAAGACCAATGGGGTTAACAGGCACGCCCGTAGCGTGATACATATATTCCTTAGTAATCGGATTTTTACGAGAGATAAGTGTGTATTTAATCATAGGTTGTTAGGTTTTAAGGTTATGAGGTTGTTAGGTTTTAAGATAGTTAGGTTTTGAGGGTAGGGGAGTCCGCAAGTGGGGGGGATGTGCAAACGAATTGGGAAGTTAATTAAAAATGAAAGTGAGTTAGTTGAAAATAAGAGTGAATTACGTTTTGACCGGTAGGGACGCCCGGCTCGTGCGTCCGAATTCATAGTAATACATTCCGTGGAGCAATACATGCCGTGGCGCGCAAAATCCCCGTCTGTGGCGGACGCACGCGCCGTGCGTCCCTACATGCAGGAGGCTACACCAAACGAGGTGGCGAAGGCGGTGAGCACGGTGATGATAAACTGAATGATTTTGCCCCAGATGGGCGATTTGTTAGTTTCCATAGGTTTAGATTAGTTAGTAGTGAGTAGTGAGGAGAGAGGAGTCCATGCGGTGCGCGCATCCCGCAAGGCCGTTAACCGTTCAACGTTAATCGTTCCCCGTTTCTTTTGCAAAGTTACACACCGCTCCACCCCATTTGGCATTTATTGGCATTTAGCATCCCGAAAAAACGCGAAAATTAGCACCTAAATCACGGATATTCAGTATTTTACAAGCGCTGAAAAATTTTTAAAAATTTCCCAGCAACCGAACAAAAAGAGTTCCACACAAATTGTAATTTTCAACACAGTTTTCTGCGAGAACAACAAAACCCCTACAGTCAAGCGCAAAGCAACTCGAAAATCAGGCGGGACTACCATTGACCGTACCAGCCAAGTGGAATGCCATTCGGAAAATTAAGCGACTCCAATCCCCCGCCTCGCATTACAGATTACAGATTACAGTTATTTTGAAACTCACATGTTCCCTCAGCGTAAGACATAAAAAAATTTTTATTATATATATATATATAATAACTTATTTCTTGTACTATTTTTCAAGTCTCTGACGTATCAAAATAAAAAAACTGTAATCTGTAATCTGTAATGCAAGGGGCATCCCCCTCCGAGAGCGCGCCATCAATCAATAAGTGATTTTGTGGATAAATTGCGCAGATATAAGAAGATTTTAGTATTTTTGAAGTGTGATTTGATAGTCGCTGGATTAAGGCTTCTGCATCACCCTTAACAAACGAATTTATAACGGTTAATCAGCACACATTATGGCAAACTATGAAATTATAGATGGCGTAGCAATCATCCCCGAAGGTATTGAGATGATTGCGGACGAAGCATTTTGGAATTGTGAAGAATTGGAGCGCGTTGTAATCCCTCAATCGGTGCGCAAAATTGGGGATTATGCTTTTAAAGGA
>JAZQVD010000022.1:0-15891 GCA_045631665.1 Alloprevotella sp.
GAATCATACCCCCTCCCCGCCTGCGGCGGTACTCCCCCTATCTTAAGGGGAGAGCGCCGTTCGGAACGCAAATAACCCGATTATACCGTGTAAACCATCTGGTCATTTTTCGTTTGAATTGTTTTAACGGAAGTATCAAACAAACTCTCCCCTTAAGATAGGGGGAGGGGACCGCTTTGCGGTGAGGGGGTATGAAATCTGACTTTTGGGTCAACTCCTATATTATTGCAAAAAAAATTGTAACTTTGTCAGAGCGATGCGAAAGGGGCAGTTGGGCGGTCGGGAATCCATTCGCCGAAAAACTAAACCTATTGTCGTAAAAATTATTAGTAACATAATTTAAATTATTAGTAATGTAATTTAAAAAAGGTTACTAATAATTTTCGCCCTTTCAAACCCTTGATTTCCGAGGCGTTACAAAGGCGGAATTTTTACGCCAATTTTCGCGCCCGAAACAGGGGATGAAGCGCGCATTTTTCATTTCCCTCTTCCCTTTAATCATCACGGACTTCGCCTCATGCCTGTCAACAAAAAACTTTGGATTATCCGCCTGCTGCGCCAGCACCCTCAGGGACTTTCGCGTCAGGAAATTCTCAACGCTTGGGCGGATGAGGACGACCGTGGCAGACCTATGCCGCCGTCAACCTTTCACGACCAGTGTAATGAGATGATGCGCACCTACGGCGTGAGGGCGGTGCTGAAGAATGGACGCTACACGCTGCAACACACCGACAGCGGGGAGGCGGATTTCTTTAACTACCTGCTGGAGCGCAATGAGGATTTCAAGGTGGCGGGGAGTCTATTCCTGCCCGACTTTCACGAGGCCATTGAGCGCCGTAGGGTGGTCAAGATGGAGTATCATCCGCCCACGAAGGCGGCTTACGAGTGTATGCTCTCGCCTTACTGCCTGCGCTTTACGCATGGCAATGCCTACGTGGTGGGGTTCTCATCACACCACAGTCAGGTGCGCACCTTCGCCCTCGACCGTATTCGCTACGTGCAGCAGTTGCCACAGCGCTTCACAAGACCTGCCGACTTTAACGCCTCTATCTATTTTCAACACAGTTACGGCGCGTATGGCGGCAATGATGTTGCGCCCGAGGCGGTGGAGTTGCGCTGCGATGAATGGCTCACGTCCTACCTGCGCCAACGCCCCTTGCACCCTTCGCAACGGGAAACGGCGCCGGGATGTTTCACGCTCAGCGTTGCGATTACCAAAGACTTTGTCTCTGCCCTACTTTCGTTTGGTCCGTCCCTGGAGGTCGTTGCTCCAACTGCCTTGCGCGATCGGCTTAGGGAGTTGGCGGCGGGCGTGCTTGAGGTTTACTCGTCGTGAGGCGAGGGTCTCTAAAGTCTTTAGGGGCATTAAGGTCTCTAAGGCCTTGACCGCACGACAACATCTACCTGCGAGGGTGGCGCGTTAATCAAATAGGTTGCCGACCTTCGGCTCTCATTTCTCATTTCTCCTTTCCCATTTCCCCCATGCTTATCTTTCACACTGCCGACTGGCACCTCGGAAATATTTTTCACCGCCACGACCGCTTGGCGGAACACCGCCATTTCTTTAACTGGCTCATCGCTCAACTTCGTGAGCACCAACCCGATGCAATGATTGTTTCGGGCGACATTTTTGATAATGCCAATCCTTCGGCAGCCGCAGAGAGCCTCTTCTATGAGGTGTTGAAGGAGGCGATTCAGGCAGTTGAGGGCCTGCAAATCGTAATCATTGCGGGCAATCACGACTCTGCTCACCGCCTTGAGGCGCCCTCACCCTTCTTGAAGGCAAATAACATCTATGTGCGCGGGAATGTGAAGCGCACGGAGGCAGGTGTGCCCGACTTTGAAGACCTGCTGTTGCCCTTGAGCAGTAGAAAGGGTGCGGAGGCCGAAGTGGTGTGCTTGGCGCTCCCCTACTTGCGCAGTTCGGAGTATCCCTCGGGACTCTCCGTGGGCGACGGTATTAAATATTACGTGGATGGGATGCTCAAAGCCCTTTACCGTACGGATTTCAAGAAACTCCCCATCATCGCGGCGGCACATTTCTATGCCGCTGGCGCAGAGATTTCGGAGGAACATAGTGAGCGCCTCGTGGTGGGCGGACAGGATGCCGTGCTGACAAGAAGTGTGGATAAGGCTGTGAGTTATACGGCGCTCGGACATATACACCGCCGTCAGTGTGTGGACTACGACCGCCAGATGTGGTATTCCGGTAGCGTGCTTCCCCTGTCTTTTAGCGAGAAACACTACAATCATGGTGTGAACTGCGTACGCATTTTTGAGGACGGCAAGTGTACGGTGGATTACCTGCAATACACGCCCCTGCGTCGCCTACGTTCTATCCCCGACAAGGGGGCTGCGAGCACGGCAGAGGTGATGGAGGCGCTCGCAAAACTGCCCAATGCCGATGAACTTCCCAACCGCGATGCGTGGGATTACTTGGAGATTCGCGTGCTTGAGCAGCAACCCGAACCCACCTTCTTGTCGGAGGTGACAGAAGTGTTGAAGGGCAAGGCAATCAACTTCTGCCGCATCGTGCGTGAGATGTCCGTGCGCAATAGTGCCGAGCAGGAAGTCGTTGTAAGCAATGCCGCACTGCAAATTACGCCACTCGAGATGGCACAACGCTTCTACCGACAACGCTATCCCGAAGACATGCCCCAGGAAATGCTCGACCGTTTTACACAAGCAATGAACTAATCCCTATGGTTATTACCAAAATCATCATACGTAACCTGACCTCACTGGCAGGTGAACATGTTATTGACTTCACTCAAGAACCGCTGCGCTCGGCAGGCCTCTTTGCCATTACGGGCGACACGGGAGCAGGGAAGTCTACCATTCTCGACGCCATCTGCCTTGCGCTCTACAACAAAGCACCGCGCTTTGAAAATGTGCAGCGCCTGAAGAAAGAAGATGTTGAAAAGGATGACATCAATACTTCTGACGTGCGCAACTACTTACGCCGCGGAGAAAAAGAGGGTGCTGCCGTCGTAGAATTTACTGCTACAACGGGGGCAAAGTATCGTGCCACCTGGTTTTTGCGCCTCAAGCGCACGGGCAGTTATGACAACGTGGTGCACACCCTTGAGCAACTTTCTCCCAACAAGCGTGTCTACGACAAGGCGGAAGTAAAGGAACGCATCGTTCAAGCCGTCGGTTTGGACTACGCACAGTTTTCGCGCACCGTAATGCTGGCGCAAAATAGTTTTGCCAACTTCCTCAATGCCCGCATAGAGGAAAAGTCTGCGCTCCTTGAAAAACTCACGGGCACAGAAGTTTACGGCACGATTTCTATGCGCATTTTTGAAGAAAAGTCTAAGGCGGAGCAGGCGCTTAAAGAGTTGCAGGTGGAGAAGGATACCGTATTGCGCGACCACTTAGACGAAGAAGATATTCGCGACTATGAGCGACAAATTTCCTTACTCGAAACAACGCTCAAAGACCTTGAAAACCAGTGTAAGATTACCCGCCAACAACTGAAGTGGCTCGACGATTACGATAAGGCTACCGCAGAAGTGGAGCGCTGTGAGGTGGCGTATACAGAAGCTTACAAAGCGTACCTCGGATTAACCAACGAGAGAAATCTCTTAGACCGCTACGACGACGTGCTTTGCCAACAGTCGCTTTTTAATGAGATTGTCAATCACCGAACGAACATTGAGAAGTGTAAGCAAGAGCGCAGCCAGGCAGAAGTACTGCTGAAAGAGGCAAACACTAAGGTGCAAGACATGCGCACTGCTTACGACCTCGCTACGTCTCGCCTTGCCGAAGCCACAAAACAGATGGAGCAGCGTCGCCCCGACATCCAGCGCGGACTGACTATTCAAGGGGAAATTAAAGAGAAGATGGCACTGCTCGAAACGCGTGACATGGAAATGCAGAAGGCACAGATTGACTTTGAGCAGCGTAAGGCGGAGCTCGAGGTGAAGAAGCAGGAACTCGCAGACTTGGGTAAGCACATCAACAGCTTACAGTATGCGCAGCAAAGCCTTTCGATTTACCGCACGATGTTTGAGAAATTTGACACGGTTAAAAGCAAACTCACCGACCTCGAAAAAGAGAGCCTCAACAATGCTTCCCTCCACCGCGAGATGCAAGATCAGCAGGTGGCGCAGCAACGTCTGAACCAACTTTTGGAAAAAGGCAGTCGCGACGTGCAAAAGTCGAGCGACCTTTTGAGTACCCGTAAGGCAGAAGTGGCAGTCTATGAGCAGCAAAACCGCATGGTAAACATCTCGCAGTTGCAGCAAAACATTGCCGATAATACCCTGCGCGTCGCCGCCCTTCGCTCGGCAAAAAATCTCTGGACGCGCCTTGTGAAAGCCTATGACGAGGCCGAAGAAACCCAAATTCAGGTCAACGCCTCAAGAATTGCAATCGACCAACTTACGAAAGACCTTGCGCGTGCCGACCAAGAGATAGACGTTGCGGCACAGAATTTCAAGGCTGCCCAAGAAAACTACACCTACCACAACAGTCAGAGCATCGAAGCCATGCGCCGTAACCTGAAGGAGGGAGCGCCGTGCCCCGTTTGCGGAGGTACGCACCACCCCTACCACACGGAGAGCGCACGCGAGATGGGTAAGATTTTCGAACACATTGAGCAGCGCTACAAGGAGACGAGTGAGCAGTTGGAAGAACTTAAGAATAAGGCGCGTAACCTTCGTGCCACCCTGGCAAATAAGCAGGGGAAGTATGAGGTGGAACAGCGCAACTACGAACGCCTGACCGCGGCGTTGCAAAGCAGTCAAGAGGAGTGGCGAGAGTTTGCCACGCTCGACTCTACCTTCCGCGATTGCTCGCCCTCGGTAAACCGCCAAGCGCGCATGATTACCCTTGAGCAGCTTATCGACAACACCGAGAGCGCCCTCAACCGTCAGCAGGAAGAGTTGGGAGTTTATTCTAAAAACCAGGAGAGTATCAACAACCTCAACCAACTCATCCGCACGCTTTCCGAACGCGTGGCAGAAGAAACGGCACAACTTTCGCAGCTCGATGCTCAGCTGAAAATCGTGCGCTCTAAACAACACGACCTCAAGCAGCGCATCGACCTTTCTGACCGTCGTCTGAAGGAAATCTACTCTGACCTTGACCTCATGATTACTGACTCGGGATGGATGGCCAAATGGCGCAACAACCCCGAGCATTATGCTGCACACCTCTCCTCACTCTTCCACAACTGGATTGATACGTCCAAGAAGTTGGATGAGTCGTTGCAGAAGCGCGAACTCAGTGAGAACTTCATCAACCAGCAGGAGAAGGAATTGCAAGTGGCGCAGCAGAACATCAATGCCACCCGCGACCACCGCGACGCCACCCGCGAACTCATGCGCATCAAGCAAGACGAACTCACGGCACTCTTTGGCGCACGCACTCCCGAGCAGGTGGATGAAGACCTGCGCGACATCGTGCGCACCGTAACAGAGAAGCAACTCGCGGCGAAGGTGCACTACGACAATGCCCAGACGGAACTCGCAGAAATCACGGGTTCGAAGCGCAAACTCGAAGAAGACTTCCTGCACTTCACGCAGCAGTACACGCAACAGTCGTCGCAGCTCGACCTATGGATGCACAATTACAACCGCGACCATTCGCCCCTGCGCTTTGCCGAACTCGAGCGACTCTTCACCGACAAGCGCGACTGGAACGCCCTGCGCCGACAGATTGCCGACTGTAAGGAGCAACTGACCGTAACGCAAAACACGCGCGACCTGGCAGAGCAACACCTCAACCAAGTGCGCCAAGACACCATGCGCCCCGACAGTCAGCAGGGTGAGACCCGCGAAACCCTCACCGAACTCCTCGCCGGCACAGAGCAGCACATCAAGGAAACCACCGAGCGCTACCACCGTTGCACCGACAAGTTGAAGCTCCACCAAAAGGCGCTCCACGATGCCAAACTCATGCAGCAGCGCTTTGACGACGCCGAAGAAAACCTACGTTGGTGGCAGCGCCTCAACACCCTCTTTGGCAGTGCCGACGGCAAGAAGTTCCGCGAAATTGCCCAAAGTTACACCTTCGAATACCTCGTAGCGCAGGCCAACGCCCAGTTGCGCCAACTCTCACCCCGCTACCGCCTGCGCACGGTAGAGGGAACCCTCGCGCTGCAAATCATCGACTGCGAAATGTTTGACCAGCAGCGCTACGTCAGTTCCCTCTCTGGCGGCGAAACCTTCGTAGTGAGCCTTGCCCTCGCCCTCAGCCTGGCAAACATCTCCTCCGAAGGCCTCAGCATCGGTAGCCTCTTCATCGACGAAGGTTTTGGAAACCTTGACCAAGACTCTCTAAACCTCGTCATGCAAGCCCTTGCCAACCTGCAAAGTCAGCAAGGCAGAAAGGTGGGCATCATCAGCCACACCGAAGCCATACGCACGCAGATTTCACCCCGCATCAACGTCATTAAGAAGTCTATCGGGGGCGAAAGCTATGTCCGCGTAGAGGCGTAACGAGCAAAACTCGCGGCAACACCCCTTCCGCAAATCCGCACATCACACTCCCCCCAACGGGGAACTCAATCACCCCTCATGGGCACCGAAACACACACGTTTGGGTGCCCATTTTTTACGCCAAACCCCCGCCCTGAACATCAAGCACTTAAGAAAGCAAAAATTATTAGTAACCTTTTTTAAATTATCTTACTAACAATTTTTCTTAGGTTACTAATAATTTTTACGAAAATAGATATAGTTTTTGGGAACTCTATTTGGGGGTCAAAAAACACACTGTTTTGGCCCAAAAAACTGCTCCAAAAATCCGTGCGCACTCCAAAAATCTGCACGCCAAAACGTATGCGCAAATTTAAGTTTGTCAGTCTCACAAAATTATCGTACTTTTGCAAGGTAAGCTTTATGCTTGTCATCACCTCAAAACTTAGAGTATGAAATTACGCAGTCTACTCCTCAGCATTTTCGCAGGTTGCGCCGCCGTGGCAGCAGCCCAGGATGTGTTAGTATATTTCAAGTCGGGCAGTGTAAATGTCTATCCCGCCCAGTTCGTACGCTCGTTTGAGCAGGGCGCAGACGCTGCGCGCATCACGCTTATTAACGACTCCGTGGTGAGTTTCCCCACCGCCGAGATTGACTCCGTGGGTCATAACCTGCCGCAGCAGTTGCCCAACTTCACCTCCTTTAAGTTTAACAACAAGTATAACGACCAGGTCTTTACCGACGTTGAGGCGGAGGTGGGCACTGATACCCTCCGTCTGCGCGTGGGCGCCATCGGCAAGTGGTTGACCCCCTCGTTTCAGGTGAGTGATGACCGCGCCAAGGTGTGGGTGGGGCAAAAGGAGCAGGTGAGCAAGCAGTCACGCAACCCCTTTGACGGCGACGTTACGTATACCATTGGCTACGACGGATGGCACACACTTTCTTACCGCAAGGTGGCCGACGAGGTGTGGAGCGAACCCACTGACGGCACGGTTTATGAGCAAATACCCCTCAGCGCCGAGCAACTTTCTACCAACGCGCCCTCAAATTATGACGAGGACGTGGATAAACTCGTAGACAACAACCCCAACACGTACTTCCACTCCACCTGGGGAACGGGAGACTACGAAAAACTTCCCCTTTCTGACTTCCCCTATATCGAAGTGGCGCTCGAGCGTGAGTTGCAGCAATTCATCATCGGTTATTCTACCAGTTATCGCACCGCAGAGCGCATGCCGCAATCCTTCTTCCTGCAAGTAAGTCAAGACGGGGAAGACTGGATCAGCGTTCGCGACTTTACGGAGGAAGACGGCGTGCCCCAGTATGGTATCGGAATGACCTACGAGTCTCCCCTCGTTGTGCTTGAAGCGCCTTGCAAATTCATCCGCCTCACAATGACGCAGGCGAATTATAAGAACTATCTTGTATTGTCGGAATTTTGGATTAAGGAATTCATCAATGAGGGCACTCCCGAACCTCCTACGCTGCTCCAACCCGCACAGTATGCCTACGAGATGCGACCCTTTGGGCGCGACGTCTGTGTCAGCATCGACTGGCCCACAGACACGGCGCGCGTGCCCTCAGTGTATATCTACACCGAGAATGGAGAATTTCCCGCCGACAAAGAGACTTACTTGAAGTCGAAGATTATTATTGACGGCGCGGGAGTCTTCCCCGATTTTGAGGACAGCGTGAGCATCCGCGGCCGAGGTAACAGCAGTTGGGCGGGACAGTATGGCAAGAGTCCGTATCGCCTAAAGTTTGACTCCTCAAAGAAACCCTTCGGCCTTACTAAGGGCAAGAGTTGGGTGTTGCTTGCCAACAATCAGGCGGGGTCTATGCTCTCAAATGCCGTAGCCATGAAGATTGCTTCCATGGTTGAAACGGCGGGAGCCAATCGCATTATCCCCGTAGACCTTTACCTCAACGACATTTACAGAGGCAGTTATAATTTCACCCAACAAGTGGGCCTCAGCAATAATAGTATTGACTTGGACGACGAGACCAACGCCGTCTTGCTTGAGTTAGACACGTACTACGACGAACTCTTCCGCTTCCGCACATACTCTTACTACCTCCCCACCAACATTAAAGACCCCGATTTAGACGAATTCGACGACCCCTATCCCATGTATGACCTCATACGTGAGAACTTCGGAAACTTTACCGACATCCTCAACCTCGGCACTGACGATTACGCCAATCTCATCGACGTAGAGATGTTCGCACGCTTCCTTTTGGTCAACGAGTTAGTCATGAATCTCGAATTGGGTCACCCCAAAAGTACGTATTTGTATAAGGAAGACTTGACGGCATTACACAGCCGATACATTTTCGGTCCTGTATGGGATTTTGACTGGGCATACGGTTATGAGGAAACCAAGTCTTATTGCGAATGTTCGCCTACCTATGACTATTTCACGGAACTCATTAGAAACTACGGTTACAACTTCTTCTACGACCTCAGATTTAACAGCGAACTGGTGAGACGTGCGTATTACAAGGAGTGGAAAGATTTTATGGCGCAGCATTATGCCGAACTCCTTGACTATGTTGAGACCTATTATCAGTATGCCAACCGCTCTTTTCAAGACAACGCTGACGTTTGGGGCGACGGTAGAAATTACGAGCGGGTGAAAAACAACACCGTCAACTGGCTTGCTACGCGCGCTCAGTATATCTTTGACAATTTAGAGGCATTCGACCTCGACAGTCCCATGGAAATTTCCTTGGGCGATGCAAATCTTGACGGTTACATTACTGTGGCCGACGTGACCTGCATACTGAATAAGATTTTGGGCCGACCCAATGAAAGTTTCGACTTTGAGCAGGCCGACATTGACCGCAACGGCGTTATCAATATCAACGACGTCGTTCACGCCGTGGCACTCGCGATGCACCAACCCCAACTGGGCAGCACGGCATTGTCACGTCCGAAGGCGCAGGCTACACTTAAGATGCAACCCTTCAGCGTCGCTTTGGGCGAAGATACTTACTGCCCCCTCTCCCTCCAAGTTGAGAACGACGCCTACGTAGCCCTGCAGTTTGACCTCCAACTTCCCGCCCACATGACGCTTCAAGACATCGACTTGACCTCAGCCTTTGGTCACCACAAGGCGGTGTTCGAACAAGTGGGTGAGACTGCCTACCGCGTCATGGTCTATTCCGACAACGGCGCCCCCATCCCCGCAGGCACGCATGAGATTTTCCTCGCGCTCCAACCCTCGCAGCTATTGCCCGCTGCCCAGCGCGTCATCAGCACCTCGGCGGCGGTGCTCACCAATAAGGTGGGCGAAGACCAGCGTGTAGCGGCGCAGTCAGCGCGCTTCGACGTAGCGACAACGGGCATACATACTGGCACGCAGACCACTGCCATTCGTGGCGGCGAAGCCCTCGTAGTAGAAACGGTAACGGCGCGCCAAATCGCTGTCTATGCCCTTGACGGACGCTGCATTAAGGTGGTCAATCTGAAACCCGGCATCAACACGATTACCTTGCCCAACGGCATCTACATCGTAGACGAAACTAAGGTTACGATAAGCAAATAACTTGCAAGCACTATGAAACACACACGTTTAACGCTCCTGTGGTGCGCCCTCTCACTCCTCTTCAGCCTTCCCGCTGTGGCGCAAGACTACATGACTGCCTCCATAACGCCCGACAATAACCTCGAGACATGGACCTTAGAACTCAGTCTTGAGAACCCCGAAGGTGCGAATTACACCGCCTTTCAGATGGACATCAAGCTGCCTGAAGGGTTTACCCTCGTGGAACATTCTGCCGCGGCAAGCACACGCCTGCCCGACCACTCCGTAGCGGTCAACGCGCACCCCAGTGGGGTGTATAAATTAGTGGCATATTCGCTTACGAACACCGCAATCGTGGGCAACTCGGGGTGTGTGGCAACGCTTACCGTCACTGCCGACGCCTCTGTAACCACAGGCGATTACTCGGCCGAGTTGAGCAACATCATCCTCTCCGACCGTGCGGGCTACGAAGCCGAGTTTGACGATGCCTCCTTCACTTGGTATTACATCGCGCCCCCACAATATTTTACCATCACCTATTTTATTTCGGGCGGATTTACGGGTATGGATCAAGACATGATTTGGACGGAGCAACACCCTGCGGGCGAGCCCATCGCGCTCTCAGAACCGCCTGGAATAACGGGATGCAGCTTCGTGGGCTATAGTTACGTGCCCGAGGTGATGCCTTACGAAGACATCACCATCGAACTTGTCTACAGGCGCAATGCTTACACCATCACCTACATCCTCGACGGCGAAGTCTATGCCACAGAAGAGTGTGTCTACGGCACACCCATCACGCCCCTTGAGGTTCCCTCCGACGAATACCGCACGTTTAACGGTTGGAGCAACCTACCTGACCTCATGCCCGCCCATGACATTACCGTCACGGGTACCACCACGCTGACCGACATCACTTCCCTTCCCGCCGCCCTCCCCACGCGCGTTGCGGTTTACTCACTGAGCGGAACGTGCATCGCCACGGGCGTCACCCTCGACTGGATAAAGCAAAACTTGCGCCCCGGAGTCTATATTATCAACGGGAAAAAGTGGTGGATTGGTGGATGGTAAACAGCCCTAACCACCAACTATTTTACACGCTAAGAGAATCCTCCCTACGCAGGGAAGCATTCATATTTTACTAACCACATTTATTTATTACTTAAATCAAAATCATTATGAAAAAGTTACTCGTTTTTCTCGTGAGTGCAGTTGCAACAGTTGCTATGAGCGCACAAACTTATGTAGGTGGCGGACTTGGCTTCTCAAGCGTTGATGACAAGAACATCGACAGCAAGATTACAACAATTACAATTAGTCCGGAAGTCGGTTACAAGTTGAGCGACAAATGGTCAATCGGTGCAAAATTTGATTTTGAGTATGCTCAAACAGATGATGTTGATGCTACCGGCTTCACCATTGCGCCCTACGCCCGCTACAACTTCTTCAAGGTGGGTGCAGTGACACTCTTCGCTGATGCAACCGTAGAAATTGGCGGTCTTAAGGTTGATGGCGGCGAAAACAATAGTGCTTGGTCTGCAGGTTTCGTACCCGGCATTCTTTATGACGTAAACGACAAGATTTCATTGGTGGCGCGCGCAGGTATGTTGGGTTATTTTGACACCGAAGATATTAATGGCAAAAAGGGACTCCAATTAAGTTTTAACACCATGGATCTTTCGTTTGGAATGTACTGGAATTTCTAAAATTTTACTACTAAAAATGAGTCCAAAATCACATTCTGAAAATCAAGCATCTAAGTAGGCAAAAATTATTAGTAACCTTTTTTAAATTATCTTACTAATAATTTTAATTAGGTTACTAATAATTTTTACAACAATAGGTTTAGTTTTTCAGAAGATGAACTCGGAGGGTGCGGAGCGTCATTTTCCGCCCCCAATTTTCCACAAAAAACACGACAGGTGTCTGGAGTATTTCCTGACACCTGTCGTGCGTTTAAATAAGTCTCAACCTCTACCTCCAAAAGCGGTGGGTGAGGTCGGTAAATGAGCCGTCGGCCTCTACGCGATAGAAGCGTTGGTTGGTAGTGCGGTCGCGCAGCGCACCGAGCGCCTCGCGGTAGGGACCTACCTTGACATAATCGAAGGCAGCGGGGTTGAAGTCGGCAGGAAGTTCCTGTCTGCCGCTGTACCATCCCGTCTTGAGCGCACCGCCGTAGTGGCGCTTCACGGCGGCAAGCACCTGCTGCACCGCCTGCGGATCGTTGTCGCCACCCATAAGGGCTACGCAGGTAATTTCACCTTTATACTTCTCCGCAAGTCCAATCAAGACGTCGGCATCAAGCAGTTCGCCCACATCGCCCAGCAATATAGAACTGTGGCAACCTGGGCATTTATTGGGGCAAAGCGAGAGGTTGACGGCAAGCGTCACCTCGTCGGGAAATTCTTGGAAGACGATGTCGTAGGTTAGGTATTTGAGCATTTGTGGGAAGGATAAAATCCGGATGGCGCTCTCCCCCTGTTTATAGGGGGAGGGGACCACCGCAGGTGGTGAGGGGGTGCGAATACAATAAGCGTTTACTATGCATATTTGTATTGCTATCAGAACACGCACCCCCTCACCGCTTTGCGGTCCCCTCCCCCTATAAACAGGGGGAGAGCGCCATGCGGATAAATGAGAATCTGAGTTTTATTTTAACCAATAGCAGACTGCCAAGATTTATTCTTGGTCGTAAGCATGCTTAGGATAGTCGATCGTGTAGTGCAAACCGCGACTTTCCTTGCGCTCAAGTGCCCAGCGGGTAATAAGGTAACCCACGTTAATCATATTGCGAAGTTCGCAGATGTCGGGCGTCGCCTTCACGCGCTTAAAGAGTTCTTCTGTTTCCTCAAAGAGCAGGTCGAGGCGCGTCCATGCGCGCTTCAGGCGAAGGTCGGAGCGCACAATTCCCACATAGTTGGCCATGATTTGACCTACCTCGCGGGCATCTTGGGCAATGAGCACCTTCTCTTCGTTAGTCAGCGTGCCCTCATCGTTCCACTTGGGCACACTATCATTAAACGTGTATTCATCAATGTGTGCGAGAGAGTGGCGCGCAGCTGCCTCGGCATACACTACTGCCTCGGTGAGCGAATTACTTGCCAAGCGATTGCCGCCGTGGAGTCCTGTGCAAGAACATTCGCCTACGGCATACAGGCGGTGGATACTTGAGCAGGCATTCAAGTCTACCTTAATACCGCCACACATATAGTGGGCCGCCGGCGCAACAGGGATGTACTGCTTCGTAATATCGATGCCCATCGTTAGGCACTTTGCATAGATGTTTGGGAAATGCTTCTTCGTTTCTTCGGGGTCTTTGTGTGTCACGTCGAGGCACACGTGGGTCAACCCGTGGATCTTCATTTCCTTGTCAATAGCGCGCGCTACGATGTCGCGGGGAGCGAGGGAGAGGCGCTTGTCGTATTTCTGCATAAACTCCGCACCATTGGGCAAGCGCAGGATACCTCCGTAACCGCGCATGGCTTCGGTGATGAGGTAAGCAGGGTGTGTTTCGTCGGGCGAGTAAAGCGCCGTGGGGTGGAACTGCACAAATTCCATGTCCTGCACTGTTGCCTTCGCGCGATACGCCATTGCCACACCGTCGCCCGTAGCAACGGTGGGGTTGGTAGTAGTGGTGTAAACCGCGCCACAACCTCCCGTTGCCAAAACCGTAACCTTAGAGAGGAAGCGGTCGATTTTCTGCGTGTCGGGGTCAAGCACGTAGGCACCGTAACACTCAATGTCTTTCGACGCTCGGGTTACGTTCACACCAAGGTGGTGTTGCGTAATAATTTCTACGGCAAAGTGGTGTTCAAACACCTTGATGTTGGGGTGGCGACGCACCGCCTCGATAAGACCACGCTGAATTTCAAAACCAGTATCGTCGGCGTGGTGAAGAATGCGGAATTCCGAGTGCCCACCTTCGCGATGGAGGTCAAACTCACCGCTGTCGTTGCGGTCAAAGTTCACGCCCCAATTCACGAGTCGCTCAATGGCAGCAGGACCATTCTCTACCACCTGACGCACTGCTGCGGGGTCGCTGATAAAGTCGCCCGCAATCATCGTGTCTTGGATGTGTTTCTCAAAATTATCCACCTGCAGGTTCGTTACTGCGGCAATACCGCCTTGAGCCTTAGCAGTGTTGGCTTCCTCAATCGTTGTTTTACAAACGAGTGCCACTTTACCTTTACCCGAAGCGGCCACCTGAAGGGCGTAACTCATTCCGGCAACACCAGAACCAATTACCAAAAAATCGAATTTGCGAATCATCTTGAGATGCTTAATTCTATACGATGCAAATCTACAACTTTTTTTGTAAAACGTAAAGAGGAAAGATTAAAGAGTAAAGTTTAAAGGGGAAAGAGGGGGCCTGCGGGATGTTGCGCGTAGAGTTACGCAGAGTTGGTGGGGCAATTAAAAAATCTGTGAAATCTGTGTAATCTGCGTGAGAATAAGAATATGTTCTTATGTACTTCTGTCAAAAAACATGCTGTGATGATTTTTCTCGCAAAGACGCTAAGGGGAGAAGGACGCAAAGGTTATTGGGGGGCTGTAGGGACGCACGGCTCGTGCGTCCGCCATCCGCATAGTAAAGTCTCACACAGAAAACACAGACTTACACAGAAATTTTATTCTCACGTAGAGGGCGCAGAAGTGTCCCGCATGGATTTTCTCCTCTCTCATTTCTCGTTTCTCCTTTCCGCCCAGCGCCTTACTCTTTTATCTTTTCTCCCAAAAACACTTTTTATGTGTCCGCTTTTACATCTGGTAAGAATATTTAACTCTGCGTTAAGAAAAAGTCTCAAAACTTGGTCATACATTTGCACCGTCTGACAGATACAAAACCGGTTTTACGTTTTTTACTCACTAACAAAAAACCTCATTATGAAAAAGATTTTTACCACAATGACTCTTGCCCTCATGACAGTGGCAATGAGCGCACAAGTTTATGTAGGCGGTGGCGCTAATGTCTGGCGCGACACAGACAACAATAAGACCACAGCAAGCCTCTCCCCAGAAGTGGGTTACAAACTCAACGACCGCTGGGCGCTCGGTATGACTTTAGACTGCAAGTACGCTTATGAAAAGGGCGACGACATTTACCGCGTGGCAGCAATGCCTTACGTGCGCTACACGGCAGCATGGATGGGTCCCGTAAGCATATTCGCTGACTGCACAGGCGGTGTGGCGGTCAACAAGGTCAATGGCGGTAGCAGTCACACCAGTTGGCAAGCAGGCATCAAGCCTGGCGTGATGGTCACCCTCACTCCGCAACTCTCCTTCATCACTCACACCGGTTTCCTCGGTTACCGTGACGCAGGCAAATACAACTACTTTGGCGACGGCGGCTTCGGATTCAACATGAGCACCTCCGACCTCAGCTTCGGCCTGCTTTGGAATTTCTAACCCCTCCGCCCCGCGCGGGCACTCAATATATATACATACTTATAACCCCAACCGTCCGGAAGGCTTCACGTGAAGTCTTCCGGATTTTTTGTATTTATGAAAAAAATGGAGTAGATGTTACGTTTTTTGCAAGTCGGGAGAGTTGACAAAGACAAACACATTAAATTTATTTTCAAAAAAAACTTCACCCTTCTACTTCACCTGTATTTATCGGTTGAGTCGCACGATTTTCCAAAATGGGAATCGTTAGAAACGTGGAGGCGCTGTTTTGGGGTGACGTAACTTTGCACTGTCAAACGACGATTGATACTTACTCAAGGAATTGACATTCCTAACTGCGCAGTTGAGAAGCAGAGACGTCGGAGACACCTATTATTATTTATTAACTCTTTAATCTATTACAATTATGTTGAAGTATTCTTTAATTTCTCGTAAAAACCCCATCACAAAGGAGTATCTCTATCATGCAAATCTCGCACCTGTAACACCCATTGGTTTGAAAGAATTGGCACAAGAAGTGAGCGACATGTGTA
>JAZQVD010000023.1:0-44869 GCA_045631665.1 Alloprevotella sp.
ATATGTCTAAACTATTTCCGGTGGTTATAGCGTCGGGGTTCCACCTCTTCCCATTCCGAACAGAGAAGTTAAGCCCGTCCGCGCCGATGGTACTGCGTATAGCGGGAGAGTAGGTCGCCGCCACTTTTCAGAGAGGTTCTTCAGAATTTTGAAGAACCTCTTTTTTATTTTAATACGATTGCTGTTTGCTGGCATTGTTGGCACACTTATTGTATTCCTATAACCCCGTCAGGGTGCTACCTTTGTACAGAACAGAAACATTAGATTTTCTATGCTTGGAACAATTGTAAATACTGCTACGATAATTTTAGGGACTTCTCTTGGGGCACTGTTGAAGAAAGGTGTGAAACCGCAGTATCAAGAGGGACTTTACAATGCGATGGGATTTTGCGCTGTGGCGTTGGGACTGAATGCGTTTGTGCAACACCTTCCGAAATCGGAATATCCCGTACTTTTCATTGTTTGCCTCGCGGTGGGTTCGCTGATAGGTTATGCCTTGAGTCTTACGGAGCGATTTGAGACTCTTGTGGCGCGTCGAGAGAATGTCGGTTGTAATTGTATGACAACGGGAGAAAAACGCCTTGCAGACGGACTTTCTACTGGAATCCTGCTTTATTGTGTGGGTACGCTGTCCATGTTGGGGCCAGTGGTAAGTGCGCTTCAGGGCGACAATACTTATCTTTTTACGAATGCGACGCTTGATTTTGTGACCTCCATGGTGCTTGCCTCGACCTACGGTTGGGGGATGCTTTGGGCGGCGCCGGTATTGTTCTTGTGGCAAGGCGCTTTCTACGGCGTGGCGAGTTTGTCGGCGGGTGCCATTCAAGACGAACTAATAACGGAACTCTCTATCGTGGGCGGCATTCTGATCTTTGCTTCGGGGCTTTCAATTCTTGGTATTAAGGAGAGCAAGACGCTCAATATGCTCCCCGCGCTGTTCTTGCCCATCCTCTATTTCCTGTTGCGGAGCCTCATATAATCCTAATTTTGAGAAGAAATTCCTAAACAGGTAGGTGCATATTCACAGAATTTCGTACTTTTGTCGTTGGAACTATAACCTTAAAATCTTAAAGTCTATGTTGGAAAATGACAAGGCCCTTTTGGCAAAGAAAGGAATCTCTGAAGAAAAGTTGGCAGACCAGTTGAAGCAATTTGCTGACGGCTTCCCCTTCTTGAAGTTGAGTGCTGCTGCAAGTATTGAGAAAGGCATTCTCGCTCCCTCAGCAGAAGAACAGACTGCGTTGCTTGCTGCTTGGGACAAGTATGTGGCAGAAAATCACAAGGTGGTGAAGTTTGTACCCGCATCAGGTGCTGCAAGCCGTATGTTCAAGGATGTATTCTCTTTTGTGGATGCAGCTTACGATGCACCCGAAACTGCTTTTGAGAAGAAGTTCTTTGACGAACTCCCCACTGCTGCTTTCTATGCCGACCTCGACGCAGCTTGCGTAAAACTCTATGGTAAGGATATCAAGGCGCTTTTGACAGAAGGTCAGTATAAGGCTGTGGCAAAGGCGATGCTTGTAGAAGAAGGCTTGAACTATGGAAAACTCCCCAAGGGGCTTTTGAAGTTCCACAAGTACGCAGACGGTTCACGCACTCCGCTTGAAGAACATCTCGTTGAAGGTGCGCTTTACGCAAAGGCAGGAGACGGTAATGTAAATGTACACTTTACGGTTTCTCCCGAGCACCGTGCGCTCTTTGAAAAGCTCGTCGCTGAAAAGGCACAGGGATATGCTGCGCTGCACAATGCTACTTTTGATATTTCATTCTCAGAACAGAAGTCAAGCACCGACACTGTTGCTGCGAATGCCGACAATACGCCCTTCCGCAATGCTGATGGTTCGCTCCTTTTCCGTCCCGGTGGTCATGGCGCCTTGATTGAAAACCTCAATGATATTGACGGCGACATCGTCTTCATTAAGAACATCGACAATGTAGTGCCCGACCGCTTGAAGGGTGACACTGTAACTTATAAGAAACTCCTTGCGGGCTTGCTCGTAGACTTGCAGCAGCAAGCATTTGCCTACCTCGAAAAGTTGGATAGCGGTAAGTACACTATGGATGAGTTGCGCGAAATGTTGCAGTTCGTTCAGAAGAGCCTCTTCTGCAAGAACCCCGAGACAAAGGTGCTTGAAGATACCGAACTCGCTATTTATCTCCGCCAGAAGTTGAACCGCCCGATGCGCGTTTGCGGTATGGTGAGAAATGTAGGCGAACCCGGTGGCGGTCCGTTCCTTGCGTACAACCCCGATGGCACAATCTCATTGCAGATTCTTGAAAGTTCGCAGATTGATATGGCGGATCCTGAAAAGAAGGCGATGTTTGAAAAGGGCACACACTTTAACCCCGTTGATTTGGTGTGCGCTATTAAGAATTACAAGGGAGAAAAGTTTGACCTTCCCAAGTATGTGGACAAGGCAACAGGCTTTATCTCTTCAAAGAGTAAGGATGGTAAGGAACTCAAGGCACTTGAATTGCCCGGACTTTGGAACGGTGCGATGAGTGATTGGAGTACGGTATTTGTTGAAGTACCCCTTTCAACCTTTAACCCCGTGAAGACGGTCAATGACCTCTATCGCGAACAACACCAATAACTTTGACAAAACAACTTATTTTAGAATTTTCCCGCCTTGCCTTGTTGCATCTTGGCAACGGGTATGCTACACTTCCACCACTCCGTAAGCGAGTGGTGGAAAAGTGTATGTGGCTGTCGGAAGAAGAGTTTGACCGCCTCGTAGCGCAAGCACAACTCATGCCTGGTGCGTTCAGCATCAATCTTGCCGCTGTAATCGGTCGCCGTATGGACGGTCGTCGCGGTAGTGCTGTGGCAATTGCAGCAACGGTCGTGCCCCTCTTGTTGCTCTTCTTGTTGCTCGTCATTATCTTTGCCCCCATGCGTCATTGGGAACTCTTTGAAAGTATGCTTCGCGGCATGCGTCCTGCGCTTATTGGCGTGCTGGCGGTGGTGGCGTTCCGAATGGGACGCAGCAGTAAGGTAGACCTCAGTTTCCTATGGGTACCTTTTGTCGTGGCAGTAGCGGTGGGAATCTTCCAAGTTGCTCCCTTGTACATCCTACTTCTAACTGTTGGAGCAGGCTTCTTGTATGGTAAATTCTTGCGTTGATTCGATATGACATACCTCCTACTTTTCATCGGCTTTTTCTTCATCGGTTTCTTCGGTTTCGGAGGTCCCGATGCTGTGCTCGCAATGGTGGAGCACTTTGTTGTCGTACAAAACGGGTGGCTCACGCATACGCAATTTGCCGACCTGCTTGTTATTAGTAAAATGGTGCCGGGTGAAACAGCCGTCAATGCCGCCACGCTGTCGGGTTATGCTGCGGTGTTTAGTAACCTCGGTTTCTTCACTGCCCTCGGAGCTACATCTGCCGCAATGTTAGGACTCGCAACACCTTCGTTTGTGTGGGCAGAAATAGCGGAGCGCATCACCATCCCTAAGGAATATACGCCCATCGTGGACAGCATCTTCGACTTCTTGCGCGTTGTGGTGCCCGGACTTATTGGAGGCGTAGCCCTCTCACTTTGTATTCCCGAAAATATTGGCAGTCTTGACACACCGTGGCACCTTGGCGTCAGCGCCTTCCTCTGCGTGTTCACCATCATTGGCATGACCGCCTTTCGCTTTAACCCTGTGTTTCTTATTCTCCTCAGCGGGGTGGCAGGGATGCTGTTGCTCTAAGCGCAATCCCTTGTCGTAAAAACTATCTCGGACTTATTTTAAATTATCTCCGACTTAATTTCAACTAAGTCGGAGATAGTTTTTAGCATAAAGGTTACTGTATTTTCTAAGCAAATTGCATTTTCATAAAAGTCATGGTTAAGCAATATCCCCTCGAAGACTTCTTCCGCAATTCCGACCGTTCGGGCTATCAAATCTCGCCCGATGGCAACTACTTCTCTTTCCTTGCGCCCTATGAGGACCGCATGAACATCTTTGTGCAGAAGATTGGTTGCGAAGAGACACTGCGCCTTACGAGCGAAACAGCGCGTAGTGTGGCGGGTTATATGTGGGCAACGAATGAGCGTATCCTGTTTATGAAGGATACTGCGGGCGATGAGAATTACCAACTTTACGGCGTGAATCTCGACGGTAGTGACTTGCGTGCCTATACCGCGTTCCCTGGGGTGCGCACCACGCTCATCGATGACTTGGAGGACATCCCCAACGAGGTGATTATTGGGATGAACAAGCGTCAGGCGGAGATTTTCGACCCTTACCGCTTGAACTTGGAGACGGGCGAACTCACGCAGTTGGCAGAGAATCCAGGCAATTGGCAATCGTATATGACCGATCACGCAGGTAAATTGCGCGCGGTTACTGCCATTGTGGACGGCGTGAACACGCAAATTCTTTATCGTGAACATGAGGACGAGGAGTTCCGACCTGTGTTGACCACGAACTTTAAGGAGTCGGTGGACTTCATGGAGTTTACGCCCGACAACAGAAATGTATATGCCGCTACAAATCTTGGGCGCGACAAGGTGGCACTTGTGCTGATGAATCCCGCGACTTGTGAGGAGTTGGAGCAACTCTATGCACACGAAGTCTATGATGTGTCGAGCATTTCCTATTCTCGCAAGCGCAAAAAGTTGTTGGCGGTGTATTGTCAGGGGCATAAAGACCCCATCCGCCATTACTTTGACGATGAGGAGGCGGCTTTTCGTGAACATCTGAGGAGTTTCTTTTCCGGTCGCCGTTTCGGTATCACTGCCACCGACAAGGAGGAGCAGAAATACTTGATCTATGTGGGCAGTGACCGTACGCGTGGACATTATTACTTCTACGATCGCGCGGTAGCTACTCCCGTTTTGCTTACGGAGTTGGCGCCGTGGATTAAGGAGGAAGATATGGTGGCGATGCACCCAGTTACTTACACCTCTCGTGATGGTTTGACCATCGAGGCGTATCTTTCTTTGCCCCATCCCTACACGCCAGAAATGGCAAAGGCATTGCCCGTCGTGGTTCACCCACATGGTGGTCCCTGGGCGCGTGATTCGTGGGGGTATTCGGCAGAAGTGCAGTTCCTTTGCAATCGTGGTTATGCCGTGTTCCAAATGAACTTCCGCGGTTCAACGGGTTATGGTCGCAAGTTCCTTGAAGCGAGTTACAAGCAGTGGGGGCAGGCGATGCAAGACGATATTACGGACGGCGTAAACTGGTTGATTGCGCAGGGCATAGCAGATGCGAAGCGCGTAGCGATTTATGGAGGCAGCTATGGCGGATATGCCACGCTTGCCGGCCTTTGCTTTACGCCCGACCTCTATGCTTGTGGTATCGACTATGTGGGCGTTTCAAACTTGCTCACGTTCATGCAAACCATTCCCCCTTATTGGCGCCCCCTATTGGAGATGATGTATGAGCAGGTGGGCGACCCTGAAAAGGACCTTGACATGCTTACGGCGTATAGTCCTGCCCTTCAGGCGCATCTCATTAAAGCGCCCCTCTTTGTGGCACAAGGCGCCAACGATCCCCGCGTGAATAAGGCGGAGAGCGACCAGATGGTGGAGGCATTGAGAAAGCGTGGCGTGGAGGTGGAATATATGGTGAAGGATGATGAAGGTCATGGCTTCCACAACCAAGAAAATCGCTTCGATTTCTATCGTGCGATGGAGCGCTTCTTAAAGCAGCATTTGGGGGAGTAAGAGGAATAATTTAGATAGTCTTGAGGTTTTAGATGTTCTAGATAATCTAGATTTTCTAGAAAGGAGACAGCTCTAAACAACTCAGCCGAGCAAAGGCGCATTGCGCTTCTGCTCGGCTGAGTTATTTTTGGTTATTCGCGTAAGGGGCAAAAGGTGTTTGCACCCTAATCTTTTTTCGTTTCTTCCTTAACCCCGTAGAGTTGATCCTTAAATGCTTCAATCGCACGCTTGGCTGTTTCGATGGCTTCCTCCATGGGGAAGGGGAGTTCGCCGCCCGAGGCGTTGAGATGCCCACCTCCGTTGAAGAATTGCTCTGCCATTTTGTTGCAGGGGAAATCATCTACCGAGCGAAGGCTGACGCGGATGACATCCTTCTCGGTGTCTTCGCGCAAGGAGATACTCAATCGCATACCACGCACTTGCAGGGGCATATTCACCACACCTTCCATGTCGCCGCGTACAAATTTGAATTCCTTCATCTCGTCGCGCGTCAAAGTAAGTATGGCTGCGCGACGCCCTTCGTGGAACTCCGTCTTTTTGTGCAAGATATAACCTTGCAGGCGCAAGCGATGTTCCGAATAATTGTTGTGAACATTGCGATAAATGCGGTCCTTGTCAATGCGCTTTTGGAGCAAAAGACTGATGCACACATAAATTTCGGGGTCGTTTGAGTTATAGGTAAACGCACCCGTGTCGGTCATCATCCCCGTGTAGATACACGCCGCTCCCGAACGCGTCATCTGTTCGTAACCTCCCATCTGATAGAGCATGCGAAGCACCAATTCCGAAGTGCTACTCATCTTGGGGCGCGAAATGACCAATTCGGCGTTTGTGTCAGGGTTCAAATGGTGGTCAATAATCACCCGCTTCGCCTTTGCCTTCTCTACGGCGGCGCCCATTTCCTGCAAGCGCTGCACGCTGTTCATATCCATGAGGAAAATCAAGTCCGCCTGCTTAATCAGTCGGTCTGATTCTTCCGCCGCTTCGGTATAAAACTTCACATTCTGCGCCCCCGGCATCCAGCGCAAGAAGTCGGGACAAGGGTTCGGCATAATGATGCTTACTTGCTTGCCCAAATGGCGCAGGTATTCAGCCCAGCCTAAAGCAGAACCCATAGCGTCGCCATCAGGTCCGCGATGCGAACACACAACGACGTTTCGGCAGTCCTTAATCAACTGAAGCAGGGAGAACAGTTCTTTCTGTGAAAGAGTGGGGGAGAGCATAGGGGAAAATGAGAAGGGGAAAATGAGAAATGAGAAAGACCTTGCGAGACTATTGTCGTTTATCCCGCAAACGATCTTGTCAACTCGTTTACAGAGCGCTTGTCAACTCGTTTATGAAAGCGCCTTAAGCGCTTCGATTTCGGCCTTGGGATCGGCAGCACGGAACACGGCGCTACCTGCAACTACTGCGTCGCAACCGGCTTCGGCAAGAAGTTTGCCCGTTTGAGGATTCACACCGCCGTCAACTTCGATAATTGCCTTTGAACCTGTGCGTACGATGAGTTCCTTGAGTTTGCGCACCTTTTCAACGCTGTGCTCGATGAACTTCTGCCCACCAAAACCAGGGTTTACAGACATGAGCATCACGAGGTCGAGGTCAACGATGATGTCTTCCAATACGCTGACGGGTGTATGGGGATTGAGCGTTACGCCCGCCATCATTCCTTCTGCCTTAATCTGTTGCACGACGCGGTGAAGGTGCGTGCAGGCTTCGTAATGCACATTCATAATCTTCGCACCGAGTGCCTTGACTTCCTTTACGAACTTCTCGGGCTGTACAATCATAAGATGTACATCGAGAGGCTTCTTTGCGTGCTGCGCCATGGCTTCCATTACGGGGAAACCGAAAGAGATGTTGGGCACAAACACACCGTCCATCACGTCAAGGTGAAACCAGTCGCACTGGCTCTCATTGAGCATTTCAATATCGCGTTGGAGGTTGCCGAAGTCGGCAGAAAGGAGGGAGGGAGATACTATCATAATTTGAGTAAAGGGATTTTGTTGTTGTGAGACGTCCTTACTCCTGCAAAGTTAAGCATTTTGCGGAAGATGTCAAAGACTTGGTGGCAGTCAACCTACAGCAGTTTAAATTTTAAGCAGTTTCACCAACTTCTTCATCCCCGCCGTCGCGGTGTCTTTCAGCAAAATGGCGTCCTTTACCGCTGGCATCGTGTCGGCCTCGGGGTCGATGACAAAGATGGGCACACCTGCAGGCACGAAACGCACCAATCCTGCTGCGGGATAGACGTTGAGCGACGTGCCCACGATGACAAAGATGTCCGCCTGTTCCGCTAAGAGAATCGCCTCCTCCATGCGGGGCACGTCCTCTCCGAAAAACACGATGTAGGGGCGCAGCAGCGAACCGTCTGTTGCCGTTGCGCCAACGGGGAGTTCCAAGTGGTTATAATCAAGAGTTTGCCACTGCTTAGAATCCTCCTTGTTAAACGACGAACACACCTTGAGCAACTCGCCATGCAAGTGAACGACGCGCGAAGATCCCGCACGCTCGTGCAGGTCGTCGACGTTCTGCGTCACCACCGCCACCTCGTAGTCCTCCTCTAAGGCCGCCACCAAGCGGTGCGCATCATTGGGCGCTACGGTTGGGAGTTGCTTGCGTCGCTCGTTGTAGAAGGCGTTGACGTAAGTAGGATTTCTGTGCCAAGCATCCACGGTGCACACATCCTCTATGCGGTAGTTGTCCCAAAGTCCGTTGCCGCCTCGAAAGGTGCCCAATCCGCTCTCCGCGCTAATGCCGGCGCCGGTTAGGAATACGATTTT
Source organism: Alloprevotella sp. (assembly GCA_045631665.1). Lineage (GTDB taxonomy): Bacteria > Bacteroidota > Bacteroidia > Bacteroidales > Bacteroidaceae > Alloprevotella. The sequence continues at coordinate 8,442 of JAZQVD010000023.1, forward strand.
CTGCATAAAAATAGTGGTTTTGTAAGTGCGTGATTATTCGTGTGTTATACTACGCTATTTTTGCTCGAAATTATTAGTAACCTTTTTTAAATTACATTACTAATAATTTTTCTTAGGTTACTAATAGTTTTTACGAAAATAGGTTTAGTTTTCTGGGTGTGGGAGGGGAACTCCAAAACGTGCGTTTGAGGCGTTCAAAAAATAGTGTTTTGCACGTCAAAAATACTGGAGGGGATAAAGACGTTACGAGTAGACAAGAGCGAATCAGTCTTCTTGCCTACTCGTATTATGTTGTGGTTATAAAGTAATCGCAGCCTTCAAAATAACGTCGCTGCCCTTGCGGATTTCAAAGACGTGCGTGTTGCCGTCTTGCACTTCGGCATAAATATCCAACTGGTCGCCAAACAGACTTTCCAAGCAGTACGCCACTTCAATGCGCTTGGGGGGCGTAGTTCTTAACGTGTCGAGCGAGAAGGTGTTGAGCAACATCTCGATGTAGCGAATCGAATTGACATGTCCGTTGATGTCGAGGTCGCTATACACCGCCTTGTGCGTGTCAATGAGGGGCGCGTCTTTAGAAAGGCGCAAGCGACTGGGGCCCTTGATGTGAATTTCACGCTCGGGAATCATGATGTTTTTGAAACCCTCATCGGGGAGTTTCGTAAGGTCAGCGGGCTGACGGCTTTCGATGTCGATGAGCGCCCAAATGCTTGTGGCTTGACCGAAAGGCGTGCCGTCGGGGGCGAGAATGTCGAAGTGACGGTCGGTAAACTGGCGGTAAACCTTTGTTACCCAAGTCTCAATGGTATAATCCTCATTGATGCGCGGCATGTTCTCCATGTCAATCACAAGGCGCGAGAGCACCCACGCGTGATTCTTGGTGTGCACATCATCATAGCCAAAACCGTTTGCGCCAGCGTGAAGCGACGCCGCACGAAGGATCAACGTGCCAAGAGTTCCCCAAGCCAAGCGACCTGTAATGTCTTCGGCAAAAGGCTCTACGTTGAAATCGTATTTTCCGAATTTGTTTTGCATAGTGGAAGGGAGATTGAATTTCTATAGTTTCTATAAATTCTATAGCGTCTATACCTATTCTCTATATGCTCAGCCCCAAATCATAGCGCTGCGCCATCTTACGCATATTTAATATACCGTAGCGCATGCGTCCGAGGGCGGTGTTGATGCTGATGCCCTTTTCTTCGGCAATTTCCTTAAAGGTCATCTCCTGGAAGTAATGCATCTGTACCACCTCGCGCTGCTCCTGCGGGAGTTTCTCAATCAGGTGTTGCAAATCGATAAATGTCTGCTCGCTGTCCATAGCCGTTTGCGTGCAGCGCTCAGCAAGTTTCGCATTGTTGAGAATGTCTACTTCCGACTCGTCTGTTGAAACCGTGTTCTCGCCCTTCTCGCGGCGGAAAAAGTCGATAACGAGGTTGTGAGCAATACGTGTGACCCATGAGAAGAACTTCCCCGACTCCGTATAGCGACCGTCGCGAATGGTGATGACTACCTTTACAAATGTTTCCTGGAAAATGTCTTCCGCAACATCTGTATTACGTACCTGATAAAGAATGTAGGAGAAAAGCCTATCCTTATAACGCTCAAGCAGGACGTCAAAAGCCTCGTCCTTACCCGTTGCATAAAGCGCCACCAACTCCTCGTCGGTGCGCATAGTGAGCATGTTCATACTTTACTATTTTAAAATTTAGAGTAAAGTCTTTTCGATAGGCAAAACAATTTAAAGGGTGAGGCAGTTGCGGACGTCGCAACTACAAAAAGTGGATTTTATTGTTGCAAAGGTAGGGAAAATTTTTCTGCCTGCAAGTTTTCAGAAAGATTTTTTCAACTGGGTTGCCCGTTAAAATTTCTAAACTTATCTTTGCAACCGTAATTTTGCACGCCAAGTAACACAGCTGTGCAAACATTACTCACTTGAATAAATACCTCATAAAACAACCTTTGCCATGCCCACGCCCACCTATTTATATACCGAATTTTCGCAATTCTTAAAGCGCTTCTTTTCTGAGAAAGTGCAGAAAATTTCCGTGCATGCCGGTTTTACCTGCCCCAACCGCGACGGGAAAATTGGGCGTGGCGGTTGCACGTATTGCAACAACCAAACGTTCAATCCCGAATACTGTGCCACGCAGCGCAGTGTGACTGAGCAGTTGGAAGAAGGCAAGGCGTTTTTCGGGCGTAAGTATCCCGAGATGAAATACTTGGCATACTTCCAAGCGTATACCAATACGTATGGCGAACTGGAGCATTTGAAGCGCTTGTATGAGGAGGCGCTGGCGGTGGATGACGTGGTGGGGCTCGTGATCGGCACACGCCCCGACTGCGTGCCCGATGAATTGCTCGACTACTTTGCCGAGTTGCAAAAGCAGCACTTTGTGCTTATCGAATACGGGGTAGAAACTACCAGCGATGTCACCCTCAAGCGCATCAATCGCGGACATACTTTTGCACAAGCCGAAGATGCCATCCGCCGCACCGCTCAGCGCGGCATACCCGTTGGTGCGCACTTCATTTTAGGGCTTCCCGGAGAAGCGTGGGAGGATATTGTGGCACAGGCCAACTGCATCTCAAAACTCCCTCTTGACACCCTGAAATTACACCAACTTCAAATCGTGCGCGGTACGAAAATGGCACAGGAATTCGCCGATGAATCCGCCGATTTTCGACTTTTCACGGTGGAGGAATATGCCGCGCTCGTGGCAGATTTCTTAGAGCGATTAGACACTCGCATTGCCGTAGAGCGCTTTACCTCGCAGTCGCCCAAAGAACTGCTTGTGGCGCCCGACTGGGGACTGAAAAATTATCAGTTTGTGGAGTTGGTAAAAAAGACCCTACGCCAGCGTGGCACGTATCAAGGTGCGGCGCGCAGGGGTACGGAGCGCGTGTGATGGCGACTTTTTGCGAAGGCGAGAGGTCGCCTTTTGCATGACTTGATGGGTGTAAAAATAGGGGAGGGTCACTTCTGAAAAATCCTGCTTTTTTGTGCCTAATATTTCTAACTGTTAGGGGTAAAATTATTAGTAATGTATTTTCAATTATGTTACTAACAATTTTTATTAGGTTACTAATAATTTTTGGCAATAATATAGGAGTTGACCCATAAGTCAGATTTCATACCCCCTCACCGCAAAGCGGTCCCCTCCCCCTATCTTAAGGGGAGAGTTAGTTTGATACTTCCGTTAAAACAATTCAAACGAAAAATGACCAGATGGTTTACACGGTATAATCGGGTTATTTGCATTCCGAACGGCGCTCTCCCCTTAAGATAGGGGGAGTACCGCCGCAGGCGGGGAGGGGGTATGATTCTTATCCCTATATTGGATCAACTGCTATATCATTACCAAAACTAAACCTATTCTGCTGAAAATTATTAGTAACCTAAAAAAAATTATTAGTAATGTAATTTAAAAAAGGTTACTAATAATTTTCGCTACTATAAACTGCTGGTTTCTTAAGTCTTGGCGCAACTCTTTTTTGAGTGACTTTCGGCGCTTGGAAAACGAAAATTTTTCTCAAAAATTACACATGGTTCCCGTACTCATCCTCTTCTTTAACAATCCCGAAAAGCTCCGTCGCGTTTTCGAACAAGTGCGTAAGGCGCGCCCTACCCACCTGTTTCTTTATCAAGACGGACCTCGCGATGAGCGTGATGCCGAGGGCATTGCGGCGTGTAGGCGTGTCGTTGAACATATAGATTGGGAGTGCGAGGTGCACCGCAATTACCAGGAGGTGAATGCGGGATGCGACCCCTCAAACTTCCGTGCGCAGAAGTGGGCATTCTCACATGTCGACAAGTGCGTTATTTTAGAAGACGACAGCATCCCGAGCGTGAGTTTCTTCCGCTTCTGCAAGGAGATGCTCGACCGCTATGAAGACGACCCTCGCATCTCAATGATTGCCGGACTCAACTACGACGAGGAGACGCCCGACATGCCCTACGACTACCTCTTCACCTCAGCATTCTGCATTTGGGGTTGGGCTTCGTGGCGCCGCGTGGTAGACCAGTGGGATGAGCATTACACCTTCCTTGATGATGCCTACAACATGCGCCTCTTGCGCAATTTCATCCGCGAGCGCAAGCAGCAGGCGGACTTTGAGCGCTTCTGCCACTACCACCGCTCGACGGGCAAGGCGTATTACGAAACGATTTTCCACGCCGCAATGTTCTTCCAGTCGGGTCTTGCCATCGTTCCCCGCGTTAATATGATTCAAAACTTAGGGGCGACGGGCGAAACTACTCACTTTGAGGGCGGCAGTAACGAATTGTTGCCGCGTGCCTACCGTCGCATCATGAACATGCGCCACCACGACCTGGAATTTCCCTTGCGCCACCCGCGCTATGTGATTGAAGATGTGGAATACAAGAACCGCGTGTTTAAAGTTCAGGCGTGGGGACATCCCTGGATAAAGGTGTGTCGCTCGTTTGAGGAACTCTACCTCAACCTCCGCCACGGCAACTTCAAGCGTATCCATTCGGCACTCAAAAACCGCATCCGCATTTGGATGGGTAAGCAGAAGTGGGACTGATCTGAAAGGAGAAAGGGGAAAGGAGAACGGAGAAATTCTTTGCCTGCCTGTCAGCCCTGTAAAACCCTGTATCTCGAATCACTCTAAAACTCAAATGAACTGTAAATTCTTACCCCTTTTGCTCGCCCTCACCTGCGCTGTCTTTACAGCCTGTGGCGGAGACGACGACATTATTGAGGGCACCATAATTCCCCCAACTACGGGTGGCGAACCTACTCCCGATGAAGGGGAAGTCTCTACCCACGCCTACACCAAGCGCCTTGAGGTGCCGCAACTGAAGGCGGGTAACACCTTTGTGTATCATGCTGTCAAGGTGGGCGGAGATTCTATCATGAACTACTGCTTGGAATACGACCGCGAGAAGTATCATTCTCGCTGGGTGGCATTCCGCTTCGACGCCACTACACGCAACAAGTCGGTAGCAAGAAAGGATTACAGCATTTCCCCACAATATCCCCGCGACCCCAAACTTAATCCTGCCGATGCCTTAGAAGATGATGCGCTTTACGGATCGGGTTACAATCACGGGCACCTTGTGGCGTCGGCCGACAGACTTTACAGCCGCGAAGCCAACGACCAAACTTTCTACATGACGAATATGTCGCCACAGATTGGAAATTTCAACTCCGGTCTCTGGGCTGATTTTGAGCAGGAGATACAAGCGCGTGGGCGCGACCGTAGTTTTTGCGATACACTCTATGTGTGTAAAGGCGGAACCATTGACCGTAGCAGCGACATACTCAAGTATGTGGCAAGCGGACGTATGGCGGTGCCCAAATATTACTTTATGGCGGCTGTAGCAGTAAAGAATGGCGGTTACAAAGGCATTGCCATTTGGGTAGAGCACAAAAAATACGCCAGTTCTTACTCTACCGTCTCCGAGATGCGCAAGTTTACCCTCAGCATTGACACTTTGGAAGAAAAGACCGGCATCAACTTTTTCCACAACCTCCCAGACAATTTAGAGGCTGTAGTGGAGGCGAATTATAATGCTAATGCGTGGATATATTAACACTCACGCTGCCTAAAACCTCCCACCCCCATTCACCTTTCACCCATCCCCGTTAACCTTTTCCCCCATGTCGTTCCTACAAATCCTTGCCCAAATGGGCATCATCTTCGGTGTAGTCATCGTAGGTTATATTGCCACGCGCTTGGGCGTGTGGAAGGTTGAGATGAACCGCAATATGTCGGTGTTTGTGCTCAATGTCACCTGCCCCATGCTCATAATTGGTTCGGTAATGGGCGAGGGTTTGCAATTTAGCGACCAAGAAGTGTTTCAACTCATCGTTGTCTCGCTCATCAATTATGCCGTGCTCATTGCCGGAGCATTTATCATAGCAAAAGTATGGCGCGTGAGGTCCGACCGTCAGGGATTGCAGAAATTTATGGTCACCTTTGGCAACGTCACCTTCATCGGATTTCCCGCCTGTGCCGCTATCTTTGGCGACCGTGCCGTCTTCTACGCCTCGGTGCTTGACATCCCCTTCAACCTCCTAATCTTTACCGTCGGACTCTCCTTTGTAACGGAACAGCCCATCCGCTCTGTGTTTCGCCCCAAGGTGTTGTTCTCGCCCTGCGTAGTGGCCAGCGTCATCGCCGTAGTTTTGGCACTCATGAAGGTAGAAACACCGCCGATGATTGGTAAGTTTTTCCACCTCGTAGGCGACATGACCATCCCTTGCGCCCTGCTGCTCATCGGTGCCACCCTCGCCACGATTCCCGCTCGCGACATGATGGGCAACAGGTTTGTTTACGCCATAGCTTCGCTAAAATTGCTGATTATGCCGGGCGTAGTATGGGCGGTGTTTCAACTTTTCAACTTCGACCCCTTTGTTACAAACGTCGCCGTAGTATTGAGCGGTATGCCCGTCGCAGCAAACGGCATCATGTTCTGCCTCAAATATGGCAAGGATGAGCACCTCATGACGCAAGCCATATTCCTCACCACACTGCTCTCCCTCTTCACCCTCCCGCTTATTGCTTACATCTTACCCCTTATACAATGAATAAATCCCCTTGTTCTCATCAGGACAAGGGGATTTATTTTGCCGCCCACTCGGTGGCAATGCAGGGGAATTTACACCTCAATTTTTCCAAATTTTCCAACGAATAACAGCACCTCGTAACTACTTGATAATCAGTATACCTTAGAGGGGTAAAATTATTAGTAACCTTTTTTAAAATATGTTACTAATAATTTTTTTTAGGTTACTAATAATTTTTACGAAAATAGATATAGTTTTTAGTGCTATGGATTTTGGGGTGAAAAAGTGGGGAACAGAGTGGGGGAGGAGACACAAAAATCTGGGGAGGTGTACCCAAAAATTGAGTGCATTTAAATGAACGCTTCTGCTATTATTATAAAAAATGAACCGGGCAACTTCCGTTGCTCGGTTCACTCAATATATATTATTACGCCTGCTTATTAGCTTCAACCCACTTGCGTGCGTTTACAAATGCTTCCATCCAGGGAGTTACATCCTGCGCAAGGCGGTCGGCGGGATAGTAGGCATTCTGCCAGGGATAGAAGGCACGCTCGAGGTGAGGCATCATTGCGAGGTGACGACCGTCGGGTGAGCAAATACCTGCTACGCTGTAGTCCGAACCGTTGGGGTTAGCGGGATATTCATCGTAAGAGTACTTGAGCACAACGTTGTACTTGTCTTCAGCATAGGGAAGGCTGAACTTACCTTCACCGTGTGCCACCCAAATACCGAGCTTGTCACCGCTCAAAGAACCAAACATTACGCTGCGGTTTGTAGTAACCGTTACGCCAACAAACGAACTTTCAAACTTATGAGAGTCGTTGTGGAGCATGTGTGTGCGCTTGTTGTGTTCGGGGTTGATAAGGTTGAGTTCTACCATGAGCTGGCAACCGTTACATACACCGAGTGAGAGCGTATCCTTACGCGCATAGAAGCGGTCGAGGGCTGCCTTCGCCTTGGGATTGTAAAGGAATGCACCTGCCCAACCCTTTGCCGAACCGAGTACGTCGGAGTTAGAGAAACCACCGCAGAAGACGATCATATTTACATCGTCGAGCGTTTCACGACCGGTAATGAGGTCGGTCATCATAACGTCCTTCACATCGAAACCTGCAAGGTAGAGTGCATACGCCATTTCGCGTTCGCCGTTCGTACCCTTTTCACGAATAATTGCTGCACGCACACCGCTGGGAGTGCGACGGTCGGGATTGATGCCGAGACTTTCAAACGTGCCCTTGAATTCGGGACGGAGGTTAAACTCGATGGGCTGCTGCTTATAGTTTTCAAAGCGCTTCTTAGCACAACCGTGGAAACTCTGCTTCGTATCGAGGAGGTAAGAAGTTTCGTACCAAATTTCGCGGAGGTGATCGATGCCAAACTGATATGTTGCGCCGTCCTTTTCTACCAAGATGTGGCGCTCGTCAGTAGGCTGACCTACCTTAAGATAGCTTACGCCTGCTTCGTCAAGGAGTGCCTTGAACGCAGCCTTATTCTTATCGCTCACCTGTACGATAACACCGGGATTTTCAGCGAAGAGAATCTTCACGAGGTCTGCTTCCTTGAACTTGTCGAGGTTGATGCAGAGACCGCCTTCCGTATTAGCGAAGCACATTTCAAGCAATGTAGTAATCATACCACCCGCAGAAATGTCGTGACCAGCCATAAGGAGACCCTTTTCAATCAACAGCTGAACAGCATTGAAGGCATCGCGGAAATATTCGGGGTTCTGAACTGTGGGAACATCGCTACCTACGCGGTTCAAACTCTGTGCGAATGCAGAACCACCGAGGCGGAGTGTGTCGAATGAGAAGTCGATGTGATAGAGTGCCGACTTTTCGCAGTTTACTACTACGGGGCTTACTACCTTACGCACATCGCTCACTTCACCACCTGCACTGACGATTACAGTACCCGGAGAAATTATCTTCTCATCGTTAGGATACTTCTGCGTCATTGAAAGCGAGTCCTTACCAGTAGGTACGTTGATTTCAAGTGCGCAGCAGAAGTCAGAAAGTGCTTCTACACCGCGATAGAGACGCGCATCTTCACCCTTCTGTGAGCGACAGGGCCACATCCAGTTTGCAGAGAGGCTCACGCTATCGAGTCCGTTTGCCAAAGGTGCCCAAACGAGGTTCGTAAGTGCTTCAGCAACTGAAAGTACAGAACCAGCGGCGGGATCAGCCAAACCTGCCTGAGGAGCATGACCGATTGCCGTAGCAATACCTGCCTTACCGCGGTAGTCAAGTGCCACTACGCCACAGTCAGCAAGGGGCAACTGAAGTTCACCCTGGGTTTGCTGTTGCGCAACCTTACCAGTAACCGAACGGTCTACCTTATTCGTCAACCAGTCCTTACAAGCTACGGCTTCAAGTTGGAGTACGTTGGTCAAATATTCGTCAAGGTTCTTCACATCGTAGGTAACGTTTTCATACTTACGCTCTACGGTTTCATCAACCATGATTGTCTTGGGAGAGTGACCGAACATCTGTGCCACATCAAGGTCGAAGGGACGCACACCATCCGCTTGTTCGAAAGCAAAATGGGCATCGCCTGTACATTCACCCACTACGTACATCGGAGCACGTTCGCGCTCTGCAATCTTACGCACATGGTCGATGTGTTCTTCCTGAATGAGGAAACCCATACGCTCCTGGCTTTCGTTGGCAATGATTTCCTTTGCCGAAAGTGTCTGGTCGCCGATGGGGAGGTTCTTCATGTCGATAACACCACCGCATTCTTCCACCAACTCTGAGAGACAGTTTACGTGACCTGCAGAACCGTGGTCGTGGATAGAAACAACGGGGTTTACATCTTCTTCACAGAGGGCACGCACCAAGTTGTTCGCACGCTTCTGCATTTCGGGGTTCGCACGCTGAACGGCATTGAGTTCGATACCTGAGCTGTAGCGACCTGTATCTACTGAAGAAACAGAACCACCACCGAGACCGATGCGATAGTTATCACCACCGACAACGACAACCTTGTTACCCTTCTGAGGCGTACCCTTAAGGCAGTCGCGCTTTGTGCCATAACCCACACCACCTGCGAGCATGATGACCTTGTCATAGCCATACTTTTCACCATTTTCCTGGTGTTCGAAAGTAAGTACTGAACCCGTGATAAGGGGCTGACCAAACTTGTTACCGAAGTCACTTGCACCGTTAGAGGCCTTAATCAAAATCTGTTCGGGAGTCTGATAGAGCCACTGACGTACGGGAAGAATGTCTTCCCAATCGCGACCGCCGTCCAAGCGGGGGTAAGAAGTCATGTAAACCGCTGTACCTGCGATAGGCCAAGAACCTACACCGCCACCCATACGGTCACGGATTTCACCGCCCGTACCTGTTGACGCACCGTTAAAGGGTTCTACAGTTGTGGGGAAGTTGTGCGTTTCAGCCTTGAGCGAAATCACAGATTCAATATCCTTGATAACAAAGAAGTCAGAAGTAGAGTGGTCCTTGGGAGCGAATTGTTCTACAACGGGACCTACTGAGAAGGCTACGTTATCCTTATAGGCAGAGATAATCTTGTGAGGATTTTCCTGTGTAGTCTTCTTAATCATCGCGAAGAGCGAAGAGGGCATTTCCTGACCGTCAATAATGAACGTACCACCGAAGATTTTGTGACGGCAGTGCTCAGAGTTCAACTGCGCAAAACCGAAGACTTCAGAGTCAGTGAGTTTGCGGTTGAGCTGTGCCTCTACGTTGTGGAGGTACTGGATTTCCTCGGGCGAGAGGGCGAGACCTTCCTGCTCGTTATACGCTTCGAGGTCGTCAATCTGCTGAATAGCCGCAGGCTGAAGGTTGATGGTGAAAATATCCTGGTTCAAACCCGTGTACATACGCTGAAGCATGGGGTCGTAATCCGCATCCTTGCTTGCAACGGGGAAATATTCTTCAATACGTGAGATACCCTGAAGGTTCATGTTCTGTGTAATTTCCACAGCATTCGTACTCCATGGCGTAATCATTTCACGGCGGGGACCTACGAAGTAACCCTCGATCGTTTCGCCCTCAAGAAGCGCAGCGTCGCCGTAAAGCCAGCAAAGTTCATTTACTTCATCCTGTGTGAGCTGGTGATTTACCTGAGTAGCAATCACACTCTGCTCCTTTGTCTTAAAAAACAAAATCATAATGTGGTAGGATAATGGTTTATATATTTCCTTGCAAAGATACATTTTTTAAGGAAAAGGGGAAAGGGGAATATCTTGAAAATAACGGCACCCCACACATTTTTTACCCTTGCATATAAAAAACAAAACCGGGGAGTGCATTTGCCGTCACTCTCCGGTTCGTTTAAGGGTATATATTTCGTATAAAATCACGCCCCACAATTCACTAAAATTTCATCAAAATTTTCACTCCAAAAATTGCGAAAAAATGAGACAAAAATAACGGCAATTTTAAGGGCAATATTTTTGCTAAAAATTATTAGTAACCTTTTTTAAATTATCTTACTAATAATTTTTTTTAGGTTACTAATAATTTTTACGAAAAGTAATTTAGTTTTTAGCACTACTATTACAAAATTACAAATCTCTGATTTTAAATAATTTACAAGAACCTCGCCACTTCACGCAAGACCATACACCTCGGCGTAAATAGTTTCAATCATTTTTTTAATAAATTCAGTCTCAAAAATGTTGCATTTTTTCGCCTCGGGGGCACACATCATCAAGTGCATTTCTATTGCCTCGCCTCCCGCTTCATAGGGCGGTTGCAGGTAAGGGATTTCTAATGCGCAAAATCCGCTACGCTCGTAAAATTTCTTCCGCGCCAACTGCTCCGCCGTCGCTCCCCGCTCTATTTCTAACAGCAAGGGTAGGGGAGATGCGAGTTTCATGTGCTGCAATAAGCGCGTGCCATAACCGCAGTTGCGACACTCGGGCACGATGGCAAGGTGTTCCACAAAGCGGAACGCCCCTAATGTCCACAAGGTGAAGAATCCTACAAACTTCTCGCCCTCCAAGGCGGCATATACCTCAAACTTCGGGTTGCAGTCGGCATACTCGCGCTGCAACGCCACATTGCGGCGCTCGCTTGCGGGAAAGGCGCTCATGAGCAAACCCTCTACTTGCGCGTAATAGGGGGATGCGGTGGTGATGGAAAGATATTGCATTGTGAAAGAGAGTATTCTTCTAAAAAACGAAACCCTCTCCTGGTGCGAGGAGAGGGTTCTATGTGTTTTTTACGCTTTAACGAATCTGTAAGTCAATAGTTTAGAAAGGATTTACTTCCTCGCCAAGGATTTCGTTTACCAACTTGTTTGCCAACGAACTGGTGCCGATGCGGAAGAGGTTTTTGTCAATAAATTCCTGACCGAGGAGTTCGCGGACAATAGTGTAGTACGCCACGGCGTCGTCTACCGTCTTGATGCCGCCAGCTGCTTTAAATCCTACCCAGCGACCCGTCTGCGCCTTGTATTCCTTAATGGCCTTACACATTACGTATGCCGCTTCGGGAGTGGCAGCAATGCTGATTTTACCCGTAGAAGTCTTGATGAAATCAGCACCCGCATACATCGAAAGCACAGATGCCTTCTTGATTGCCTCTGCTGAAAGGAGCGCACCCGTTTCGAGGATGACCTTCAATGGCGCAGTGCCGCAAGAAGCCTTTATTTCAGAAATTTCATCCGAGCAGGTTTCGTAGTCACCACTCAAGAAAGTACCTACGCTCAACACCATGTCGATTTCCGTAGCACCGTCCTTCACCGCAAGTGCCGTCTCGATGGTCTTAATTTCGAGGAAGGTTTGAGAAGAGGGGAATCCACCGCTCACACAAGCAATCTCCGTCTTATCAACCTCAAGGCTATCGCTCACAATCTTGGCAAAGTTGGGATAGACACAGATGGTTGCCATCGCGGGAAGTTCGGGGTGTGCTTCATAAAAGTTATTGACGTTCTCGGTAAACTTCAACACCGATTCCTGTGAGTCGGTCACTGTGAGGGTAGTGAGTTCTACAGCGCGCAACAACTGCTTCTTCACCTCGTCAGTATTGTAAAGCGCCTGCTTTTCCTCGAGCAACTTCATTACTTCGTGGTGCACGCGTTCATCATTAAGTTCCGCACAATTATATGCTTCAAACATTTCGTTGTAGTTGGTCATAAGGGTAGGTTATAAGGTTGTAAGGTTTTGAGGTTATAAGGAGGGAGGAGGTAAGGTTATAAGGTTTTGAGGAGGAAGGGGTAATATTTAGAAATTGTACTTAACCTGCATAGCCCTTAAAACCTAAGAGCGAAGCGACCTCATAACCTTAAAACCTAAATATATTACGCATACGTCATCACCTCACGCTCGCCCTTCAATACGGCAAAGGCATTGTCGGCCATTGCCTGCATTTCGTCTTCTCCGGGATATACGTGAACGGGAGCGAGGAAGTCTACGCGCTCTGCGATTTTGCTGGTGATGTATTCGGAATATGCCAAGCCACCAGTGAGGAGGATGGCATCTACTTTACCATACATTACGGCGCTCTGGGCAGCAATGCTCTTTGCCACCTGATAGCAAAGTGCGTCAATCACTAATTTGGCATTGCGGTCGCCATTCTCAATGCGCTCCATCACCTTGCGCACGTCGCTCGTTCCGAGATGGGCTGCCACACCTGCCTTACCCACAATGCGCTTCATGATTTCGTTCTTCGTATAAACGCCACTATAGCAAAGCGTAATGAGGTCGGAAGTGGGGAGTGTACCTGCACGTTCAGGAGAGAAGGGTCCTTCGCCATCCAATGCGTTATTCACGTCAATAGCCCTACCCTTTTGGTGCGCCGCTACCGAAATACCGCCACCAAGGTGAGCAACGATGAGGTTGAAATCTTCATACTTCTTACCCTGCTCCTTAGCAAAACGGAAAGCAATGGCACGCTGATTCAAGGCATGCCAAATGGAGCGGCGGGGCATGAGGGTAGAACCCGTAAGGCGGGCAACGTCTTCCATTTCATCCACCGTCACGGGGTCGGCAGTGAGGGCGCGACAATCGGGAAGCATATGTGCCAACTCGTAAGCAATTAAGCAACCCAAATTGCAGGCATGCTTGCGCTGCGCATTGAGCATGTCGAGGCGCAGTTGGGCATTTACTTCATAAACACCCCCACGTGTGGGTTTGCCTAACCCACCACGACCAATAATAGCGTCAAACTCAAAAGGAACGGCGTGGTTAGAGAGGCAATTTAAGATATGCTTCTTACGGTAATCGTACTGGTCGGTTACGCGAACGAAGTGTGAAAGTTCTTCTTCAGGGTGGTTTATACTTTCTACAAAAACCTTTTTCTCGTCTTCATAGACAGCAATTTTTGTAGTCGTAGAACCGGGGTTAATAGCAAGGATTCTCATTAAATTATATGGGATTCTATAATGATTAGATGGGAATTTGTTTTACGCTAATGCCACAGCGATGCTGTAATACTTTGTCAAAACGCTATCGCCTCTTGAAGAAAGCACAACAGGACAGTCTGTGCCTTGCAAGACTCCCGCAATTTCAGCATTCGCAAAGAAGGGCATGGTCTTATAAAAGGCATTTGCGCCCACAATGTCCGGGAAGAGCAGGGCATCTGCTTCGCCTTCCAAACAACTCTTGATGCCCTTAATATCCAACGCCTCTTTGTCGAGCGCACAACGGAGGTCGAGCGGACCATCAAGCAGTAAGTTGCCCCACTCTCCCTGCTGGGCACGCGCAATAAGGGGTGCGTAGGTCATAGAATGTGGGAACTTTTCACTGGCATTCTCGGTGCAGTGAAGCATTGCAATGCGGGGCGTTTCAATCTGCAAGCGGCGACACATTTCTGTGATGTAACCAATCTGCGCAGCGCGTTGTTCTTCCGTGGGGTAAGGAAGTACGGCAGCATCACTTATTAAGAGGAAGCGCTCTAACTTTGGCACTTCCATAACAGCGATGTGCGACATTACACGTCCCTTGGGCAAAATACCTTCTTCCTTATTGAGGATGGCACGAAGCAACACGTCGGTATTTACCAACGCCTTCATCATCGCATTCGCACGTCCGTCGCGCACCGCCTTTACCGACAAGCGTGCAGCTTCCATAGCGTCGGCAGCATATTCAAATTCGATGCTGTCAGCATACTGTTCCCAGTCAGCAGGAAGGGGCATTTTATCTTTATCTCCCACCAACAATAATTTCACCCAACCTTCGCGAAGCGCCATAAAGACAGCCTCCATCGAGTGTTCGTCATGGGGGTAAACAACCACCAAACGCTTGGGATTACGCGCCTCTGAAAGGTGCGCTATAAGTGCAGAAAATGATTTTATCATTGTTGTATATTTTTGTCCGCACAAAGGTACAATTTTTAAAGGAGAAAGGAGAATGCAGAAAGGATAAATAACCATCCTAACCTTTTTTCCTTTAAAAACTCTACCACTTTAAAGATGCTTAATAATTTATTTCCTCTTCTACTTAATACCTAAACGTACTGCCACCCAAGAACTCGCGCAACAATGATGTGGGCGGGAGCGCCTGGATTGAGATAGGATTGAGGTAAGAAAGGAACTTGCGCAAACGAATTGCCTCGCTGTATTCCGGCGCTGTTTCAGGAACTTCTTCAAGTAAGGGAAGCGCCTGTTCACGAAGCACTCCGAATTCAAAAAGCATAGCGGTGTTAATCATCACGTCGGCTTCTTCCTGGAAGGGGAATATCCATTTTTCTTCACCAGCTCGAACAGAGGGCCATCGGGCAATCGTGTCGCGCGCCGAACAACCACGATATTTATGGTCACGCACAATGCGGCGCAACAAGCGGTTGTCGGTCGTCGGGATGTAGTTATGATTGTCGAGCAGAATAGTTGTCAGCGCCGACGCATATATCTTAAACTTATTCGCATCGGGAATATTTTCCGTCAGTGCCGGATTCAGGGCATGGATGCCTTCAAGAATAAAGATGGTTTGCGGAGTAGGATGCACGACATTACCACTCATTTCGCTCTTACCGGTTTGGAAATTGTAGCGGGGCAGTTCTACCGACTTTCCTTCTATCAAAGCATTCATCTGCTCGGTAAACAGCGGGATGTTCATGGCATATACACTCTCGAAATCGTACTGCCCGTTTTCATCAAGTGGCGTCTTTTCGCGATCCACAAAGTAATCGTCCATAGAGATAGGCACAGGGCGCTTTCCGCATGCCATGAGTTGCACACTGAGGCGCTTGGAAGTGGTCGTCTTACCGCTTGAAGAAGGACCAGCAATGAGAATAACCTTTAGATTAGGATTTTCCGCAATACGGTCAGCCAAACGACTGATCATCTTCTCCTGCAACGCCTCGCTCACATTGATAATATCGTTGGCATATCCCGCAGCACACGCCGCATTCAGTTCGCCGATGGTCGTGACTCCGAGAATCTTTTGCCAACTGTGCTGCTGGCGGAACACATCAAACATCTTCGGCTGGTCGCGCATGGGGCGCAACTGCGAAGGATTATTTGAATCAGGAACGCGTATCAAGAGTCCATCGCCATAAGGGATGAGGTCGAAAAGGTATATCTGCGAGGTGCGCACAAGGAGCGACCCGTAGAAGTAATTTGCCACATCTCCCAATGTATAATAGTGCGTATAAAGTTTACCACAACTTTCGAGCAACTTAGCCTTGTTTTCAAGTCCCGCACCACGGAAAAGTTTCACCGCATCTTCGGTGTGCGCCGTCAGACGGTGGAAGGGCAGGTCGTCGTTAATAATTTCCTGCATACGCGCCTTGAGTTGCTCCACTTGCGCCGGCGTTACGCCACCCGGAAGGTCCAAGCAGCAGTAATACCCATTGCTCACGGGATTCTCAATGCGCAACATTGCGTCGGGGAAAAGGTCGTGCACCGCCTTGTAAAGCACAAAGAAGACGGAGCGCGTATAAGTGCGATGCCCCGAGGGCGAAGTAATGTCAAGGTATTCTACATCCTTATCGTTGAAGAGCACAAAGTGAAGCCCCTCCACCTTATTATTAACCTTCGCACTCGTAGCGCCGTGCGGCATCTTCAGTTCCAGAAGTTCATACACCTCTTCAAGGTTAAAACCCATAGGCACCTTGTGCGTGCGCCCAGTATTTATACAACGAATATTTATAGTCTTTCCCATAGCTGTTAGGTTTAAAGGTTTAAGGTAATAAGTTATTAAGTTTTGAGGGTGTTAGCGAAACGCACCTTCCAACACCACAAAGTTAGGCCTTATATTTTTAACCGCACAACTTTTTATACTTAAAATATATTCCATCTTTCCTCCTCGCTCCACCACCCACCGACATCCCCCACCGATTTGTTTTCCACAATCCCCCTCATTTCTATAAATATTTTATACAATTCTTTGTTTCTTTTTGAAAGAAAGAATAGAAAAATTATGTTGGTTGTTATAGGCTGGGGACAGTGTGGATAATTGTGAACGAGGGTTATAAAGTGTTTCTTTTTAAGAATGTTAAGTATGCTGTTACGGGAGGGAAAACTGGGGATAACCCTGTGCGCAACGGCGGTGGAGAAGTGGGGATAGGTGGATAACTCTGTTTTGGAATACGCATTCCCGACACTGTAGTTATACACAAAGTTATCCTCGTAGTTATCCCCTACTTTTACACAGGGTTATCCACAGGGATTTTCTTGTTATTTTTGTAAAAACAGCGACTTAAAAAATTTATTATTTGAGTAGAAAAACACTAACAATGATATAGCAGTTGACCCCAATTTAGAATCTTGTACTTTAAATGACGCTGAAGGCGTCACCGCTCAGTAACCGGGGCGTGCGCCTTGGCGTACCCCCGGTACTGAACACGCGAGAATCGCACCCTGGAGGGGTGCCCGAGGGGCAGGATATGTAGGGTGATGGGGCACTCCTTCAGAGTGCGTTCATTGGGATGCGCCAACCGTGGGTACTCGCTTTGCTCGCACCCGCGGTTACTGAGCGGAGACGCCTTCAGCGTCTATAGCACGATTGGGTCAACTGCTATATCATTGCCAAAACACCCCCGAAACAGACCTTCAAAAGGGTAAAAATTATTAGTAACCTTTTTCAAAATATGTTACTAATAATTTAAAAAAGGTTACTAATAATTTTCACTACAATAGGTTTAGTTTTTCGCGCAGCGGATTTAGGAGTAAAAAGTTTTTGTTTTGAGTGCAGTTTTTCAGTATTCAAAATTATAAAAAAGGAGAAAGGAAAAAGCAGCCGAGAGTGCCACATTTTTTCCTTTCTCCTTCAATAAATTTTATGTACTAAACATTAAAGCGGAAGTGCATGATGTCGCCGTCCTGCACAACATATTCTTTACCTTCTACACGCATGAGTCCGGCTTCCTTAACGGCTGCTTCCGAACCGAGGCTGATAAAGTCTTCGTACTTGATAACTTCTGCACGGATGAAGCCCTTTTCAAAGTCAGTGTGGATGACGCCCGCACACTGGGGAGCCTTCCAACCGCGACGGTAGGTCCATGCGCGCACTTCCTGCACACCGGCTGTAATATAAGTTTCGAGCTCGAGCATCTTATAGGCAGCCTTAATCAAACGGTTACAACCTGATTCTTCAAGACCTACATCCTGAAGGAACATCTGGCGTTCTTCGTAGGTTTCAAGTTCTGCAATTTCCGCTTCAGTCTGTGCAGCAACGATAAGGATTTCAGCATTTTCACCCTTCACGGCTTCGCGCACGCGTTCTACATACTCATTGCCTGTAGCAGCAGACGCCTCGTCTACATTACAGCAATAAAGCACGGGCTTTGCTGTAAGAAGGAAGAGGTTTTTAGCCGCAACTTCTTCGTCCTTTGTGTCAAAAGTCACGGTGCGGGCGCTCTTACCAGCGAGGAGTGCTTCGCGGATGGCGATGAGTACATCGTATTCCAACTTCGCCTGCTTGTCACCGCCTACCTTAGCAATTTTTTCAACGCGCTTAATGCGATTTTCTACAGTGTCAAGGTCCTTGAGCTGAAGTTCGGTATCAATAATTTCTTTGTCGCGAACGGGGTCTACAGAACCGTCAACGTGCACCACATTGTCATTATCAAAACAGCGGAGCACATGGATGATAGCGTCTGTTTCACGGATGTTTCCGAGGAACTGGTTACCGAGACCTTCACCCTTTGAGGCGCCCTTCACCAAACCTGCGATGTCCACAATTTCTACGGTTGTAGGAACGATGCGGTTGGGGTTAATGAGTTCTGCAATCTTTGTGAGGCGTTCGTCGGGCACTGTAATCACACCAACATTAGGTTCGATGGTGCAGAAAGGGAAGTTTGCCGACTGTGCTTTAGCATTGCTCAAGCAGTTAAAGAGAGTTGACTTACCCACATTAGGCAAGCCTACAATTCCACATTGTAAAGCCATGTATATATACTATATTTATTTCGAGTGCAAAGGTACGATTTTAAAAGGAGAAAGGAGAAAGGAGAAAGGAGAAATGTGAGGAGTGACAATCCGGTTGGCGCTCTCCCCCTGTTTATAGGGGGAGGGGACCACGTAGTGGTGAGGGGGTGCAGAATACGCACCGCAAGGCATACTACTCACTTCTAACTACTCACTTTAAATTGCACCCCCTCACCGCAAAGCGGTCCCCTCCCCCTATAAACAGGGGGAGAGCGCTATCCAGACGTTTTCACGACCTTAATTCTCAACCTTATTACTTCACCGCCTTGCGGTAAACATTTGTTTCGCGGATTTCGTAGCCCTCGCTCTGATATAATTTATTGGCAGCCTCGCGTGAGGGGCGCGACGTGAGGTTGAGGGATTTCGCACCAAGAGTTTGTGCCTCCGCCGCCAAATGTTGGAGGAGTTGGCGGGCATATCCGCGACCGCGCGCCTCACTGTCTACTACAACATCCTCAACCCATGCCTTCGTTCCCGTAATGAGTTCCTGCAAAGAGAGGGTTGTCGTGGCGCGAATCTTACCTTCTTCATCGCGAAGGGTATAAAGGCGCGTTGTGGGGCAGTTCAGCAAATCTTGAAGGCGCTCCAAAGTCAATTCTTTTGCGCTGGAAGAAAGTTGGGGCAAGAGATAGTTGAGCGCATCAAGCAGTTCGGCAGTAGCCGTACGCTCGTGTGTAATAGTGCCAGTATTAAGTTTCATAAGAAGTCTGTTATAAGTGGTATTTAATTGAGGATGAATCCCCTCGGGAAGTATTTCGCAAAGCGGTTCAAGCACAAAGCGGCGCAGGTGAAGGCGCGGATGAGGAACTTGCAGGGAGGGCGTATATATTATATGTGTGTCACACGCCAGCAGGTCAATATCAATTGTGCGGTCGGTATGGATGCCGTCAACGGTCTTAGACGTGCGCCCCTGTTCGCGCTCAATTTCTTGAGTTATTTCTAAAATATGTTCTGGAGAAAGTGAGGTTTCAAACAGCGCTACGGCATTTACAAAACTATTGTCGGAGGTAAAACCCACGGGAGCAGTAGTGTAAAAGCGAGAGCACTTGAGGAGCGTTCCGACGCGCATCTCAAGTGCTCTTATAGCTGTTTGTAATTGCGCTTCCTTTGCTCCCAAGTTAGAACCGAGTGCTAAAAGGAGTTTCATACGAGTATTAGTCTATGATAAGAAGGCAGTCGCCGTAGACACCAAAGCGGTAGTCTTCTTGAAGTGCCACATCATACGCCTTCATAGTATTCTCATAACCCCCGAATGCTGCTGTGAGCATCAAGAGTGTAGAATAGGGAAGGTGGAAGTTTACCAACATACTGTCGGCTACCGAGAATTCGTAAGGAGGGAAGATAAATTTGTTTGTCCAACCCTCAAATTCCTTAATACGATGGTCGGGACCAACGGCAACTTCGAGTGCGCGCTGCACGGTAGTACCAACGGCAAGAATCTTCTGACCATTGTCCTTCGCACGGTTGACAATCTCGCAACACTCGCGGTCTACCTTCATCTGTTCAGAGTCAATCTTGTGCTTCGTCAAGTCTTCCACATCCGTATCGCGGAAGTTTCCGAGTCCGCAATGGAGGGTGATGAACGCCTTGTCGATGTCGAAAATCTCCATACGCTTCATCATTTCACGCGAGAAGTGAAGGCCGGCAGTAGGTGCTGTAACGGCGCCCTCATGTTCGGCAAAGATACACTGGAAGCGCTCCATGTCTTCGGGTTCACTGCCGCGGCCCACAAAGCGAGGCACGGGAGCTTCACCAAGTGCGTAAAGCTGTTGACGGAATTCCTCATGGTCGCCTTCATAAAGGAAGCGGAGCGTACGGCCACGACTTGTAGTGTTGTCAATAACTTCAGCCACGAGCGAATTGTCTTCGCCAAAGTAAAGTTTATTACCAATACGGATTTTACGCGCCGGATCTACGAGAACATCCCAGAGGAAGAGGTCGGGGTTTAACTCACGAAGGAGGAACACTTCAATTACCGCCCCCGTCTTTTCCTTATTACCATAAAGGCGTGCGGGGAATACCTTCGTGTTGTTAAACACAAAGAGGTCGTGAGGGTTGAAGTAAGAGAGAATGTCCTTAAACATTTTGTGCTCAATCTCACCCGTCTTGCGGTGAAGCACCATCATGCGGCTTTCATCGCGGAATTTGGTAGGATACTGAGCTATCTTTTCTTGGGGAAGTTTGAATTTAAATTCTGAGAGTTTCATAGTCGGATAAATTCAAGTGATTTAGGCGGTAGAACATCAAAATTTCTAACAGAAAATAATGATTTTCTAACTCACTTATTTATAATTTTTTTCAGAGGTTGAGAACGGGTGAAAATTATTAGTAATGTATTTTAAATTATGTTACTAACAATTTTTTTTAGGTTACTAATAATTTTCAGCAGAACAGGTTTAGTTTTTATCCTGCAAGAAATTCTCAAAATCTTCTATAGTTTTAAAGCATTTGTCAATGGTGTAATCACCCACGCGAGTGCGGCGCAATGCCGTGAGGTGGGCTCCAGATTGTAGCGCTTCACCAATGTCGCGTGCCAAGGCGCGGATGTAAGTGCCTTTAGAGCAAACTACGCGGATGACTATCTCCATCGTGTCCAAGTTGCAGTCCATCAATTCAATTTCATCGATGCGCAGGGGCTTGGCTTTGAGTTCTACATCCTTTCCTTTGCGGGCAAGGTCGTAGGCGCGCTTACCGTCTACCTTTACTGCCGAGAATACGGGCGGCACTTGCATGATCTCGCCTACGAACTTCTGAAGCGCCGTTTCTACCAACTCACGCGTGATGTGGGCGGTGGGATACGTAGCGTCGATTTCCTTTTCGAGGTCAAAACTTGGGGTAGTAGCGCCGAGTTTCAAGGTAGCAATATATTCCTTTACGCCCGCCTGAAGTTGCTCAATCTGCTTCGTTGCCTTGCCGGTGCAGATAATAAGCACGCCTGTAGCAAGGGGGTCGAGCGTTCCGGCGTGTCCCACCTTGATTTTTCCACCTGTGTGTTGCGAAATGAGCCAGCGCACCTTTGCCACCAGGTTAAAGGAAGTCCAAGTCAGGGGTTTATCGAATGCAAGGACAGTGCCTTGCTCAAATGTGTTCGACATGTGTTGAGATGTGGGTGAAGGCTATTCGAGTAAGGGGCATTGTAGTTATAAATCCTATAATTATTATAGTGTCTATAGACGGCGCCATCCTTAAAACCTTATAACCTTTAAAACCTATAACCTTAAATAAAATTTGCAACCAATGTAATCGCACCTACACAGAGACAGTAGATGGCAAAGTAGATAAGTTTGCCACGGCGCACGATGTTAATCATCCACTTGCAGGCAATGCAACCCGAGATAAAGGCTGCTACGAAACCTACGAGCAATGCCATCATGTCGCAACCGCCAAAGGCTGCTTCCATTCCTTCATTATATGCCTTGATGCAGTCGAGAAGGGCTTCACCAAGTATGGGAGGAATCACCATGAGGAAGGAGAATTGCGCCATGTTTTCCTTCTTGTTACCGAGAATAAGCCCCGTAGCAATTGTGCTGCCCGAACGGCTCAAACCTGGTAATACAGCGAGCGCTTGTGCCAACCCAATGATGAAGGCATCGCGAAGAGAAATTTTTTCCTTAACGCGGGGCTTGGCAACGTAAGAGTAAGTGAGCAACGCAGCAGTAACCAGGAGGCATGCCCCTACAATACCGAGGCCGCTGCCGAAGATTGCTTCCACTTCGTCCTTGAAAAACACGCCCACAATACCAATGGGAATCATTGAAATAAGGATGTTGAGCACATACTTATGGTCGTCGTTGAGCGTTCCGCCAACGGGAGCGTGAAGGGCGCCGGAAAGAATTTTCCAAATCTCATGTCCGAGAATTACAAGCGTACTCAATACCGTTGCTACGTGTACTGCTACGGTAAACATCATACTTTCTTCGGCCTTGATGCCTAAGAGTTCCGAACCAATTGCTAAATGTCCGCTACTGCTGACGGGAAGATACTCCGTCAATCCTTGTACCAAACCAAGGATAAGGGCTTGTAACCAATCCATATATTTTACTTTTCTTCTTTACTATATTCCGAACCAGCAGCCTTCTTACCGCGATACAAAATTGCCACCACGATGAAAAGGTATCCGAAGAAGGTCACCATAGGTGCCACGCGGATGCGCTGCGCATTAAATATTTCGGGGTCAAACTGCTCAACAGTTGTGCCGCCACCCGACATTAAGAGCAATCCCACCATTACAATGGCAATGCCTACTGCGAGGAGGATGAAATTTATTTTTGAAAAAGCAAATTCGTGTTTCATAATGTAGTTGAGGTTTTAGGTTGGGAGGTTTTAAGGTTTTGAGGTTGCCGTTTGGTCTACTATTCAATCTGCATAGTCCTTATAACCTTAAAACCTTTGAGCAAAGCGCCCTCATAACCTTAAAATTTTAATTCATAAACATCTGACTGCTCGACATCTTCAAGAATTTATTCACCGAGACATAGGCACTGATGAGCGTCAAGCAAAGACCGCAGGCGAAGTTAATGCCGAAAGTGGTCCACACTACCTCTTGCGTCACAAGGTTGCCGACATAAGCGTCAAGGCTGTAGAGCCAGTACATACCGAGTCCGACCAAGGCATTTGCCACAATTGCTGCCCAGAAACCAATCCAGAAGGCGCGCATCATAAACGGGCGACGGATGAATCCCCAACGGGCACCCACGAGTTTCATCGTATGAATGGAGAAACGGCGTGCGTAGATGCTCATGCGCATCGTGTTGTGGATGAGGGCAAACGAGATGAAGCCCAACAGCGATGCCACAAACACAAGGATTGTTCCCACCAGGGGAATCACATGATCCACAAATTGCATCGCCTCTTTCGGATAAATCACATCCGTTACTTGCTTGTAGTTATACAGGTCGGGGATGTAATAAAGCAGGCTATCTTGATTGGCATATTCAGCGTTCAAGAAGAGTTCAAACTCTGCGGGAATGGGGTTGAAACCAAGAAATTCCTGTGGTCCGCCTTCAAGCACTGCCGCCATCTCCTTCGTACCCTCTTCTTTGGAAATGTAAGACACTTCCTTCACATAGGGCAGCGCCTCAAAGTCTTTCGCCATAGCGTCGCGCTCCGCTTCAGTAATGGCGTCGTCCAAAAGCACCTCGACGGTAAAGTTCTCGCGCAACTCGCGACCAAAGTTCTCCGCCAGCTTCACAAAAAAGGTAGCTGTGCCGAGTAGAATAAGCACCAGCGCTGTACTGATACACGAGGTGATTGTATTAAAATTTCCGGTTTTCTTCGTCTTCGTTTTAGTCATAATACAACTCTGCTAACAGCCCACAGTTACCGCAGGGGCACATTAAGGCATAATTACTGCAAAAGTACTACATTATATTGAGAATGACCGGATTTATTTTTCTTTTTCGCCTAAAAAAACGTAAAAATATGGAGAATTTTTGCCGCTGTGTATATTCCGGGCGTTTTTGCATAAATATTACACCCTGCTGAGTGACTTTTGCATCCGCAAATCAGACTTTAAAACTCCCCTTCCTATTCTCAAAAAAACAGTAAGTATTTTAGCAAAAAAAAGGTTACTAACTTTTTAAAATATGTTACTAATAATTTGAAAAAGGTTACTAATAATTTTTGCGCCCAAAAACCGCCCTTATGTTACTAATAATTCGCCCTTTTCAGCGCGGCGTTTTTCGGCGAAAAATAAAACAGAAAATATTTCTTTCCAATGAAAAAAAATACATCTATGCAGTAAAATTGTATGTTTATACAGAAATTTTATTCATTATTTGTTGCATAGGTAAAAACAAGAATGTAATTTTGCCGCTGTTTCACAAAATCTGATTAGACATGAAAGGAAAGAACGACAGACTGGCGGTGCTTCGGATGATTCTGAGTCACTGCGAGGTGAGTTCGCAAGAGAATATCATGCGCGAATTGGAGCGCGAGGGTCACAAGGTGACTCAGGCTACGCTCTCACGCGACTTGCGCCTGCTCAATGCCGCAAAGATGATGGGGCCCAATGGATATACTTATATGTTGCCCGACCATCCGCATTACAAGCGCACGATTAAACCCTCTACCTACAGCGAATTTCGCAACACTGCGGGGTATGTGGGCATGGAATTCTCGGGCAATCTCGCCGTTATCCGTACCAAGCCTGGTCATGCAGGAGTCATCTCTTCGGAAATCGATAATTGCAACCTCGATGCGGTGTGTGGCACCGTTGCCGGCGACGATACGATCATCGTTGTCATACGCGAGGGCTACAGTCGCGAAGATGTAATTACGCAACTCTCACGCTGCATACCTTGTAACAGGTAAACTATTAATTATCAGTAATTAAACTCAAAAACTAAATAGGTTATGGAAGAATACAACGACGGTATTCAAGTGATTGTCGCAGACGGCAGCCACGAAAAATATGTTGACACAATATTAAATACTATTACCGAGTCGGCAAAGGTGCGCGGTTCGGGTATTGCCTCTCGTACGCACGAATATGTGGCTACGAAGATGCGCGAACGCAAGGCGGTTATTGCCCTTGCGGGAGAAGAATTTGCAGGCTTCTGCTACATTGAAAGCTGGGAGAATAAGCACTATGTGGCAAACTCAGGTTTGATAGTCGTTCCCAAATTCCGTGGTCACCACCTCGCAACGCGCATCAAGCGCTTGGCATTTAGTTTGAGCCGTGTGCGTTGGCCGGAAGCTAAAATCTTTGGTTTGACCAGCAGTGGCGCAGTAATGCGCATCAACACGAGTCTTGGTTATGTGCCCGTGCCTTTCGACGAACTCACTCACGATGATGAATACTGGAAGGGCTGTGGTACTCCCGAAGCACCCTGTTGCATCAACTGCGATGTCCTTGCGCGCACAGGTCGTAAGTATTGCGTGTGCACAGGTATGCTTTACGACCCCGCGCGTCACCCTAACGATAAGCTCCCTGTGGAAATTCCCCAGGACGTTCTCGACTTTATCAATGCGCATCCCGAACAGGCGTAAAATAATAAGGTTATGAGGTTTTAAGGTCATAAGGTTATGAGGACTATGCAGTTCGTAATCTTCCTAAACCTCACTTCCACAAATTCTATTAAATAAATAATTCGGTTGAAAGGTTATAAATTCACCATCAGCAAGGTTCTTAAAACCTTATAACCTTAAGACCTTAAAACCTAAAATATAATTATGTCAAAGAAAGTAGTAGTCGCTTTCAGCGGCGGTCTCGATACCTCTTATACAGTGATGTATTTGGCAAAAGAAAAGGGATATGAAGTGTATGCAGCCTGTGCTAACACGGGCGGTTTCAGCCCTGAACAGCTTAAGGTGAATGAAGAAAATGCCTATAAGCTTGGTGCAAAGGAATATGTGACGCTTGACGTTACGCAGGAGTATTACGACAAGAGCCTTCGCTACATGATTTATGGCAATGTGCTCCGTAACAACTGCTACCCCATTTCTGTTTCTTCCGAACGCATTTTCCAGGCGCTCGCCATCGCACGCTACGCAAAAGAAATCGGTGCTGACGCCATCGCTCACGGTTCTACAGGTGCGGGCAACGACCAGATTCGCTTCGACATGACGTTCCTCGTAATGGCTCCCGGCATTGAAATCATCACCCTCACTCGTGACAATACTTTGACGCGCCAGGAAGAGGTAGACTATCTCAACAAGAACGGTTTTGCTGCCGACTTCGCAAAGCTTAAGTACTCTTACAACGTAGGTATTTGGGGAACAAGTATCTGTGGTGGCGAATTGCTCGACAGCAACCAGGGACTCCCCGAATCAGCCTTCCTTAAGCACCCCACAAAGTCAGAACCAGAACTCCTTAAGATTGGTTTTGAGAAGGGCGAAATCGTTTCTGTAAACGGCAAGCACTACGATGATAAGATTGCTGCTATTCAGGCGATTGAAGAAATCGGTGCTGCTTATGCCATTGGTCGCGACTGCCACGTGGGCGATACGATTATTGGTATCAAGGGTCGTGTAGGTTTTGAAGCTGCGGCACCTATGCTCATCATTGCGGCACACCGTTTCCTCGAAAAATACACCCTTTCAAAGTGGCAGCAGTATTGGAAGGACCAGGTGTCTAACTGGTACGGCATGTTCCTCCACGAAAGCCAGTACCTCGAACCTGTAATGCCCGATATGGAAGCAATGCTCGTTTCTTCGCAGCGCAATGTCAACGGTGAGGTTACTCTCGAACTCCGCCCCTATGGTTTCCAGACGGTGGGCGTAGATTCTCCCGACGACTTGGTGAAGAATAAGTTTGGTGAGTATGGCGAAACGCAGAAGGGTTGGACTTCTGACGAAGCAAAGGGCTTCATCAAGGTGACAAGCACACCCTTGCGCGCTTATTACTCACTCCACGACGACAGAAATTAATTGTTGAGGTTATAAGGTTTTAAGGTCGCTTCGCTTTTAGGTTTTAAGAACCATGCGGAGTAGTATTTCCAATGCGGTAGCCCCTTAAAACCTTAAAACCTCAAAACCTTACAACCTCCCTTATGAACGAACTTATCAGAGTAGGCATCATCGGTGGTGCCGGATATACTGCAGGTGAACTCATTCGCCTGTTGCTCAACCACCCTGCGGCAGAAATTGTGTTTGTCAACAGTGAAAGCAATGCGGGCAACTTGATTACGGATGTGCATGCCGGACTTTATGGCGAGACAGACCTTCGCTTTACTTCCGAACTCCCCTTTGAGGAAGTGGATGTCGTATTCTTCTGCTTCGGTCACGGCAAGAGCACGCAGTTCCTCCAAGAGCATTACATCCCCGCCGATGTTCGCATCATCGACCTCGCACAAGATTTCCGCTTGGCTTCTGAAGACCACGACTATGTCTACGGTCTTCCCGAACTCAACCGCGAGAAGATTAACGGTGCGCTTCATGTGGCAAACCCCGGTTGCTTTGCGACATGCATTCAGCTCGCCCTCTTGCCCCTTGCAAAGGCAGAGTTGCTCAATTCCGACATTAGCGTGAACGCCATTACGGGTTCGACTGGCGCAGGTGTGAAGCCCGCGGCAACAACTCACTTCTCGTGGCGCTCGGGCAACATGAGCATTTACAAAGCTTTCAACCACCAGCACGTGCCTGAGATTAAGGAAAGCTTGACGCACTTGCAGCCCAACTTCTGTTCCGAAATCGACTTCATTCCCTACCGTGGCGACTTCCCCCGTGGTATCTTCACCACTGCCGTAGTAAAGGTAGAAAACCTTCAGGAGGATGTAGTGCAGCTCTACAAGGACTTCTATGCTGAAGCAACCTTTACGCACTATGTGGATAAGGCCATCGATATGAAGCAGGTGGTGAACACGAACAAGTGTCTCGTGCATGTGGATGTCTTTGGCGACAAGATTCTCGTCACTTCCTGCATCGACAACCTCCTCAAGGGCGCTTCTGGTCAAGCCGTTCAGAACATGAACCTCATGTTTGGGCTTGAAGAATCGGCAGGGCTTAGACTTAAACCAATAGCTTTTTAATAGTAAACAAGTTTATAGTAGACGAGTAAACAAGATAGTATGCGTAGTTCGCTTCTCGTTTACTCGTCTACTATAAACTCGTTACTAAACCAGCACTCCCAAATCCTCTCGTCTACTCGTTTACTATAAACTCGTCTACTAAGAAAATGACTCTCTATCCCGTATATCCCCTCTTTGATATCAATATTGTGAAGGGCGAAGGCTGTCGCGTGTGGGACGACAACGGCACGGAATATCTTGACCTCTATGGTGGTCACGCCGTCATCTCAATCGGACACAGTCACCCCCATTATGTGGAAACCATCAGCCAGCAGTTGAGCAAGATAGGTTTCTACTCCAACTCCGTCATCAATCGCTTGCAGGAACAACTCGCTGAGCGTCTCGGCAAGGCTTGTGGTTATGATGACTACAGTCTTTTCCTCGTCAACTCAGGTGCTGAAGCGAACGAAAATGCCTTGAAGCTCGCTTCGTTCCATACAGGCAAGAGCCGCGTGCTCTGTGCGCAGAAGGCATTTCACGGACGCACCTCGCTCGCCGTAGAAGCTACGGACAATCCTAAGATTGTGGCGCCCATCAATGCCAATGGTCATTGCACCTTCCTCCCTCTTAACGACCTCGCAGCCTTTGAGGCAGAACTTCAGAAGGGCGATGTGGCCGCCGTAATCGTAGAATGCATCCAGGGCGTGGGCGGTATTCGCCTCGCCACCAAGGAATTCATGCAGGGACTCCGTCGCGCTTGTACAGAAGCGGGAGCAGTGCTCATCTGCGACGAAATCCAGTGCGGCTATGGCCGTAGCGGAAAATTCTTTGCCCATCAGCACCTCGATGTAGTGCCCGATCTCATCACCTGCGCCAAGGGTATTGCCAACGGTTTCCCCTGTGGCGCCGTGCTTATCGCACCTCATTTTGAGGCTTCCTTTGGTCAGCTCGGCACCACCTTTGGTGGCAACCACCTTGCCTGTGCTGCTGCCCTCGCCGTGCTTGATGTGATGGAGCAGGAAGCACTTGTTGAGAACGCTGCCAAGGTGGGCGACTACCTTATCTCAGAACTTAAGAAGCTCGACGGCATCGTGGAAGTAAGAGGCCAAGGCATGATGATCGGTATCGAATTTAAGGAACCCATTAAAGCAATGCGCACCGCCCTTGTCAAGGAGCAGCACGTCTTCACGGGTTGCGCCGGCACCAACATCCTCCGCCTCCTCCCCCCCCTCTCGCTCACGATGGAGCAAGCCCAAGACTTTATGGAGCGCCTGAAGCGCGTTATATAATATATGAGTAAAATCTCCCCACGACGGGGAGATTTTTTGTTGAAAATACCGCCCAAGTTTTTCCCCATTTCATCCCCAGAAAACTATTAGTAACCTAAAAAAAATTATTAGTAATGTAATTTAAAAAAGGTTACTAATAATTTTTCCTAAGTTACTAATAGTTTTGGGTGTTTCTAAGATACTGATTATTAAACGTATATAAAAGGCTGTTTTCAAGGGTTTCTGCGGCATGAAAATGCAGGTAATTTGAGGGGATTTTCACCCCCTGCGTAGTGGGAGAAGTTTGCCGACCAGGAAAACCGCAACTATTCCTGAAAAGCTACCTGCCCGTCCAAATTTATTACTGCCAAAGGGGGCGTAAGTGAATATAAAAATTTATCTTTGTAATCTCATTCCCCGTGTGACAGACTCATGGTTATGTTACACGCCTTCAATAGTTTACAAATACCAATACAAAAAAAATACTTGTGTTATGAATCTGAAAACCATACTGCTCAGTTGCCTTTTCGCGCTTACGGTTGTTGCTGAGGCGCAGGTGAACATCAGTTCTTCGCCCACTGCGGCGCTCCTTCCCATGCCTAATGAGGTGGAAGTGTATGAGGGTAAAAAGCCGTTCCGCTTCTCGGAAAAGGCGGTGATTTGGGCGCCGCTTGATGAACTCGATTGGGAGTGTAAGCAGTTGTTGGTGGATGTATTGAAGAAGCATTTTGGGGTGGAACTCCGCATTCTCAACACCAATAAGGCAGCCTTTAAGTTGCAGCTCGACCCCACTATTGACAGCAAGGAGGGGTATCAACTTGAAGTGACAAGTAAGTGCGTCAAGATTAGCGCCGCGACTGGGGTGGGCTTGTTTTATGGCATCCAAACGCTGGATCAAATCCTGATGGGCGACCAGCGTAGCACGCTCAACGGCGAGATTTGCCAGTTGAAGATTACCGATGCTCCGCGCTTCGGTTTCCGCGCCTTGATGCTCGACCCTGCGCGCCACTTCTTGCCCGTCAAGGATGTGAAGTTCTTTATCGATCAGATGGCGCGCTATAAGTTTAATGTGTTGCAGCTTCACCTGACCGACGACCAGGGTTGGCGCGTAGAAATTAAGCGTCATCCAAAGCTCGCCAGCAAGCAGCATTACAAGCAAGAGGAGCTGCGCGATATTGTTGAGTATGCCCGTAAGCGCGGGGTGGAGGTTATTCCCGAGGTAGACGTACCGGGGCACACCGTAGCGATACTTGCGGCTTATCCGCACTTGGCGTGTACGCACAAGCAGGGAGTTGAAAAGAAGGTGGGCGAGACGGTAAACATGATGCTCTGTGCTGCGCAGGAGGAGGTGTATGACGTGATGGCTGATGTGGTGCGCGAGATTTCTGAAATCTTTGAGTCGCCCTACTTCCACTTGGGTGGCGACGAGGCGGCGGTGCCTGAAAACTGGGCGAAGTGTGACGCCTGCAAGCAGATGATGGAGCGCTTGGGATATACGAAGCCTACGCAATTGATGATTCCCTTCTTCGACCGCGTGCTGGGTGAGGTGCGTAAGAATGAGAAGAAGCCCATTTTGTGGTGCGAACTCAATAACATTTGGCCCCCTGCTGATGACTACCTCTTCCCTTATCCGAAGGATGTAACGCTCGTGACTTGGCGCAATGCCTTGACGCCGACGTGCCTTGACCTTACGCGCAAGAACGGACACAATATTATAATGGCGCCGGGAGAACATGCGTACCTCGATTATCCACAATATCGCAACGACTTCCCCGAGTTTAACAACTGGGGTATGCCTATTACTACCTTGCAGAAGACTTACGAACTCGACCCCGCTTATGGTTGCTCGGAAGCGGATGCTGCGCACATCCAGGGCGTAATGGGTACGCTTTGGGCGGAGGCTATTCCCGACGTAAACCGTGCTACTTACATGGCATTCCCCCGTGCGCTCGCTTTGGCGGAAGCGGGTTGGAGTGAAATGCCACAGCGCAGTTGGGATTCCTTTAAGCAGCGCATTTTCCCCAATATCTATGAGTTGATGAAGCAGGGCGTGAGTGTGCGTGTGCCGTTTGAAATAGTAGATAGAGTAAACAAGTAAACAAGGTACAAGTAGACGAGATAGTGTGTTTATCTCGGAACCTTCTCGTATACTCGTACCTCGTCTACTCGTCAACTAAAAACGAATTAACAATGAAAGTTCTCCTTGTAAACGGCAGTCCCCATAAAACGGGTTGCACCCATACAGCACTAAACGTAATAGCCGACCAACTGCATGCGCAGGGTATTGAAACCGAAGAACTCTGGTGTGGCGTGAAGCCCATCATGGGGTGCATCGGTTGCGGTAAGTGTAAAGACACCAAGCGTTGCTGGTTTGACGGTGACGGTGTGAACGAATTTCTTGCCAAAGTACCAGAGGTGGATGCCTTTGTCTTTGGTTCGCCCATCCATTTCGCAGGAACGTCGGGCAGTATCAAGCCCTTTATGGACCGCGCCTTCTGTTCTAAATTAGACATGTATGCCGGCAAACCTGGGGCAGCAATCGTAAGTTGCCGTCGCGGTGGTGCGCAGGGCGGATTTGAAGACCTCAACCGCTACTTCTCTATCGCCTGTATGCCTATCGTAACCTCTAACTATTGGAATGAAGTGCACGGCAACACTCCCGAGGAAGTGGTGAAGGATGAGGAGGGTATGCAAACCATGCGTACGCTCGGCAGAAACCTTGCTTGGATGCTCAAATGTATTGAGGCGGGTAAGCAAAGCGGCATCACTTTCCCCGAACAGGAAGTAAAGGTGCGCACAAACTTTATCAGATAATCTTGTGTGAGGGATTGGCGGAGTGACCACTCTTCTTGCTTTTCAAAAGTCAAGAATTTAGCAGTTGCCCCCAAAGAGCGACCGTTCCAATGCACTTGGAATGTTCCGAAAATCCATTGCGCAAAAAACTATATCTATTGTAGTGAAAATTATTAGTAACCTAAAAAAAATTATTAGTAAGATAATTTAAAATAGGTTACTAATAATTTTTTGGGTAATATTGGAGTTGACCCAATTTAGAATCTTGTACTTTAAATGACGCCATATTTATAGGTCCAAAGCGAAACCCACTCATTCCCGTTACACATTATAGTATAAATAGAACCGAGCAATCAATAGACTGCCCGGTTTTATTTTCTATAAGTCTTTAACCCGTTGAGGGGCAAGTAATTCTACTTCACGCCCAACAACTCCAAGAATTTCCACATCACAATCCCTGCCGTGACAGAGACATTGAGCGAATGCTTCGTGCCGTATTGCGGAATTTCAAGGGCATAATCAGCAGCGTCAACTACGGTTTGCTGCACGCCCTTCACTTCATTTCCCATCACAACGGCATAGCGCTTTGTGGGGTCAAGCGTAAGGTTGGGTAGCAATACACTTCCCTCCACCTGTTCTACGGCAAAGACCGTGTAACCTTCCGCCTTGAGCGCCGCCACGGCTTCGGTCGCGTCGTTATAATAGGTCCAATCCACACTGTCTTCAGCGCCGAGTGCCGTCTTATGGATTTCTGCCGAAGGCGGACAGGCAGTGATGCCACAAAGCACGACGCGCTCCAGGCGGAAAGCGTCGGCCGTGCGGAACACACTGCCCACATTGTGCAGACTCCTCACATTGTCGAGCACAACAACGAGAGGTAATTTTTCAGATTGCTTGAACTCCGCAACGTCCATACGCTGGAGTTCTTCTATAGTGAGTTTGCGCATAAGGGGATTATTTTTAGAAAGAAAAAAATCCGGATGGCGCTCTCCCCCTGTTTATAGGGGGAGGGGACCACCGCAGGTGGTGAGGGGGTGTAGAAAAAGTGAGTAGTTAGAAGTAAATCTATGCGGTGCATATCTTGCACCCCCTCACCGCTTCGCGGTCCCCTCCCCCTATAAACAGGGGGAGAGCGCCGTCCGGTCATTATTAACTAAAAGCTTTCCGCAAAAGTAAACAAAATTTCGTAATTTTGCCCCTACAATTTACGCTATGAAGAAACTTTATATAGAAACTTATGGCTGCCAGATGAATGTGGCAGACAGCGAAGTGGTAGCCTCTGTCATGAAGATGGCAGACTACGAGACTTGTGAAACACTTGATGAGGCGGATGCTGTGTTCCTCAACACTTGCTCCGTGCGTGATAATGCCGAACAGAAGATTATCCACCGCCTTGAAGCACTTAATGCCTTGAAGCGCAAGGGTAGAAAATTGATTATCGGCGTACTCGGTTGTATGGCGGAACGCGTGAAGGAAGGACTCTTGAATGATCACGGCGCAGACCTTGTGGCGGGCCCCGATGCCTACCTTTCGTTGCCCCATCTTATAGCACAGGCTGAATTAGGTGAGAAGGCGATTGATGTAGAACTCTCATTGACGGAAACCTATCGCGATGTGGTGCCCCAGCGTGTGCATGGCAACCACCTTTCGGGCTTTGTGAGCATCATGCGTGGCTGCAATAATTTCTGCCATTACTGCATCGTGCCTTATACGCGCGGTCGTGAACGCTCACGCGATATTGAAAGCATTCTCACAGAGGTGAAGGACCTCGAAGCACGCAATTATAAAGAAGTAACCCTGCTCGGGCAGAACGTAAATTCCTACCGTTGGGAAGCGAATGGTGAAACAATTGCCTTTCCTGAACTCCTGCGTCGTGTGGCGCGAGCTGTGCCGGGAATGCGTGTGCGTTTTACGACTTCTCACCCCAAGGATATGTCCGACGAAACGCTTTATGTGATTGCTGAAGAACCTAATGTGTGTAAGCAAATCCACTTGCCCGTGCAGAGTGGTTCAAACCGCATTCTCAAACTCATGAACCGCAAGTACACACGCGAATGGTATCTCGACCGTGTGGCTGCCATCCGTCGCATCATCCCTGACTGCGGACTTTCTACCGACATCTTTGCGGGCTACTGCTCAGAGACGGAGGAGGACCACCAGGAGTCGCTCTCGCTCATGCGTGAGTGTGGTTACGATTCCTCGTTCATGTTCAAATATTCAGAGCGCCCCGGCACTTATGCCTCAAAGCATCTTCCCGATGATATTGACGAAACCACAAAGGTACGCCGACTTGAAGAACTCATCGCCCTGCAAAACGAACTCTCCCTTGCTGCCAACACCGCCTGCATCGGTAAGGAGTACGATGTCCTCATCGAAGGCACCTCAAAGCGCTCACGCGAGCAACTCTTTGGTCGTACGGAGCAAGGCAAAGTCGTAGTGTTCGACCGCAAGGGGCATCACACGGGGCAAACCGTGCGTGTGCGCATCACCTCTGCTTCTTCGGCAACGCTCAAGGGGGAATTGGTAGAGGAATAAGTATTATCAGGTTATGAGGTTGTAAGGTTAAGAGGTTGTGAGGGACCATTCGGTCTGCATAGTCCTTATAACCTAAAAACCTAAGAGCGGAGCGACCTCAAAACCTAAAACCTCTTTTTATGGTCGTCAACAAGAAAAATCCCTTCGCCCACAAAGCCAAGGCGAGTGCCAAAAAAAAGGCTACGGGCAAGCGCGTCGGTAAGTCGAAACCCGAGAAGGCAAACAACCAGCGCAACAGAATTATCAAGTAAATAGCATAACGTGTGATGGGTGTGTCAATCTCGAAGTTGGCACACCCATATCTGTTAAAATAATAGTCAATGATATAGCAGTTGACCCCAATTTAGAATCTTGTACTTTAAATGACGCTGAAGGCGTCACCGCTCAGTAACCGGGGCGTGCGCCTTGGCGTACCCCCGGTAGTGAATACGCGAGAATCGCACCCTGGAGGGGTGCCCGAGGGGGCAGGATGTGTAGGGTGATGGGGCACTCCTTCAGAGTGCGTTCATTTGACTGCACCAACCGTGGGTACTCGCTTTGCTCGCACCCGCGGTTACTAAGCGGAGACGCCTTCAGCGTCTATAGCACGCTTGGGTCGACAGCTATATCATTGATTAATAAAATTCAAAAAAAGTACCCCTAAAAATTGAATTTTTGCCCCAATGTTACTATATTATATACATATGTGTGATAAATTTAAAGTTCAGCTATATGGAAAAGAAAAGATTGTATTTTGACATGGACGGTGTGTTGGTAAATTTTCAGTCGGGTATTGACAAACTTACCGACGCTGTGAAGCGCGAATATGAGGGACGCCTTGATGAAGTGCCTGGAATCTTCGGACTCATGGAGCCCATGAAAGGCGCAATCGAGGCTGTCCACCAACTTCAAGAGCATTACGATGTCTACATCCTCTCCACCGCCCCATGGAAAAACCCTTCGGCATGGTCCGACAAGGTATCGTGGGTTACAAAACACCTCGACGATGTCTTCCACAAGCGCATGATCATCACCCATTGCAAGCACCTTTGCACAGGCGACTACCTCATAGACGACCGCCCCAATAACGGAGCCAGCGAATTTAAAGGCGAGTGGATACACTTCGGTTCCAAGCGCTTCCCCAACTGGGACAGCGTCTTAAACTACCTCTTACAACCCGACCGCTACGAGTAATAATTTGCATTGTAGACAATCTAAAGTACGTAGTTACTAATTCACCTCACTCTCCGCATGGCACTCTCTGCATAAGATAGGAGTACCGCCAAAGGCGGGGAGGGGGATTCAAAATACAGGATAGCACGCCAATTTGCTATCCCCGCCACCCAAAATACCTCAACTATTCCCCCAAATCCCCCAAAAACTAATTTTTCTGTAAAATTTTTCCTCTAAACCCTTTGCCAAAACAAATCTCTGTTGTACTTTTGCACTCGCTAACGAAAACAGAACGGTTAGCACACGATCTTTGAAAGATTTTCATAAACTTTTTGTAGAGAAGTACAAGATACAAACATTGC
>JAZQVD010000024.1:0-89526 GCA_045631665.1 Alloprevotella sp.
GGGCAAGTAATTTACCCCGAAAGCATGCTGGAGTCAATGGTTGGCAAGCAGATTACCGGAGTAACATTCTACAATCAAGGTTACCCCAATTCTTGGAGCATCGAACAGATGGGCGTTTCTATGGCAACCGTTGACTACGCCACACTTCCAGAGGATGCAGAAAATGCAGCCTATATCGAAGCCGATTTCACACAAACCTTCTGTGGCGCTAAGAGTGCTGAAGCTACTGACGAAGCACAGGAACTCGCATTTGAGTTCAGCACTCCCTTCGTTTACACTGGCGGCAACTTGGTGGTAGAACTCAAGGCGGTAACAGCAGGTAGTTCTTATCCCCAGGTAAGTTTCGTGGGTCAGAACACAGAAGTTCACACTTCTGTTTACGGTTACAACAGCTCACGCTACTACCAGAAGTTCTTGCCCAAGGCAACCTTCACGTTCGAAGAATTAGTTGCTTACAAGGCTGCAGTATCAGAAGAATCACTTTCGTTCGGCACCATCTTCACTGGAGAAAGCAAGCAACTCACTTTCAGCATCAGCAACACCGGTGCGAATGCCCTTACCGCAAGCCTCTCAGGTCTTGAGAACGCAGCATTCGCCGTTGAAACTCCCACAATCGAAATTCCCTCAGGTCAGACAGTTACAGTGCCCGTCACCTATGCTCCCACAGCAGCAGGCACACACTCTGCAGTATTAAACATCAACTTGGGCGAAGCGGGCAGTTTCACTGTAGCACTCGCAGGTAGCGCAATCGTACTCCCCACGGGTTATCAGGAACGCTTCCAAGTAGAAGCAAAGACTCTTCCCGAGGGTTGGACAGGTTGGAACATCAAGGAGGCGTACAGCTATGACATTTACGACTACCTCTACGACTCTTCATTCGAAGACACCAGCTACTTCACACGCTTCACAACTCCCGACAATACCGACGCAATTGCCATCCTCGACGACGTAAACCCCTTCAAGGAATACCCCAACCAGACTTATGTTTACATGGTATCCCCCAAGGTAAACGGCAATATCGTTATCAGCGCATGCAGCACAACAACTTCATCTTACGTTGACCGCTTCGTAAAGGTGTATGCTGCAACGAAAAACGAAGACGGCACATTCACCATTAACACAGACGCTGCCCTCAACAGCGAATTTGCTCCCGAACTCACTGCAGACACTTGGAGCACAAGCATCGTTTCTGTGAGCGAACCTACTCACCTCGCCGTATTGATGAGCTACGCAGCAATCAACCTCTTTGCGGCTGATGAAGTAGAGACCATTACGGGCATCACAACCCTCCCCGCACTCAACAGCACAGTTTGCAAGTTGCAGAACGGCACACTCCACCTTGCAAGCACTTCTGAATTAAAGTCTTATCAGGTTTATACGCTCAGCGGCGCACTTATTGCGCAGGGCGCTCTTGCAGGCAACAACAGTCAAGCGACTGTTCCCGCACAGCGTGGCGTATACCTCGTGAAGGTTACAACTGCTGAAGGCACTCAGACGGTCAAAGTAATTGCAGAATAATTACAAACTCCAATAATAATTGGGCACCTAAATTTCCACACGGAATTAGGTGCCCATTTTTTTATAACTACTCAAAAATCTGGGGATAGAAAAGCGAAGGCGCAGGTTAGAAATGCAGGTCAGCATCGCACTATTTTTTCGCCCCAAATTAGACCTGCGAAAAACTAAACCTATTTTCGTAAAAACTTTTAGTAACCTAAGAAAAATTATTAGTAACCTTTTTCAAATTATGTTACTAATAGTTTTCGCCCCTCGTAACCCACAGATTTTCAATTCCCGTTCTCGGTGCGAAGATTGGGCGTTTGGAGCAGGCAAAAATGCCCTGCGCAGCACAAAAAACGGATGGTGCTTTTCCCCAAACTCGTCAAGGAGAAGCACCATCCGTTTTTTCTATTTTTCTTAAAGTCACCAACCGCTGAGAGTGCAGTTTTCAGACGTCTTAAAGCAACACTTTCTTGGTCACTACCTTGCCGTTTTTCACGCAGTTAACAAGGTAAATTCCAGCAGGCAAGTTTGTGAAGCGCACTTCACCTGCCGCCTCTTGTTGCTCAGCTACGACGGCGCCGTTCATACTTACCACCTGCAACGTTGCACCCGCCACACCCTTTACAAGGAGTGTACCGCTCTGCGCTACTACCTGCCAATCGGCATTGCCTGTGATGGGCGCTACGGCTGAAAGGTCTGCCTCGCGGATGTTCATGAAAAAGTCGCCCCACTCACTCAAGACGTACGTATTGAGTGTGCCCATCGGACAAACTACCGTTACGTTGTCGCAATTTACATAAAAGAAGGGGTTCGTATAAGTCTCCCACGCTGCAAATTCTGGGGGCGTTGTGCCGAGGCAATAGATTGTTTCGAGCGCCGAGCAGTTGTAAAACACGCGGTTGCCCACTTCCACCACCTTGTCGTGAAACGTCACCGTCGTAAGTTGCTTACAGTCTGCCAAAAGTGCGTCGCTCACTTCCGTTACACCTTCGGGAAGCGTAAATTGCTTCAACTGCGTCCCTGCGAAAGCCTGCTCATAAAGCAATTCTACGCTCGCGGGAAGGTTTACGCGCTCAAGCGCCGAGAGACAAAAGGCGTAGGCGTCAAGTCCCAAGAACCCTTCGGGGAAGATGACTTCCTTAACCTCAGTGGCGTAAAATGCGCCACCGTACACCGCGACACAGTCGTCATGAAGTGTATAATTTGTGGGCGCACCCTTGCGGGGATAGAGATAAAGGAAGCGATGATCCTTCGTATAAAGCACATTGGCGTCGGCCACAAAGGAAGCATTCGCCGCATCTACGGTAATCGTCTGAATCTGAGTGCCGTTAAACGCATTTGCCTTGATTGTCTCCACCGCAGCAGGGAGATGCAGCGCAACGAGAGGTACATTCTGGAATGTATATCCCTCAATCGTTGTTACTGACTCAGGGAGCGTCACAGCAGTAAGACTTCTACAACCCGAGAAGAGTCCTTCCTTAATTTCCACAAGTCCTTCGGGAAGGCTGATTTCTTGCAGATTTGCACATTGCTCAAAGGCGTAGGCGCCAATCTCGGCACAAGTGGCGGGGATGTCTATTTCTGTAAAACCGCACTTATAAAATACGCCGCGACCAATGCTTTCAAGACACGCGGGAAGGGTTATCTGAAGAAGTTCTTCACACTGCTGGAAGGTTCCGTCGGCAAGAGTTTTAATGCCTTGGGGAAGGGCGATTGAGGTAACCTCAGTATTATAAAACGCGCGCGTACCTATTTCCGTAAGCGACTCAGGAAGGTTGATTTCATTGAGGGGCGAACTGCGGAAAGCGCCTGCGCCGATGGTTTCTATGGTCTCGGGGAGCGAAATTTTAGTAACATTGCTCCAGTAGAA
This sequence comes from Alloprevotella sp., assembly GCA_045631665.1. Lineage (GTDB taxonomy): Bacteria > Bacteroidota > Bacteroidia > Bacteroidales > Bacteroidaceae > Alloprevotella. The sequence continues at coordinate 3,374 of JAZQVD010000024.1, forward strand.
TGCGTCTTCCTCAATCGCAACTACGCTGTAGGTCACGCCGTCATAGTTCACACTCGAAGCAATCGTACACGCCGTAACTTCGTTTGCCACACCGCTCACGCCGACAGTAGTTTCTGTCTTTACAACGTAAGTCAAACCGTCTTGCTGAAAGGTATCTTCCACCGCTCCCTGTGATGCGATGCTACACACAAAGCAGGTAAGTGCCAAAGTTGTTTTCTTCATAATATCTATCTTATTTTTGTGAGGTGCAAAAATACAAATTTCCAAGCAGGTAAGCGGGGTTAGAGCAATAAAAAAAGAGTCGCAAACGTTCTCTTGAGGAGAAGCGCTTGGACTCTTAAATGTGCTTGGGACTGATGTATTATTCGCCAGCAACGATTGCACCTGAAGGACAAACGTCTGCGCAAGTACCGCAATCAACGCATGAGTTGGGGTCGATAGAATACTTTTCGCCTTCAGAGATTGCGCCAGAGGGACATTCGTCGATACAAGTACCGCAAGCGATACAGTCGTCAGTAATTACGTAAGCCATAATTGTAACTTTTTAAGTGAGTGAATTATTATGTAAATATATTGTTGTCGTGTTTTGTAGTTGCAAAGATACACCGACCCGCCCAATAAACAAACTAAAACCTGCTTTTTTTGAGTATCTTCCAGAAAGTTTTCTTGTCATCTCCCAGAATTGAGTTAATTTTGCAGGGTAAGACAATCTACAATTACGAATGAGCGTGGAAGTTTCAGCGCTCACGTAAGGTCACTAACTTTAGAACCTCCTTATGAGATACCTTTTTATCCTCCTCACGTTTATTACCCTCAGTGTTTCGGCACAAGAGCGCAAGGTGCAGAATAAGCCCTTCGTCGATGAGCGCCGCTTTCACTACGGCTTCTTCTTCGGCATCCACGACCAGGGCATTGAATTTGAAAACAATGGTTACATCGACCCCGCCACAGGCGCACAGTGGAGCGTGGAGAACGACAAGATGAACTTGGGCTTCAGCGTGGGCGTATTGGGCGACTGGCGCATCAATCGCTATGTAGCGCTACGCTTACAACCCTCACTCCATTTTGGCAGTAAGCACCTCAGTTTTTACGACCATAGTTCGGGAAAGAAGGAATCGCAAGACATGAAGTCGGCACTGGTTTCACTGCCCATAAATGTAAAACTTGCAGGGCCGCGCTTTAATAATTACCGCCCATACGTCATCGGAGGTCTCAGCGCCAACTATGACCTTACGGCGAAGAAACACACCCTGCTGCGCACCACTCCCCTCTCCTTTTGCATAGAGGCGGGCTTTGGGTGCGACTTCTACCTGCCTTTCTTCAAGATGATTCCAGAACTGAAATTCAGTTTCGGACTCGGCGATATTTTAGAGAAAGACCGCAGCGACTTGCTTGATTCCTCGCAGTTGGTTTATACGCAGAGCGTGAATAAAGCCACGATGAACATGGTGACATTAACCCTTTATTTTGAATAAACCTTGTACCCCAAAAATTATTAGTAACCTAAAAAAAATTATTAGTAATGTCATTTAAAAAAGGTTACTAATAATTTTCACAGAAATAGTTACTGTTTTTCAAACAAGAAAGTCCGCACTATCTGAGTAAGATAATGCGGACTTTTTTAGTGGTGTAAAGATGCGCGGAGGTTAATCCATGCGCACCGCCTTGGTTACGTTTTCAATCTTGCGTAGGGCATCACACACCATGCGTATGTCATCCGTGTGGTAAACTCCGAGGAGGAGGGTTCCCTCAAAGATGCCGTCGTTGGTCTTAAGCGTAATTTCCTTTACAAGGAACTGCTGGAGCGTTTCAAAGCACTCTGCGATGCTGTGAAGCACGCCGCGGGCATCTACGCCGCGCACAAAGATGCGGGTGTCAAAGTAGCGCGTGCGCCCCATATTCCAAGAGCAGGCAATAATATTATTGCCTTGTCGCGTCTTGTGCTTGGTGGCTGTTTCACACTGGCGGCGGTGAATTTCAAGTGTTCCATTTTCGGTGATGTAACCGAGAACGTCATCGCCCGGTACTACGCTGCAACATGCGGGGAAGGTGCAGTGTTGCAAGACTTCTTCGTCAAGCGCAAGAATCTTCTTTTTATTGAGTCCCTTAACAAAATCGCGGGTTTCAAGTGAAGCGGCGTTGTCGGCATCAGTTCCCTGCTCTTCCTCCTTAGGTTTATTGAGGAACGTGAGCAACTTGCGCCAACCGTTGTTAGATGCCTTGTCTGTCAAGCGGTCGATGGTTGCCTCAGAGAGTTCTACCTGCTTTTCTGCAACAGCCAAGAAGAGTTCGTCACGTGTGCGCAATCCGTTTTGCTTACAGAGTTTCTCAACAATATTGGTGTTGTAAGGAATGTCGTGCTGTTCCAAAAATTCCTTGAGCAGTTCTTCGCCCTTCGCCTCCTTCTCACGGCGCTCACGGCGCAGGATGGCTTGAATCTTTCCGCGCGCCTTTGCCGACGTTGCGAAGTTCAACCACTCGGGTTGTACATGCTGTGTCTTAGAAGTGAGGATTTCAATCTGGTCACCGCTCTTGAGTTGGTAACTCAAGGGTTCGAGTTTGTGGTTTACCTTAGCGCCGAAACAGTGACTGCCGAGGAACGAGTGGATGGAGAAGGCAAAGTCAAGCACTGTGCTGCCTGAGGGCATCGTTTTGATTTCTCCCTTCGGCGTGAACACTAAAATTTCCTGAGCGTAGAGGTTCAGTTTGATGGTATCGAGAAGGTCGAGCGTGTCGGGCTGAGGGTCGTCAAGAATTTCCTTGATAGAATTGAGCCAACCGTCGAGTTCGGATGCGTCATACTCAGAACCGGGCGCTTTATACTTCCAGTGTGCAGCAAAACCCTGCTCGGCGATGTCGTCCATGCGGTCGGAGCGAATCTGCACCTCAATCCACTTACCATTACTACTCATAAAGGTGTTATGGAGCGCCTGATAACCATTTGCCTTAGGCGAAGAAAGCCAATCGCGGAAGCGTGTGGGGTGCGGACGATAGATGCTGGTCAAAGCGGCATAGATGCGGAAGCACTCGTTCACCTCCTCCTCGCGATTTTGAGGTTCAAAGACAATGCGGATTGCCATGATGTCGAAGACTTCTTCGAAAGAAACCTTCTTCGTCTGCATCTTCTTCCAAATAGAATACGGACTCTTGATGCGCGCCTTGATAGAGTACTTACAACCCATCTTATCGAGCGCCTCACGAATGGGGGGAATGAAACTATTAAAGTTGTCATCGCGCTCCATCTGCGAGTCCTCCAACTTCTGTACAATATCCTGATACGCCTCTGGGTGCTCGTACTTAAAACTCAAATTTTCGAGTTCCGTCTTAATCTTATTCAACCCCAGGCGGTCGGCAAGCGGAGCAAAGATGTACTGCGTTTCGCCGGCAATCTTATACTGCTTTGAGGGCAACATAGACTCAAGCGTGCGCATGTTATGCACACGGTCAGAAATCTTAATGAGGATCACGCGGATGTCATCACTCATCGTGAGCAGCAGTTTTTTAAACGTCTCTGCTTGAAGCGAAGCGCGGTCTCCGAATATTCCACCTGAAATTTTTGTTACCCCTTCAACGATGTTGGCTACCTTAGGACCAAACAAGTTACAGAGGTCTTCGTTTGTATAGTCTGTATCTTCCTCTACGTCGTGAAGCAGCGCCGCACAAATAGAGGTAGAACCCAATCCTATTTCTTCACACGCCACTTGCGCTACGGCAATGGGGTGAAGGATATAAGGTTCGCCCGACAAGCGGCGCACTCCTTTATGCGCCTGCTTTGCAAAGTTAAATGCCTTCGTGATAATGTCCACCTTGCCTCTGTGATTAGAAGCGAGGTAGGTATCAATCAATTTTTGGAACGCAGCATTTATAAGGAGCTCGTCCTGTATTTCTTGGGGGGTAAGAGTTTTGTCGGACATAGTGTAGAATTTGTTAAAAAACCTCTGACCTTTTAGAGTGCAGGGGCGTCCTAATAACAATTTATTATCCCTACTTCACGCGAAGGCGTTGCCCAGCGCGAAGGTTGTTGTTCTTCATTCCGTTCAGGCGCTTAATTTTTGCCACCGTCGTGCGATTGCGCTTTGCGATAGCACCGAGGTTATCGCCCTTACGCACTTTGACGTAAACGGGTTTGCCCTGCTGGGCTTTCTCTACCGCCTTTTCGTCAATCGTTACAGTAGCGCGACGCTTAAAGAGGTCGGTAGAGCGGTGATTATATACGCTGTCACCGAGGTCGATAAAGGCGAGCAACTTATCCTGTGGCAAGCGAAGGGCATAGGGTTTCACATTGCCGGGAATGAGGTCTTTCTTAAACTGCGGATTCAAGGCACGCAACGCATCCTTGTCAATATTACAAAGTTCTGCAATCTGATCAAAGTGCAGACTCTTCGAAATCATCACCGTATCTGTTGCCTCGGGGAACGCCGTGCGGAGCGGTTCAATCTGATGTTGGCAATAGTAATACATGGCGTAGTTGGCAGCAATAAATGCCGGCACATAACCGCGCGTCTCTGTGGGCAGATAGGGATAAATCTTCCAGTAATCGGTCACACCCTCGGCGCGGTGAATCGCCTTATTGACATTGCCGGGTCCGCAGTTGTAAGCGGCAATCACAAGGTTCCAATCCTTGTAAATATCATAGAGGTCCTTGAGATAGCGCACCGCGGCCCAAGTAGACTTCACGGGGTCTTGACGCTCATCTACGAGGCTGTTGACTTCAAGGTCGTAACGCTTGCCCGTAGTCAGCATAAACTGCCACAAACCTACGGCACCCGCCTTACTGCGTGCTGTGGGGTTGAGCGCAGATTCGATTACGGGGAGGTATTTCAACTCAAGGGGAAGTCCGTGTGCCTCAAGCGCCTCTTCAAACATGGGGATGTAAAAATTACCTGCCGCCAAGCAGAAACTAATCGTACGACGGTTTCCGCCCGTATAGCGATCGATAAACTCCTGCACGACCTTGTTGTAAGGCAATTCCATCACCGCAGGAATGCGACTCAAGCGCTCGGCATAATCCTCGGGAGTGAGGTTAGAGAGGTAGGCAGGCGTGCTCACACTTGTTTCGGGAAACAGATACTGACGCGCATTCCACTGCATCATCAGTGAGTCTACGCTCAACATCATCCCCTCAGGAAGTCCGATTTGCTCGTCTGCACCAATCGCTTCATCGTGAACGGTAATCACATCCGACTGTTGCGCCACGAGGGGGGCGCAACTTGCCGTCGAGGCGAAGAGCAGAGTAAGTATTTTATTCTTAAATGACATCTTAAATAGTGTATCTGTGTTTAGGGCAGAAGGAGTAAAAATTGCAGTCGTTTAAATTTTGCGGTAACCTTTCACATTTCCAACAGAGCAAGACTTCGCAAAGCGAGAGTTTTTGGGGTTCAAAACTATTAGTAATGTAGTTTAAATTAGGTTACTAATAATTTTTCTTAGGTTACTAATAATTTTCACGAAAATAGGTTTAGCTTTTCGTGAAACTATTTTCGTGAAAAATTCCCCTGAGTTCTCACCCCAAAAATCATGTATTCGAATTAAAATTTGAAGGAGCAACTCACGCCGTACGACTGCTGTTGCATGCGCGTATCTTGTGGGTTGGTATTTATCACTGTTGGTTCGAGTTGCAAGGAGAGGTCGGGCGTAATATCAAACTCCGAGAGCTGCGCATCTACGTAGGCGTCGACCACAGAAAGGAGGTATACGCCCGCGAAGCAGAAGACGGAGAGGTCGCGCCAGCGGCGGTAGCGGTTTTTACGGTTCTTAAAAATCTCCTTATAGCGGTCTTCGCGCCCCTTAATATCATAGTTGGGCGGCAAGAAGTCTTTGTAACTCTGCGTAGCAGGATTGTCGTCCATGATGTCGAGGTAGGCCTGCGAATAGTCGCTATACATCTGCTGGTTCCAAGTAAAGGCATACGCACATCCCAAGAATCCGCCGTAGACAAGGGGGAGTTTCCAATACTTTCGGTTGTAAATCTGCCCTGCTCCGGGAATGACCAATGCCAACCAGAGGGCGCGCTGCGGGTCGGGGACAAACTGCGAGCGCTTTAACTGGCGCTGCTCCTTCTTCAACTGCTTTTCGTTAAGGGGAAGCAGCAAGTTGATGGTATCAATCTTTACCGTATCCACAGCGGGCGAAACGGGCGTGAGAGAGTCACTCCCAAGCGCCATAACCTCCATGCGCGGAGCCACGGAGTCCATCGGCATCACCGGGCGTTCTTGAATATCAAAAAGACGCGCTTGCGCCGACGCCTTTTGAGCGCCGACGCAGCAGAGTATGAGAATGATAAGCGTAAGTAGTCGTTTCATAAATAGCATGACAGAGCTCAACCCTTCATTCTGTCAAAGAGTTCGATGATTCGTGTCAGTTCCTCCTCATTGTCAAAAGGAATGCTGATTTTACCCTTCCCTTGTTGCGAGCAGGTCATCTGCACCTTGGTCTTAAAGAAGTCAGAGAGGCGCGTCTTCAGCACCTTAAATTCTTCGGGGAGCAACACCTTTTTGTCTTGCAGTGTACGCTTGCCGCTCTTCACTGCCTCGCCGGCGTTAATCTGCGACACCATTTCTTCAATCTGACGCACAGAATACCCCTTTTCTACCACTTCCTTAAAAAACTTCACCTGCATCGCAGGATCAGCAAGCGAAAGCAACGCACGAGCATGCCCCTTGTCAATCTGACGATTCTTAATCGCCATTTGCACTTGGGCGGGGAGTTTCAAGAGTCTCAAAGTATTGGCAATCGTAGCACGATTCTTGCCAATCTTCTCGCTCAACTCTTCCTGCTTCAAGTTGTAGCGCTCAATAAGATGCTGGTAAGCCAACGCCACTTCAATGGGATTCAGCTCTTCACGCTGAATGTTTTCCACGAGTGCCATCTGCATCATGTTTTCATCGTCTGCCGTACGAATATATGCCGGCACGCGCTGAAGACCCGCCATCTGCGAAGCGCGCCAACGGCGTTCGCCCGCAATGATTTGGTAGCGGTCGTCGCTAAGTTTGCGAAGCGTGATAGGCTGAATAATGCCGAAGTTGCGAATTGACTCCGCCAATTCCTCAAGTGCCTTCTCGTCAAACTCACGACGGGGTTGGTTAGGATTTGCCTCAATCTGCGAAATCGCCACTTCGCTGATAGACGAAGAACCACTCGTTTCCACCTCTTCATGAGTAGAAATGAGGGCGTCCAATCCGCGACCGAGAGCCGTATATTTCTTCTTGATTGCCATAAGCAAGAGTGTCTAATTTACATTTGGTTCTTACTGATAATCTCCTTTGCCAAAGCCAAGTGATTCTTCGCACCTGTAGAATCTGCGTCATACAGAATGACGGGCAACCCATGAGAAGGCGCCTCCGAGAGTTTCACATTACGCTGAATGACGGTCTTAAACACCAATTCCTGGAAGTGGCGCTTCACTTCGTCATAAATCTGGTTGGCGAGACGCAGACGCGAGTCATACATAGTCAGCAAAAAGCCCTCAATAGAGAGTGAGGGATTAGTCTTGCGCTTGATAATACGAATCGTGTCAAGCAACTTTGAGATTCCTTCAAGCGCAAAATACTCACACTGCACAGGAATAATCACAGAGTCTGCTGCCGTCAACGCATTGACCACCATCAAACCCAACGAGGGAGAGCAGTCGATGAGAATGTAGTCATAGTCGGCCTTGATCGGTTCGAGAACATTCTTGAACACACGCTCACGACTTTTAAAATTCAGCATCTCGATTTCCGCACCCACCAAGTCGATGTGTGAAGGAATGATGTCGAGATTTTCTATATCGGTAGTGTAGATTGCTTCTCTCACATCAATCTTGTTGACCAAGCATTGGTAAATAGAAGCATCAATCTGACTCAAGTCAACTCCCAACCCTGACGAAGCATTCGCCTGGGGGTCGGCATCAATGAGCAACACTTTCTTTTCAAGCGTAGCCAACGACGCCGCAAGATTCATCGATGTGGTAGTTTTTCCCACACCGCCCTTCTGGTTCACTAAAGCAATAATTTTTCCCATTCTTTTCAATTTAGGAGTGCCTCAAAACGCCGTAGCACGGACACTCTTATGGATTTTGCAAAGATACTTATTTTTTCTTATAGCGCCCCTCGCTTAAAGAATAAATTATTACTTTTGCGAAAAATATTTTAAGGTATTAATTCAAACACTACTTTCCTAACACATGCGCCCCCTCATCCTTATTTCAAACGACGACGGTTACACCGCTAAAGGCATAAATTTTCTGATTGAAGCGCTCCGCCCTCATGCGGATATCTTCGTAATGGCTCCCGACGGCCCGCGCTCGGGTGGCAGTTGTGCCATAACTTCGGCTTCGCCCTTGCGCTACCGCAAAATTCGCGAAGAAGAAGGCCTCACAATTTACGCCTGCACCGGCACTCCTGCGGATTGCATTAAAGTCGCCCTCAACGAATGTTTGACGCGCAAACCTGACCTCGTTTTGGGAGGTATCAATCACGGCGATAATTCCGCGGTAAACGCCCACTATTCCGGCACAATGGGCGTGTGTTACGAAGGCGCTATGGCGGGTTTCCCTTCCATTGCGTTCTCGCTTGACAACCACAGTTCGGAAGCAGATTTCACGCCCCTCCGTCCCTACCTTGTAGACATTACTTTGAAGGTGCTCAAAGAGGGACTTCCCGCCTTCTCATGCTTAAACGTAAATTTCCCCAACACCTCTGAATTTAAAGGTGTTAAAGTTTGCCGCATGGGCAAGAGTCGTTGGGTAAAGGAGACGCACAAGTGCTTCCACCCCACCACCAACCAACCCTATTTGTGGCTCGTGGGCTACCGCGAAAACCTTGAACCCGAAGCGACCGACACCGACATTTGGGCGCTCGATAACGGCTACGTTGCCGTAACCCCCGTCACCCTCGACGTAACAGACTACAAGTTGCTGGAAAGTTTTAGTTTTTAATAAACAAGTTTACAGGTGCGAGTAGACAAAATGGATTGCGGGAATAGAGGAGAAACCTTCCGCTTTCAGTTTTACTCTTTTAGCTTTACTCTTTTATGAAATACTTCCTCATCGTAGGCGAAGCCAGTGGCGACCTCCATGCCGCCCACCTCATGCAAGCGATAAAAAATACCGACCCGCAAGCTGAATTCCGCTACTATGGCGGCGATGAAATGCAACGGGTTGGCGGCACGCTTTTGTGCCACTACAAGCACCTCGCCTACATGGGTTTTATCCCCGTTCTGCTCCACCTGCGCACCATTCTCAAAGGCATGGCGCGCTGCAAGCAGGAGATTGCCTCGTGGCACCCTAACTGCGTCATTTTGGTGGACTATCCGGGCTTCAACCTCAAGATTGCGAAATTCGTTAAGGCGCAAGCCATCTGCCCCGTCTATTATTACATCTCACCCAAGATTTGGGCGTGGAAGGAGCACCGCATCAAGGACATCCGCGCGACGGTTGACCGCCTCTTCTCCATACTCCCCTTCGAGGTTGACTTTTTTGAGAAGAAGCACCACTACCCTATTTCCTATGTGGGCAATCCTACGGTAGACGAAATCAGTCAGTTCCGCTCTGCCTACCGCGAGACGAAAGAGGATTTCTGCCTTAAAAACTCCCTCGTCCCCAATCGCCCCATCATTGCCCTACTTGCAGGCAGCCGAAAGCAGGAGATTAAGGACAACCTCTGCATGATGTGTGAGGCCGCCGCACCTTATGTTGAGCAGGGTTACCAACTGGTGTTGGCGGGTGCACCTGCAATTGCGCAGGAGTATTACGACCGCACTTTGAGCCGATTAAATTGGAGCGAAGACCAACTTCCCCGCATCGTTCGCGGACAGACTTACCCCCTACTCTCACATGCCACTGCCGCACTGGTTACATCGGGCACCGCTGCGCTTGAAACGGGACTCTTCCGCGTGCCGCAAGTGGTTTGTTATTACACTCCTGTGGGCAAACTCATCTCCTTCCTCCGCCGCCACCTCTTGAAGGTGAAATACATCTCCCTGGTCAACCTCGTAGCGGGCAGAGAAGTGGTTCCCGAACTCGTTGCCGACGGCATGAACCTCCCCAATTTGCGCCACCACCTCATCTCCATCCTCCCCGGAGGCACAGCGCGTGAAGCGCAACTCAAGGGCTACGAAGAAATGGCGAACATCCTTGGCGCACCTGGTGCACCCGAGCGTGCCGCACAGGAAATCGTGGAGCGACTGAAGCAAAAATAACGCTCGACCTTCACACATGAATAATACAATAAGCGCCAGCGCAGTGTCAACCACATAATTAGATGATTGTATTGCCTTGCCCCCGTAGGAGGGCACACTTGCCTAACCGCGGGTGAACGCAGTGAACCTGCGGGGTAAATCATAAGCGAAAAATGTATCGGTCCCCGTAGGAGGACCCACAACAACAGGATTTCTCAAATGAAAACTTTGATGCTGTGAGTCCTCCTACGGGGACCGTTTGTGAATACCATCGAGCAGTTCAACTCCCGCAGGTTCGTTTCACTCACCAGCGGTTATGTAAGTGCGCCCTCCTACGGGGGCATTACGGAATATTTACCAAAAAGTTACCGACTCAACCGCCCCACCGTTTCATTTCTATTTGCCCAACTTTTGCGAAAAACAAGACACCATTGATTCTTAGGTAATTAACTTATTTTTGCACCCCGAAATCGTTAGAAAAGTGGAAATAATCGGTCGTAGTTCGCGTATTTTTACTCGAGTTGAGTTTTGCTTGAGAATTTTTAAATCTCAGGTCAAAAAAATTGATACTTTTGTCTCTTGTCTTTAGACTTTAGAGCTAAAAACTTTAACTTTATTTAAGAAAAATTAACGCGTACATCTCACGCAGAAAAATTTACAAGTAACCTTTTTGAAATTGTTAGTAAGATAATTTGAAAAAGGTTACTAATTGTTTTCACAATGTCCCATAAACCTGCCGTTTTTAGCGGTTTGTATTCTACTGATAATCAGACAAATAAAAAGGAGGCGCCACCTGCATGGGTAACACCTCCTTTTCTGCTATGCAAAGATAATATATTTTTCGGCGAAATCCAAATCTCATTTTTCAGGCCGGACGCATAAAACGGCACGACTTTTGCGAAAAATTATTACATTTTGGGCAACGCAGATAGATTAAAACAAGGGTCACCTTGCCTTAGGTCGCAACGTCACGAGAGGCACCAACATCTCTTCGAGTGAGACACCGCCGTGCTGGAATGTGTCCTTGTAATACTGCACGTAGTGGTTGAAGTTGTTGGGGTACGCAAAGAAGCGGTTGCCCGTTGCAAAAATGTAGGTCGTTGAGAGGTTGGGCGCGGGAAGTCCGAGGCGCTTGGGTTCTTTAACCTCAAACACCTCCTTGGGGTTGTAATTGAGGTTCTTACCCAACTTATAACGCAAGTTAGTATTCACATTTTTATCCCCTACTACGCGCACCGCCTCGTCGGCACGGATAGAACCGTGGTCGGTAGTGATGACGATGTCGTAATCTAACGAGGCGAGCCACTTGAAGAGTTCCTTCATGCTGGAATGGCGGAACCACGACTGCGTAATGCTTCGATACGCCGCTTCGTTAGAGGCGAGTTCGCGCACCATTCTTGACTCCGTGCGGGCATGACTGAGAATGTCGATAAAGTTAATGACCATGACCGACAAGGGTGCGAGGGGCATACTGCGCACTCCGGAAAGGAACTTCTCTGCTGCCACAGAGTCGTTGAGTTTCGTATAAGTAAAATCCTCCTTACGGCGCAAGCGCTCAAGGTGTGTACGGATGAGTTCCTCCTCATTCAAATTCTTGCCCTCATCTTCCTCTTCATCCACCCAAAGATGGGGGTAACGCTCGCGGATTTGCAGAGGCATGAGTCCAGAGAAGATAGCGTTGCGGGCGTATTGCGTGGCGGTGGGCAGGATGCTGAAATAAAGGTCTTCCTCCATATCAAAATCATCAGCAAGATCCTGACTAATAACGCGCCATTGGTCGTAACGAAGGTTGTCTAAAACAAGAAGCATCACCTTACGACCGTCGCGCAAACGGGGAAAGACCGCCGTGCGAAAGAGGTCGGGCGAAAGCATGGGGCGCTCCTCGGGATGCGCAATCCAATCCTCGTAATTCTTGCGGATATACTTTGCAAAGGCAGCGTTCGCTTCCTGTTTCTGCATGCTGAGCATCTCGCTCATTGCGCCGTCCGTGGGCGCAAGTTCAAGTTCCCAATGCACAAGTTTGCGATACAATTCCTTCCACTCATCCGCCGAAAGATTGTCACCAATCTGCATGCCGATGCGCGAAAATTCCTGACGGTAAGAAGTCTCAACCGCCTCATGTTCAATCTCGCGGCGGTGAATGTTCTTCTTTAAGGCGAGAAGAATTTGATTAGGATTTACAGGCTTAATAAGATAGTCGGCAATCTTCGCACCAATCGCCTGATCCATAATATCTTCCGTCTCATTCTTCGTCACCATCACAACAGGCACATTGGGCTGGATTTCCTTAATGCGCGCCAAGGTTTCAAGACCACTGAGTCCGGGCATATTTTCATCCAGCAGGATAAGGTCAAACGGCTGTTCGCGACAGATGTCAAGCGCATCCGTCCCGTTAGAACAGGTTGTAACTTCGTAATCCTTGTTTTTGAGAAATATGATGTGGGCTTTGAGGAGATCAATCTCGTCGTCCACCCAAAGAAGTCTGCCTTGCATTTTTTAAAAGGAGAAAGGAGAAATAGCCCCACCTAAATCCTCCCCTAAAGGGTAGAACTTATCCGTCCGGAAGATTTGCCTCACCCTTTAGGGGGGGAGGTTGGAGGGGGCGTCTTTATTTTTTATAGTGTTGCTCTACGGCATTGGTTAAGTCGATGAAATCTTGCACTGAGAGTTGTTCGGGACGCTTTGTAAGGAGCGGCTGCGCGAGAAATTCGGTGTGGTCAATGCCCCCTCCGAGTTCGTTATCGAGTTGCGCAAAAAGCGGTTTGATGGATCCGCGCATCATCTTACGGCGTTGGTTGAAAGTAGTCTTTACCACGCGGCGCAAAAGGCGCTCATCGCACCCACAATCTGCCACATCATTACGCGTCATGCGGATAACGGCGCTCTGCACTTTGGGAGGCGGATTAAACACTCCAGGAGCGACGGTAAAGAGGTAGTCAACATTGTACCAAAGTTGCACCAAGACACTCAAAATGCCGTAAGCCTTCGTACCAGGTTTGGCAGCAAGGCGCTCTGCTACTTCCTTCTGAATCATACCTGTGCAACAGGGGATTAAGTGGCGGTAGTCGAGCATCTTGAAAAAGATTTGGCTGCTGATGTTGTAGGGATAGTTGCCCGTAAGCACGAAGGGGCGACCTTCAAAAGTATTTTCAAGGTGCATCTTCAGGAAGTCATCTTCAATAATATTGGGTTCGAGCGCAGGGAAATTCTCGCGCAAGTAAGCCACACTCTCAAAGTCGATTTCAGCCACCTTTACTTCGCGCCCCTTGGGGAGCAAATATTGCGTAAGTACGCCCATACCAGGACCTACTTCAAGCACAGGAATATCAGGGCAGGCATCAACGGTATCTGCAATGGCTTGAGCCACACTTAAGTCCTTCAAAAAGTGCTGACCAAGAAATTTTTTAGGTCGTACGAGTTTCATATCATTTGTTTTTTCTATCTTTGTAAAATCTTGTGCAGAGGCGGGCATTCTCACCTCCGCCGCTTGCAAAATTAACGAAATAACTTGGATTTTGACTAAACTATTGGGCAATATATTAAAGGTCGCCCTGCCATTTGCATTGGGAATCGGCATCCTTTGGTGGATGTATCGCGGTGTTGACTGGGCAGACTTTTGGCGCATCATTACCTCCGAACTGCATTGGGGGTGGATGGTGATTTCGCTTGCCTTTGGCGTGGTGCCGCAAGTGTTTCGCGCCTTGCGTTGGCGCATGACGCTGCAGCCCATAGGGGAAGAAGCACGAACACGCACTTGCGTAAATGCGATTTTCCTGTCCTACGCCGCAAGTTTGGTAATACCACGCGTCGGAGAAGTCACGAGATGCGGCACGCTGAAGAAGATGGACGGCGTTAGCTTCTCAAAATCTATCGGCACCGTCGTTACGGAGCGCATTGTTGACTCGTTGCTGATGCTCATCATTGCAGGAGTAGCGTTTGCAAGCCAGTTGCCCGTGTTTATAAAATTCCTAAATGAAACGGGCACCGACCTTCACGGATTGCTCAACCGCTTTACCAGCACGGGCTACCTTGTCACGGCGCTTTGCATCGTCTTGGCAATTGCCATCTGCGGCAGCCTCTTGTTCCGATACAAGATGTTTGCGCAGGGACGAGAAAAAGTCATGAGCCTGTGGGAAGGCATCGGTTCGCTTCGCCGTGTGAAGCGTCCGTGGTTATACTGGTTTTACTCTATCGGCATTTGGGGCGCATATTTCTTGCACTTTTACTTGGCGTTCTTTTGCTTTGACTTCACAGCAGGGGTAAATCCGTGGGCGGCACTGCTGATATTCAGCATCGGGTCGTTTGCCGTACTTGTTCCAACGCCCAACGGGGCAGGTTCGTGGCACTTTGCGGTGAAAACAATGCTTGTGCTCTACGGAGTGGCGGAAGCGCCCGCCGTAATGTTTGCCCTTGTGGTGCACACCATCCAAACAGCCCTCGTCATCCTGCTCGGAGCGTGGGGTTGGGCAGACCTTAACAAAATGAAGGTTCTGCCAAAAGTTTCAACAGAAAATATTCACTAAATAAAAGTTTAATACTATGTCAGAAATTAGAAATCTCCAGCCCAAGGCTATTTGGGAGAATTTTTACCTTCTCACGCAAGTGCCCCGTCCCAGCGGACACCTTGAAAAGATTCAGAAGTTCCTCCTTGACTGGGCGAAGGAAAAGGGCGTTGAAGCAAAACTTGACGACGCTGGCAATGTAATTATGTATAAGCCTGCCTCTCCCGGTATGGAGGATTGCAAGGTTGTGACGCTTCAGGGCCATATGGATATGGTGCCTCAGAAGACTCCCGAGTCGCCTCACAATTTTGAAACCGACCCCATCGAAACTTGGATTGACGGCGAGTGGGTAAAGGCAAAGAATACGACACTCGGTGCCGACGATGGTATGGCTGTAGCAACCATCATGGCGATTATGGAAGACAATACGCTCAAGCACGGTCCGCTCGAAGGTTTCATCACTGCCGACGAAGAATCTACAATGGGCGGTGTGAACAATATGAGTGCCGACCTCTTGAAGGGAGAAATTCTTCTCAACCTTGACAACGAAACTTTCGGAGAATTTATGATTGGTTCGGCAGGTGGTGTGAACCTCACTGCGTCTTTGGAATACAAGGAAGAAGAAGTGCCCGAGGGCGATGCTGCTGTGAAAATCGGCATCCACAACTTGCTCGGCGGTCACTCTGGTCTTGAAATCAATGAGGGACGCGGCAATGCCAATAAGATGATGGCGCGCCTCGTGCAGGATGCTATTGCCAACTTTGAAGCACGCCTCGCTTCTTGGCAGGGAGGTAACATGCGCAATGCGATTCCTCGCGACTGCGATGTCGTTCTTACCGTTCCCGCTGAGAATGTTGACGCACTCAAAGAAGTGGTTGACGAATGGTGCGAAACATTCAAGGGCGAATATGGCTTTGTAGAAAAGGCGTTGACGCTTGATATTGAAGACACAGACTTACCCGCTGCGCTCGTTCCCGAAGAAATTCAGGACAATCTCGTAAACGCACTTTGCGCTTGCCACAATGGCGTGATGCGCTTCATTCCCGAAGTGCCCAGCATCGTAGAAACTTCTTCTAACCTCGCAATCGTAGAAATCGGTGGCGGCAAGGTAATGTTCAAGGTGCTCGTTCGCTCTTCTCGCGACAGCATGCGCGACTGCTGTTCGGAAACTTTGGAAAGCGTGTTCTCAATGGCGGGCATGAAGATCGAACTCGACGGTGCTTATCCCGCTTGGCAGCCCAACCCCGAAAGCGAAATCGTGGCGCTCATGAAGGATGTGTACAAGGAACTCTTTGGCGCAGACAGCAAGGTGCAGGTAATTCACGCGGGCCTCGAATGTGGTGTCATCGGTGCGAAGTATCCCAAGATGGATATGGTGAGCTTTGGTCCCACCATGCGTTCTCCCCACACTCCCAACGAACGCTGCTACATCCCCAGCGTAGAAAAGTATTGGCAGTTTGTACTGACAACTTTGGAACGTACTCCGAAGAAGTAATTTTTAGTTGACAAGTTCATAGTAGACGAGTAAACAAGATGGTTTGAAGAGTTCTCGTAATTCTCACATCCTAACTCGTCTACTCGTACCTAATAACTCGTACCTAATCTCTTTCTCTATGAACAAGAAACTCATTCTTGCTTCCCTCCTCTGCCTCGGCACAGCCGTTTCTCAGGCACAGGTAAGCAACATTAACCCCGTTCCGCAGCAGGTGGACAACCTTGCGGAGTTCTTAATCGATGCTCCCGCTCAGTGGACAGTAGTTACTGACAAGACCGTGACATCTTCTTACGCTCTTGACGCACTCAACACAGCTTCACCCGAAGTTGCGACCAAGTCTGCCTATAAGGTGACTATCGGTTGGGGCACTCAGAAGGTTGTTAAGAAATACAAGAAACTCGTCCCCACAAAGGCAGAAGGTTATTACCTCAAGGTGACTGACAAGGAGATTGTTATTGCTGCCGCTGACGAACGCGGTGCGTTCTACGGCGTACAGTCGTTGCTCGCCATGATGAAGTACGGCAAGTTGCAGACGTGCGAAATCACCGACTTCCCCGACGTAGCATTCCGTGGCGTAGTCGAAGGATTCTATGGCACTCCCTGGAGCCAGGAAGACCGTCTTTCGCAATTTGATTTCTATGCGAAGAACAAGATGAATGTTTACATCTACGGTCCCAAGGACGACCCCTACCACCGCGACAAGTGGCGCGTGCCTTATCCCGCTGAAGAAGCAGCACGCCTTAAGGTGCTCCTTGATGCAGCACACAAGAACGGCGTAAACTTCTACTGGGCCATTCACCCCGGGGTGGATATCAAGTGGACAGAAGCAGACCGCGATGCGATGATGAACAAGCTCGAAACCATGTATCAGCTTGGCGTACGCTCATTCGCCGTATTCTTCGACGACATTTGGGGCGAAGGCACAAAGGCTGACAAGCAGGCAGACCTTCTCAACTACATCAACACGAATTTCGTAAAGGCAAAGGGCGACGTTAGTCCTCTCGTGATGTGTCCTACGGAATATAACCGTAGCTGGGCAAATGAAAAGGGCGGTTACCTCCGCACGCTCGGTAGCGACATGGACAAGTCCGTAGAAATTATGTGGACAGGTAACACTGTAGTTCACACGATTGACAAGGAGTCTATGCAGTGGATTAACGAACGCATTCAGCGCAAGGGTTATATTTGGTTGAACTTCCCCGTGTCTGACTTCGTGCGCGACCACATCCTTCTCGGTCCCACTTACGGCAACGGTCTTGACATTGCAGAAGACCTTTCAGGTTTCGTAAGTAACCCCATGGAGCACGCAGAGTCTTCTAAGATTGCGCTCTACAGCATTGCCGACTACACCTGGAACATGGAGGCTTACGACTATATGTCAAGTTGGAACAAGGCGCTTGAAGACCTCCTTCCCCAGAGTGCTGATGCGCTTAAGATTTGGGCGTCTTACAACGAAGACCTCGGTCCCAACGGTCACGGCTTCCGTCGTGATGAAAGCCGCGAACTTCAGCCCATCGCTAAGGCAGCAGTGAAGGGCGACAAGAACGCTATCGCACAGCTCTACGGCAAGTGTATGGAACTCGAGTTGGCTATCAACCTCCTCCTTGCTGACAAGACAAATCCCGCCCTCATCGTGGAACAGCGTCCCTGGTTGGAATACGGTAAACTCGTTGCGCAGTTTGGTATGAACGTATGTGCTACGGCTATGACGAACCTTGACAAGGCTTCAGGTTTTGTAAACTTCGACAACCTCTATAAGGAAGCGCGCTCTATCCAGGCACAGATGTACGACCTTGCGAACTCTGACATCCTTCACCCCCATCAGCCCGGTATTAAGGTAGGTTCGCTCGTGCTTATCCCCACGTTGAACGAAATTTTCGCAAATACGGTGAACGCGTACAACGCTGCTCACGGCACTGCCTACAGCCCCATCTGCGAATACCAGCCCTATTCAATTTCTTCTACTGTTCCTCAGTTGGCGAAGTTGACTGTTACAGCGCGTGGCAATGATGTTCGCGTAAATGACGTACTTGAAGTGGTTGCTTGGGCACCTGGTGCTGAATTTGTCATTAACTCCGACCGCGCAGTGAGCATGCAGGGCATGGACTTCAACTTTGGTGTGAAGGGTGTGGCAGAAAAGTTCACGCTCGAACTTCAGGGCGAAGACGGCAACTGGCGCAAGGTGAGCCTCCTCCACTACTCTGCTGATGACACCGTAATCCACACAGGCGGTGAACTCTCTGGTATGAAGGCACAGAAGATTCGCATCACGAATACCTCTGGTGAAGAAGTTAAGGCTTACTTCAAGGGTTTCCGCTTCTCACGCCAATAATCCGACTACACATATAATATATAGTGTATCTACAATCAACGCTCCCACTCCTCAAATGGGGTGGCGAGCGTTTCTTTCTTATTTTTCGAACAGTGCAAAATTGACTTCACAGTCGCTCAGTCGGATTGCTACTTGGTGAAAAACGCCACCCATCTGGCTACTTGCAACGCCACCTTCTACTTTCAGAAAAACGATATCCCTTTTGCTGGAAACTATTAGTAACATAAAAAAAACTATTAGTAACATAATTTAAAAAAGGTTACTAATAATTTTTAGAAACAGTATGTGCGTATTGCGCACGACTTAAATCGGCAGCTATTTTTCTTGTTTACAAACAATTACAAGTAACATCATAATCAAGAAGTCTTTTCACACAGTTCTCACATCACTCATACCAAATGCTTCAACAGAAACCCCACTTCGCCCTACTCGACGGATTGCGCGGAGTTGCCGCTCTCGCCGTATTGTGGTACCATGTGAATGAAGGATTTGCCTTTGCCGAAGCCACCAACGGCGCAGGCGACGGCATCATCCGCTCGTTCAATCACGGGTATCTCGCCGTAGACTTCTTCTTCATCCTTTCCGGATTCGTCATTGCCTATGCTTACGACGACCGTTGGGGGAAGGGACTCACCATCGGCAGTTTCTTCAAACGCCGCCTCATCCGCCTTCACCCCATGCTCATTGCGGGGGCAATTATCGGTGCCATCACTTTCCTCATTCAGGGAGGCGTAACCTGGGGTGGCGAAGCGATAAACACAGGGCAGTTGCTCTTGTGCTTAGCACTCACTTTCCTCTTTATCCCCGCCTACCCTGGTGCTGGATATGAGGTGCGCGGCAACGGCGAAATGTTTCCGCTCAACGGACCCTTCTGGTCGCTCTTCTTTGAGTACATTGGCAATATCCTATATGCCCTTCTGCTGCGCCGCCTCTCCACGAAAGTGCTTGCCCTCCTCGTTGCCCTGCTCGGCATCACCTTCGTGTGGTTTGCCACGACCAATGTTTCCATCTACGGAAGTATCGGTGTGGGTTGGACGCTCGACGCCGTGAATTTCTTGGGCGGAAGCCTACGCATGCTCTTCCCCTTCACGCTCGGCATGCTCCTCTCGCGCACCTTCAAGCCCCGCCCCGTTCGCGGCGCCTTTTGGTTGTGCGCCCTCCTGCTACTTGCCCTCTTCGCAGTGCCTTACATCGAGGCAATGCAACCGCTCTGCATGAACGGCGTGTTTGAGATGACCTGCATCATGCTCGTCTTCCCCGCCATCGTATTGCTTGCAGCATCCAGCACTTCGGTTTCCGCGACAACGGAGCGCACCGCCACACTGCTTGGCAACCTCTCTTACCCACTTTACACGGTGCATTATCCGCTCATGTACCTCTTCTACGCCGGACTTATTGCCAACGGACAGTACAACTTCACCTCCGCGCCCTGGCAATCCCTCGGCGTTATGGTGGCAAGCATCCTCTTGGCGTTTGTATTGATGAAGTGGTACGACACACCCATCAGAAAGTGGCTCACCGCTCGCTTCCTGAAATAAAAATCAGACCTAACATTACTGATTTCGGCATCCGCTCAACGCATAACCGACATACAAAAAATTATCTCCCTATCTTTTCAAATTAAGTCCGACTTAAATGAAATTGATAGGGAGATAATTTTTAATGCGCCCAACAGATGGTGCAATGTCTTTGTTATTTTCCTAACGAGAAGGAGAATTCCAACCCCGCCTCGGGACGGTTGCGCACGGTGATGTTACCACGATGGAAGAGCACGGCGTTGCGCACGATAGAGAGTCCGAGTCCCGTGCCACCAATATCGGCACCGTCGCGCGTGCGTCCTTCCTGCGCACGATAGAAGCGCTCGAAGAGGCGCGAGAGGTGGCGCGGTTCTACCCCACCGCCGTTGTCGTAGTAAGTCAAATAATAATGCGTGGCGTCTTCTCGGTCAAGCGTAAGATGAATGGCAACACCCTCGGGGCCGTAACGCAGGGAATTTTCAACGAGGTTGCGGAAGATGGCGTGAAGCAGAGAGTAGTTGCCCTGAAGCAGTGCTTCATCGGGAAGTTGCAGGTGGAGCGACGCACGGCGCTGCTGAATGGGCGCAGAAAGTTCTTCACACACCTCCGCCACAACAAGGGGAAGCGAAAGTTGCTCGCGAGGCATCATTTCGGGAGCCTCATCCACCTTTGTGATAAGGGAGATGTCGCGGATGATAGCGGCAAGGCGCTGGGTTTGCAGGTGGGCGCGTTTCAAGAAACCTTGACGGCGCTCCTCGGTGAGGTTCGTTGCGGTGAGCAGGGTTTCAAGATACCCACTGATGCTGCTCACGGGAGTGCGCAGTTCGTGCGTAATGTTGTTCGACATGTCGCGCTTGTAAATGCGGCGCTTTTCGCGTTCCTGCAGGACGGCACGGTGGCTGTCTTCCAACTGCTTATATTTCTCAAGAATCGTACGGCTGATTTTTCCCAACTCACTGTCGGGGAAGCGGAAGTGGTTGTAATCTACGAGTCCCCGCTCGGCGGCATCAATGAAGCGACGCAGCATGGTGATAGACTTGCCAAAGTGGTCGGACACATAAATAAGGAGCACCAACACGATGGGGAATATCATAAGCACGAACCACAGGAAGACATTGTCGGGCTTCAGTAGGTTTTCCACCTCATGGTCGTAGGGCAATGCCACGCGCACGATGCAGTCGGGGTAAGCCTTTGCGAAGTAGAAGAAGGGGCGCTGCGTGGTCGAGGAGATGCGGATGAAATGTCCCTCGTGCGACTTAATCGCCTCTGCCACCTCGGGGCGCGTCAAGTGGTTGTCCATCGCGTCAAGCCCCACCTCGCGCGAATCATACTGCACCGCGCCGTCGGGAGAAAGCACCGTGATGCGCAGCTCCTTGGGGAGCGCACCGAGCAATGGGGCAACCACGGCGTTATTTAAATCCTTGTTCTTAATACATTCAAAGCCCGAAATCAGGTCAGCATAACTGCGCAAGCGGCTTTCGAGCAAGTCCATCTTATATTGCTCCTCGCGCTGCCCCTGAAAGAGCACGAGGATTATGGCAAAGAGCGCGAAGAGCGCAGAGAAGTTGGTGAGAAGTTTTGTTTTGTAAGAGAGACGCATGAGGCGGATGTAGGGGATGGAGAAACTGACGCCGCTTTTTGCGGGAGTTTGGGGAGAAAAATTATTAGTAACATATTTTAAATTACATTACTAATAATTCATTTTAGGTTACTAATAATTTTTACGAAAATAGGTATCGTTTTTTCGCGCAACGACTACGCCGTCACAAAGCAATACCCATGCCCCTGTCGGTTGACGATGCGGTTGCCCATCTCGCCCAGTTTTTTACGCACATGAGCAATATGTACATCGACGGTGCGGTCGAGCACAAAACTTTCTCCCTGCCACACCTGCTCCAGTATTTCTTCGCGCGAGAAGACACGACCAGGATGTGACACAAGGATGTTGAGAATGCCAAACTCCTTTTTAGAAAGCGGAATTTCATCATCGCCGATGCGCACAATCTTACGGTGGCTGTCGAGCGAAAGGATATCTGAAGCGTAGGACTTTGTGCCGAGCGGTTCTGCCTGTTGCGTACGGCGCAACACCGCCTTCACGCGCGCCAACACCTCTTGCAGGGAGAAGGGTTTGCTGATGTAATCGTCGGCACCAACTGAAAAGCCCTGCAACAAGTCATCCTCCGTGTCTTTCGCCGTAAGGAAAATTATGGGCACGGCAGAGGCATGCTCCCCTCGCAACTTCTCAGCCAAGGCGAAACCCGACATGCCGCCCATCATCACATCAAGCAACAAAAGGTCGGGACTTTTGTGCATCAGCGTAAGTGCCTCTTCTGCCGAAGCGGCTGTATCAACGGCGTATCCCGCAGCCTCAAGGTTGCATTGCAGAATGTCGCGCAAGTCAAGTTCGTCGTCAACTACTAATATTCGTTTTTGCATATCTAAAAAGTCGGAGGATTCTTAATATATAATATGTCGCGCTCCGCTCTGAGGAGGAGCGCATTATTTCCTCTGCAAGTATAAGAATTTATTGGGACATACGCCGCCTTGAAGAGTTAAGAATTAGTTAAATTTTGTGCCGCCTCGAAAACTTAACCAATTCTTAACCACGCGCCTTAAGTCATTAAATTATTGAGGCGTAACTTTGCATTCGGAAAAATAGATGTTGAGGTTTTAAGGTCATAAGGTCGCTTCGCTCTAAGGTTTTCAGAACTGTTCAGACCGAACGCCCCCTCATAACCGAATAACCTTAAACCCTAAAAACTTAAAAACCTTACGACGCAAAAACATTTCAACCTAAAAAACTCACAACCTAAAAACCTTATAACCTTATCTTATGGATTGGATTTTCTTAGGAATGATTATCTTCCTATTCGGACTCGCCATTTTCGACCTTTGGGTGGGCGTGTCTAACGACGCCGTAAACTTTCTCAACGGAGCCGTTGGAGCAAAGGCGGCAAAGTTTAAAACGGTCATCGCCATTGCTGCGGTGGGTGTATTCTTCGGGTGCGTCTTGAGCGACGGCATGATGGACATTGCCCGTCACGGGATTTTTACACCGACGCATTTCTCCTTCAATGAGGTGATGCTGATTTACATGGCGGTAATGGTGACGGACATCGTGCTGCTTGACATGTTTAACTCCTTCGGGATGCCCACATCAACCACCGTGTCGCTCGTGTTTGAGATGCTCGGTGCGGCCTTCGCCTTTACGCTCATCAAGATCCTGGGCGACACGGGCTTAAGTTTTGAAGAATGCATCAACTCTGCCAAGGCGGTGCAGGTGATTATGGGTATTTTCTTCAGCGTCCCCATTGCGTTTGTCTTTGGTGCGCTGGTGCAATACATTTCGCGCATCATTTTCTCCTTCAACCTCAAGAAGGGGCTCGGCCTTAAGATTGGACTTTTCGGAGGTATCGCCATAACTTCGATTGTCTACTTCATGCTCTTCAAGGGTCTAAAGCACCTTTCGTTTATGACGGATGAAGCGATGGCGTACATCAACGAAAATGTATTGATGATACTTGGCGTCTGCCTCGTAGCCTTTACAATTCTCTCGCAGTTACTCCACCTGCTGAAAGTTAATGTCTTCCGCGTTGTTGTATTGGTCGGAACATTTGCGCTCGCTACTGCATTTGCGGGTAACGACCTTGTAAACTTCCTCGGCGTACCCCTCGCAGGTCTTTCGGCTTACCAAGATTTCTCCAGCCAAGTAGGCGCAAATCCTGATACATACATGATGACCTCGCTCATGGAGTCGGCCTCTACGCCCTTCATCTTCCTGCTTTCGGCAGGTATTATCATGGTCGTAGCGTTGGCTACTTCTAAGAAAGCGCATACCGTACTCAAAACTTCCATTGACCTTTCGCGCAAGAATGAAGGCGACGAAATGTTTGGTTCTTCTAAAGCGGCACGCAGCTTGGTAAGATGGGGTAATTCTGCAGGACAGGTCGTAACAAAGATTATTCCCGAAAGCGTGCTTCGTGCGATTGACCGCCGCTTCGTAGTTCCCGCAGAAGCGCAGGATAACACGGTGGCTTACGACCTGCTTCGCGCATCCGTAAACCTTGTGATGGCGTCGTTGCTCATTGCCTTAGGAACATCTTTAAAACTTCCGCTCTCAACGACCTTCGTAACGTTCATGGTTGCTATGGGTACAAGTCTTGCCGACCGTGCTTGGACACGCGAAAGTGCCGTATTCCGCATCACGGGCGTACTCACCGTTATCGGTGGATGGTTCATTACGGCCGGTGCAGCCTTTGCATCGTGCTTCATCGTAGCGGCGCTAATGTATTACGGCGGCCCCATCGTCATGCTCCTTCTTATCGCGGGTTGCCTCTACTGCCTTATTAGCAGCAGCAAAAACCTTGCCAACAAGTCAAAGGAAATGCAGGAGGGCGACATACTCTTCCAGGAAATTCTTCAAACCAACGACCAGCAGGCGGTGCTTCCCATGCTTCAGCGCCATATTGGAATCTGCTCGGCAGAACTCTTGGAGCGCTATAAGGGTTGCCTAAGCGACACGACTGAAGGACTTTTCACAGAAAACCTCCGCACGCTGCGCAAGACATCGCAGACGCTCAGCCTCACAAAGCGCGAGATTAAAAACCTCCGCCGTCGCGAAACGATTTGCCTCCGCCGCACGGAAGTTACGATTGCCGTGCGCCTCTCTACAGACTTCCACCTGATTCACAACTCGCTGCGCCAGATTCTTTACGGCCTTGTGCGCCTCACCGAACCTGCGCTCGACCACGTAGATAATAACTTCACGCCCATCAGTCAGAAGGAACGCGAGCGCTACCTTGGACTCCGCCTCCGCACGGAAGAAGCCATGCAACAGGTGGCAGACAACCTCCGCTCGCTCCACTTTGAGGGCAACGACAAGATGCGTGCCGTCTTTGAAACCATACGCGAAGACCTCCGCACCTTCCGCCACGAAGTGCTTGTGAATATGCACGCCGAGGAAGCAAACCTCTCTACGCTCACCCTCCTGCTCCACGTCATTCAGGAAACAGAACAAATCTGTGCTGAAATGGCTGACTTCGCACACTTCACCGTGCGCCTTGAGCAGATGGCTAAATAACAACCAACACTAAAACTTTTCTCCAACCAAGCGGGGCAGAACGTGCGTTTCTGTCCCGCTTCTTTTCACCCCTAAAATATTCCGCTCCTCCCCACACCTCACCCCATAAAAAAAGAGGCACTCACCCCGCCCCAAACAATAACATTCCCTCGCCACGTTCCTATACTATTTTTCAACACCTTAGACACCCCTAAAATTATTAGTAACCTTTTTTAAATTATCTTACTAACAATTTAAATTAGGTTACTAATAATTTTCACGAAAATAGATATAGTTTTTCAGGCAACTATTTTCGGCATCATTTCAAGCGCCGCAACGGGGTAACAACTATGCCTCCGACACTCGCTTTTAGATTCCCCTCCTCCACCCCAAGACATTAAAATTTTACCCTTTGCTCACACCCCTTAAAAATTATTAACTATTTTTGCTCCATGCCCTCACGCCCGACAACAGTCACGGGGCGGAACCCACAGATTATTATTTATCCCTCAAATCACAAACGCTATGAGAAACGCACTGACCCTCCTCGCCTGCATTTTAGTGTGGTGCATGCACCAGCCGCTCGTCGCGCAGGTCATCAAGGAAGAACCCTTTGCTTACTCCCAAGAACTGTTTGACGCCGCTAAGAAAGGCGACGCAGACGCTATGTATAAAATCGGGCTCTGCTACTACGTGGGCAAGGCGGGTAATCCGCAACTCCTACGTTCAGAAAATCCCCTTGAGCAAGACCATAAAAAGGCGTTTGAGTTTCTCTCAAAGGCTGCCAAAAAGGGTTCGGCGCTCGCCATGCTCAACCTTGGCAACATGTACACTACGGGCATTGGTACGCCCAAGGGTGTTGACCTCAAATTGGCTATAGAGTGGCTCGAAAAATCGGGGGAGGCTGGGTGTCCAGACGCCTATGCAAACATCGGCTTTATGTATGCTACCAGATACCACCTCCTTCTCCAAAACAGAATCATTAAAATAAAGAGCAAAGACGCCTCGCAGGCCTACAAGATTTGCTGCGACAAAGCCATAGAGTATTACCAAATGGCATACGAAAAGGGTTCGGCTGTAGGCGCCTACAACATCGCCATCGCTTACAAGAATGGCGAACTGCTACGCCCCATTGATTATCAGGCACACGTAGCCTGGTTGCGCAAAGCGGCAAGTTTAGGATTTTCGCAAGCTGTAAACGACTTGGCGGTAAGTTACATCACAGGCATTGGGATTGACCGTGACATCCGTTCCGGACTCAACCTGCTAAAAATGGCGGCAAGCGCAAACGATAAGATGGCGCTTCACAACCTCGGTGTCTATACCTACAACGGTCTCGGCTTTACGATGGACAAGGAGACCGCAGTGTTGTATTTCCTGCGCGCAAATCAGTATGGGTACAATAACCTCTCTGCCCTCAATGAGTGTTACGCAGCGGGATTGCAGAATGCTAAAAACTTCGCCTCCTACAATGAATGGTTCAACTACATGAACACGACCTACCCCTTGAGCGCCAAGCTCCCCGAACTCACCATTCCGCAGCGCCAGGTGGTTTACACTACGCCCATTGGTAGTGTTGTAAACGACTGCGGTTCGTGGACAATTCTCAACGAGGACAGTGTTTCGATCACAGAAAACCAATACGACCTCATAAAGCTGTACCCCGAGACGGGACGCCTCACCGCCATGCGCTTCGGACTCTCCACGACATTGGCCGCCGACGGTAGCGAAGAAATCCCCCTCTTTGAGCAAATGCTCAATCCCTTAGAGAAGACCACCGACGAGAATAAAATATTCTCTACCTCCCTACAAATCTTGCAGACCGACAATTACAACACCCTCAACTACCGCTCAGCAGCCTATTTCAACATGGCGGTATACTATTTTAACTTGACCCAAAGAACAGGTGGCTCAAGCTACGACATCCCACAGATTTACCTCAACAAAGTCCTGGAGGAAGACCCAGAATTTGCAGAGGCAAGGGATCTCCTTTCTGTCATCGAAGAAGAGCAAGAAGCCATCCGCAAGCAAAAGCGTAAGGAGCGCAGAGCGCTGATGTGGGACTGTATTTTCAGCATTACCCAAGCGGTCGTAGACGTAGCAGCTGATATTACTGCAGATTTGGCTGAAAAAGAACGTCAGAAGCGTGAGAAAGCCGAAGCCCGTCAGGCGGAAATCAGAGCCAAGAATAAGGCCACAAGAGCAAGGCTGAGTGCGAAACAAAAGGCGAATAAAGCAAAATTTTCTAACAGCATAAACCGCAGATATGCAAGTCGCGCTTACAGCGGATATGTAGAACAAATTAACAACATGCAGTTATACCCCGACCGATACGACCAGCAACTAAAAGACAATGCTCAGCAGCACATGAAGACGCTTCGTGAAAAGCACGGCATACCTTATCACGACACAGAGGATTGGTAATCATGCCACACCTCTCCCCATAAAAAAAAGAGGCATTTTCACCACTGAAAAATGCCTCTTTTTTTCATCGCGCATCCACCTTATTTTTCAACATCTTAGACACCCCTAAAATTATTAGTAACCTTTTTTAAATTATCTTACTAACAATTTAAATTAGGTTACTAATAATTTTCACGAAAATAGATGTAGTTTTTCAAGCAACTATTCGGGGTGCGATTTGAAGCATGAAAAATGGGGTTTTACGTTGGTTGATACAAAAGAAAAAATTACCTTTGTAGGCGTAAATTTGACTATATGGCAGACTCATTAAAGTATCGTTTGACAAGTGGCAAACCCTCGAAGGGAAGTTACTATGTGCGAAATATTCTCAAGAAGTTGGTGCCCAGTTTCGTGTACCGCCTCATGGGGAAACGCATGCTCAAGCGCTTGGAAAACCATCCCGACCGCGCGTACATCCTTGACCGCGTGAATTACTATAACCTGCTTGAAGCGCCCTTTGAGCTACCGGCCGAAACGTGGCACGAGCGCAACGGAGGGATATTCCATTTCTTAGACCGCATAGACCAGTTTAAGCTTTCCACGTTCCATTCCGCCTATCACTTTGACTTCCGCGACGCCATCCGTTGGTTCCGCCAGTCTTGCAGGGCGGCATACGTGCCGGGCGACGTATATTTCACGCCCAAAGCACCGGCATTTGTGAAGAGCAGACTGCTGAGCGACACGAACCAAAACTCCGTGCTCTTGAAACTTGACAAATGGCGCCACTTTATGTGGGTAAACGACACGAAGCCTTGGGCGGAGAAGATGGACAAAGCCATTTTCCGCGGCAAGATTCGCTGGAGCCGTCAGCGCACGCAGTTCCTTGAAATGTATTTTGACCACCCGATGTGTGATTGCGGAGTCGTGGGAAATGAAGAGGTTAACCCCGCGTGGAAGCGCCCGAAGAAGACCATCCGTGAGCACCTGGATTACAAATTCATCCTTGCGCTTGAGGGTAACGATGTTGCTACAAACCTGAAGTGGGTGATGTCGTCAAATAGTTTGGCGGTAATGCCGCGCCCGACGTGTGAAACGTGGTTTATGGAGGGCAGACTTCAACCGAACGTTCACTACGTGGAAATCAAGTCGGACCTCTCTGACCTTGAGGAACGCCTAAATTATTACATAGCCCATCCCGAAGAGGCGCAGCGCATTATTGACAATGCGCACGAGTATGTCAGCCAGTTCCTTGACCACGACCGCGAGCGCCTCATCCAATTCTTGGTGGCAGAAAAGTATTTGCGACTCTCGGGGCAACAACCTTTATAGTTGCCCAAGTGGTATGCGCTCCACAAAGCGACAAGCATTTCTTATATACAAATAAACAACGCCCTGTGAAAGTCGATGCGATGACTTTGACAGGGCGTTATGCGTAATGTATGTCTGTAGTATGAATTGGAAACTTAGAACGTGTGGGTGGTGTTAATACGATAGTCGGGCGAGCAAGTAATCTTATTGGGATTTGTAATCAACCAGGCTCCCCACCATCCGAACGAACTGTTGGTAATTACGGCATGTTTGCACATACTCATAAGTTGCATGTCTCTGAAACTGCTCTCGCCTTTGTTCCAATCCACAAAATGGATGGTATCAGTAGTCAAATCTAAGCCCAAACGCTTGGCGTGTTGCTTTGCCCACTGGGTGGTGTCGGGGTCGCAGAAGATGAAAAACTCAGGGCGCTCAACGTTTTTCTTAATATACTTAAGGGCGCGCTTAAAATACCCATTGCGGTAACAATAAAGGTTGGCGTTAAGCATATCTCCCCTGCGCACGTGAATCGCTACGGCTTCGCTTTGCTGAATGGCAGGGAGAATGGCGAGGTTTTCAGGTTCTGTAATTTCGGGGAAAGTAAAACTTTCTCTTACCTCTGTCTCTATACGCTCGATGCCACTATTGCGGTGCTTGAAAAGCAGTTTCTGACCCGCAAAGAGATTTTCGTCGGAAGCGAGGAAAAGGTCTTTTGTATAATCCAGTTTGTCTATCATTTTTTGCAGGCGCAACTGTTGCGTCCAGTGTTTCCAATATGCCGACACATAAGAATGTTTGAGAAAATGGCGTAACGTTCCGACCTTGGGCGAAGACTTTGTGATGATCTTCTTCTTCTCAAAATCACAATGCACGTCAATTACATTTAATCCATACTTCTTGAAGACTTTTGGGAAATAGACTGGGTAGTTCCATTCTTTATTCCAAAAATTAGTCTGCCTGATGTCTGCAAGAATATGTTCCCATTGTTGAGGCGTAAATAACTCGCTAATGTTAGGCGCTTTGATGTTAAAAATCCGATCTAACTCATAACCGTTCCACTGCTTGATAACCTCGTTACACTCTTTGATGTCAAAGATTATATTCTCAATGTAACAGGCGTCTGTAGGGTTTGCTTTTTTAATTGCAAGATACTCGCAATAACTAAGCATCTGATTTCCCAATCCGGATTCTATATGGATAATTTTCATGGGTAGACTACTGGACTTTTTGTGTAATTATTGTATGCTCAAGAGTGAGGTTATGAGCGGGATTTCTTCTTAAAAACTTGGCGCAACAGATGCAGGAAATACATGGGGTATCTGTATAGCGCGTAATACCCTTTACACGCAGCAATAAACTTCCTTTTTCGACTGGGTTTTAGTCGCTCATTTCCTTGAAGCAGAGGGATGAAAGACTGGAAGTTATCTCTAAAGGTTTTGCCGTCAAAGATGAGACTGTTAAATGCTCGGGCTACAAGATGTGCGGAGATTGTATTTAAACATGACTTCTTTGCATTGCCCAAAGTCTCAGCATGACGTCTATAGGTCTCAAACATCAGAAGGTCTTCGTGATAACTTTTTAGTGTATACTTCCTAACGATAGAATTTTCATTCATCGTTTTGTCATAATGGTAAAAGGCCTTGGGAAGATATGAGACTTTAATGTTATGACGTAGCAAACTGGTAATCACAAATAAGTCTTCGAAACACGAAAACCCTTTAGGGAATGCAATATTGTATGTTTTATACAAACTATGGCGTATCAATTTATTCCAACAACTACCATGCAGACGAGTAAACATCTCAGACAAAAGACTTTGTACTTCTAAATTCTTAGGTTGTTGCTTGGAATATGTGGTTTTTCTTTTCTCCTCAAAAAAATCACAGATTACCATGTCAGCATCATCAGTTTTCGCCTTTTGATATAACTCTTCGAGCATCATAGGTTCTACCCAATCGTCAGGATCTACATGAATGCTGTATTCTCCAGTAGCATGAAGAATACCAAATTGCCTTGTAAGACTTACGCCTTGATTTTGATTATGAAAAACTTTAAAAAGATGTGGATGCTTAGTAGCATACTCTTCGCAAATCGCCCCACTACGGTCAGGACTTCCGTCATCAATCAGCAATACTTCTACGTCGGTAAATGTCTGACTGACTAATGAATCCAAACAACGGTGTAAATATTTTTCTGCCTTGTAAACGGGTACGATTACAGATACTTTATAATCAAAATCTGCCATGTATTGGGCGGTTAGATTGACGGTTAGATTTTTGTCCAAGACTCGGGAATAATGTAAGGCATATCAATGTCTGCCATCCAACGCGAAGGGGCAATCACTTGCTTCTTAGGATTGTCATTAAGCCATGCTCCCCACCAAGAGAATGTGCTGTTGCAAATAATGTTGTGCTTGCAAAGACTCATGAGCATCATGTCTTGCCAACTATCTGCTCCACGGTTGCAATCTACTACCGTTGCTCGTGGCAAACGAATGTTTTGCTTCACCCACTCAGTGTCGTCAGAGAAAATATAGAAATGCGCCTGCGGTATGTGCGTGAGTATTTCCTCAACAGCTGTTTGGAAATAAGTAATGGGGCACACCGTGCCATAACGCTTATAGAATTTCGGATCCATATAGTCGCCTCGGCGCACGTGGAGTGACACGGCATAGGGGTTGGAAGTAATCTGTTTTGCCAACTCTTGACTCTCTTCATTTGCCTTAGTAACATCAAACGCAAAAGCGAGGCGCACATCCTCTTCTACCTCTTTGAAAAAGCGATCTGACTGATAGAATCCCTTGAAGTAGAGTAACGGATAGGCGTAACTCTTTGTGAACGCCTCCATGGTCTCAAGGTTTTGCTTGCGCTCAAGAATGACCTTAAAGAAAAGGAATTCAAGCACCTTCTTCAAGGGTTTGGCAATGCAAAATTCATTACCTGAAATTCCGAAAACACGGTCTAATTCATACCCATTATGCACATTATAATGGCGCATATCAGAGAGGTCGATGCGTGTATCGGAGAAGCGCTTGCGCATTTGAAGGTAAAAGGCGTAGATGAACATTTGATTGCCCAATCCGCCAATCATTTTTATCAGTCGCATGGAGTAAAGTCTTTTAATAGTGCACTCAGGGGTTGGCAGTCCTTAATAAATCCGTCTTTACGGAGTTGGTCGTAAGCGTTCAAACCGATAACGCGCTCGTATTCGGCATCAAGTTTACCTTGTTTGTAAAGTTCATAAAAATAACGCCAATGGCGACCACCGTGTTTGCCTTCATGCTTTTCCAGTTCCTTGCCTCCTTGCACCATCTTGTCAATAAACTGTTGGCGTCCGCGGATGGTGAAGTGGTAGATGACGATGTCTTCGCTCCACACGGTGCGACGGGGAAACATTGCCACTTTGTGGTTGCCCATTGAGATTTGAATGTAACCGTCTGCGCGGTGTGCCACCTTCTTATTCCGACGTTCATAAATGGCATAAGGAGAAAGGTCGTAGGACGTGTAATCGGGTACGGGGCAAACGTGCTGTGTCCATTCCCAGAAGGGTTTGCCGTCTTCGGGAAACATATTTTGCCACGGGCAGCGTACGACGTTGGCAGAAGTAGAAGCGAGTTCGTTTTTCAAACTCCCTGAACGGGCGTACCAAAATTCGTCGGCGTCAGCATTGATTACCCAGTCGGCATTGTAATCGCGCTTTGCCTTCTCCACCATTCGGTCTACCCAGCGCTTTTGTTCGTAACCCGTAGCCGTCTCCTCAATAATTTCAAGAATCCATCCCTTCTGCTTATACTTTTCAAGGATGCGCATCGTGCCGTCTGACGAATTATTGTCCGTAACAATAAATCCGTCAACTCCCATCTGCTTGTGGAATTGCAGATTGCGCTCAATCATCGCCTCTTCGTTCTTCACGAGGAGTGTCATAATGAGGCGCGGATGCTGAGGTCGGCAGAAAAACCGATGCGTTTCAGCGAGCGCACGCAGCGTCTTTAAGATGTAATTCATGAGGACCACTTAGGGTTATATTTTATAAGTGTTATAGGTGGTGAGGGCGGCTTGACATTGCGCAACATCCAACTTACGTGTAGCAGCATACGGAGGCGCAATCACGCTTACTATTTCTTCGTTCATCGGGAGGCGCTCAAAATTCTTGCACCCCTCTTCCAATCCGATTTCACGGAAGCGGATGCGGTTGAGGTCGATAATTTCTACGCGCACGGTGCCGTCGGGGAGTTCGCGCAGCAGGATGTTACCGGCAGAATAATCTTTATGGAGGAAACCACACTCATGCAGGCGGGCGGTAGTCTCAGCAACGGCCACGAGAAACTTATCTCGGTTGGCCACTCCGGGTTGTACGGCATCGTAGAAGTTATGCGTGTAATCCGACTTCAGGGAAGCATAATAACTACGTCCGAAGAGCAACCCCTTGCGTTCGGTTACGTAACCAATAGGTGCGGGAGTCGCAATGCCCTTGCTCAATAAAAGTTGGGCATATTCCAGGGAGCGCTGCGCCTTTGAGGAACGCAAGAACCCGTAAGCAATGCGGTTGATAAAGGATGGGAGACAGAAGGATTTTACCACCATTGTCACCCCATTATTCGTAAATTCGCGCAACTGGTTACGACCGTTATAAATAATCTTACCCTCACCGCGTTCGAAGCGCTCGGGCAACGAGGCGATAAACGCCTGCTGCGCTTCAAACTCAGGGGTTGTAAACACTTTTCTCATACGAAAATGATGCGGATTTCGGAGTTAGATTTTATCAAATCCCTTGGTCCATTTAATCCAATAGTACTTCAAGGGGTTGGTGTACTTCAACTGCTTCCAGGGGCGACTTTGGTGGGGGCGATGAATCACGGGGAGGTTGGTAAAAAGGAAATTCTTCATACCAATCTCAAGGGCCTTGTGAGAAATCGTTACGTCAAACCAATTTTTCTCGGGGTCGAGTTCATGGAAGTCGAAGCGGCGGAGAAATTCTGGCGTGAGCAGAGAACAGCAAAAACTGAGGTGTTTTTTTTCTTCAACCACCTGATTTTCCTTTCCCTTCGCATACTCATAGGGGTAGTTAATTTCACCCGCATCATTGACCGTAACGCTCGCCGCTATGGCACAATTTTCACGCTGTGCTGCTCCGTCGTAAAGACTCTGTAACGTGTTGGGCGCAACCACCACATCACTCTCTACGATAAGCATTGCCGCATCGCGCTCAATACACTCTTGCTGCACGCGCTGAAGCACCAACAGATAGTTGGGCGAAGGGTGCGTCGTAAGGTCACTGAGGTTTACCAACGTAAATCCCAATTCCTTGCTTGCCTCCTCAAGGCGCTTCGTATTTTCAGGCGTAGAGAAGTCGTTGTATATCGTGTAGGTGAAAGGCACGGTTATGTTTGACGCCTTAATGGCGCGCACCGTTTCGAGGGTTGAATCGATGCTGTCCTTAACGGGGGTGATAATGTGAAGTGCTTTCATAATATTGTGTGCGAGGGAGAAAATGAGGGCAAAATGCGAGGCGCTGCGATGCACGTTTTTCATGTGCAAAGTCCTCGCCCTGCTGCTGAGTTTTCCGACTCTTATAAATTTCTTCTTAAGTAACTATAGACGGAAGGTTTCTTCACGTCGGGAGAACACCTTCTGTTTTCGCAAAAACTATTAGTAATGTATTTCAAATTATGTTACTAACAATTTAAATTAGGTTACTAATAATTTTCACGAAAATAGGTATCGTTTTTCGAGCGCCTAATTTGGGGTGAAAAACGGGGGATTATTGAGTGCATTCCCCCCTGTTTTTATTCCAAATCAAAGTGGAGTTGACCGATGAGTGCGTCGCGTACGTCATTGGGATTCTCGTCGTCCTCTGTTTCTTCAGGCAATTCTGCCGCTTCTACTTCTTCCTCTTCCTTAGGTTCGGGGAAGCGAAGGGGTTCTAACTCCTTAATCTCTGCAATCTCCAAGGTGGTGATGCGCTTACCCTTAGCCTTGAAACTCTTTGTGCCGATAAACTGCTCGGCATCGATTTCAACGGGTTCGCGGAAGGAGTCGACACCGCCATGCGTCACAAGGATGCGGGGGTAAACGACGTCGGAGAGCAGGAGCAACTCTGACTTGGGGTTGTCTCCGATAAACGAGAGGTGACGACTGCCCGTCGTGCGCTCCATGGAGAAGCGCTTGATGTAGGGGAAGCCTTGCTGGTCGGCATCAAAGAGTACGGCGGTCCACACCTTCTGTTCGTCAAACTTTTCTATGCGCAGGATGTTCTGCTCATAGTGGTTGTTGACATCAAAATTGGTGGTGTAAAATTCGCCATTCTTCAGCACGACTAAGATTAGGTCATCGCTATGAAATTCTCCGAGATAGTCGCCACGGTTGTCGTAATTGAGGCGCTGAACGTCGTGGTCAAACCACACTTGACGGCCTCCCAACGTACTGCCTCCCTGCGACTTGAGCGTAATCTTATGAATGTCGTTTTTCGAAAGGAGGTTACCGCGCGACTGCTTACCCTTGACAATAATTTCAGAGAAGTCGCGGTCGAAAAGTATCTTCTTGAGTTTGCCATTCGGCTTGAGCGTCACCTTAATTACTTCGGCCTCACCATTGGGATTGGCGGTGAAGTAATGCACCTTGCTTCCCGCCGCACCACTCGTAAGGTCGTACTCACGGTCGTGGGTAATGCTGGTCACGTAAAAGCGCTTGATGTAATAAGGTCCGTCCTTGCCATCGCGGTAAACGGTGTTGTAAATCGTGCGCGTATCGTTGCGCTTATACACGGCGATGTGGATAATCTCGGCCTTCTTTTTCTCAGCCTTCGAACGACTTGTTTCGCCCACGAATACCTTCTCCTGAACGCGCGTAACCTTATACGTACCGTCGCGGTAGAAAATAATGACGTCGTCAATGTTAGAGCAGTTGCTCACAAACTCATCCTTCTTCAAGCTCGTACCGATGAAACCATCTGCACGGTTGATGTAGAGTTTTTCATTAGCCTCAATAACCTTAGACGCCTCGATGGTGTCGAAGGAGCGGATCTCGGTGCGACGCGGATGCTGAGCGGCATATTTTTCGTGGATGAGGCGGAACCAGTTGCAGGTTACCTCCGTCATATTATTGAGGTCGCGGTTGATGGATTCCACTTCGGCGTTCATGCGTGCAATGAGTTCATCAGCCTTATCCTTGTTGAACTTCAAAATGCGCGCCATCTTGATTTCGAGCAAGCGCAGGATATCGTCCTTCGTAACCTCGCGAATCATCTTGGGGTAGAAGGGCGTAAGGCGTTCGTCAATGTGTTCGCAAGCTGCGTCTACGGTCTTCGCGTTTTCAAATTGCTTGTCCTTATAAATACGCTCCTCAATAAAGATGCGCTCGAGCGAAGCAAAGTGTAAGCTTTCGAGGAGTTCGCCACGGCGGATTTCAAGTTCGCGTTGGAGGAGGTGCTTCGTATTATCCACCGAGTGTTTCAAGACTTCGCTCACGCTGACAAAGCGCGGAGTCTTGTCGTCAATCACACAGCAGTTGGGCGAAATGCTAATCTCACAATCCGTAAAGGCATAGAGGGCGTCGATTGTCTTGTCGGAACTTGTGCCGGGCACTAAGTGTACGAGGATTTCAACATTCGCCGCCGTCATATCTTCCACCTTGCGCACCTTAATCTTTCCCTTCTCCGCCGCCTTCAAAATGCTTTCGATAAAGGCGCTCTGCTTCTGCGCCGTACCGGTAGTCTTACCGTAGGGGATTTCAGTAATAGCAAGCGTCTTGTTGTCGCGCTTCTCAATCTTGGCACGCACTCTTACAGCACCGCCACGCTGACCGTCGTTGTACTTGCTCACGTCGATAAGACCACCCGTCTGGAAGTCGGGGTAGAGTTTGAAGTCCTCGCCCTGCAAATAACTGATGGCCGCCTGACAAAGTTCGCCAAAGTTGTGAGGTAAGATTTTCGAAGAAAGACCTACGGCAATCCCTTCAGCGCCTTGGGCAAGCAAGAGCGGGAACTTCACAGGCAAACTGATGGGTTCCTTATTACGACCGTCGTACGAGAGTTTCCACTCCGTAGTCTTGGGGTTGAACATCACGTCAAGGGCAAACTTTGACAAGCGTGCCTCAATGTAACGCGGTGCAGCGGCATCGTCGCCCGTAAGAATATTACCCCAGTTACCCTGGCAGTCAATCAGCAAATCTTTCTGTCCCAAACCCACGAGGGCATCACCGATAGAGGCATCACCATGAGGGTGAAACTTCATCGTTTCCCCCACAATGTTTGCCACTTTATTGTAACGCCCGTCGTCCATACGCTTCATCGTGTGAAGGATACGGCGCTGCACGGGTTTAAGGCCGTCGCCCAAGTGGGGAACGGCACGTTCAAGAATTACGTAAGAGGCATAATCAAGAAACCAATTTTGATACATGCCCGTCAGTTGGTGACGCACATCCTCGCCACTCCCTGAAGCGGGAACGTAACTTGAATGCGCCTCCACTTGAGAGTCATCTATTGTATCTAATTCTTCTTGTGGGTCTTTAGTTTGGTTGCTCATAACAAGACTTTTGGTATTTTACCACAAAATTAAGAAAAAACTTCCACCGTTTGCTCCTCAAATTTAGAAAAAATAACAACCCCTTTTTATTTTTTGTTACTCACTCCGCTGGAGCACTCAAAAACGAATCCCCTACCCTTATTTTCATCCCTCGAAATTTGGCGAATCAAAAAAAGTCTGTAACTTTGCACCCCGTAAGCGCCTGTGGCGAAATTGGTAGACGCGCCAGACTTAGGATCTGGTATCGCGAGATGTGTAGGTTCGAGTCCTATCAGGCGCACAAAATAAAAAACTAAAGTACTCTTTATGAGCGCTTTAGTTTTTTTTATTTGTTTTACAATGGGACCAATAATGGCACCATTTTTTATTTCAACAAAGCTTCTAATTCTTCTACGGTCTGCACTGTGGCAAACTCTTTTTTCAGCATATAGTCGCAACCAAAGTCGGTGTACTCCAGTTCATACCACACACCTTTGATGCACTTTCTAAATTCACCATCCCCATTCTCAATGCGCCCCCAACCATTTTCTTCGGGCCAATAGCGAGAGATGACCGTATGTTCAGGTTTGAGCAGCACGACTTTATCTTCAGCAAACTCCTGCCCCGTTGCGGTCAATTCTTCTACCGCTTCCACAGCAGAAACTACTGCAACAAGTTTACTCAATCTACAAGTGCACCCACTGCAACGCGCCAAATTTTCCAGGCGAACATAGTAAGTCAATTCGTTTATCTTTTTATTGGCAGTACCATTGTAGTAGCGCCAACCATTAGCCTTCAACCATTCGGGAGTAATAGGAGTTGCATTCATCATTTCCATATTCGTTGTTAAAATTGCGAGCCATTGGAAGCGGCAAGTACTTACGTTGCAAATATATAGATTTTCTACCAACGGGCAAAGCAAAACAGCATTCGTTTCTTCTCACAAATGTCAGCCACAAGTCTCTCGCCCACATATATAATATAGTAACATTGGGGCAAAAATTCATTTTTTTAAGCAACTTTTTTATTGTAGC
Organism: Alloprevotella sp.; assembly: GCA_045631665.1. Classification (GTDB taxonomy): domain Bacteria; phylum Bacteroidota; class Bacteroidia; order Bacteroidales; family Bacteroidaceae; genus Alloprevotella. Next base: position 41,682 of record JAZQVD010000024.1, read on the forward strand.
AAGAACTACTCTCCAACAAAACCGCCTCACAATACCATCCTATAGATATCCCCTATAACCCCATAAACAAAATCTGTTTGTTTTATTGAAATCTCCGCCGTACCTTTGCATCGTAATCCTAAAAGTAATTGAAGCAGAGCGAATTCCGCAACACTATTTTACATTTGCACCGTCAAAAGTTAAAGAGTGAATAATTAAACAAAATTAACATCCAAGACACCGCTCGCCTCAACTTTTCCCTTTACCTTTGCACCAGCAAGAAAGGAAATAAAGAACACAAATTACGAAATATTTACAACAAGAAAATAATTTACCAATCCTTAAAACTCATTTATTATGAAGACTTTATTTAGAAATTTGACAGTAACAGCGTTTTGTTTTGTAGCATCAGTATTCACTGCTTCAGCAGACAACAACAAGCCCATCGCTTTTGAGCAACTTCCTCAGCAGGCTCAGCAGTTTGTTAAGACACATTTTGCAGACGTTAAAGTTACCATCTCAACCGTAGAATCAGGCCTCCTCGAAAAGAGTTACGACGTAGCTCTTGCCAACGGCACTAAGGTAGAATTTGACCGCAACGGACAGTGGACAGAAGTAACTTGCACTACAGGCAACGTGCCCTGCAAGGTTGTTCCCAAGGAAATCTGCGCGTACCTCGAAACTACTTTCCCCAAGAATGCCGTTAAGAAAATTGAGCGCGACAACGGTCGCTACGAAGTAGAACTCCAGAGCGGCGCTGAAGTAACCTTCAACAAGAAGTTCCAAGTAACCGACGTAGACCTCTAACCAACTAACTAACCTGACTATTACCATGAAAAACTATCTTTTTACCCTACTCCTCCTTGCAGTACCCCTCACGTTTGTCTCTTGTAGCGACGACGATGACAACAACAAATTCAACTTCGTGACCGAAGCCGTTCACAACGCCTTCCAAAACCTCTACCCGCAGGTACAACCCTACGATTGGGAGATTGAAGGCGCTTACATCAAGGCGGAGTTCTATAAAGACAACCTGCATTCTGAAGCCTACTTCACCCCCGAAGGCGCATGGGTACGCACCGAGACTGACTTCCGCGGCACGCTTCCCGAACCCGTTGTAACTTACCTCACTACCAACTATCCCGACTACACCGTTGACGAAGTAGACTGGGTAGAAACGCCCAACGGAAATTACTACGAAGTAGAACTTGAGAAACGCGGCACGCCCGACCTCAAGGTGAACGTCAAGGAAGACGGAACCGCAGTATAATACTACTTTAAAGAAACGATTCAGCCCACGCTGAGTCGTTTTTTTCTTACCCACCTGACCACAATTCACAATTATTTAAACGCATTCAATAAAAATTTCTTACCTTTGCCCTATTCCCAACATCAAGTCAAACCCTTACACGATGAACACGACTATTCAACCCGATGAACTGCTTGAACAGTTTAAGCAAAACCCGATGTATTTTTTCTCCTTGAGTTCCAAAGAGTTATTTCACAGCAATTTTCTTGAATTTCTATTTCAGACAGACTGCAAAAAGTTTTTCAACATCATTGACCAGCTACTTAGCACCAACTTTTCAAGCGACCCCGACAAGTATGCCCTCTCCCGCGAGAAGGAAAAGTTTGACATTTGCATTTCCCACAAAGTAGAGACTAAGAGGGGTAATGAAGCCAACTGTTACGACTTGATTATCGAGAACAAAGTTAAAAGCATCCCCTACTACACCCAATTAGCAGGCTACCAAGAAAAAGCCGAGGAGCACAACAAGAACTTAAGCAATACCCCAGTCAAAATTTTGCTTCTCTCATTGGTAAAAGACTTCCCCGACAAGGCGAAGATTGAGGAACAAGAGAACTGGGCTATAGCTCATTACGACCAATTGTGCACGTTGATTAGACGCGAGTTTTCCAATCACCCTACGATTGGCCAATACGTCAAAGATTACTGCGACTTCCTTGACCTGCTCGACGCGCTTCAGCAGAGCATCATCGACGACAACGCCAACGGTCTGTTTAACAACAGAGATACCTACAAGCCCTACCGTTTCCACGACATCTACGCCAAACTGCGCAGCGCCCTGTTCCTTATGGATTTTAAGAAAGAGATTGAGCAGATGGTTAAAGCCTATGGAATGGAAGTAAAATTCGTAGACTCAATTCATGATGTAATAATTGCCGAAGAGTATGCCCCTGGAATCTACCTTCACTACGGCATAAATCAAGGCGTGGGAGTCGCAGACATTTGGATTCCCATCTGGAAGGACGGCAGAATTTGCAAGTACGAAATTGTCATCCAGGGCGTCCAGTACAGACACGGTTATAGCGAGCCAACTTTAAATGGAAATCCCCAACCAACGGTTAACCAATTGTGGGGTGCAAACGGTAAGGGTGGCGTTGAGCAAGATCCATTCTATAAAGATTTCGAATGCGGCAACGGGATCTACGGTCCATTAAGCGAATCAGGCATGCGAGGACAATATTGCCAGTACAGCCACCAAGGACGCGCCACCTATCTCTACACATACCTTAAAATTGACAAGTTAGAAAGAGCAAAATTGTTAGAAATTGCGATTAAAGACACCCTCAAATTGTTAAACGAGAACAAAAATTGGCTTTAATTTCACCCAGATTGTGCAGGTAAAAATGTAACAAATTCTTACCTTTTTTCAGACGCCACGGCGAAGTAGCGATTTGCATTTCGCAGAAAAATTTATTATCTTTGCATTGCAAGGAAGGAGACTTTATCGCACGCGGTAAAGCCTCCTTTTTATTTGCTTGATTATCAGCAAAATACAAAACCAACAAAAGTACAATTATATGGGACTTCGTGAAAATTACAAGTAACCTTTTTGAAATTATGTTACTAATAATTTTTCGAAGGTTACTTGTAATTTTTCACAGGTCTAATCTGCACGTTAATTTTTCTTAAATTAGGTTAAATATTCAACGATTCATTTTGTAAAAAACCGCCAAATTTTGCACCCATAAATCGATTATTTTCACGCGCATCGCTTTCGAGTTGAAAATACGCAAATCTCAGGCGGTCAAAATCCGCTATTTCAGATAAAAATTGAGATTTCTTTTACTGAAAAACGTACAGCGAGAAGATTTACCACCAGCCCCGGATCGAAAAAGCATTGACGTCAATCCCCATTGTGTGTATAAATGTAAAAAACTATTTATAAATATTAAGTATTACGTTTTTAATTCGTACATTTGCAAAACTTGCGCATGAGATTTTGCCACATCCGTTTTACGGAATGACCTCAAAATTTTACCGTCAGCAGTCTCAGCGCCAGTATTTTAAAATTTAGATTCGATTCGAGTTAAGATTTACCTTTTTACAAATAAAATGTGTAACAAACTGAATATCTGCATTTTACCCCCCTGAAAACAATAGTTTTCAAGGCAGAAAATTCGTGTATTGAAGCCAAACGTGCTCCATACTGATGAACGCTGATTTGCCAATCAGTGATTCGTCAGTATGGAGCACGCTTGTTTTTATCCCCGAAGGTCGGGTGCGGGTGATGAAGGTATTACTCTATAGCAATTAACAATTTAAAATTTAAATACTATGGCTACTTGTTTGAAATGTGGTAACGAATTGTTACCTGGTAAGAAATTCTGTATGAACTGTGGCACCCCCGCCCCTGCGGGATGTCCTCGTTGCGGTCAGGCATTAAAGCCTGGTGCAAAGTTTTGCATGGGTTGTGGTCAGCCCGTTGGAGAAGTTGCCGGCGCTCAAAAGGCAGCGAGTGCAAACGTGTGCAGCAAATGTGGCAACCCCTTGAAACCCGGCGGTAAGTTCTGCATGACTTGTGGTCAACCCGTTGGCGCGATGCAGCAAATGCCCGCTCAGCAGCCTGCGCAGTACAATCAGCAGCAGATGGATGGTCAGAAGGGTTGGTTTACCGACCGCGTGCGCGACGTGGCAAACTTCGTGACTGGCGGTCAGCTCAATCGTGACATCCAGCAACAGCAGGATGCAGCCGTACGCCAGCAGGCGCGTCAAGACCAAGGTCAGATTCGCGAAGCACAGCAGGCACAGCAAAATGCTGAGCGCGATGTAGTGCGCGCAGAGCGTGAAGCAGAACGTGCACGCGACCGCCGTAGCATGGAGGCTGTTGACGGTGTTGACGTAGTGCGCGGACGAGTAATCTGGAGCATTAATCCTGGCGAGATTGCAAGAAGAATTAAGGAATCAGAACTCGAACAAATTGAAAAGCTCAAGGGTATCATCGTGCAGGAGGGCTGCAGTGCCTTGATTTTTGCCAACGGACAATTGGTTTCATCCCTCTCTTCGGGTGCTTACCTCTTCTACAAGTCTGCAGCAGAAGAACAGGCTGCCATCAAGGCTGCCGTAGAACAGGCGGAGAAGGAGTTGCAGGAGAAGGAGCGTAAGGCGAACGAAGAAAAGCGCCAGGCCGAACCCACCTTCCGTGAATTGGGAATTGTGGGCGAAATCAAGCGTGGCTTCAGCTGGGTAAACCGTCTCATCTTTGGTGAGAAGAAAAATGACAAGAAGGAGAAGGTTGAAAAGCGCAAGATTGACTATGCACGCATCTTGGCGCGCTGCACACAGCCCCCAGTAATGGCGGTTTACATCGTGAGCGACCGCTTCATCTCAATGACATTTGGCGGACAAGTAGGTGCAGAGGGTGGCATTCAGTTCCAACCTTACACCATCCCCACACAGATTCTTGACCTCCAGATGGCAGTATCACTCCAGGTGAAAGTGAACGACGTACATGCCGTAGCAACAAACTACCTTGCAGACCAGGGTTCGCTCACCACCAACATGCTCTTCCAGCAACTCAATCCTGGTATTGAGAACTTGCTCAAGATGGCGTTGCGCAATGTTGACTACCAGCAGACAGGACTCCCTCTTGAAGTAATCAACAACCTTAAGACACAGATTCAGCAGCAGATTAACATGCAGTTGCACGGCATTGAATGCGTGCGCGTGTTGCAAATTACAGACAGCAATGCCGAGTTTGAACGCTTCCGCCAAGTAGAGCGCGAACTTTATTGCACCGAAAAGGAATTGGGTTACTTGCAACGCACGGGCGAGTTCCGCAACCGTTTGGCAATTGAAACCAACAAGCAAACGATTGACCAGGCTACCAACGCCGAAGACTTGCGCTATGCCTTGATGCAGATCAATAAGGACGGTCTGCTTCACGACGATGAAATGGAAGCATTCAACCTCATGCTCAGTGCTCAGAAGCGCTTGCGCGAAGCAAAGAGTCAGGAGGAAGAATACGAAGCACTTCTCGACCTCAAGAGAAGTCGCCTCGTGAAGGACGATGAAATGGAAACCCTTCAGGATGCCCTTGCGCAAAATAAGATTCAGCGCGACAGCATTACTGAAATCATGCGCATCCAGCACCAGCAGAATATTGACGACGCCCGCCTCAAGGCAGAATGGGCGATTGGCGATATGAAGCAGGACCACGACTGGGAGCGTGAAGATTTGCAACGTCGCCGTAACTGGGGTATTGAAGATGAACAGCGCGAACGCGAATGGTTGCACGAAGAGCAGGAATACAATCGTGCCTTTGCGCGTCGCAACCAGTTGGATGACTACAACTGGCAGAAGCAAACACGCCAGGACGAATACGACTGGGAGAAGCGTCTCCGCGAAGAAGACCGCGAGTGGCAAGACGAAGAACGCCGCCGCGAAGCAGCATGGCAACAAACTGTGCGCGAAACTCAGTTGCGTCGTGAGGATGAACAGACAGCCTTTGAGCGCAGTCGTATCAATAAGTTTGACGACCAAGACATCACCGACCGCCAGCACCGCAACGAGATGGAGCGCTTGAACATGACGCAGCAACATGACATCAACCGCCTCCGCACTGAGCAACAAGGCGCTGCTGAAATGATGCGCATCATGAAGGAAGCTGAAATGCAGCGCAACAGCACGTATGTCAATATGTCGGCTGAGCAGATTAGAGCGTCTAAACTTGATTCTTTGACGGGTGAAGCCCAAGTTGCAATGGCAAATGCTTATAGCAAGGAAGAACTCAATGAGCAACTCCGCAAGGAGGCTGCCGCTTCCGCTGAACGTGAAGAAGCTGCGCGCAAGGCTGCACAGGCTGATAAAGAAGCGATGATGAATTTTGCTAAGGAAATGGCAGGCATGGTGAAAGACACGGCTACCAATATGAGCAATGCGACAAATGCAAATTGGCAACAGCGCTACAACGACCAACAACAGCGTGCGGATGAATACAGACAAGACGCTCACCGCCAGCAGGACCGCTACGACCATTACAACCAAATGGCAATGGGTAGCATGGCACAAATCAATACTGCCGTAGCAGGTAATGTGCATACCCAAAACACAAATGCCAATATCAATTATCAGGGTTATCCCCAGCAACAGCAAGGTTATCCCCAACAAGGTTTCCAACAACAGCAAGGTTATCCCCAACAAGGTTTCCAACAGCAACCTCAGGGATGGAACCAGCAGATGCCTCAGCAACCAGTTCAACCCCAGAATTGGGAACAACCTCAGGCGCAACCCGCAGCACAAGGAGCGCCCCAAAAGCAGTGTCCCCGATGCGGTGGAATGATTGATGCAGTAGCACCCTTCTGCTACGAATGTGGATTTGACTTCCAATTAGTAAGGTCGTGATATAGGTACAGCCCTTAGGGGAAAAGTTTTTACTATGGAGGTGCGCCTTCATAGTAGAAACAGTACCTATCCCCCCTACCCCAAGTCAGCGAAAATTATTGCTTGGTCGGCGTATCCCAATGACCAACTAAGAAATTACTTTTATAAAACAAAAAAACATCATGGCAAACATAAATCCCCCTCTCCCTGGAAGCAATAACCAACCGTCTATCCCTAATACTGGCGTAAATATTCCCGGAGGTGCACCTGCTGTTCCCAGCGGAGCACCCTCTATTCCCAGTGGAGCACCTGCTGTTCCTGGCGGTGCGCCCTCTATTCCCAGCGGAGCGCCCTCTATTCCCGGTGGTGCGCCCTCTATTCCCAGCGGAGCACCTGCGATTCCTGGTGGTGCGCCTGCGATTCCTGGTGGTGCGCCTGCTGTTCCCGGTGGTGCACCTGCTACACCCTCTTCTATTCCTACTCCCAATCAGCAGTCGGATTATCTGAAGCAAATTCAGGAAATTGAGAAGATGCAGAAGGCGGCAGAGGAAAAGCGCAGAGCAGAAGAAGAGGCCAAGCGCAAGGCGGAGGAAGAAGCAAAGCGTAAAGCCGAAGAAGAGGCCAAGCGTAAGGCGTGGGAGGAAGAAGTAAAGCGCAAGGCGGAGGAAGAGGCAAAGCGCAAAGCTGAGGAAGAAGCCAAGCGCAAGGCTGAAGCTGAGGCAAAGCGTAGAGCTGAGGAAGAGGCCAAGCGCAAGGTGGAAGAAGAAGCGAAGCGCAAGGCGTGGGAGGAAGAAGTAAAACGTAAGGCTGATGCGGAAGCAAAGCGCAAAGCGGAGGATGAGATGAAGCGCAAGGAGGCTAAGCGCAAGGCTGAAGAAGAGGCAAAGCGTAAGGCTGAGGCGGAAGCAAAGCGCAAAGCAGAGGAAGACGCAAAGCGTAAAGCGGAAGCCGAAGCTAAGCGCAAGGCTGAAGAAGAGGCCAAGCGTAGAGCCGAGGAAGAGGCGAAGCGCAAGGCGGAGGCGGAAGCAAAGCGCAAGGCTGAGGAAGAAGAGGCGAAGCGTAAAAAGTCAAGAAGTTGCTTGGTAAAATTCGTAGTGCTCCTTGCTATCTGCTTGGGCGTATTTATGTATTGTGGCGGAGAAGATTCGGATGATTATTCAGAAGAAATTACTTCTTCTTTTGACGCAAGTGAATATGTTGATGAGGCAATGAGTGAAATTGACGATGTCTCTGCAAGTGATTTTGAGGAAAGTTTTGAAGCATCCGTCAATGAGGCAATGAGTCAATTTGACGCATCCATCAATGAGGCAATGAGTCAATTTGACGCGGCGGTCAACGAATTAGCAACAACCTCTGATAACTCTGTTAATCCCGACCTTGACGTTAAAGCTCAACTGAAAGCGCTCTACGACTATGTGTATAGCGAGAGCGATGGTTTCTATAAGATTCGCAAGAATGGTAAGTATGGTTTGGCGAACACGCAGGGTGTTGTTGTTGCTAAACCCAAGTACGATTACATTTATAGTAAAGACAGTGAAACTGGACTTATCAAGGTAAGTGCCAATAACAAGTATGGTTTCTTGAACGCGAAGGGTGCAGAAATTATCAGTCCCAAGTACGACTATATTTACAGCAAGGACGCCAACCTTGGACTCATGAAAGTAACCCTTAACAGCAAGCACGGATTTATCACCCCCGAAGGTGTTGAAGTGGTAAAGCCCCAGTTTGACTACGTTTTTAACATCGACAGTGAAAGTGGATTGATGAAGGTGCAGCAGGGTAACAAGTATGGTTTCTTAAATTCTAAGACCATGAAGTTGGTTACACCTTGTAAGTACACTTACATTTGGAGTCTTGACGGCGGTTTGTATAAGGTTGAAATTGGCGACAAGAAGGGTTTCCTCAATAAAGACGGTAGTGTCTTTAAGGAAGCGGAGTAACCTGTAAGATTATCTTTACTACATCACACCTATAAACTAAGGTATAACCTTTAATATTACTCAACACACATATAATATATATATAAAGTATGTATTGTCCTCAATGTAAAAAAAATTATGATAAAGGTATCTTCTGTTCTGATTGTATGGGACCTGATGGTGGTCCCGTACGATTACTTGAAGATCCTCAGACACCCGACTTCGGCGTCAACTTCGGCAATGGCTTTGCTGTTGACGGAAATATAAACGTTACACGTACCAGCACCACAAATACCTACGACCAGCGCAACATCAGCAATACTACGGTGAACAACAACTACACCACCAAGTCGGACACGGAATTGAAGCTTGAGAAAAGAAACCTCTTTTACAATGCCTGCAAGCGTGCGTATGAAGACAACGTGCTGGAATTGGAGGAGGAAAGACAGCTTAAATTGTATCGTGACGAACTTGGTTTAGATGCTGAGGAAGCCAAGGAGATTCTGGATAAAGTGGAAAACTTGGTTCTGCAAAATGCTCCTAAGGAAAAACTTTCGCCTGTGGCAAAGACTCGTTTGAAGCAACTTTCTGATGCGCTTCACAAAAACGAAGTGCATGCACTCATGCAACAGATTGACAACTTTGAAGAGTTGGCGGGCAAATTTACGAACGACGAATTGCAGTATAAATACTACCTTGTATTGGCGGCGCTGAAATCGGAAAAGTGTGTTAACAAATACGAGACATTCAAGGCTCACAACTATTGGAAGTCTTTCTGGAGCTGCTTGGCATATCGCAAGATTGGCAAGAGAGAAGAAAGTGAAAGGATTCTTAACGGACTTGACACCTTCACCACTTACCCAGAAGACAACATGTTGCTCCTCGCAGCGGCCTGCGCTTTGATGGACAACAATAAGTATGAAGCAAAGGCTCTCCTCTCTGGCGTCGCTGGGGAATACTCTCCTGCACTTCAATGCTTTGCCGACACCGTATTCCTTCTTGGCGACCCTGCACTTGCAGAAGGGATGGGAGTGAAGGAAGAGAGTTGTGCGTTCTACCTCATCAACTTCTTCAACAAAAAGCCCGCAGCCCAAGTTGCTGAGGAGGAAGCGAAGCAGAAAGCTCAAGCCGAAGCGAAGCGCCAAGCTGAGGAGGAGGCTAAACTTCAAGCTGAGGAAGAAGCAAAGCGCAAAGCGGAAGAGGAAGCACAGCAGCAGGCATTAGCAGCTGGTGCTGCGCTACAAGAAAAGTGGACAGCTATGGCCTTTGAGGCATATAAAAGCGTGTTACATTTGGGTTCTGGTTTGGACGCCGAAGACATCATTTGTGGTTCGCTTAATATGTGCATTCCCCCGGCGTTGGCAGGTCAACCTTTCGCTATGGCGTTCTGTGCTTATTTATTTGGACTTGCCGGCAAGGAAGATGAAGCCAATGCTTGGACTGACAAGGTGATGGCAACAGACCCTCAAAACCAAGACCCTGCGGTAATGTATGCCAAAGGACTAATCTATGAAGAAGGAATTGCGCATTACGAACAAAACACTGAATACGCCTTAGCTTTCTACAAGGCAGCAGCGTCTATGGGATACATGGATGCAGCATACGACATTGCTCAGATGTATTACAAAGGCGAAGTTGTTACGCAGGATGACAACATTGCACTCCAGTGGGCAAAGATGGCTTATGATGCAAAACATCCCGCCGGACTGTTCTTCTACGGTCGTGCATACTATGAAGGTCGCGGATTGCCAAAGAACAAATTGACGGGTAAGCAACTCATTGAGCAGGCGGCAGCATCTACAGTTCATAGTAAGGCTGTGCTTGAAGCTTTGCAATATGTTGAGGAATATTTTAAGTAAGTTAGACTATGGCAAAGACATATGATGTAATGCTCGTCACTGCTGGTATGCAAAATCTTAGCGTCGTAAAGGCCATCAAAGAATCCTGCAAATTAGACCTTAAGGACGCTAAGGATAAAGTAGATTCTTGCTGGTTACTTGACATTAAGCTAAAGACAGTAGATTCATACGATGAAGCGCAACGCATAAAGGCTGCGGTAGAAGCAGCCGGGGCCACAGTGCGCATTGATACCAATGGGGCAGAGGAGCAAGAAGATGATATCTGGAATTCTGTTTCCGTCATGCCGTCTAAGAGGAACGACACAAAGTCCTCAACCAATGCACCCCACGGATACACCGTATTCCTTGAGGACGAGGGCGACGATCAAGACGCTATGATAGAAGCACTTATGAAGCATTGCGGGTTTAGCAAGTCGCTGGCTGAAGAGAAGACCAGTTATTTATTGCTCACCGGTGAACCACTCAAAGTAAAACTCTCGTACGAAGATGCTGAGGAGTTGGTGCATAAGTTACAAAAGGATGCTACGACTGCTGAATTTAAGATCAAACCATCCAAGGCTGACGAAGAAGATCCCGAAGATGAAGGGAAGGAGGCACCCTACGGATACACCGTATTCCTTAAGGACGAGGGCGACGATCGATACGCTATGATAAAAGCACTTATGAAGCATTGCGGGTTTAGCAAGTCGCTGGCTGAAGAGAAGACCGGTTTCACATTATTACTCAGCAAAGAACCACTCAAGGTTAAACTCTCGCTCGAAGATGCTGAGGATTTGGTGCGCAAATTGGAAAGAGCGTCATCGGATGCAAAGTTAATCATCAACCCCTCGGAGGCCGACGAAGAAGACCCCGAGGATGATGGGGACGAAGAAGAAGTTGAAGAGGAGGTAGAAGAATCTGCTGAAATGTCTATTGACTGGGACATGATTCACGGTGGCACGAAGTATTATTGCGTGCTTGGCGGACAATCGTTTGGACCTGTAAACATCCACCAGTTGACCAACATGGTGACCTTCGGAATTGTGACCCGCGACACCTTGGTGTGGACAGAAGGCATGTCTGACTGGATTCCCGCAAGGAGTATGCCCAAAGTGTGCAACCTTGTTCCCTAATATTTGAGGGGGGAATGTGGTGCGTTACGTGCTACATCATTTATCGCGCTACTCGTAAGGGAAGATAAACACCTAATTTTTACATGATAAGAATATGAATAACATAGATTGGGAAGAAGTACACGGTGGTATTAAATATTATTGTGTACTTAACGGACAGAGTTTCGGCCCTGTAACCTTCAGGCAGTTTGCCAACATGTTGCAATTTGAAATTGTGTCTGCCGAAACGCTGACGTGGGCAGATGGTCTGACGGATTGGCAACCAGCCAAAAACATCGACCAATTATGCCTGCTGTTTGGCACAATCCCCACGGTATTCCCCACGCCTTACGTTCCCGCACCTGCTCCACAGAAGGTGGAAACTGTAAAGGAGATTGAGGCGGTTCAGACCGAAAAAACCGTTAAAACTGCCCCCCGTGCGGAGCAGAAGGATACTGCTGCGACAGACCTTTCGGCGTTGTGCGCAGAAATCACGGGGCGCACCTACATCGATACGCTCCACCTGAACCGAAGCTGGATTTTGCCGAAGTTTGTAGAGATGGGTACTTATAACCACAAGAAAAGTTTTGAGTATAACTACAAAACGAAACTTAAAACTTTGGACTACACGAAAGCCTGGAACACTTTGGTGAGAAACTTCAAGGCACTTGCTGAGATGAACGACAAGACGTCGGCCACTTACAATATTCGTGCGGGATGGTGGAACAAGCAAGTGGCGGTCGCTATGGCAAAAGTAGACCTTGAGTTGCTTAAGGATTATGTAAACGGTTATGCAAATGAACGCGACAACAGCTTTGCAGGCAATTATGTCATCATCCCCAAGATGCGAGGCGTAAAGTGTGGCAAACACTATAAGGAGAATTACTACTATTGTGAAGAGCCACAAAAGACTCCCCTTCATGGTTGGGGCAAAAAGAATTGCAAGGAAAGAAACTTGCCCGCCCTCTATAAGCAAATCGAACTCCTCACTCAGCAGATTCAGCGTGCCGGGAATGACAAGGAACTTTACAACGCCGTTAAGCAGTACAACGACAAGCGCGTTACAAGTTCACATTTCTTTGAGGCGATTGATATAGATTACCCGAATGAGTTTTCAAACGCTTACACGGGCGACGGTGCTTACTCTTCAATGATGACAATTGTCAAGCATCTTAACCTCCAGTATAAGGACGATGAGGGCAACAAGATGACGCGTGACGCCTGCGTTATGGAGATTGCGCAAAGGGCAATTGATACAGATTTCGACGGCAACGAGATGCTCAACTTTTTCGTTGAGAAATATATTGACTCAGGCATTTTCGACGCTGACAATTACCGCAATTAACCGTAGCGCGTAACCCTCACGCTACACTGAAACAGACTCGGGCAAGTCTCATCAATCTGGTTGGCACGACTGAATTTAACGTCCGGATTGATCGTGTCCGCCACAGGCGGACATGGCCATGTCTTCGCCTGTGGCGGACATGACATCCGGACGTTAAATCATCTAAATGACTAAAGGAATGCCCCGCGCCAATGGGATTGATTTTCTTTTTTTGCACGTAAGGTGCACACTGGTTTTTGGCACAAGGACATGAGAACACGTTTTCTAATGCTGCACTTCTGTTCTTCCGTCAAAAACGCCTCAACATTAGTTGCGCTAAAAACTATACCTATTGTAGTAAAAACTATTAGTAACATAATTTAAATTGTTAGTAACATAATTTGAAAAAGGTTACTAATAATTTTCGCTAAAATAGGGTGCTGATTTTCGGTGCGTTACAAAGCCACTTTTTTACCCCATTTTTGGGGCAGTTTTTAACCCATGGATTACATACTCAGGTCACTTTTCTTAGATGATTCGCTCTGGGCAGAAGTCATTGCACACGGAGTGAGAAAAGGTATACCCACTGAGGTGCTTGAGTATATCCAAGACCCTCACGGCAGGGCAGACCTTTGCCTTAAGATTGGGCAGGGCAGTTACGTAATACAACCGCCCCACACGGGGTATTGCCCAAAGGAGGACGGCGGGGAGCGCACGTTTTTTGTCAATAAACCGCTTGACCGCATCCTGCTCAACGCCATTTACAAATGGTTAATGCGCAACGAGAAGAGCATGGTGCATGCCGCCTGTCAATCTTATCAAGAGGGGATTGGCACGGGAAAGATTGTGCGCAACTTGTCGGAGCGCATCGCTACGCTCAGTGGCATGAACAGCCACAAGGTTGTGGGGCGAAAATTCGACATCCATAAATACTTTGACACCATCGGGCGCGAACACATCCACCATGCCTTTGACCTCGTAGAGGCGCGCCACGGGGCGTCTGCCGTCATCCGCCTGCTGCGCAACTATTACGACTCTGACGTTTACTTCGACAGTCGTAAAAAGCAGTTTGTAGAGGCCTATCAAGGCATCAAACAGGGATGTGCTGTATCATCGTGGTTGGCAAACGTGATACTCTTTGAACTCGACCGTGAAGTCGCTGCCCTCGGTGGCGATTACGTGCGCTACTCCGACGACATTATCTATGTGGGCGAGAACTACGAGCGCGCCACGCAGTGTATCGTCTCAAACCTAAGCAAGAAGGGCCTTCAACTCAACAGCAAGAAGATTGAAGACGTTGTGGGCGATGCGTTTATCCGTTTTTTAGGTTACAACATCCGTGGCCGCGAAATCACCCTCTCACAGAAGTGGGTGAAAAATTTCCAAGAAAACATCGACCGCGTGACGGTCAAAAACAAGCACTTGATTTCGAGCATCCGCACCCTGCGGAAGTCTCCCCCCAGCGAGAAGCGTGAGCGCCAACTCATGCTGCACCTTCGCAAGGCAGAGAGAAGCGTCATGCGCTTCCTGTATTGGGGGAATGGCGAATACGGTTGGGCGCAACTCGTGCTCGGAGTGATTAACCGCCAGGCCGACATTGAGCAACTCAACAGGTATTGCCTCGACGCCCTTCGCGCCGTTTACACGGGGCAGACGAGCATTGGCGGATTGGGCGCTTCAAAGACGGAAGGCATTAAGCGCGGCAAGGGCAAGCACGTTGCCATGAACCGGCGAAAGACTGCCCACCTGTATCGCACGAGTGAGATGCCCGAGGGGTGGTTAGAGGGTTATTTCTCCATCACCGCCATGCAAAAACTCATGGGCAATAAGTGGTTGTATCGCGCTTTAGTTGCCCACCTGCTCACGGCGCAGGAGGTGGCGCTCTATACGAATAAATGTGTAGCGCCAAAGGCTGACGACACTGTTACTCCCACCCAAGAATTAGAGACGCGCTACGCCGACTTTCTCAACAGTCGCCCCGACGGCAAACGGCGGGAGCGCTTCTATGCCAAGACACTCAAGGATATGAATACGCTTGACCTGCTCTGTGGCAAGCAGCGCCATGAGACGCGCGAGGCCTTAGAGGCATTTATCCATGAGCAAGTGAATTACGACGCCCTGTCGCCCACGGGCGGTTGGTATTGGCAAAGTCCGCAGTATCCGCAACTCATTTTGCTGCGCGACTGGTTTCACCACGAATAAATATACTGTAATCATAAACCTATCTTAATATCATCCTAACTATGAACCTTGATGACTATTTGAATAACCTAAATAACGACCTCAATCAGCGTTTGCAGGGTTTGACTCCCCAATCTGATTGGCAACCTGCCACGCTCAACGCCGCGTCGCAACCTGCCGTTTGCTTCTGCCCCGAATGTGGCATGAAGATTGAGGGGAAGGCCAATTTCTGTCCCAATTGCGGCGAGTCTTTGTCGGGCGAAAGTTGCTGTTCTGATGAGGGCGGCGCTTCTTGTGTGCGCAACGAGGGTCAGGAAATGATTCTCTTCACCGACACTGCGGAACTGGCAAAGAAATACAACACGCAGCGTGACAAGGTGGTGTCACTTTTGGCAAACTTCATGAACGACAACGACGATCTTGGCGTCCGTTGCCACCTGCTTGACGTGGCCAATCATCAGGGACAGTTGGGCGAAGGTACATGGATGGATTACAGCGAAATTCTGCAACATTTCATTGCCGACGAAGACATTGTGCCTGGTCCAAAACTCTCGCTCTTCATCATTGGGGGGAACGACGTCATCCCCCAGCCCTGTGAGGAAAATCCTTGTTACTCTCCCTCGCCCTGGGGCGGTGATGAATATCAGGAGCGTGTGTATGCCGACTTCTACTATTGCTTCTACGGACAAATTCAGTTGGACTTCCTTGACTACAACAAGGCACGCTGCAACGTGTCACGCTTGCCCCTTGAAATGGGTAAGATGACGTCTACGCTTAAAGACGACCTTGAGCACTACTTTAAGGGTAGCATGAAGGCGTCAAAGGCGGGCGGCATCGGCATTGGGCGCGCGGTGATGACGTCGAATGTTGACTGGATTCCCGCGAGTCGTGAAATGTCGCGCAACTTACCTACTCACTCTTTGGAGAATGAGGAAAACGTTACGCTCGACAATATGTATATCAGTCCCTCAATCCTTGTGGATATGGATGAGGACTTGCGCAAGAATTATTACCAATCGCTCTCTGAGGCAGACATGCTTGTGTTCAACCTTCACGGAGCGTGCGACCCAAAAGACTCTGGTTTTTACAGCACCGACTTGGCTTTTGACATCGACATGATTGGGCAGACCAAGGCACAGATATTCAACACCGTGGCATGCTGGGGCGGTCGTTACATTAAGTATAAGCGCGAAGATAGTATGTTGCTCAATGCGCTGTATAACAATGGTGTGTTGCTCTATTGCGGCGCCTGCGTTCCCGCCATGGGTAAGTGTGGCAATTATCAGCATGACGACACGTGGCGCATCCAACCTGCGGCGTATTCAGAAACCTTCATGGCGCGCTTTGCCGAGTATCAGTGTATCGGCACCATGACTGCGGGCGAAGCCTTCCTCAAAGCGAAGTGTGACTACTACAACAGCAGTCGCATGATTGAGGAAGACGAAATCACCTGGGCAACCGTGTTGATGTTCAACCTCTACGGCAACCCCATGCTGGGCACACGCCCCAATGTCAGTGCGATTACCCAATTGCAGTTTGACGACGGTTCGAAAACGCAAATGCACCGCATCCCCTTCCGCCCCACCCGCAAGCAAGTGGTAAAGCAGGGCAATGCAGGCACTGCCGTTGGCAGTCAGTCTGCAAGCAGTTCCATCCTTGCGCAAGTGCGTTCTGCGGTTGACGCCAACCTTGAACGCTTACACGAAGGCATCGTGCAGCACCTCTACAATACCCTGGGAGTAACGCCCCGCGAACTGTTCAGCGTAGAGCGCTATCAAACTACTGACGCTTACGGCAATCCCCAAAAGGGTTACCTCTACAATTACGCTCGCGAGTGCAATGCGCTCCGCTCACACATCCGCGTGAAGATGGACGAGAAGGGCAACGTGCTTGATGCGATACAGACAAAATAAAGTCAGTCAACAAACTGAAATTATGAACTGAACGAAAAACTGTATCCTATTTACAGTCCTAATTGTGGTTCTAAACAAACTGGAAATACTTGTAGTAACTGTGGCGAAACACTTACTTACCCATTCACCTTTACCCATTCACCTTTCTTATGGACTTTGATAAATACATAGCAGAACAACAAGCGGCGCTCGATAAGATGCAGCGCGAAATGGAGCAGCAATTGGTGCAGGCACAGCAGATGGCAGCGAAGCAACTTGACGCATTTCAGAATGCTCAAAAAAAATACTGCCCCGAATGTGGTGCGCAGATGGAATCATACGCCTATTTCTGTCCCGAGTGTGGTACGCAGGTAGGCAACTCTTCTACAACAACTGCTCCAACGAACACAGCAACAGCCCCCACTAACACGGCAAACGACACCACCGATGTGCCCGAGGAAGCGCCCATCCCTGAATCAGACCAGCCACAGGTTTATGTGGACATCTGCGAGTATGAAGGATGGAACTTTAATTACACATACGAAGCAGGCGGGCGCCAAAAGTCTATCGACGTACTCATCATGTGTGAGGACGACGGTTTACTCTTCCTTGACGACGTGCCCCTCCCGCTCAACGAGTACGACTTCAAGCACTGCCAGGACATTCACGACTGCGGTGTACTCATTGCCAAGCACGCTATCAAGGACAACGACGGCGAAGTGCAGATGAGTTTCCGCTTCGAAGATGAGACATTGACGGGCGTAGATTATAGCATTACGCTCACCCCCAACCTTGATTACGCTCCCCTTGACGAGAGCAACGAAATGGAACTCACCCTCGGTGCTAACTGCAGCATGGATGCCATGCGTTGCGACATTTACGAACTTGACGAAGAAACTGCCCGCAGCGTAAAAGACTGCATTGAGGATGACAACATCGACGGCATTTACGACTTCATCGAAGACGAAGATTGTGTCTTTGATTTTATCGGACTTTGGGGCGACGAGGATGAAAACCTGTATTACGAACTCACTGATAGCGACGGTGAAATTGTAGACTCCGGCGAAATCCATGTGTCGGAGAGAAACGTGTTTCAATACAACGACTTCAAAATCAGTTACGGTCGCGACTACCATCCCCGCTACTTATTGGTGCGCACAGACAGTATCAACAACAGCGTGACCACCTTTACCGTACCCGCAGATTTCAAAATCGGAGGCGTACACTTCGAGAAGTACAACTTTCTCGACGGCGGAATATACAATATTGGCGACACCATCACCATTCACGACAACCTCCACTATGCTGGGAAAGTCTATTCCTGCGGCAGCATTGATGACTGTGGCACTCTTGGCGATTGTAGATTCGAACTCGTTGAGTGGGACGAAAGCAACCAGCGCTACAGGCTCATTGCCAATACGGATTGTGAATGCTAAAACATAAAGGCAGTATAAACGACAAACGAATTACGGCATGTATTGCCCTCAATGCAGAAAGAATTATGAGAAGGAATTCTTCTGCAATGGCAAACCGAACTTGAAGTTGTCGAGACAACTGCTATACCGTTGCAAAAATTATTAGTAACCTAAAAAAAATTATTAGTAATGTAATTTAAAAAAGGTTACTAATAATTTTCGCAAAATCACTATCTTTATTCCGTACTAATATTCACGTAGTTACAAACCCACTTTTTCCCCCTCACAAATGTGGGTTTAACCGATGAATTTTAGTCCCTATTTTAACCTTAAGTCACCACCCTATTACTACCCTACTATGGACCTTTTACAACTCATAAGCACCTGCAAAAGACAGATGCAGCAGATTGGCGCCGACAGTGATTTGCAGCAATTACCGGCGGGCGTTCGCACAGACTTGGTGGAGCGCATGGAGGCGGCAAGAAGCGCAATGCTGCAGGCGGAACGCCTATTGGCTGAGGAGAACTGTGAGCAAAGCGGCGTGGCAAAGTTGCGCTTGTGGGAGCGTAAGTTGCTCGACATGACGTTGCGCAACAATTTGCTGAACACGAAGTTGGGCAGAAACACGCTGTTGTTGCCCTGCGCAGACATTTGCCAAATAGAGGATGAGCTGAACATGGGGCGCGAACTCATATTGGAGCAAAAGGAACTGCGCACGCTTTACCGCACGGTGCGCACCAATATGGAGGAGACGGGGGCTAACTCGCTCTTCATCGCATTGGGCACACTGCGCTGGTGTGAACGCGCGGGCGGCAGGGTGTATATGGCACCGCTGTTGCTGATGCCCGTAAACATAGTGCCGATGAAGGGCGGCGCGTATGCCGTAAGGAAGCGCGACGAAGAGGTGGTGATGAACATCACGCTGACAGAGTTTCTGCGCCAGCAGTATGATATAGAAATTGAGGGCATCACGCCCCTACCACAAGATGCCTACGGCACAGACGTAAGGTTGGTGATGCACCAAGTGCGCGAAGCCATTCAAGAGCGTGAGGGTTGGGAGGTCGTAGAAGAGGCGCTGCTGGGCGTATTCTCCTTCACGAAGTTCGTCATGTGGAACGACATTCACACGCATCCCACGGAGGTGATGCAGAGCGACTTGGTGCGCAGTTTAGTTGAGGGGCGCTTGATGATGAATGCCGCTTCCGACACGGTTGATGCCCGACAGATGGACCGCGAACTCATGCCCGAAGCGGTGGCAGTACCCGTGGATGCCGATTCTTCACAACTCGAGGCACTCGTGGCGGCTGCACAGGGAGATTCATTCGTGCTCTACGGACCTCCGGGCACGGGGAAGAGTCAAACGATTACAAACTTGATTGCCAATGCGGTGTATCACAACAAGCGCGTGCTCTTTGTGGCACAGAAAAAGGCGGCGCTCGACGTGGTGCACCACCGTTTGGGGGCAATTGGGTTGGCACCCTTCTGCTTAGAACTGCACTCCAACAAGATGGAGAAGCACCACTTCTTGCAACAGTTGAAGGAAGTGATTGAAGTGAGCGAGGCGACAGGGAGTGAGGATTTTCAGCGCGCTTCAGAGACGCTGTTCGTGCAGCGTCAGCAGTTGAACAACCACGTCGAGGCACTGCACAAACGACAAGAGGTGGGTTACTCCATTAGCGACTGCATCGACCGCTTCCTGGCCACAAAGACGCATCCGCTTGAGTTACCCAAGGATTTTGTTAAAGGCAAGTCGCGCGAGGAAGTAGAGGCTTTGTGCGAACAAATTGCTACGCTCGCATCAAGCACGAATCTCTTGGGCATAGCGCCGCAAGAGCATCCGCTGCGTGGGTTCCTGCCGAAATACAAAGCGCCCACAGCGACAAATAGTTACGCGGCGAAGTACATGACGGGCGAAGGGGTGGAAAAGATTCTCACCGAGTTGCCCCAGATTGTGGAGGGCGTAAGAAAGCAAATAGAGCGCGGGGCGGCAATGAAGTTTCTCAACAAAACCACGCGCCAATACCTTGACATTGATTACAAGTGGAAGAAATTTGCAGCGCTCGCCACGGTAGATGATGCCCTTATTGACGACATCGCTGCCCTGGAGGTTGCCGTAAAGCGCTGGAATGAAAATCTGCATCTGCTTCCCGCTTGGAAAGCGTACGCTGAGCAGTTAGGACGCCTCTCCGAAATGGGATTGGCAGACGCTGTAAACTTGCACCTCTCAGGCGTAGAAATTGCCGAAATACAGCGTGCGTTTATGGCGGCGGCATATCAGCAAATGGCGCAACTCTTGATTCAGCAATGCCCTATCCTTAAAGACTTCAACGGGGTATTATTTGAGCAAGTGATTGAGAAATATCGTACGCTCACTCGAGAGTTTCAACAACTTACGCGCCAAGAATTGGTGGCACGACTCACGTCACGCCTTCCCGTAGGTGCGCTCAAACCCGAATTAAGCAGTCAATTGACGCTGCTACGCAAGCGCATTGGCAACAAGGGGCGCGGCACGAGCATCCGTAACATCATCAATCAGATGCCCGACCTGCTGCCCATGCTCTGCCCCGTAATGCTGATGAGTCCGCTCAGCGTGGCGCAATATTTAGAGATGGACGCGCCGAAGTTTGACCTTGTGGTGTTTGACGAAGCCAGTCAGATGCCTACGAGTGAGGCAGTCGGCTCCATCGCACGTGCAAAGGCGAGCATCGTAGTGGGCGACCCGCAACAGATGCCGCCCACGAATTTCTTTAATGCCAATGTGACGGATGAAGATGAAGTGGATATTGACGACCAAGAGAGTATCCTTGACGACTGTATCTCGCTCTCTATGCCTTCTCGCTATTTGGGTTGGCACTACCGTTCAAAACACGAAAGCCTTATTGCATTCAGCAATCAGCAATACTACGACAGTCGTCTGCTTACCTTCCCCTCTGCCGACGACCAGATGCAGCGCGTAACGTGGCAACACGTAGACGGCGTGTACGACTTTGGCAAGACGCGCACGAACCGTGCGGAGGCCGAGGCTATTGTGGCGGAAGCAAAAAAGCGCTTGCAGGAAACTCCCGAGCGCAGTTTGGGTATTGTGGCGTTCTCTAAACAGCAGAGCGAGTTGATTGAAGACCTCTTGCTCAGCATGCTTGCCGACAACCCCGAACTGGAACGCAAAAATCAGGAAGCAGAGGAACCCTTGTTCGTTAAAAATTTGGAGAATGTGCAGGGTGATGAGCGCGATGTTATTCTCTTCTCCATTGGTTACGGACCCGACAAGGAAGGCAAGGTGTCTATGAACTTCGGGCCGCTGAATAAGGTGGGCGGAGAGCGCCGCTTGAATGTTGCCGTAAGCCGTGCGCGTTACGAGATGAAGGTGTTCTCAACCTTGCTGCCCGAGCAAATTGACGAGCGTCGCACACAGGCACAGGGCGTTATTGACTTGAAACACTTCTTGAAGTTTGCCGCACAAGGCACACTACTTCCTTCAGGAGAAGACGTCAAGCAGGAATTACAACCTTCACCCCTGGCACAACACATTGCGCAGACACTCCGCGAGCATGGCTATGAGGTGAAAACGAATATCGGTTCGTCGGCCTTCCGCATAGATGTGGGCGTTGTAAATCCCAAGAATCCTGGCACATACAAGTTGGGCATCATCTGCGACGGCGAAGGTTACAGAAGACTCAAGACTGCACGCGACCGCGAAGTGGTGCAACCCTCCGTGCTCAAAATGTTGGGTTGGAAGGTCGTGCGCATTTGGTCCGTAGAATGGTTCCTGCACCCCGAAGTAGTTACGCAAAACATTTTGAAAATGCTTAATGAGTGAGGGGATGAGATGGTGAGGTTATGAGGTCATGTCTCTAAATCAATTAACCTCAAAACCTATTAACCCTCCCCCTCTGAACCTACCCTATGACTCCCTCACAAAGAAAACTCTTAGAAGATTTATACACCATTCATTCCCCTTCGGGAAAGGAGTGGCACATGATTGAATTTGTGACTCAATACGTTGCCTCACATCTCCCAGACGTGCTCATCGAAATGGACGAGATGGGAAATCTATACCTTACCAAAGGGAATCCCGAGGGAGGTTATCCCACCCTGGTGTGTCACATGGACCAGGTACAAACGGAGCGTAGCCAAGACTTCACTGTAGTTGAAGAAAACGGTGTGCTCTATGGATGGTCTCCCTCAAAAGGGGAACACGAAGGACTTGGTGCGGATGACAAAAACGGCATGTGGGTGTGCTTGCAGTGTTTGGAGCGCCATGAGCGGGTAAAGGTGCTCATGACCGTGCTGGAAGAAAAAGGCATCTTCGGAGCAAAGGCAGCGCGCATGGATTTCTTCAAAGATAGTCTTTACGTTTTAGAACCCGACCGCTCAGGTAATTCTGATTTTACCATTTCACTCCGCGACTTCCCTTGTTGCAGCACAGATTTTATTACTGCAATTCACAACGAGAAGTATTCTTACCACCCCGTTGAGGGAAAAGGCACCGACATCTTGGCACTCTTAATAAATGGGCTAAGTGTAAGTTGCACTAACATCAGTTGCGGATATTACAATCCTCACAAGCATGATGAGTATTGCATTATGGCAGACCTTGAAAACTGCCTCGCTTTTATAGAACACATCATCTCAACCCTCAACACTCCCTACCCTTTCCACTTAGAAACTGAAACGCAACGCTATGTCAGACAGAAGGGCATGAGAGTAACCTCTTAACGGTTGTACCTCAGAATGTCAACACATAAAATTACTAAATGAAAAACTTTTCTACCCTTATAAAGGGACTGCATCTCTTCTCGCGCGCCTACAATGCTACGAAGCACCAAATTGGCGTATCAATAATGTTGTTAGCAATGGTGACCCTCGCCTTTGCCCTGCTGATGTGGATTGCAGAAGGTTCCTCTAATCCTGACTTTAGTTTTTGGGACGCCCTGGTGTGGACCTTCGTAAAATATGTAGAAGACCCTGCGGATATTACCACCAGCCCCATCACCGTTTTCGGACAAATTGTGGGCACTATGGTGGGAGTTTTGGGCATCGCCATCTTTGCTGTGCCCGCGGGTTTAATTGGTTCGGGACTCATGGACGCAATGGATGAGAAGCGCCATGAGGAAGAAATCGAGGAGTATTACCACCGCATGAAAAAGGTGTTTCGCCGCGCTGGAAATAGGAATCTGCGCCGCTACCTTGACGCACAACCCGAGAAGGGAGGTCAGGCATACGCACGCCTCAACTTTGTGCCACAATTCATCCCTGTATCACGGTTGCAAATCCGCCAGGGAATGGACTTGAAGGATGTATTTGAAGTATGCAGAAAGTATCCCGAATTCCGCATGAAAAACCTTGCAGAGGCGATTGAGACGGAAGGGTATCCCGACGACCGCTTTGTGGTTAATAGTTCCCCCTTAAATACGGCGTACGGATGTTGCATCAATCGCAACTCTAAGGTAACCATTGTCTGCCCCGTGGGCTACTCTGAAACGGGCACGGGATGGTTTTCCTACTACCTCGCAAAGTTGGGCGGTTTCAACTATATCTGTAAGGACTTAGAGGTGGATGAAGACGAACTTGACTCTTTCTTCAACATGTCAAAGGAACCGCTGTATGACAAGAAAAACAGGGCGGAGCACGAGGCTAAGAATAACAAAAAGGCACTCCAAATCTTGCAGTTGAAGGAGGAACGCCGTAGCGCCTTTATGACTGACCTTAGCAACCTCACGCAGGGTGCTGATTCGTGGATGATTGTCATGGCGGGACACTTGAAGCATACTGAAAATAATGTGGACTTCCACCTCTCGCACAGCAAAAAGGACAACACAAACGACACTATTCACGACGTCACCACTTACCAGCAATTCATCACACGCTACTGTGAGGAACTCAAAAACGAGTTTGGATTGGAGACCGTCACTGAAACGAAGCGCTTCCCGCTCGGCCCCAACAACCTCATCTATCGCATGCGCGAAAAGTGCAATTTCGAGGGCAACGCCTTCACCCTTTGGCCCTCAACAAACTTGATGGTTTTCGACAATCAGAAATTGATTTACGCCTACAAAATGTCGCGCATCATCAGCGAAGCGTTAGACAATAATAAGGGATTGGAGCAGGCGGACATTGACGACTTTGCGGGTCACATTTTTGGATTTTCGGAAAACGCAGAGCCAGAGGAAACGCTCGGAAAATAGTTGCCCGAAAAACTAAACCTATTTTCGTGAAAATTATTAGTAACCTAAAAAAAATTATTAGTAACATAATTTAAAATACATTACTAATAATTTTCACGCTTAAAGCAGGTTTAATTATCAAGTGATTACAAAACCGTTTTTGTAGGCATTCTGACCGTACGAACTTTATGCACAAACCGTGCATCACTACCATTCTGCTGAGCATACGACAGGCGGGTAGCGATGCACGGTTTGTGCGTTTTTTAGGGCGGAGTGTGGTGGCGCTCCGCTTTATTTTTGTGATTAACAGATTTGGGGGAGAATTAGAAACCCACCTTTCGCGCAGCGGTTTGCTTCGTGAGGCGTTCGCCGTCGCAATATTCCTTCAACTGCGCAAGGGGATTTTCTGTGTTTCCGTGCAGAATGGTATACACCGTATACTTGCGGGCGATGTTTTCAATCTGTCCGCCACTGAGGTCGTAATCCTTGGCAAGCGCGAGAGCGTCGCCTTCTGCAATTTGCGGAATCATGGTCTGCCAAATGCGTTGGCGCACACGAGCGTCGGGACTGTCAAACTTGATTTTGTAAAGGAAGCGTCGCTCAAAAGCGGGGTCAAGATTCTCTTGCAGGTTGGTCGTAGCAATCATAATGCCGTCAAGCGTTTCCATCTCTTGCAGGATGATATTTTGAATGGAGTTTTCCATCTTGTCCACAGCATTGGTGGCGCCACTTTTGCGCGTGCCGATGATGGCGTCGGCTTCGTTGAAAAGCAGGATGGGCGCAAGGAGCATCTTCTTCACCTGTTGGCGGTACGAGTCGAAGAGCGCCTTGATGTTTTTCTCAGAATCTCCCACCCACTTGCTCTTGATTTGCGGCACATCCACCACCATAATGTGACGCCCCGTTTGGCGCGCTAATTGATAGACGGTTTCAGTTTTTCCCGTACCAGGACCTCCGTAAAAGAGGCAGGCAAAACCGTCGCGGAAGTTGCATTGGCGCATGCGTTCCTGGATGTGGTGGAACTTCTCGGGAGTGACCAATTCGTGAAGTTCTTGAACCTGCTTTTCATTCGCCTCGGTGTAATACATTTGTTTAGGTGTGAGGTCAGAGGGTGCAAGCATGTTGCCGATTTTCTCTGCCGTAAGGTTGAGGTTAAACTCTGCCAGCAGTTCACGCTTTGACTTGTCCGAAAGTTGGTAACGGTCGGTAGAAATTACCCCGTCCGCACAGATGGGCACAAGCCACTCCTGCTTGATAAGCAGATGTTCGCCCGAGCGCATATCTGCCATGACGCGATTAAACCTACTGATGCTGTCGAAGAGGGAACGCAGTTGGCGCTTGCAAATCTCGTTATCATCCTCGTTGATAAGCAGGTGACAAAAATAGGCAAGCATCATCGTGTCGGAATCCGAAAGGTGCAGCGCTTTCAACTGAGCCACAAACTCCACCTGTGGGTTGAGCGCCAACAAGTTGTTTAGGCGTTCGCTCATCAGGTCGGGCGTAATGGCATCTTGGTTTAATTCTTCAAACCATCTGTTGAGAAACTCAAAAATTGCCTGGATGTCCAATCCTTCCGGCGACATGGGTTCGTAAAACTCGTTGCGCTTCAACTTGTTAATCACCTCAATGGGCACATCAAACTCTTCCTCATCCTTCACATCGCGATACTTCAAGAGTCCGCGGGCAATGAGTGCATCAATATCACTGCTGTAACTGAGCGCACGCACTTTGCTTACATCAAGGAAGTTTGCAATATCGCGAAGATCCACACGTCGCGGTCCGCGGTCTAAGCACGCACAAAAGATGATTGCTTGGCGGTGATTGATGCCGTAACCATCTGCCACCATAGCAATTTCGGGGAGCACATCGCGTAGTTTTTCTACCAACAACTGCGAATTTTCTGCCGCAGCAATAATGCGTTCAACTGCCACAAGTAAGGTGGGGACAACAATAGTTTCTTTTCGTGTTTTTGTAGTTGACATTGTGATAAGGTCTTAAAATTATGAAGTGACGAGGGCATTAAGGTCTATAAAGTCATTAAGGACTTTAAGGTCAAATGCTCCGCATGGTCTTAAAACCTTAAAGCGGAGCGACCTTAAACCACTTTTGTTGTTCTGCGTTACTCATAGTTTGAGGTTTAAAATTGAGGGTACAAGTTTTTTGTAGGGCATAGAGATGTGTAAACGAGTTCCAAGCAGACGCCTTAATTATATGGAATGTGCGCTCCGAAAGGTTCTTGTCAACTCGTACCTATAAACTTGTCTGCCATATATAATATAGAAACATTTAGACAAAAATTCAATTTTTCGGGCAACTTTATTTTCAGTGCAAAAATGGAGTTATCCTTAATCCCCACACGCCCAACCAATTAAGTTATCTCTGTCATTAGGAGAAAATGATTGAAGAAGCGTATCTACACCATTACCCGCAACGCCGTGAGGAGTTCCTGCATGTGTGCAAGCGATTCGGGTACGCCTTGGTAGGTGTGGGCATCGGTGCGCACTTTAAGGCAGTTGCGTACGGGGTAATACGCAATGGAGAAGACGGTGCGGGTGTTGTTTTCCACCTTGGTGAAAGTCCAATACCTGTCGGCTCCGAAAGTGCCGCTACCATTTTTGTGAAACAAGAATCCGTGTTCTTGACAGAAGGTTTCAATTTCGTTGTACGTCATAATTGTAGAGATTAGTGAAAAGGGAGGTGGACGAGGGTGCGAAGCTCTGCTGAAAGGTTTTAGACATAAGTACAAAAGCACATATTTAAATTTGCACTCTTTGCGTACTCTGCGTGAGACATATTATTATCAACTGATTAAACGAGGTTTTTATGTTTCACGCGTGTGTTCTGAGCAGGAGAATAATCTGTTCTTATGTTCTTCTGTCTACCATTTACTCGTACCTATAAACTTGTCAACTACATATAATATAATCACATTGAGTGAAAAATTCAATTTTCGGGGTAACTTTTTTGCATAAAAAAAGGACGGCCCGAAATGGAACCGTCCTAAATCTATTAAAGTTTGCGTAGTTTACGCATTAAAGTTCTGCTTCCTTCAAGCGCTCTGCGTTTTCTGCCACGATGAGGTGGTCGAGGCAATCCTGGATGTCGCCATCCATGAATGCTGAGAGGTTGTAAATGGTGTAGTTGATGCGGTGGTCGGTGATACGCCCCTGGGGATAGTTGTAGGTGCGGATTTTTGCCGAGCGGTCGCCAGTAGAAACGAGGGTCTTACGGCGGTTGGCAATATCATCAACATACTTCTGATGCTCCTTGTCGTAGATAAAGGTGCGGAGGCGCGCAAGGGCGCGTTCCTTATTCTTGGGCTGGTCGCGCGTTTCGGTACACTCGATGAGGATTTCTTCAACCGTTCCAGTGATGGGATTCTTCCAGTTGTAGCGGAGGCGTACCCCTGATTCTACCTTATTCACATTCTGACCGCCGGCACCACTTGAGCGGAAGGTGTCCCACTTGATTTCGCCTTCGTTGATGACTACATCAAAGGCTTCGGCTTCGGGGAGCACGGCTACGGTTGCTGCAGAAGTGTGTACACGACCCTGCGTTTCGGTAGCAGGCACACGCTGAACGCGGTGCACACCACTTTCATACTTCATCGTGCCGTAGACATCCACGCCCGTTACGCTACAAACGATTTCCTTGAAACCGCCCGCAGCACCTTCGCTGCAAGAGCTAACTTCGAGTTTCCAACCCTTCGACTCGCAATATTTTGTGTACATACGGAAGAGGTCGCCCGCAAAGAGCGCGGCTTCATCACCACCAGTACCGCCACGGATTTCAAGCACCACATTCTTGGCGTCTTCGGGATCCTTAGGCACGAGCATCAACTTGATTTGCTCCTCCAATTCAGGAATACGCGCTTCGCAAAGCTGGATTTCTTCGCGCGCCATTTCCTTCATCTCAGGGTCTTGTTCGTTCATAAGGATGTCCTTACTCTCCGCAAGGTTGCCGAGAAGATTGGCATACTCCTTACGAGCATTCATAAGGTCCTCAAGTTCTTTATATTCTTTAGTGAGGCGCACGTAGCGCTGCTGGTCTGCAATGACATTGGGGTCAGTAATAAGTGTACTAACTTCCTCAAAGCGCGCTTGCAAACCCTCGAGTTTTTCTAAAAGTGAATTGTTATCAGCCATGTAAGAATTACTTGCAAAGTTTCTTGGTCCACTCGTAAGATTGAGTGACAATATTATATGTAATAAGGAACCATCCGAATGCACCAAAGGCGCTTGAGAGTGAACGGAGGGACTGCCAGTTGTTGCTTACAGCAATCCATGCTTCGTAGACCATGTAGCAAAGCACAAGGACGCAGAGGGAACAGCAAAGGAAATAGATAAACTTTTTCATATGTGTGTTGTCAAGAATCAAAAGTTAGGATTCCATGGTATAGGGACAAGGAGCGGGAGTCAAGGGGTTGAGACTCTTCTTAGTCCTTAAAATTTCGTGAAACAAAGGGGAGGCAAAGGCGCAAGGCATTGTGCCAGTATTCCCAATTGTGGTCGCCGTTACGCACACGGAATTGTGCCGGAATGCGAAGGTGACGCAGCTTCATGTGAAGATTTTCAGACTGTTCGAGCAAGAAGTCGTCGTCGCCACAATCGATAAACCATGCTACGGTGCGCAAGGTATTTAAGTCCTCCTTGCTCATTGCGTCCAACAATTTTACGGCAGCCAATTTGTCTACTGCTTCTACAAGCAAAGAGAATTTGTCGGTGGCGCGTTTGTCTGAAGCACGCAAGAAGTTGTTAGACTCTAACCACGCGCTCATGGCATAGCATGCACAAAACATATCGGGACGACGCATGGCGTAGTTCACACTACCGCCTCCTCCCATAGAGAGACCTGCTACGGCGCGTTGCTCACGCTTGCCTCCAGCGCGGTATTTCTGTTCTACCGAGGGGAGCAATTCTTTAAAGAAATAGTCTTCGTAATTCCAACCCTCCATATTGAAATAACCGTTCCAGACGTTGCGAATATCCGCTCCGCCGGCACAGGGCATGACAATCACCATCGGTTCTGCCTCGCCGCTCGCCATGAGTTCGTCTGCCACACGGTCCATCTGCCCTTTGTCCATCCAGGCGCGCTCATTATCGGTTAATCCGTGGAGCAAGTAAAGCACGGGGAAGTGGCGCTCTGGATTTTGCTTAAATTCCTTGGGGAGATATACCGTAATGGGCATTGCCTGACCGAGAATCTCGCTCTGAATGGTGTCGTTGACAATAATTCCTGCGAAACTCTGTTGCACGAAAACCAAGAGCATACCTAACAATAGGCAGAGGCGACGGAAGGTTGTGTTTCTCATGGTGGAGGGAGGATTTAAGGCATGAAGTTTTAAGGAGTAGAGGGGACAACAAAACCATCCCCCCTTAAGAATTGCGCTCCGTAGAGATTCTGATTAGTAATTAAATTCGCCAAATTCGCTCTTGATAGTAAGGCTCTTCTTGCCTTCTTCAATGCGACCTACAATCTGTGCGTCGATGTTGAAACTCTTAGAGATTTCGATTACGCGCTCAGCATCTTCGGGAGAAACATAGACTTCGAGGCGGTGCCCCATGTTGAACACCTTGTACATTTCTGCCCAGTCCGTGCCGCTCTGTTCGTGAATTGCCTTGAAGAGGGGAGGTACGGGGAACATGTTGTCCTTAATCACACGGCAGTTGTCGCTTACGAAGTGGAGCACCTTTGTCTGTGCGCCGCCTGTGCAGTGTACCATACCGTGAATGCGGGGACGGAGTTCGTCGAGCAACTTCTTCACCACAGGAGCATAAGTGCGTGTGGGAGAAAGCACCAACTTACCAGCGTTCAAGGGAGCGCCTTCAACAGCGTCAGTCAACTTGTAACCACCGCTATAAACGAGTTCTTCAGGCACTGCCTTGTCAAAACTTTCGGGGTACTTTTCAGCAAGATACTTTGAGAATACATCGTGGCGTGCTGAAGTAAGTCCGTTAGAACCCATACCGCCGTTGTACTCTGTTTCATAAGTCGCCTGACCGCAAGAAGAAAGACCTACGATTACGTCACCAGGGCGAATATTCGCATTGTCAATCACATCACTGCGCTTCATGCGGCAAGTCACGGTCGAGTCAACGATAATCGTGCGTACAAGGTCACCCACGTCAGCCGTTTCGCCACCAGTAGCGTAAATACCTACGCCCATGTCGCGCATCTGCTGGAGCAACTCGTCCGTGCCGTTGATGATGGCAGAGATGACTTCGCCGGGAATCAACATCTTGTTGCGACCGATGGTTGAACTCACAAGAATGTTATCCACCGCACCCACACAAAGTAGGTCATCTGTATTCATGATCAGCGCATCCTGGGCAATACCCTTCCACACAGAGATGTCGCCAGTTTCCTTCCAGTACATGTATGCCAACGAAGACTTTGTGCCGGCACCGTCAGCGTGCATAATGTTGCAGTATTCAGGATCGCCACCGAGGATGTCGGGGATAATCTTACAGAAAGCCTGGGGGAAAATACCCTTGTCAATATTCTTGATGGCGTTGTGCACATCTTCCTTCATTGCGCTCACACCGCGCATCATGTAACGCTGATTCTTGTCCATATTTGTAGGTTATAAGGTTATGAGGTTTGAGTCTCAGAAACTCTGAGGCGTTTATAGATTGCAAAGTTACACGAATTCGGATAGTTGACCAACATTCCTCCGTGCTTTTCCGCCCCAAGAATTGCTTTTTTTACCCCACCTACAAGTAATCTATAAGTTTTTCTGTAATTTTACCACCTCAAGTGTGCAGAATGGTATTTCCGTCCCACACGCAGTGCATACTAAAAATAAAGAAAATCCTTTCACTATGAGACAATTTATTCTCCTCACACTCGTCGCCCTGCTGTCCCCACTGACAGTTATTGCACAAGCCCCTGCGGGTTATTATTCCGGAGCAAAGGGCAAGTCGGGCGCAGCACTTAAGACAGCCCTTTACGGCATTGTGGCCGACCATGTGCAACGCAGTTATTCCGACCTTTGGGAAGACTTTAAGTCTACCGACCGCCGCCCCGACGGTAGCGTTTGGGATATGTATTCCGTGAAGCGCAGTTTTGCCTTTGGCACTGACCAAGCGGGGAATTACAAGACCGAGGGCGACGTCTATAACCGCGAGCACTCTTTCCCCAAGAGTTGGTTTAACGATGCTTCGCCTATGTACACCGACCTCTTCCACCTCTACCCCACCGACGGTTACGTCAACGGGCGCCGCTCTAACTATCCCTACGGCGAAACCAATTCGCCCACGTGGTCGAGTTATAACGGGTGGAGCAAGCTCGGTCCGTCTTCCATAGCGGGATATTCGGGCACGGTGTTTGAACCCAATGATGAGTACAAGGGAGACCTTGCGCGCACCTACTTCTATATGGCTACGGCTTACGAAGATAAAATTGCCGATTGGAGCAGCGCCATGCTCGACGGTAAGCGCTATCCTGCCTATGCTACTTGGGCGCTCAACATGCTCCTCCGTTGGGCGAAGGAAGACCCTGTGAGTCAGAAAGAAATTGACCGCAACGAGGCGGTTTATAAGATTCAGCGCAACCGCAACCCTTACATCGACTTCCCCGGTTTGGAGCAGTACGTTTGGGGTACAGTGACCTCCACCGCCTTTAATCCTGACAATTACCAAAATCCCTTTGAGCAGGTCACCGAGCGCCCCGCAGCGCCCACCTTCAACCCCGAGGCGGGCGAGGTGGCACAAGGCACAACGGTAACCATTTCTACTACCGCGCAAGGCGAATCGCTGATGTACAGCGTCAACGGTGGCGACTACCTAACGGCTACGACTACGGCGCAGGTCATTATCAATGCCCCCACCACGATTAAGGCGTATGCCATCAATGCAAGTGGCGTGATGGGCGAGGAAGCAACTGCCACCTACACCCTTCCCGAGACGGGCGCAACGGGCAGCAATGTCTACGCCTGCATCACTTCTACCGCCGAACTCACTACTGGTGCGCGCTACCTCATTGTGTGTGAAACCAAAGGCAAAGCCCTCGCCGCACAGAGCGGAGACATTCGCACCTATTGCGACGTGACGCTCACCGACCGCACTTACACCGGAGCGACCAGCACAAGCAATGCGCCCTACGTGCTCCAACTGGGCAAGACCGCCTTGGGTTACACCCTCTACGACGCTGCGGCGGGCACTTACCTTGCCATCAATTCTAACGACAACAAACTGCATGCAGGCACAGACGCTACGCTTGAGGCGGCCAACTGGAACATCAACATCGACGCCTCTGGCAATGCTGAAATCCTCAGTGTGAAATACTCCAACCGCAGTATTCAGTACAACCCTTCCTCACCGCGTTTTGCTACCTATAAGAGCAAGCAAACCGCCGTGCAACTTTACAAGCAAGTGCCCCCCTCGGGCATCCATCAAATCCTCACTTCCACCACCTCCTCCCCCACAATTTACACCCTTGACGGGAAACCCTTGAACGGTATCCGCTCCCTCCAACAACTCCCCCAAGGCATCTACGTCATCAATGGCAAAAAGGTGATGGTAAAGTAAGCACTTGACATACTAAAAGGAGAAAGATTCCCCTCGGAACCTTTCTCCTTTTTCTTTTTACCTACCTGCTGACTTTTGGCAGAAGAACAAAAGAACAGATGTTTTATTTTCTCATGCTGCAAGTATTGCATGAGCGAGGGTGCATGAAGCACGCCCATCGCATAACAGGTTTCTGTGTATTCCGTGTATTCTGTGTGAAACATAAACCGCTGAGTTTCTGCGCAAAGCAGCAAAGTCTGCGTAAGAATATAGAAGTCTGTATTTCTTTTCTCTGTCTCTGCCCTACACAAAAAAACTTAACGAGCGAAGAAACCTAAATTCCTACGCTCGTTAAGTCGTTTCCCCTACTCCAATCTATCTGAAACGGGGCGGATGCAGAAGCCCGTGTAGCGGGGAACTTCTTCTACAACCATGCTGTCTGTTACGCCAAACGTAAGGGCAAACGCATTTTCCTTACCCATACGACCGCGGGTGTGAGAACCCGACCAGTAATAACCTTCTTCTGTGCAAGAATCGGGCGCTTCAAAGTCTACAAATTTTCTGCCACAAGCGGGAAGGAAAATTGTCTTTCCATTCGGACCTTCAATAGTGTAACCCAAGCGGTTGTCTACCGTATCCTTAATCCACTTACACTTCTCAATGAGTTCGGCAAACTCTTCCTTCGTGGGTTGGCGCCACGTGTGACGCCAGTAGAAGCGCGCAGCGTCGTGGTCAATATTGCCCTGCATTTCACGGGCATACGCCTTTTGGTAAGTCTCACAATTTTCCATCGTAAACTCTACCTTCGTCGTATCAATCTCGCCCCATGCGAAATACTTACCACAATCGCCAGCAGTTTCCGCACCTACGTTAAAGGGCGACCAAAGCACGCTCAAACCCAAGTCCACATAGGGATGCTTGTTAATAAAGCCATCATACAGGGGTTTCTTCTCTTCATCCGAAGAAGCGCAACCCACAAACGCAGCACACAACGTGCCAATCAAAAACAAGAATGTGTTTCTCTTCATAATCAAATGGTTTAGTCTGCTACAAAAATACAAATTATTGTCATTCCACGCCCTATTATTTCAGAAAATCTAACTACACTAAGGTCACTTCAAGGGCAACGTATCCGTAATTTTTAGAGCAAATTCCTTGAGACTTCCTGCATTTTTATTCACCTCCGCGGCCCCCACAATACGATTGCTAAAAACTAAACTACTTGTTGTAAAAATTATTAGTAACCTAAATAAAATTATTAGTAACATAATTCAAAAAACATTACTAATAATTTTGCCCATCATAAACCCCGCATTTCCAATAAGATACAAAGCGCCTAAAACCTTGCATATTTTACGCATAAAGTCATGTAAAAATATGCAAAACTTGCTCTTGACTGTTGCCCCATGCCATGCCGCACTCAAAACGTGGCGGAGAAGGGCGAAGTATAGGGAAAGAATTATTACATTTGCGGGGGAAGGAAAAAAAGTTGTATCGTTTTTTGAAATTTGAGGGGAATGTTTCTATATTATATCGGAGACCTTAAAATCCTGAATCCATACAACCATTAACCTCATAACCTTAATTTTACATGCGACTTAGATTTGATATTGAAGACTACCTTAAAGAGATTCAGCAGTACGAAATGATTACGCTTGAAGAGGAACAGGCGCTCGCTACGCGCATTAGGCAGGGCGACAAAGAGGCTATTGAAGCGCTTAAAAACTCCAAGTTGCGCTTCATCGTATCCTTAGTGCGCCAGTACCACAAGGAAGATATTGACCCCATGTTTCTCATACACCATGGCAACCAAACCTTGGAGCAAGCCGCCGTTAAGTTTGCCGAAGAAGCAGTGAAAGAACCCTTCATCAAGTATGCCATACCCATCGTGCGCAAGGGGTTAGACGAATACGTTGCAGACTACAATAAACTTGTGCAGGAGCAAATCAACCAAGCGTTGGAGGAGGCGCTGTAAAGTGGTTACAACAGCGTTTCTCACCGGAGCGACTAAACGAACAAGGGTTTTAAACTGATATTAAAGAACAATCGCCCGCTGCGTCTGATGACACTGCGGGCGATTGTTGTATTTTAAAATACCCCTTACTTCTTCAACATACTTTCTACCTCTTCCACCTGATGGCGATAGTCGCTGTCTGAACTAATGCGGGTAGAGATTTGCGTACAAGCATGAATGACGGTCGTATGATCGCGCCCACCAAAGCGACGACCGATTTCGGCATACGCCATATTGGTGTATTTGTGCGTGAGGTACATAGCCAACTGACGGCAACGCACAAGCGACTGCTTACGGCTCTTGGAGAAGAGTTCCTTTTGGGTTGTGCCAAACTGATCTGTAATGGTCTGCAACACATTCTCCATCGTGATTTCACGCTTCTCGAGGTTGACCATACGCGCTACGATGCGCTTCACCAAATCTAAGTCAATCTCGTGACTGTCCACAATGGAATACGCCATAATTGCGTTAATCACGCCCTCAATTTCGCGTACGCTACTCACCACATTCTCCGAGATGTAAGAGATTACCTCCTGCGAGAATCCCGTACGGATGCCGTTGCGCTTGAGTTTTGCCTTGACAATATCGCGTCGCAAAGTGGCGTCGGGCATTTCCATTTCTGCCACCATACCCCACTTAAAGCGCGTGAGCATGCGGTCTTCCATCCCCTCAAGTTTCACGGGCGGACGGTCACACGTCATGATAATCTGACGACTGCTCTGCTGGAGGTGGTTGAAAATATGGAAGAACGCCTGTTGTGTCTTTGCCGTAGAAACTTCTTGGACGTCGTCAATAATCAGTACGTCGATTGACTGATAGAAATTGATGAAATTGTTAAAGTTATTCTTTACGACCGACTCAGTGTACTGCGTCTTGAAAACGTGTGCCGAAACAAAGAGCACGCGCATATCGGGATTACGCTCCAACACACTTACGCCAATGGCATTTGCTAAGTGCGTCTTCCCCACCCCTGAAGGACCGTAGATAAAGAAGGGGTTGAAGGTATTTCCCTGTGGTTTGTCGGCAATAGAACGGGCAACGGAGAGCGCCAACTTATTGCTTGCGCCGCTCACAAAGTTCTCAAAAGTATAATGCTTGTTGAGTTGCGGGTCGAGCGGGGGAAGTTTGCGTTGCTGAATGGTATTGAGTTGCGCGGCTTCAGCAGGGGGAATGGTCTGCTGGGCGCGGGGTTGCATCAACGTGTAAGCAATGCGCACACCACTGCCGAATACTTCCGCCATGGCAGCACCAATTGTCGAAGCATGCTGACTCTTGTCAATCGCCTCCGCCACTTCGCGTGAGGGCACACCGATGCGCAACTTACCATCGGCATATCCGACAAAGGTAAGCTGACCTACGGTTTTGGCAAAGTCGTCTGCGGGCAGCAACTGCTTGAGTCGCTCCACGCATTTGTTCCACTGGGGATTTTGTGTGTGCATGCTTTGAATGAAGGTGTGTGAAAGGTTAAAGGGGAAGGGTTAAAGGTTAACGTAAGAGGTTGTCTGTTAATGAGAAACGGCACGCCCGTTCACCGTTAACCTTTCACCATTAACCTTTAATCCTGCTTCTTGCCAAAGACAGAGAAGTGGATGTAGCGACCTGGGCGCTTTTTCATATCAATAAGCAGTGAGTCAGCACTGCTAATCGTGTGGTTCAAACCATCATAAATGCTGCGGTCGTTGAGAAGCAAACCAAGGCTATTATCCGTTGAGGTCATGCTCGAATTGAGCGTAGCCGTAAGCGCATTCAAGCGATGCGTAAGCGTATCTGCGTTCTGCATTGTAGCCTGTAAGGCAGTCATGGTTGAATCCAAGTTTCCGCTGGCAATGTCTGCCGAAATCTTGTTCAAATTTCCCGTCAAGGTGTTCATATTACACACGAGCGTGGGAATTTCTTCTCCCATAAGATGGTCGATGCGGGTTGTAGTGTGCGCAAGGTTTTCAGAAATCACCGCAAGGTTTTGCACCAGCGCGAGCATAGCAGAGTCGCCCGTAATGCGGTTAAGGTTGCCCATGATAGAGTCTACCTTGGGAAGCATCTGCTCTACGGCAGGAAGCATTTCTGCTGCGCGCTCCATGGCTCCAAAGTGCATTCCGCCCATAATGGTATCGCCAATCGCGAGGAACTTTACAGGATTCTTACCAGGGATAAGGTGAAGCGTGATGCTACCCATCAGCGAACTCTCGAGCTCTGCTGTAGTTCCCTCGGGCACACGCATCGCCTTGTCTAACTCTATAGAAACCACAACGGCATTATTATCCGTATAGTCGTAACGCATATCGCGCACAATACCTACTGCATAACCGTTGGCAAGGACTGCTGAAGAGGGGGTAAGACCTCCAGCATTTTCAAACTTCACATAGTAAGTATTGGTGGAGGTAAAGACATTGATGCCTTTCAGAAAGTTCAGTCCAACATAGAACAACACTAACGCCACGATGGCGGTGATGCCAATTTTTACTTCTTTTCTCATAAAATTTAAATTGAAGGTTTTGAGGCTTTAAGGTCTTGAGGAAGGGAGTGCTTGAGCGTTCTTGGTAGTTGTATCTACCAAGTTTTCAAGGCGGAGTGACCTTTGAACCTTACGACCAAACCATTTACTTACTCAACCTGCGCGCCTCATTCAAATCTATGCGCTCGCCGTTTAAGAACGCCACTACGAAGCAACCCTTAAAGCGCTTTGAGAGTTGGCGGCGGAGGTTGTTAATTTCGTTATAGTCGGTAGAGTTACCACTCGTATATTTATAGGTCTTGCCGTCCTTATAGTAGTCCGCCTTCTTGACATTCTTCAGGCGCTTGTCTGAAGACTTGACCTTTGTAGGGCTGGTGAAAATCTGAACCTTGTAGACGGGCTTCGCATTAGTAACAACAGCCTTTGCAGGTGCCACTTCCTGCACGGGAGCCACCTCTTCCGGAGCGGGAGCAGGGGCGGGCTGAAGGTCAACTGCGGGCGTATTGTCCACCTCCGTCTTTTCCACCATCGCCACCTTGGTGCCCATGTGCTTGGTCACCTTTTTATAATATGTGGCAAAGCCATTGTAGAGACTCTGTGCCAACTGGCGCTGACCGCGTTCAGAGTTCAAGTAATTCTCTTCGGCGGGCGTAGAAATAAAGCCCAATTCGGTGAGCACAGAGGGCATAGAGGTTTCACGAAGTACGAGGAAGCCCGCCTGCTTTACGCCCTTGTTTTGACGCCCAGCGTGAGAAGTGTACTGTTCTTGGATGCAGCGCGCCAAGTCTACGCTCTGCTCCATATAACGGTCCTGCATGAACTCAAAGATAATGTAACTCTCGGGGCTGTTAGGGTCGAAACCGGCATAGGTTTCGGCATAGTCCTCTTCGTAAGTGATTACAGAGTTTTCACGCTTCGCCACCTCAAGGTTTTCTTCGGCGCGGGCAATACCAAGGGTGAAAGTCTCCGTGCCATACACCTTCTTGCCACGCGCCACAGCGTTGGTGTGAATCGACACGAAGAGGTCAGCATTATTGCGGTTGGCAATCGCCGCACGCTCCTTGAGCGACACAAACTTATCCGTGCTGCGCGTATAAATCACCTTCACCTCGGGGCACTTTTCCTTGACCAACTTACCAAAGGCCAGCGCCACATTGAGGTTAATCGTCTTCTCCTTCGCCTTCTTACCCACGGCTCCGGCATCCTTACCGCCATGACCGGCATCAATAACCAAGGTGAACTGCTTCTCAGCAAAGGCCGAGAAGGGAAGTGCCACAACAAGCGTGAGGCAAAGCGACAGAAGGGCGACAATCTTTTTAAGCATAAGTCCTGCAAAGTTACGCCATTTTTTTGGAAGTTATCCACAGGCGACGCGAAAAGTTTTAACGAAGCACACACTCTTAACCGTCAGCACCCACAGAGAAGAAAGAAAAGACAGACGGAACGTAAAAAGGGACACGCCACTGAGGGCGAAATCGGCGCCCCCAGCATTTACTTTTTGGAGTGTTGCGAGGCGAAAAACTGTGCAAAAACAGACCGCTTTTTGTATTGAAAAAAGCCCCACATTGGAGTCTTGAAAAACTAAACCTATTGTAGTGAAAATTATTAGTAACCTAATTTAAATTATTAGTAATGTAATTAAAAAAAGGTTACTAATAATTTTAGGGACAAAAGTTGTGCTATTTATCTGGCGGTTACGAAGGTGCAAAAACTGAGGTCTCGAGGTGCAGACTTGCGTGTAATTTTCTGATACAAAAAATCTGCAGCACCGGGTGGGTACTGCAGATTTTTTAACGATACTATATTATGTAACGAGAAGGGCATTGATTTTCCCGCTGTGGGAAGACATAAGAACAAAAGGACAAATTTTTATATGTTCTTATGTGCTTCTGTCAAAAACAAGGATGCCTACCCCACGCTTCCCTCAAGCGAAACGCTCAGAAGCTTTTGCGCCTCAACGGCAAACTCCATGGGAAGTTTGTTGATGACTTCCTTGGCGTAGCCATTGACGATGAGGTCTACGGCGCCCTCAATGGGGATGCCGCGTTGCTGGCAGTAGAAGAGCTGGTCCTCAGAGATTTTTGAGGTGGTGGCTTCGTGTTCTACCGTCGCGTTATTGTTGTGCACATCAATGTAGGGGAAGGTGTGCGCACCGCTGGTGCTGCTCAAGAGCAGGGAATCGCACGATGAATAGTTGCGTGCGCCTTCTGCCTTGCTGCCCACCTTAACGAGTCCGCGGTAAGAGTTTTGGCTCTTGCCGGCAGAGATGCCCTTCGAAATGATGCGCGAGCGGGTGTTCTTGCCGATGTGAATCATCTTCGTACCCGTGTCGGCCTCCTGGTAGTTATTCGTAACCGCCACACTGTAGAACTCGGCCTGCGAATTGTCGCCCGAGAGCACACATGAGGGGTATTTCCAGGTGATTGCCGAACCCGTTTCTACCTGCGTCCACGAGAGTTTGGCATTTGCGCCACGCAGGTGTCCGCGCTTCGTTACAAGGTTGTACACACCGCCCTTTCCTTCGGCATCACCGGGATACCAGTTTTGCACGGTGGAATATTTTACCTCGGCATCCTGTTCTACAACGATTTCCACGATAGCGGCATGGAGCTGATTCTCATCGCGTTGGGGCGCAGTGCACCCTTCGAGATAAGATACGTAAGCGCCTTCGTCGCACACGATAAGCGTGCGCTCAAACTGCCCTGTGCCTTGCGCATTGATGCGGAAGTAAGTGGAGAGTTCCATGGGGCAACGCACGCCCTTGGGGATGTAGACGAACGAACCGTCGGAGAAGACGGCGCTGTTGAGCGCGGCGAAGAAGTTGTCGCGGTAAGGAACGACCGTGCCGAGGTACTTGCGCACGAGGTCGGGATTTTCCTTTACGGCTTCGCTGATGGAGCAGAAGATGATGCCCTTCTCCTGGAGTTTTTCCTTAAAGGTAGTCTTCACAGATACGGAGTCCATCACGGCATCAACGGCTACGCCCGCCAACATCATGCGCTCTTCAAGAGGGATGCCCAACTTGTCGAAAGTCTTCATGAGTTCGGGGTCAATCTCCTTCTTGCCCTCGCCCTTCTGCTTCTTGGTGGGGTCGGCATAATAGGAAAGGTCTTGATAATCTATCTGCGGGAGGTTGACATGCGCCCAATCGGGTTGTTCCAAAGTGAGCCAGTAACGGTAAGCCTTGAGGCGGTATTCAAGGAGCCACTCGGGTTCTTCCTTCTTCTGGGAAATGAGGCGAATGACCTCCTCGTTCAAACCCTTGTCAATGATTTCCGTCTCAATATCGGTGGTGAAACCGTACTCATATTTCTTGTCCGCCACATCACTGACGAACTGATTTTGTTTACGCTTGTCACTCATAGTATATAATGAGTAGTTAGTAGTATGTAGAGAGTCGGTGACTCCTACCAATCTTTAATTCTTTTCAGGGAGCATCTCGCCAGCCTTTTCAATCACCTCAGGCACATAATCTGAAGCGCGCTCCATGGCAAACTTTGTAATAAATTGCACGGGCTCAAGCATTACTGAACCCTCCGTGCGCTCGTTGTTCAAAATATTGAGCGACACCATTACATTAAGTACGCAACTGAGCAGTACGAGGTATTTTGCCATGCTCAAAATCCCCCCACCAATGCGATTGGCAATACCAAGCGCAGTGAGGTCGAGTGCCTTTGTAATCAGCGTAGCAAGCAAGCCAAAGATGATGGGCACAATAATCCACAACAGGAGGAATGCCACAATGCTGGTAAACATGTTGACTTCAGAACCGTCAACAGTAAGGTATTCTCCCAGCGTCTGATAACATGTTGCTGCCACAAAAAGACCGAGCAAGAACCCTATTGTAGAGGCCAACTCCTTGACGAAGCCATTCATCAACCCTCGCACCAAGGCGAAGATAAGGATGATGCCAATGAAAATATCTAAATACATAGGTTGTTGTTTTATAGAACAGTTGACGAACTGACGTGTAAACGAGGATGTCTAAAAGTTGTGTCCAAAAGTCCTTAAAGACCCTAACGACCTTAAAGACCTTAAACCCTCCCCCACCGTCAACTCAAACAAATAGACAAGTAACCCCATAGACAAAAGGACTTGCGACAATCCGCATGGCACTCGTCTACTTGTTTACTTGTCTACCTGTCAACTAATTTATTTACTTAAGCTTCTGCTTAATTTCTACTTCCTGGAATGTTTCAATGATGTCGCCTTCCTTAATGTCGTTGCAACCCTGGAGGCTGATACCACATTCGAAGTTTGTAGTAACTTCCTTCACATCATCCTTGAAGCGCTTAAGCGCAGCAATGTTGCCTGTGAAGATTACGATACCATCGCGGATAAGGCGTGCCTTGTCGGAACGCTTCACCTTTCCGTCCATCACATAAGCACCTGCAATGTAACCCACCTTTGAGATGTGGAACACCTGGCGAACTTCTACCGTAGCAGTCATTTCTTCCTTCACGATAGGTTCGAGCATACCTTCCATTGCTTCCTTTGCTTCTTCGATAGCGTCGTAGATGATTGAGTACTGGCGGATTTCTACGCCTTCCTTATCAGCTAACTTACGAGCGCCCTGGCTGGGACGTACTTGGAAGCCAACGATAACGGCCTGAGAGGCTGCTGCAAGTGTAACGTCGTTTTCGGTAATCTGACCTACTCCCTTGTGGATTACGTTAACTGCGATAGATTCGGTAGAGAGTTTGATGAACGAGTCAGAGAGTGCTTCCACTGAACCGTCCACGTCACCCTTAACAACGATATTGAGTTCCTTGTAAGTACCAAGGGCAATACGACGACCGATTTCGTCGAGCGTAAGAATCTTCTGCGTACGCAAACTCTGCTCACGCTGGAGTTGTTCACGCTTATTAGCGATTTCACGAGCCTCTTGTTCTGTTTCCATTACGTGGAACTGGTCACCAGCTTGGGGAGCGCCGTTAAAACCTAAGAGTGTAGCAGCACAAGCTGGGCCTACTTCCTTAATACGATGGTTACGCTCGTCAAAGAGTGCCTTCACCTTACCATAGCTTGTACCTGCGAGGACTACATCACCCTGCTTGAGGGTACCGTTACTCACGAGCACAGTTGCAACATAACCACGGCCCTTATCCAAAGAAGATTCGATGATCGTACCAATAGCCTTACGGTTGGGATTAGCCTTGAGTTCGAGCATTTCTGCTTCGAGAAGCACCTTTTCAAGGAGTTCGTCCACACCAAGACCCTGCTTTGCAGAAATATCCTGGCTCTGATACTTACCGCCCCACTCTTCCACGAGGAAGTTCATCTGTGCGAGACCTTCCTTAATCTTATCGGGATTAGCGGCGGGTTTATCAATCTTATTAATAGCAAAAACGATGGGCACACCAGCCGCTACAGCGTGGTTAATTGCTTCCTTCGTCTGAGGCATAATATCATCATCGGCAGCGATGATAATAATAGCTACGTCGGTTACCTGAGCACCGCGAGCACGCATGGCAGTAAATGCTTCGTGACCGGGAGTGTCGAGGAACGTTACGTGCTTACCGCTTGAGAGGGTTACGTTATACGCACCAATGTGCTGGGTAATACCGCCCGCTTCACCCGCAATAACGTTTGCCGAACGGATGTAGTCGAGCAAAGAAGTCTTACCGTGGTCAACGTGACCCATCACTGTAACGATAGGTGCGCGTTCGAGGAGGTCTTCTTCCTTATCTTCTTCCACAACGATTGCTTCCTGAACTTCAGCAGAAACATATTCTGTCTGGAAACCGAATTCTTCAGCCACGAGGTTGATAGTTTCAGAGTCGAGACGCTGGTTGATTGAAACCATGATACCGATGCTCATGCACGTACCGATAACCTGCGTTACGGGAACGTTCATCATCGTTGCCAACTCGTTAGCTGTTACGAATTCTGTAAGTTTGAGCACCTTGCTTTCTGCGTGTTCCTGTGCCATGAGTTCTTCCTGGCGTTCACGCGCAGCATCACGCTTTTCCTTACGATACTTCGCACCCTTAGGCTGTGCGCTCTGCTTGCCCTGAAGGCGTGCGAGAGTTTCCTTTACTTGCTTTGCTACGTCTTCAGCAGTAACTTCCTGCTTTACAGGTGCAGCCTGCTTGCGGTTCTTATCCTTCTGCTTCTTACCGGCATTCTGAGCGTTCTGCTGCTGGTTATTACCACCCTGCTGACCGTTCTTCTTCTGAGCGCCCTGCTGGTTTGCCGCAGCATTTACGTCCACGCGCTCCTTACCGATGCGCTGACGCTTGCGCTTTTCACCAGTCTGCTGACCGTTAGCGCCCTGCTTGTTAGCAGCATCATTACGCTGCTGGCGGTTCTTTTCATCGCGCTCCTTCTTACGCTCTTCCTTCGACTTCTTCTTGGGACGCGTATTCTGATTCAATGCAGAAAGGTCAATTGTACCCAACACCTTAGGACCAGACACTTCGGGCTGGTTGCGGAGTTTGAACACACCGTCTTCGTTTTCAGTCAAGAGGGCAGCCGCGCGTTCTTCAACCGTGGGCTTTTCCTTCTTTGCGGGTTTGGGTTCGGGCTTTTCTTCTGCCACTGGTGCAGGAGCAGAAGTTTCTTCCACTACGGGAGCGGGAGTTTCTTCCTTCTTTGCAGGAGCCTTCTTCGCCTTGGGGGCAGCTTCCTTCACAGGTTCTTCCACCTTTTCGGGTGCTGCAGGAGCCACTTCTTCCACGGCTACGGGTTCAGCCACCGCTTCTTCCTTCTTGGGTTTCTCGGGTTTGCTGAAAATCTTTGCAGCCTCATCGTGAAGGGCCTTGTCGGCACCAAACTGCTTCTGCAGCAAGGCATACTGCTCGTCGTTGATCTTCTCATTGGGGTCGCCCTTAAGCGCACCACCATTGGCGTTGAGGAAATCAACTATATTCTGCAAGCCGACATTAAATTCTTTAATTGCTTTATTTAATCTGATACTCATTCTACTATAGAAATATTTTGGGGTGAATGAAGCGTCACCCGCGCTCTTTGAAATGGGATT
Source organism: Alloprevotella sp. (assembly GCA_045631665.1). Classification (GTDB taxonomy): domain Bacteria; phylum Bacteroidota; class Bacteroidia; order Bacteroidales; family Bacteroidaceae; genus Alloprevotella. Next base: position 86,089 of record JAZQVD010000024.1, read on the forward strand.
AGGTTGCGTCTATCACAGACGCTGAAAGCACTGACTTACTGTGCTGCTTCCTCAAACTGTTCACGGAGCACGCGAAGCACTTCGTCAACGGTGTCTTCTTCGAGGTCAGCCTTTTCGATGAGCATCACGCGAGGTGCGTTCAACACCTGCTTTGCCGTTTCAAGTCCGATTGACTTAATGGCGTCAAGTACCCACTGGTCAATTTCATCATTAAACTCATCGAGGTTGTAGTCATTTTCTTCGTTACCATCCACTTCGCGGAACACATCGATGGTGTATTCTGTCAAGAAGCTTGCCAACTTAATGTTCTGACCGCCCTTACCAATGGCCAATGAAACTTGGTCGGGTTTCAAGAACACATCTGCCTTCTTGTTTTCTTCATCCAACTCAATGCTTGAAATTTCAGCAGGTGCAAGTGCACGAGCAATGAGGATGCGGGGGTTGGGAGAATACTGAATAACGTCGATGCTTTCATTGTGCAACTCACGAACGATGCTGGTGATACGAGCACCCTTCACACCTACACAAGCACCTACGGGGTCGATACGTTCATCTGTGCTATCCACAGCAATCTTTGCGCGTTCGCCAGGAATACGCGCCACACGCTGCAAGCGAATTACGCCATCCGCAAATTCAGGAATTTCCGTTTCAAGCAAGCGCTGGAGGAACATGGGAGAAGTGCGGCTCAAGTAAATCTTGGGATTACCGTTGGCATTATCCACACGGTCAATCACGGCACGCACATGGTCGCCCTTATGGAAGAAGTCGCGGGGCACCTGTGAGTTCTTCAACAAGTGAAGTTCGTTACCCTCTTCGTCAAGAAGGAGCGCTTCGCTCTTCCAAGTCTGATACACTTCCGCAGAAATCATTTCGCCCACGCGGTCTGCATACTTGCTGTAAAGCGCATCGTGTTCGAGTTCGAGAATCTTACTTGCCAAAGTCTGACGGAGCGTCAAAATAGCACGACGACCAAACTTGAGGAAGTCAATCTTCTCAGTTACTTCTTCACCCACTTCATAGTCTTCAGCAATCTTCTGTGCTTCAGAGAGGGGGATTTCCTTGTTCTCGTCAGTCACTTCATCATCAGCAACAACCACACGGTCGCGATAGATTTCGAAGTCACCCTTCTCGGGGTTAACAATCACATTGAAACCTTCGTCAGAACCGTAGATCTTTGCAATCACACTGCGGAAACTTTCTTCCAACACACCCACCATTGTTGTGAGGTTGATGTTCTTCGTTTCCTTAAACTCACAGAATGTGTCAATCAGGCTGGGAGCCACTTCTTTTTTCTTTGCCATAAAAGGAATAGAAGGTAAGTTGCCGTGGAGCAGCTCACCTCAAATTTATTTTGTTATTATTTGAAATCAATCACATACTTGGTGTGCTTCACTTCTTCATACTTGAATGTGAAGTCCACTTCTTCCATCACGGGGCGCTTCTGTCCTTCCTTCTTCACCTTCTGTGTTACTGTCACGGTGAATGCTTCGGGAGTCACATTTGAAAGTTCACCCACAAATTTCTTCCCCTCACGCGTCAACACCTCCACCTGTTCTCCCAAGTGAATTTCATACTGGCGCAACACCTTAAAGGGTTGACCAATACCGGCACTGCCCACTTCAAGTTCGAAGTCTTCCTGCTCACGGTCAAGGCCTGCTTCGATAAACTTGCTCAATTCCACACAATCTTCAATCCACACGCCTTCTTCGTGGTCAATCTCTACCACAATGCGTGCGTCAGCGCTGATAGAGAGGTCGCAAAGGAAATACTCCTTACCTTCGAGCCACTCATCCACCAACTTTTTAACGATACTTTTATCAATCATGTATTGTTAAGAATTTGTGTCCACACCAGGGCCACACCATACGCGACCGCAGCATGAACTAATCATTTGATTAAGAAAAGTGAGGAACCCTTTTCGGACCCCTCACTAACTTCTGACTGCAAAATTACTATATTTTATATATATAGCAAAGAAAAATGCGGTTTATTTGCAGTGAATCTCAAACTACAACCTTTGCCATAGAAATTCCAGGGCGAAAAAATAAAATTCTCTCCCTTGGAATTTTAATTCTCAAGGGAATAAGAAAATCATCACCGTACTTAAGAATTGGGGCATGGTTTATAATTGAAGGGAGCCTAAACAAAAGGTAGGTTTTACCTCGTGTGATAAAACCTACCTTCCTTCATTTACTTCATCCCCGCACGGTATTTTCCTTCTTCCTTGTCCTCAAGCATGGAGAGGTAGGAGGCGTAACGACTGGGGGCGAGTTGATGATTTTCGAGCGCTTCGAGCACGGCGCAACCGGGCTCGTTGATGTGCATGCAGTTGTTGAAGCGGCAATCGTGGGAGATGGCGAAGATGTCGCGGAAGTAATGGGCAACTTCTTCGGGTTCCATATTGAACGTGCCAAAGCCCTTGATTCCAGGAATATCAATGATGCTACCGCCAAAAGGCAGGTCGCGCAATTCGCTGAAAGTAGTGGTGTGCATCCCCGCACCGTGAGCGTCGGAAATGGCTGCGGTCTTAACATTTGCACCTGGGATAAGTACATTCATCAAGGTGCTTTTTCCCACACCGGAATGACCCGCGAGTAGCGTAGTCTTACCCTTCATAATTTCACGAAGGACATCGATTCCCTCTTCGCGAAGCGCCGAAGCGGCAAAGCATTCGTACCCCACAAGGCGGTACATCGCCATGAGGTAATCTGCCATACTTTTTTCCTCCTCCGTAAGGTCGTCCATCTTATTGAAGAGCAACACGACGGGCACGCGGTAAGCCTCGGCAGAAGCCAAGAAGCGGTCGATAAAAGTAGTGGTTGTCTCGGGGCGCGCAATGGTAATAACCAACACGGCAAGGTCTACATTTGCCGCAAGGATATGACTCTGCTTGGAAAGGTTTGAGGCCTTGCGGATGATGTAATTGCGGCGCTCATCAATCTCAGTAATAAACGACGCTTCGCCTGCGCCACCCTCACGCACCGTTACCCCATCGCCCACGGCGACAGGGTTTGTTGAGCGAATACCGCGCAAGCGGAAATTGCCCTTTACTTTACACTCTAAAATGCGCCCGTCATCCGTGCGCACCTCATACCAAGAGCCTGTATTTCGAATTACTTTTCCGTGCATAAAACAAAAGAGGAACGGGGAACGAAAACCGGATGGCGCTCTCCCCCTGTTTATAGGGGGAGGGGACCACGTAGTGGTGAGGGGGTGCCTAAAACAGTAAGGAGAATTGCTTGTTTTCCCAGAAAGAGGTGGCCTTTTTCTGCCCCCCCTCACCGCCAAGGCGGTCCCCTCCCCCTATAAATGAAGTGCCCCCAAAAAGTTGGACTGGTTAAACATTATCCAGTTTGGTTGATTTCCCTATACTTTACAGGACTCATTCCATTCAATCTGGATTTAATTCTTCTGTTGTTGTAATAATCAATGTATTCA
>JAZQVD010000025.1:0-29005 GCA_045631665.1 Alloprevotella sp.
ACCGCAGGTTCGCCCTGCTCACCCGCGGTTAGGCAAGTGTGCCATCCTACGGGGGCATTACGGATGGTTAAATCCTCTGACGTAAGTTTTTTAAAACTATATTTGGGTCAACTGTTATATTATTGCCTAAATCTATATACAATAAGGGGCAGAACATCATCGTGTTCTGCCCCTTATTGTATATAATATGCTTATTTCACCAAAACCTTTTTGCCGTTCACAATATAAAGGCCAGGAGTTATAATGTTATTCACCTTACGTCCATACATATCATAAGTCGCCTTGTTCACACCAGTTTCAGTTTGCACCTTATCTACACCAGTTGCACCGCCAAAGTCAAAGCGGAGTGAGAGTTGTGCACCACCTACGGAAGTATCCAATTCTTCATCACTGAGTCCCAACTTATTGTTGTCTAACAACAAATATGCCTTATTCGCATTGTTGAGGAAACGACCGTCGGTAAGTTTTGCAAGATACATGCCTACCTCCTCTTTAACCTTACCAAGCACAAACGCAGAAGTGTTTGAAGGTACGTTGATATATTCATCTTCAGTACTACCCATAAGGAGATTGTTTGTAATTGCAGGAGCGTCCGTAGCAGTCTGCACAAAGGTATAAGTACCCGCAGGCGCTTTAACAATCGCCGCCGTATTTGCAGGGAGTACCTCCTCAACTTGCGCCATCTTCAACCAAATACCATCCACTTCCTTTGCCGTGTATACCTCTACACCTTCAGGAATTTCTGTTGCGTAGTCCAAGTAGAGGGTTGCGTAACCTGCGGTAGAAATAGTGAAATCATATTCTGTGGGTGCCATTTCTACAATATTCTCAAAGTCACTCCAACCTTCTGTCGTAGCGTAGAAATCTTTAGCACCATAGGGGACATAAAGTATACAGTTTGTTTTAATTTCCTCACCAAAACAATCAGAATGTATAGGGAATAATTGGTTTCCTTGAATTAGGGAAATTATATAATTAAGATTGTCGCATCCAGAAATAGCTGCAACTCCAATTGTCTTGACAGTACTAGGGATTTTGATGCAAGTAAGATTGTGACAACCTATAAATGCGTTGGATCCGATGCTAGTAACATGATTAGGAATATTGATACTGGTTGCACTTTTACAATAATAGAACGTCCCGTCATTGATAGTTGTAACACTACTTGGAATTTCTATATTTGAAAGACTTAGGCATGAGAAGAATGCATAAGCTTCTATTCTATTTACACTGTGAGGAATTTCTATATTAACGAGATTATCACAATTGGCAAAAGCACCTCTACTAATACAAGTAACACCACTCGGTAACTCAATAGTAGTAAGCCCTATGCAACCTAAAAATGCCCCCCTCCCTATAGTTGTAACATTAGATGGTATAGATGTGTTCATACACCCAGTGTGAAGAGTATTTGTCGCTGTCTCAATAATTGCGTTACAATTAAATCGACTATCATAAATAGGGTTTGAACTATCTACAATAACACCAGCAAGTTTGTGGCAATGAGCAAACGCCGCATAACCAATGTTTGTAACACTACTTGGTATTTCTATATTGGTAAGATTAGTACATGAAGTAAATGCCATATCTTCAATGCTTACAACCCCCTCTGAAATTTCAATATTTGTAAGATTGGTACAGTACGAAAATGCTTCTTTACTTATGCATGTGACACAACTTGGAATATCTACACTAATGAGATTAGTGCAATCCACAAAAGCTTTAGTTCCTATATTAGTAACCTGATAAGTTTCATTAAAATAAGTAACATATTCTGGAATGATTATTGCACCTGAATATTCATCTGAGTATTCAATGGAGTCATATCCTCTGTAGGTAACCTCCACTGTCTTGTCCTCTTCAGACGTAATGTTGTAATAAATTCCATCCACCTCAAAGTCGTGGGCACTAACGCAGATACTGCACAGCAATCCGATTACTGCCAGCACTAAAGATTTGAACTTTTTCATAATTGTATTTTTAGGGTTATACATTTGTTTCTGTTAATATCAAATATGAATAACCACTCAACCATAGGAACACAAAAAGACGTGGGGAAACTCTCGCGCTTATCCCACTTCCAAGGCCTTCGCATTGCCTGTACCTCGAGATAAGCAACTTAGCCAGCCCACGCCAAAGGTATTATAAACGTAGTATGCTGCCAGCCAATACTGGCTGACATGCATACGGGTATAATACACCCACGTGGACGCCTCGTTGCGAAATCTTCTGAGGTACCAAAGGTTGCGAAGTTTTGGAAGTTGAAGATAACGTTTGAAACGTCCTTTCTGCTCCCCGTGCCATAAGGTTCACGACCTTAATGCGCAGTGATGGAGCGGAAATCTATGTCTTGACCCGCCCGCACAAGGGCTGGCAAATCATCTGCAAAGTTACAGAAAATTATTGAAGAGGAAAGGGGGACGGGAGTTTTTGTACTTGAAGTCAGGACAAAAGGTTGCCAGTGTTCCCCTCAGTTGTAAACAATCTTATCACAAAAAGTTGTCTTTTTATTGCGAGAATTTACCAGTCAAACTATTCTCAGAAAAACTATACTTATTGTAGTGAAAATTATTAGTAATGTAAAATAAATTATTAGTAACATATTTTAAATTATATTACTAATAATTTTCGCCTTTATAACCATTTGATTTATATTTATTTGCAAATGTGTGTTTTTGACTAAAAAATTCTATTGGTTTCTGGTAAAATTTATCTCTTGAACATAGAAATTCTCGTTTTCTTTCAGTTGAATATCTATAAGGGGGGACGTATGAGTACAACGATCCATCAAACAAAAAGTTATCTGTATTTACCAGACACCAATAAAATAATACAGGTTTTAAAAGTGTTGTTGCTCCGTTTAATTATGGGGGGGCGGATCTTTCAAAGGCAATATAGGAGCTGCCCCAAGTGTGTTTCAGCGTTGTTAAAATGTGCTGATACGTAACCTTGGGTTCAACTCCTATATTATTGTAAATAATTAACACACCACGCCGCGCCCGCGTCTGCCGTCCATCTTGATGGAAAGGGGTTGGGGGAGTCGCACATGGCGCACATAGGCGGTTTCGCTTACAGCGGGGAGGGCATTGAGTTTTGCTTCGTCAAAGTATCCATCGCCACGGAAGGGATTAATGGTGAAATATCCCACGCCGAAGGATGTGAGATTTTGGAAGAAGTGCGTACCCTGACTGGGGTCAATGCGGTAATTCTCAAGTCCACACTCCACAATCACGCGTGCTCCGCTGATGTGTGGCCACTTCACGGGCAATCCGAGCCAGGGGTCAGAACTTCCCCAGCGCCCAGGACCTACGAGCACATACCCACGCTCCTCTGCCACGAGCGACGCATTGATGCGCTCGATGTCGTAGGCAGCCTGCTGGTTATTAGCGGCATTGAACCCCTCTGATTTTACATACACTACGTCTGTGACATCGTTGATGATGCCGTTGCCCAAGCAGTTGTGGGTCGTAATAAGCGTGTCGCTTTCGGGGATGAGTGAGAGGTCTTCCTCCACCACCTCCTTGCTGTCCACAATGGGGCGAATCTGAAGCAAGTAAAATTCCGCATGCTTCTCGCCGCCTTCACGCGTCTTGATGTCAAGCGCAAATTCAATCTCCACAGGGCGCCCCATCTCCTCTGTGCCCACCTTCAGCAGTTTTGAGATGGTAGAAGCCAGGGGGAAGAGGTCGTGTTGCAGAATGTTGGAGAAGGAGATAATCTTGCGCCCACCGGGGTAATAACCATCTCTAATCACCTGGTCATAAGGGTCGTAAGTTGAGGAAACATAGCGTAGGGTATCGTGTGCTTCAGCATCCTTCAGCGAGAGTCGGCGCAGGTTAAAGGCATCGTCGGGCGAGAGCGCCTCACCCGTTTCAGCCGTGCGCAGGTCAAGGGCATAGAAGCGCGTTTGCGTCTCGCGTAGCGCCATTTCCGTGTCGCTCAATTGGAGGATGTGGTGCGGATGTTTTGGAGAAACGCGTAGCGTCACGCCACCATCCACGATATACTTACCGAGCCCGATGGCCAACGAGGCGATACCATCCTCCGGTTGCTCATCACCAATGGGGTAGAAGTTGAGCGAGCGTGCCACCCCCGAGAGCGTGGGATAGAAATAAGCATCGCGCTCCTTGCCCTCGGCGTCGGTGTATTTGCCGTGTGGCGAACCCACCACTTCCTGAAGCACAATCGCCATCTTCTCCTGGTCAATCAAGTTTTGAGTGGCGGTAAGATACGCCTTCGAGTCCTTGTAAAACACCGAGGCATACACCCCCTTGATGGCGCGCTGAAGCATTTCTACCGAGCCGTTTTCAGCGTCGGGATGCGGAATCATGTAGGTAGAATATATCCCTGCGAAGGGCTGATAGTGCGAGTCTTCAAGCAACGATGACGAACGCACGGCAATGGGTCCATGCACCACATCGCAGAGGTAGGTCAAGTCGTCCAACACATGCTCTGGAAGCTCGGCGGCTTCAAAGGCTTTGAGAATCTCCTCGTCCGTAGCGTCCGAAAGCGCGATGGGGTAGAGGTTGCCACGCTCCATAAATTCGTCAAACACATCCGTCGCTATCACCACCGTTTTGGGTATGTTCAAGCTGAAGTTGTCGGTCTCAAACTTCGGGTAGCGCTTCACCATCGTCCCCATAAAGGCCAGGCCGCGCCCCTTACCACCCAGCGAACCGTTGCCGATGCGCGCAAAGTTGGCATATTCGTCGAAGCGCTCCTTCTGATAGATCGCCACCACGCCCTCGTTCTTCATGCGTCGATACGAGGCTATAAGGTCGGCAATGAGTTGGCGCGCATCCTCCATATCAATGTAGTCAAGCACATCAATCTTCTTCAATATCTGTGCCGGGGGGAACATGGCGCGAGAGAAGAAGAAGCGCGAGAAGTGGTTGTGCGACAAGTGGTAGCGCAAGCTCGCTTTGGGGATGTCAAAGAGCTTCTTCTGCAAGTCCTTAAGGTTCTTGATGCGCATCACCTCCTTACCATCCTCGGGGTTGAGAATGACGAAGTCGCCAAAGCCAAAGTGCTGCATAATCTCGCGGTGCAAATCCTGGGGGTAGCTCTTCGTGTTCTTGGGGATAAACGAGGTGCGCAGCTCCTGTGCGAAGCATCGGTTGGCAGCCTCGCTCGACTCCAGGATAATCGGCACATGCGGATCACGGCGCTTGATGTACGACGCCAGGCGGAAGCCCGCAAGGTTATCCTTCACCCCCTGGCGCATAAAGCTCATGTCCGACACGACACCCAGGATGTTGTCCTCATACTTCGTGTAGATGCTCATCGCCTCCTCATAAGTGCGCGCCAGCATAATCTTCGGTCTGCCACGCATGCGCAAGGTCTTCAAGTGGTCGTTGAGCGCCTCCTTCGAAAACTCCTGACTCTGCTCCAACACAAAGCGGTACAAGTGGGGCAGGGCAGACGAGTAAAACCTCACAGAGTCCTCTACCAGCAAGATAATCTGCACCCCCACCGAAGCCACATCATTGGGCGCATTCCACTTATCCTCAAGCAGCTTGATAATCGCCAGGAGCAGCTCCGCGTTGCCCAACCACGAGAAGATGTAGTCAATCCCCGAGAGGTCCTCACGCTGCACGCGCTTCGACACCTCCTTTGAGAAGGGCGTAAGCACCACAATCGGTATGCCCGGATAGCGCAACTTAATGTTCTTCGCTCCCGCAAAGATGTCGCTATTGTCCATGTTGGGCATCACGATGATGAGCTGAAAGTCGCGCTCGCCGAGCACCTTAAGCGCATCTTCCTCCGTGTTCACCTGCGTAAAGCGAGGAGGGTAGCGCAAGCTCAAGGCGGTATATTCATTGAAAATCTGCTCATCAATGCGACCATCGTCTTCAAGCATGAAGGCATCATACTTCGTAGCGATAAGCAACACATTGTAAATGCGCTTATTCATCAATTCTGCAAAGGGAGTGTCCTTAAGAACCAGGTCTTTCAGTTGGGGAAGTGACATAAATCAAGGATTTTTCTTACGATGCAAAAATACAATTTTATTCTGAAAATTTTAATGGTCAACGGTTAAAGGTTAACGGTTAAAGGTTAACGGTTAATGGTCAATGGTCAATGGTTAATGGTCAATGGTCAACGGTCAATAGTCAACGGTCAATGGTCAATGGTTAAAGGTTAACGGTTAATGGTTAATGGTCAAAGGTCAATGGTCAACGGTTAACAGCGCCGTTCACCTTTCCCTTTTCACCTTTCCCTTTCCCCGTTCTAAATACCCACCCCCGAATGTAACAATTTTTCGCCATTCCCCCTCCGTTCCCCTCTCCACCCCTAAAAAACGAGATTTGGATTTCGATCATAAATGTATTATCTTTGCATAGCAGAGAAGGAGGTATTACCAACGCAGGTAATACCTCCTTTTTATTTGCCTGATTATCAGTAAATTCCAAAATATTGTTTTAAAAGAATATATGGGATATAGTGAAAATTATTAGTAACCTTTTTCAATTTAAGTTACTAATAATTCTAAAAAGGTTACTCGTAGATTTTTTTGCCTGAGATTTGCATGTTAAATCTTCTTAAATAAAGTTAAATGTTTTCGGAGCAATTTTACAAAATTCCACCTTCAACGCCTCAAATTAACGCCTGAGATTTTAAAATTTTCAAGCAAGAGTCAACTCGACCCAAAATTTGCGAACCACGACCCATTATCTCCACTTTTCTGCGCATTTCTGAGTGCAAAAAATAGTTAATGAACTGAGTCTCAATAATAATTTGTTTTTGAAGAAATTTAGCAAATAGAAAGAGAACGAATAGGTAGTTTCTCAGTTCGATATTGAGTTTCCTTTTAGGAAACCGCAATCTCTGATATTGTGAATTATAATCAAGTTAAAAGAGGGGGGCGTATTTTTTAAAAATCTATTCGAAATGATTATCTTTGCTTTCAGATTAGTATTTTTGCATAGGTAAAAACACCTCGGAAGTGAAACAACTTGCAAAGAGAAAGTTGTGAATTGCTTTCAGATTAGTATGCAAACAATAAGAGGAAATGCCTGTGGGCACTTCCTCTTATTTGTTGAATTATCTTTTTTATATTTGTCTCTTATCCAGCACATTCTTCTTTCTCTACTAATTGGGGAAGGAGAATTTCTGTGCCGATATATACATTGTCAGGGTTGGGGAATTGGTTGTAAAGGATGATGTATTTTACATAGTCCTTATGACCATAGACGCTTCTTGCAAGTTTGAACAATGTATCACCGGGGCGCATAGTGTGCTTGCGGAAGGTGCCGATGATAAGGAAACTTCCGACCTTAACTTGTGGTTGTCCTACGGCAAGTTTTTCTGCTGTTGCCTTGTCAATGCCTCGGATTACAGAGAGGGTGTCAGCACCTGCTGGGAGTAAGTTAATGGGAGCAATAGTAGTTAGTGTGTCGGTTGTAGTAACGAGTGTGTCAGTTGTTGCCTGAAGCGTGTCGGTACCAACGGACATAGCGTTTGCTTCAACCGTTTCTTCGTTATGGAAATCTGCATCTAAAGGAATGATGCGGTGGTAGCCTGCAAGGTAAGCGATGATTAGGGAAAGAATCCAAAGCGTCACCCAAAGGAGGGTGAGGGATTTTCCTGTTTTATTGTTATTTTCAGTAGTGTTCATTTCAGTTTCTGTTGAGTCAATGGGAGTTGAAGGAGTGGGGAGTGGTTGCTGGTGTTCTGTAGTAAAATCCGTTTCCTCAACAGGTTGTTCGGAAACCGTTTCTGTCTCTTCTACAGGTGCTTGTGTGGTTGCAACATCAGGCGTAATCTCTTGCGCTTCAGTATTTTCAAATGTTACTTCTTGCGCCAGAGGAGCTTCGCTCTCTACTTCTTCAATGGGTGACTCTTCAGTGGAAGGTGTTTCTTCTACTTCAAGATGAACGGGTGTTTCTTCTGCGGTGTGCTCCGCTTCGGTTTCAACTATGAGAGGGATTTCCTGTGCCTCTGTTTCGCCTTCAAGCGTCACTTCCGCTTCAGTCGGAGTGGAAGTTTCTTTAACTGCCTCAAGAACCTCTACAAGTTCGGTTGTTTCATCGGGTTCTTCAGTTGGCGCTTCGCTGATAGCGTCTAATTCTTCTTGAGTCGCAGAGTCGGGGATTAGGATTGTTTCAAAATGACTGAAGGGGCGGTTTATGAGGTCCTTAAATGCGGCATCGGGGAGGAATGAAACCTTTGTGTGTCCGCTGATTTGGAAGCGCTCGCCCGTGTTGATGTTTACGCTTTCACGCTCGCTGACATTGACCAATTTGAATGTGCCAAATCCCTTGATTTTTACGAAACTATCCGTGCGTAATCCTTCCTCGACGACCTCAAAGAACGCACGCATGAAGGCCTCACTTTTCTTCTTAGTGATGCCTTCGTTGCGAGCGATTATTTCAACAAGTTCAGCGGGGAGAAGTTTCCTGCTCATGGTTGTTGTAGTTTGTCTTTGAGCACATTGCTCGTTTTGAATGAGATTGCAAGTTTGGGTGGAACGAAGTGGCGCTGCTTCGTGGTGGGGTTGACCATAATGCGCTCCATCTTCTTTTTCACTTCAAAGTTTCCAAAACCTTGAACGCTGAAAGTGTCTCCCTCGTTAAGATTATCCGCAATAGTGAGGGCGAGTGTGTTTGCCATTGTTTGAGCTTCCTTAGGTGTAAGTTCTGCTCGAGCGGCAACCTCGGCGAAAAATTCTTTGCTGTTCATGATGTTACGACTAATAGCAAATTTGAGGTTGGAGGTGCTGAAACTGATGTCCGACTTATTTCAAAATAATCGGCACTTAATTTAAACTATTAGGCACTTAGTTTCGACTAAAAGGGAAATAGTTTCGTTTGCACCTCAGAGGGGTGATTCTTTACTGGATAAGAACGCCGTAGAGGTCGTATTCCTCAGCAGCAGTAATAGTTACATTATAGAAACTTCCGATTTGGAGTTCGCCTTCATTCTTATGGATGAGCACTTCGCAGTCAACCTCGGGGGAGTCCTGTTCAGTGCGTCCGACGAAATAGTCACCCTCTCGGCGGTCAATGATTACCTTGAAATTTTTTCCCTCCTTCTCCGCGCAGAGTTCGGCTGAGATGCGCTCTTGGAGGAGCATAAGGCGGTCAAGGCGCTCTTGTTTTACCTCTTCGGGGATGTCATCGGTATAGTTGTTGGCAGCAAAAGTGCCTTCTTCTTCACAATAGGCGAAGGCTCCCATACGGTCAAAGCGCACTTGGCGCGTGAATTCCATAAGTTCGTTGAAATCTTCCTCCGTCTCACCAGGGAAACCTACCATGAGCGTAGTGCGGATGCAGATGCCCGGCACTTCTCGGCGTAGTGCGGCAATGAGGTCAAGCGTTTCTTGCTTCGTCGTATTGCGGTGCATGCGCGTGAGCATGTTGTCGGAGATGTGTTGCAACGCAATGTCGATGTAGTTGCACACATTGGCATTTTCGCGCATCACGCGGAGCAAATCCATGGGGAAGTGGGTGGGGTAGCCGTAGTGCAGGCGTATCCATTCTACACCTGGAATTTTTGCCATTTTCTCTACCAATTCAGGAAGCATTTGCTTCTTGTAAAGGTCTATGCCGTAGAAGGTCAATTCTTGCGCAATGATATTAAATTCCTTTACTCCTTGCTTCACTAAAAGCGTTACTTCGTCAAGGATTTCCTCCATGGGGCGACTGACATGCGCTCCCGTGATGATGGGTATGGCGCAGTAGGCACACTTGCGGTTGCAACCTTCGCTGATTTTAATGTAAGCGTGGTGGGGGGGGGTAGTGATTACACGGTGATTACGCAGATGTTCGTTGTACGTTTCGCCCAAGTCGTTGAGGAGTTCTGTCCAGTTAAACTTGCCGTAGAACTTATCAACCTGCGGAATTTCCTGCCCGAGCTCTTCCAAGTAGCGTTCGCTCAAACATCCCATGACATAGACGCGGTTGAGCTCGCCCTCTTCTTTGAGGTTGCAAAGTTCGAGAATCATGTTGATGGATTCTTCTTTTGCATCTCCGATAAATCCACAAGTATTTACCACAGCTATGTCGCCGTGGATTACATCGGGATTGTGGTAAAGGGTGTAGCCGAGGGCTTCAAATTGCTTCATTAGGTGCTCTGAATCAACAAGATTCTTTGAACAACCCATGGTTATGATGTCTACGATAGGCATTTGCGATTGCTACTGTATTTCTTAAATATTAAATGGTGTCACTCCTTCTTAAAGGGTTGCGCCTTCAAAGAGAGAGTCAACAAATTCTGTTCTGTTGAAGGGTTGGAGGTCGGTCATCTTTTCTCCAAGACCAATGTACTTAACGGGTACCTTAAGTTGGTGAGAAATGCCGATGACTACGCCGCCTTTTGCTGTGCCGTCAAGTTTTGTGATTGCAAGCGAAGTGATGTCGGTGGCTTTAGTGAATTGCTTGGCTTGTTCGTAGGCGTTCTGCCCTGTAGAACCGTCTAATACCAAAAGCACTTCGTTGGGGGCATAATCTACCACCTTTTTCATGACATTCTTAATCTTGGTGAGTTCGTTCATGAGTCCCACCTTATTGTGTAAGCGTCCTGCTGTGTCGATGATGACTACATCGGCGTCATTCGCAACGGCTGACTTAATGGTGTCAAAAGCCACGCTTGCGGGATCGCTTCCCATCTGTTGCTTTACTACGGGCACTCCTACGCGTTCGCCCCAAATGACTAATTGCTCAACAGCGGCTGCGCGGAACGTATCTGCGGCACCGAGGTACACCTTCTTGCCGGCTTGCTTGAATTGGTAAGCCAACTTCCCGATGGTTGTAGTTTTACCTACACCGTTGACCCCAACGACCATTATTACATAAGGCTTTTTATCTTGGGGGAGGTCAAAGTCGGTGCCGTCTTCGTTTCCGCTTTTTACGAGCAGTGCAGCAATTTCTTCTTTGAGGATGGTATGGAGTTCTTTTGTGCTCACATATTTATCTCTTGCTACGCGCTCCTCAATGCGCTTAATGATTTCAAGGGTTGTTTCAACGCCTACATCAGAAGTGGCAAGCACTTCTTCAAGATTATCTAATACTTCATCGTCTACCGTAGATTTACCCGCGATAGCATGAGTGAGTTTTTCAAAGACGCTTTTCTTTGTCTTTTCCAATCCTGCATCGAGAACTTCTTTCTTCTCCTTCTTGTTAAAAAAATCAAATAATCCCATAATTTGAGTCTCTGTTTTTGTAGTGCAAAATTATGAAAAAGTTTTGATACTTTGAGGGTTATATACACAAAAACTCCCCACTGATGTGAGGAGTTTATATGATTTGTTCAAAGACAAATTCTATGTTTGCAATTAGTCCTTAAAGAAGTCCTTAACAGCTTCGTTGGGAACCATTTGCTCATCAAAGATGTAAGCGCCAGTCTTGGGGCTCTTCACCATCTTGATAACCTTTGTGTAAGAACGGCCGTCGTTCTGGCCAGTCTTAAGAGTTGCGACTACTTTCTTTGCCATGGCTTATTTCTTACTTGATTTCTTTGTGAATTGTCATACGCTTGAGGATGGGGTTGTACTTCTTCAACTCCATACGCTCGGGAGTGTTCTTACGGTTCTTCGTAGTGATATAACGAGAAGTTCCAGGAAGACCACTTTCTTTGTGTTCAGTGCATTCGAGAATCACCTGAACGCGGTTACCTTTTGCTTTCTTTGCCATAGTTATTAATCTTAGCCGATTACTTTAATTTCTTTCCAGTCGCAATATCCCTTGGCAACTGCGCTCTTGAGGGCAGCGTCAAGACCAACCTTATTGATAAGACGGAGACCTGCTGCAGCAATCTTAAGTGAGATCCAGCAGTCCTGTTCTACATAGTAGAATTTCTTAGTGAACAAGTTAACGTCAAAAGTGCGCTTTGTGCGACGCTTTGAGTGGCTAACATTGTTGCCAATCATGGCTTTCTTTCCTGTAATTTGACAAATTTTAGACATTGCTATCTATTCTCTTTTAGGTTTCTTTTATGGTATTCTCTCAATACGGAGTGCAAAATTAGGGAATAATTTCCTAATAAGCAAATCTTTCCTGTTATTTTTTTAAGTTCACTCCTTGATTTTTAGAAAATTGATTTATTCGGCCTCAATTTCTTCTTCTTTCGGACAGTTTTCCTTGAGGTAATCAAGAAGCATGTGAACTGCAACGGAGGTGGCAGATGCCAAATTCTTATCTCTACCGTTGTCTTCTTCAATCATCTTGGTGATAATGTTGTCCTTATTACCTACAGCAATCCAGATGGTGCCTACGAGCACACCACTGCGACCGCCGTCGGGACCACCTGGACCTGCAAATCCACTAATTGCTACTGAATAATCGGTACCAAAGAGTTCGTTTGCGCCAACCACCATTTGGCGTACAACTTCTTCGCATACAGCTGTTTCTTTCTCAATAACTTCTGCATCAACATTGAGAAGTTGTGTTTTAAGTTCGTTTGAATAGCAAATCAAGCCTCCCTTAAAGTAATTAGAACTACCAGGTACGGCCGTAATTGCTGAAGCGATGCGACCAGCAGTGCAACTTTCTGCTGTAGAGAGCGTTTTGCCACACGACCAGATGATATGATTTATTTCTTTTGAGGTAAGTTTGAGGTCAAGTTCCATAAGTTTTTTGTTGTGCGTGTTAAGTTAAACTTTATACGGTTACGCGGGCATAAGCAGGTTTGCTAATCGGGCAGAATTCGCCGTCAAGGTATTTGTAATAACCGTTAATAGCAATCATACCTGCATTATCTGTGGTGTAACTAAACTTGGGGATATAGATGTTCCAGGTTTTGTTTTGTCCGCGCACCTTGAATGCTTCGCGGAGGCCTGTATTAGCCGAAACACCTCCTGAGAGTGCCACATGGTTAATACCCGTTTCGCGTACTGCTTGTTGTAACTTTTTAATAAGTATATCAACGATGGTTTTCTCCAGCGAGGCCGCCAAGTCTTCAAGGTTATTTTCAATGAAGTTGGGGTCTTCCTTGATTTTATCTCTTAAGAAATAGAGGAAGCTTGTTTTTAATCCGCTAAAACTATAATCTAATCCTGGAATGTTGGGCTTGCTAAATTGAAATGCCTTGGGATTTCCCCTTCGTGCAAGGCGGTCGATAATCGGACCTCCTGGATAACTCAATCCCATTACCTTAGAGCACTTGTCAATGGCTTCTCCCGCCGCATCGTCAATGGTTTGTCCGAGAATCTCCATCTTATTATAAGCAGAAACCTTGACAATCTGACTATTCCCTCCGCTCACCAAGAGACAAAGGAAGGGATAGGGGGGAGGATTATGCTCTTCGCCTTCTTCCTTAATGAAGTGGGCAAGAATGTGTCCGTGAAGGTGGTTTGCCTCAATGAGAGGGATTCCCAAACTCAGGGCAAGACCTTTTGCAAAACTCACTCCTACGAGAAGCGAACCCATAAGTCCAGGACCTAATGTTACGGCAATGGCAGAAAGTTCTTCCTTCTTAACACCAGCCTTCTTCAACGCTTGGTCAACAACGGGAACGATATTCACTTGGTGCGCTCTCGATGCTAATTCAGGCACTACGCCACCATACGCTTCGTGAATGGCTTGACTGGCAGTTACATTGCTCAGAAGCACTCCGTCTTTGATGACAGCCGCCGAGGTATCGTCGCAAGATGATTCAATACCGAGTATAATAATGCTCATGATGCAAACTGTAAATTAGTGGGTGAGAATTTCAAGTCCTTCTTCCGTTACAAGGAAGGTGTGTTCCCATTGCGCAGAAGGTTTCTCGTCTTCAGTAACTACCGTCCAACCGTCTTCTTCGTCCACAAAAACTTCGTAGGTTCCCATGTTAATCATAGGTTCAATGGTAAACACCATGCCTGGTACGAGAAGCATACCCTTGGAGCGCGTGTTGTAATGATCTACTTCGGGTTCTTCGTGAAAGGCAAGTCCTGTGCCGTGACCAGCTAAGTCGCGCACAACGGAATATCCGTTCTTGCGAGCGTGCTTTTCCACGGCCTTACCAATATCACCGACATATCCCCAAGGCTTTGCGGCTTCCATGCCAATCTCAAGGCATTCCTTTGCCACACGCACCAATTTTTCACATTCAGGAGAGGTCTTGCCGATGATAAACATTCTGCTGGCGTCGGCATAATAACCGTTGTAAATAGTTGTAACATCTACATTTACAATGTCGCCCTCAAAGAATTCTTCGTCGTCAGAAGGGATGCCGTGGCATACTACTTCGTTGATGCTGATGCAACAACTTTTCGGGAAACCTTCGTAACCCAAGCAAGCAGGTGTCGCTCCTTTGCTGATGATGAAGTCGTGAATCAGTTTGTCAAGTGCTGCGGTAGTCATGCCCTCCTTAATCTCGCGTTCGGCAAGGTCTAAGGCTGCGGTGTTAATGATTCCCGCTTGGCGGATTCCCTCAATCTGTTCGGGAGTTTTGATAAGGTCTCGTGTAGGTACAAGTACGCCTTTATCTTGTAATTCTAATATGCGTGTATCAAGTGATGTCAACGGTTGCCCAGCGGGGACAATCCATCTCTTCTTTTGCTTCTTTGCCATGTGAGTCTAATTTCTCGCAAAGGTACAATTTTATATTGTATTGTGAGAATGACAGGGGCAAAAATGCGATTTTAGAAATCCAAAATACGGATTTTAATTGTAAGTGTATTTGACTTTATGCACTTCTCCTTGAACTTCCACGAAGGTTTTCAGCCCTTCGTAGGCATAGTTGAGGGCATCGTTTAAGCGCTCTTCGTTGCCGTCATAACCATTGATGAGCAAGAGTACGTGCTTGGTGTCTGCCGAAATCATGGTGCGTACACTATCGCTCGTAGGTGTGGCAAATCCGCCCTCTTCATCGCGATAAACGGGAAGGTTTTCGATGTTCAAAACACCGCGACCGATGCCCTCGTAAGGTTCTCCCGCCGTGCCAATTCCTAAAGTGATGTTCTCCCCCTTAATCTTATCCGCATCAAGCATAGCGGTAGAATAACCGCAATAGAGCGAGACGAGATTTCCAAAATCTACGAGTTGGTCAATGCTGTATAAGTCCTTGCCTTGCAGGATTCTGCGTGCCAATTGCTCGCAAGCAGGGCGATAGCGACTGGGGTCTTTACCCGCCTTGCGATATGCCTCGCGTGTGGCAGCAATGCCGCTTTGTTCCTTAATGGTGTCGGTGGTATAATTGTTGCGAAGCACACTTGCGATGCGCTCTATTTCAGCCCAAAGTTGGGGAGTCGTTGCCGAATTTTTAACCTCCGCCAAGATTGCACCACCAATGAAGTTGGGGCATACATCGTGGAAGGTCTTTGAAATGGTAATCTGCATGGGGTGATAAGTGCTTATGAAATGGCGAAAAACTATTGAAGCGAAGTCTTAAAGGCTTCTACCATAGCGCGTTTTTCGGATTCAGATGCGTTGGGGAAGAAAGTGTTTATGTGCGTTTCAAATGCCTTTATCGCCAAGGTGCGCATCGTCATTCTTCCCGCTCTTACTCCGCTTTGGTAATTGTTTGAGGCGAGGGGAGAGCGGTTGAAATTGCCATCTGCCATATTGATAGGGTGTTTTAGTTGAGGTAAAGTCCTGCAAAACATAATCTTGCAGGACTGTGTGATAGGGTAAATCTGTTGAATGTTCGGAGTAAACTAACCGCACTTTGAATGGGTTAAAAATAAGTCCGAGATAATTAAAATTAAGTCCGACTTATTTGAAATTAAGTCCCGATTAGTTTTAACTATAAGGGATTCCTTTTTTCGTGCGAATAAAATATGTGGACAAGTGGCGGCATTGGGCAAATTTATTACCCTCTGTCTACCGCCTTTACGCCCTTCACGGTGCGGAGTTTCTTGATGAGTTGGTTGAGCACACTACTATCTTTCACCATTACGGTCAAGATGCCCGAGAAGAGCCCGTCGTCGGTAGAGTCAATGCTGATGGAGCGAAGCATAATCTGTTGCTCTTTCGAGATGATGCTCGTGATGTTATTGACAATGCCGAGGTCGTCGTGCCCAACGACGTGGAGGGTGATGGGATAAGTGCCTCCGCCCTTTCCTGCCCATTGCGCTCTCACGATGCGGTAGGGGAAGCGCTCCTTCATGGCTTCTGCGTTGGGGCAATTGACGCGGTGAATCTTGATACCGCCGCCTGAATTTACGAATCCAAAGACTTTGTCGCCATAGACGGGAGAGCAACATCGCGCCATCTGGAAGTCAATGCCCTTCAAGTTTTTGTCGATGATGAGTACATCGTTTTCTGTGTCCGAGCGCTTGGTGTCTTGTTCGGGATAGAGGTTAAATTCGTCCGCTCTTCTGACAGGGGTGGTGCGTTCAAGTTGGCCTGCTTCTCGCTTCGAGATTTCTACATAGCGCTCCAACACTTCGTTGACATCACTGCGTCCGTCGGTGAGCGATTTGTAGAAGTCGCTGGCTTCCTTAAACCCTAATTTCTTGATAAGGATGTTGATGACACTCTCGTCCCAATCTAACTTTTTGTTTTTGAGTTTGCGCTCAAAGAGTTCGCGCGACATTACGGCCTCTTTGGCTTGCAGGTCTCGCACACTGGCTTTGATTTTTGCGCGAGCGTGAGCCGTTACGGCTACATTCAGCCATTCTAATTTGGGTGTCTGTGTGCTTTGCGTGAGCACCTCCACCGTAGTTCCGCTTTCCAATTGGTGGCGAATGGGCACGGCTTTTCCGTTGATGCGTCCGCCCACACAATGGTCACCCACTCTGGAATGGATGTGATAAGCAAAGTCAATGAGCGTAGCGCCGGCACTCAATTTATATAAGTCACCCTTGGGCGAGAATACATAAACATCCTGCTTGCCACTTACCGCCAAATTGTCGGTGAGCAGTGCGTCATTGCCCGTTTCTAATGCGGTGCGAATGTTTGACAACCAGTTTTCTACACCATCCCCCGAGGCCTTGACGCCCTTATAACGCCAGTGCGCCGCAAGACCATGCTCTGCGATTTCATCCATGCGCTCGGTGCGGATCTGCACTTCCACCCATTTGTCTTGAGGTCCGCGCACGGTGATGTGAAGGCTCTCATATCCATTACTCTTTGGCACGGTAAGCCAGTCGCGAAGGCGTTTAAGGCTGCTTTCGTACTTGGCGGTTACTAATGAAAACACCTTCCAGCATTGCTCTTTCTCCTTCTCAAACGGTGCATCGAGGATGATGCGGATGGCAAAGAGGTCGTACACGCCGTGGAAGCCGCATTGCTGCTTCTTCATCTTTTGCCAAATGGAGTGGATGGACTTTGTGCGCCCCTTGATATGATATTTCAATCCCTCTTCGTCAAGCAGTTGTCGGATTGGAGCGATGAAGTCTTCGATGTAGGCATCTCGGCTCTGCTTTGTGGCGTTAAGATGCTCCTTAATCATATAATAGGCGTCGCGCTCCATATATTTTAAGGAGAGGTCCTCGAGTTCGCGCTTCAACTGGTAGAGTCCTAACTTGTGTGCCAGGGGTGCGTAAAGGTATGCCGCCTCTCTTGAAAGCGCCAACTGAGCATCTACTTGCTCGGTGTCTTTAATGTGGCGCATCATGACTACGCTTTCGGCGATGAGAATGAGCACGATGCGCATATCTCCCGCCTGGTGCACAAAGAGGTTGCGGAAGTTTTCTTCCTTAAACTTATCGGTGCGTAAGAGTAGGGTAGACACATTATTAAAGCGCTCAAGCATATCGCCAACAGCGCTACCAAAGAGCGAGATTGCCGTTTGGCGCTGACTATCGGTGTCAATAATTGAGTGGAGTAAGTATGCCTTTAATTCATGCCCCTTCAACCCAATTTCATCATGCACCAATTGAATCGTGCGTAGCGCCATTTCGATGCAGTTGTGCTGAAAGGCATTCTGCAAGGGCGCACCTTCCTCGATGCACTGACTTATGAAAGTGCGCACCGTGGCATATTCCTCCTTGTTCGGGCGAAGGTGAGGAGATTGACAGATGAATTTTAGTAATGAAAACATGGGGGTGAATCTATTTAGGGAAGTGCTGAGACGAGGAAAGAGTAAGAGGATGCGGAGGTCCTTTTTTCAAGCGTTAGATGCGCTTACGCCCCAATAATCTCTTTCTTAATTTCATCAATAAGTTGTCTGGCAAGGCTTACTTTACCTGGGATTGCGGGAAGGTTGCGTAGTGAATACCATCCTCCCTTTCTCAATTCGCTATGTTGAATGTTGAGTTCTCCGCTTTCGTATTCAGCGAAAAATCCAATCATCAATCCCGATGGATAAGGCCACGATTGACTGGCTTTGTAGCGCAAGTTTTTGATGCGTATATGAGTTTCTTCCCACACTTCGCGTCTGACGCACTCTTCGAGCGTTTCGCCTGTTTCTACAAAGCCCGCTACGAGTCCCATATAGTCGCCGCGGAAGTTTTTGCTCTGCACGAGCAGAATTTCTTCTCCGCGTGTTACCGCAACGATGATGGCTGGTGCCAACGCTGGCCACACTTCTTTGCCACACTCTGTGCAGCGTTTTGAGATGTTGGTGTGAAACTTCATCGGGCTTCCGCACACGCCGCAATACTGCGAATTGTCGCTCCAATAAAGCAACTCACGCGCCTTACTTGCCAGCATGTAACTTGCCTCGTCAAGCACCTCAAAACTCTCGCGCAACCCTATCATCATATATCCTTCACGATGAATGGGCGCATCTAACTTGAGCGCAACGCAACGTGTGCCCGACTCGTCAAAGAATTCTATTTGTGTGTGCCAAGGTTGCAGGGATAGTGCCTGCGTAATGTCTTGCGGAATCTTCTCGTCGGAAGTCAGCAATATGTCTCCTTGGCAGAAGGCAAAGTAGAACATGGGATTAAATGAGAAAGGGGAAAGGAGAAAGACCATGCGGGATATTTGTGTAAATATCCATGCGGTATATTACCGCGCAAGCACTTTCTCTTTTCTCCTTTCTCCTTTTTATCTTTTATAAGGTATTACAAGCCCAAATCCTTCTTGATTTCCTCAACCTTACCCAAAGCCTTTTCAATCAATGCGGGATATTCGCATGAGCACTTCATGCTATCCTTGATTTCGCAATAGAACTTGATTTTGGGTTCTGTACCTGAGGGACGTACACTGATCTTTGTGCCGTCTTCACAGAAGAACTGCAATACATTGCTTGTTGCGGGGAAGTCCAACTTCGTTTCGTTGCCCAAGTTGTCCTTCGCTACGAGACTTTGATAATCCTTTGTCAATACAACTGTGCTGCCTGCGATTGTTTTGGGAGCCTTGTCGCCACGGAAATCAGCCATCATCTGCTTGATTTCATCAGCGCCCGACTTACCAGGCTTGGTTACATTGATGGTGTGCTCATAGCTGAAGCCGTATTCCTTATAGATGTCCATGAGAAGGTCGTAGAGCGTCTTGCCCTGATCCTTTGCCCAAGCTGCGATTTCGCAAATCAAGCAGATGCTTGCGGGAGCGTCCTTATCGCGAACCTTGTCGTAAGGCAAGAAACCGAAGCTTTCTTCACCACCGCCAATATACTTCTGCTTACCTTCAGAAATTGCGATTTCGCGTGCAATCCACTTAAAGCCTGTGTAGCAGTCGCGGAGTTCCACATTATTCTTCTTCGCCATTTCGGCAATTACTTCTGTTGTTACGATAGTCTTCACCAAAAAGTCGCTATCCTTCAACTGACCAAGGGCAATCTTATTCTTGATGATGTAATATACAAACATCATTGCCGTTTGGTTACCGTTGATAATCTGCCATTCGCCCTGTGGGTTGCGACACACGATTGCCAAGCGGTCGGCGTCGGGGTCTGTTGCCACCACGAGGTCGGCATTGAGCTTCGTACCGAGGTTCATACCGAGCGTCATTGCTTCCGCATTTTCGGGGTTGGGACTCACTACTGTGGGGAAGTCTCCATCCACAATCATTTGCTCGGGCACTACATTGATATTCTGGAAGCCCCAAGAGCGCAAGCACAAAGGAACGATTACGCGCCCCGTTCCGTGCATCGCACTATATACGATGTTCAAGTCCTTCTGACGCAAAATCACCTCCTGGTCAACCATCGCTTCCTTCACGGCAGTCATGTAGTCGAAGTCCATTTCGCCACCAATGATTTGAATCAAATCCCAGTTAGCTTCAAACTTCACATCCTCAATCTTTACCTTGTTTACTTCGTCGATGATACCCTTATCGTGGGGAGCTAACACCTGCGCGCCGTCTGCCCAGTAAGCCTTGTAACCATTATATTCCTTGGGGTTGTGAGATGCCGTAACATTCACACCTGCCACAGCGCCCAACTGACGGATGGCAAAACTGATTTCGGGAGTGGGGCGGAGGCTTTCAAACAAATAAGCCTTGATGCCGTTAGCGCTGAAAATAGCAGCTACGCTTTCAGCAAACATACGACCGTTGTTGCGGCAGTCATGACCAACCACAACGCTCTGACCACCTTCGGGGAACGCCTTATTGATATAGTTTGCAAAACCCTGAGTAGCCATACCCACGATGTACTTATTCATGCGGTTTGTGCCCACACCCATTGTGCCACGCAAACCACCTGTGCCAAACTCCAAGTTCTGATAGAAGGCATCAATCAGCGGAGTCTTGTCTTCATTGTCAAGCATTGCCTGAACGGCAGCGCGAGTTTCTTCGTCAAACTTGGGAGAAGTTGCCCATACCTGAGCCACCTGCTCACAGTACTGGATGAGTTCCTTGTTTTCCATAGAATTCAATTTATTATTGTGATAATTATTTATTGTGTTATTGTGCGTGAGGAAAGGAAGACAAACAAACCTTCCATCCCTTGCGACGCATTACTATATAATACACCGCCCTGCAAATGTACATAAAAATAAGCAATGGAATATCACTTGGCGTAAAATATTTTGAAGAATCTGAACGACTCTAAAATATTGGTAGGTGAAAACCTCTGTCAACCCTCATAATTTGTTAGTGAGTTAGTGAAAACTATGTCGGAGATAATTTGAATTAACTCCCTTATAGTTTTTACTAACCCCCAATTTTTTATAAGTAATGATAGTAGGTTTATTTCTGCAACACCATCTTACCTGACAGGGGGATGTGTCTATTATGTAAAATAGGGGTCGTCGTCAAAGAGGGTGGGGAAGGGGTAGGGCGTTGGCGTTGGGGTAAGTTCGGTGTCGGGCTCTTGCGTGTCTTCGGGAAGGTCAAAGAAATCAAAGAGGAGCTGCTCGCCAAAGTCTTCCTCGCTCGGTGTGTCGATGACGATTGCGGGTTCTGACGGCTCCTGTGGGGCGTCAAAGTTGATGGAGAGTTGTTGAGGAATGCCCTTGCGCAGGTGGTATGCTCCGAGTTCGTCAAGGGTGATGTGCGTGCTGTATGCGTCTAATATTGAGCGCAGTTTTGCGGCAACGGTGCGCATGTCTGGGCGCTCTCCAAAGAAGTCTTGCTCGCTGTTGTAGAGGTGAAAAGTTAGTGCATCAAAAGTGAGCCCATCCGGTTGAGCGCGGTTGAGCAGGGCGATGATGCGGGAGAGAAACTTTTCAGACATACGTGGCGAACGGGTTATGATAAAATCCATGCGAAGTTACACATATTTTTGCTAAAAAACGCCCGATTTATGGTATAATTCTGTAGTTTCTACCTTACAAATTTTGCCAATCGGCGCCGTTGTGTTAATTTTGCGTGAAATTTACGATAACTATGGGGAAAAGCATAGGCTTCGCCCCTCTATTTAAACGATTCACAAAATGGGAATTTTTGATATTTTCAAAAAGAAAAAGTCGGAAGCCGAATTGGGTTGGCGCGTTGGTGGCATGGAGGATTTCATGTCGCTCATTCGCGTGTATTACCAGGCGGTGATGGCTGCAAACCTCGGCATCTCAAACCTTGCGATGCTCCCTGACCTTCGCGTGTTTAAGCAGACAATGAAGGTGCAGACGGTAAACAATAAGCTCGGCTTGGGTGAGAAAAACAAGTGTAAGAAGATGCTTCAGGGGATGTATGGCATCTCTGATGGTTTCTTTAAGGAAATCGATGGAAGCATCAAGAAAAACTGCCGCACTATTAATGATGTGCGCGGATATTTCATTCAGTTCCAGGCATTTTCGCAAGATACGATGATGCTCATGGGTAACTTGATGAAGTGGAAGTTCCGCCTCCCCAGTTTCTTCAAAGAAGCCTTCCGTAAGATGACGGAAAAGGCGGTGCACGATGTGCTTACCAAGAATACTTGGAAGGACGATGCCGTGATGAAGACTTGCTTCGGCATTCGCAAGTATCAAGCTTCTTTGGGCTATTCAGAAGCATGGCTCTCGGAGTATGTTTACAACATTCTCATGCTTGCAAAGAAGGAACCCAAGGCTGCTGAAGAAGCTTAGAAGTATTGATAAACAGGCCCTGAAATATTTCAATTGGAGTATTTCTTTAAGAAAATAGTGCGCAAAACTTGTTGCAAACGATAAATTTATTTACCTTTGCAATAGTTTGAAACTATAAGTATCACATGACAAAGGAGGAGCAAACGGCACTACATACCTTCGAAACAAGAATTCGACAACTGATTCTTGCCTATCAAGAGCTCAAGGCTGAAAACGCTGAGCTCTGGGAGATGGTGGAGAAAAAGGAAGGCGAGTTGGAAGCGATGAAGGCAGAAGTTGCACTCCACAAACAAAACTACGCCAACCTCAAACTCGCTAAGATGATAGAACTCAACGATAGCGATTTGAAAGATGCGAAGCAACGCTTGGCAAAGTTGGTGCGCGATGTTGATAAGTGTATCGCGCTGCTTAATGTATAAATATATGGTGCTTCAGCTCATAGCGTGAGTGGAGTATTTTTCATCATCATAACAGCGCAACAATATGGCAGTAAGTGATAAAATGGTTATTCAGTTGCTCATCGGTAGTCATATGCAACAGATTACCGTGCGCCGCGATCAGGAAGAAATCTTCCGTAAGGCGGCACTGCTGATTAACGAACGATTGAATAAATATAAGACGGCATACCCCAATCAGGGCGATGCCAAATACATGTCTATCGCTTTGCTCGACTTCGCTGTAAAGTCCTTACAGTTAGAGCAGAATGTAGACACGGAACCTTATAACAAGTCAATTGAAGAGCTTACGAAGGAAATTGAAGAGGTGTTGAAGTAAGAATAAGAGATAATTAAGAGTAAAGTTAAAAGATAAAAGGTTTGTGCGACAACTCTCGCATGGTTCTTTAACCTTTCATCCTCAATCTTTTACCTTTAATCTTTCATCTTTGACCTTTCCCTTTTTACTTATCACAAATATCGACGCATCAATGATTCATCTTCTTTCTTACGAGTGAGGGGATGAGTTGTTGGCGCGTTTTTGCGTTTTGATAGTTTCTGTAATCTCTATAGTTTCTATCCTGTCTTATACAGATAACTCATTATCCTTTAACGCGTTGAGAGTGCTCTGCGGATGCGCGGATTGTAGCTCTCACCATAAATTCTAATTCATCGTAATGACTGAAATCATAATTTCATCGGTATGCCTCGTTGCGGGTTGCATATTGGGATTCGTGTTCTTTCGTTATGTGCTGAAAAAGACATACAAGAAGGCGATTGCTGATGCCAACAAGGAAGCAGAGGTAATTAAGGAAAAGAAACTCCTTGAGGTCAAGGAGAAGTTTTTGAACAAGAAGGCTGAGCTTGAAAAGGAAGTGCAGCAGCGTAATCAGAAGATTGCACAGGCTGAAAACAAACTCAAGCAGCG
This sequence comes from Alloprevotella sp., assembly GCA_045631665.1. GTDB lineage: Bacteria > Bacteroidota > Bacteroidia > Bacteroidales > Bacteroidaceae > Alloprevotella. Next base: position 23,621 of record JAZQVD010000025.1, read on the forward strand.
CGAAATCAGCCTTAATCAGCGCCAGGATGAACTCAATCGCCGTAAGCAGGAGGTAGAGAACAATCAGGCAAAACTTAACACGCAGCTCCAACTCGTTCAGAAGAAGGAGGAAGAGCTTGAAAAACTCCAACTCCAGGAGCGTGAGAAACTCGAAGAACTCTCGGGTCTTACAGCTGAAGAAGCAAAGGAACGCCTTATCGAATCTATGAAGGATGAAGCGCGTACCAACGCACAGGCTTACATCAACGAAATCGTTGACGATGCCAAGATGACCGCTTCAAAGGAAGCAAAGAAGATTGTCATTCAGACAATTCAGCGCACTGCTACTGAAACGGCTATTGAAAACAGCGTAACCGTATTCCACATCGACAACGATGAAGTAAAGGGACGCATCATCGGTCGTGAAGGTCGCAACATCCGCGCACTTGAAGCCGCTACAGGCGTAGAAATCGTGGTTGACGACACCCCCGAAGCTATCGTTATCTCGGCATTCGACCCCGTTCGCCGCGAAGTGTGTCGCCTTGCGCTCCATCAGCTCATCTCCGACGGCCGCATCCACCCCGCACGCATTGAAGAAGTCGTGCAGAAGGTAAAGAAGCAGGTTGAAGAAGAAGTAATTGAAACAGGTAAGCGCACTGCTATTGACCTCGGTATTCACGGACTCCATCCCGAACTTATCCGCATTGTGGGTAAGATGAAGTACCGCTCTTCATACGGTCAGAACCTCCTTCAGCATGCTCGCGAAACGGCTAACCTCTGTGCTGTTATGGCGGCTGAATTGGGATTGAATCCCAAGAAGGCGAAGCGTGCAGGTTTGCTTCACGACATCGGTAAGGTGCCTGATGAAGAAAACGAACTCCCCCACGCACTCTATGGTGCCAAGTTGGCTGAGAAGTATAAGGAAAAGCCCGAGATTTGCAATGCTATCGGTGCTCACCACGACGAAACTGAAATGACCAGCCTCATTGCGCCTATCGTACAGGTGTGTGACGCTATCAGTGGTGCGCGTCCAGGTGCGCGTCGCGAAATCGTAGAGGCTTACATCAAGCGCCTTAACGACCTTGAAAACATTGCCATGTCATACCCCGGAGTGGTGAAGACTTATGCTATCCAGGCAGGTCGCGAACTCCGCGTAATTGTTGGTGCAGATAAGATTGACGACAAGCAAATCGACCAACTCTCGGCTGATATCGCAAAGCGCATTCAGGATGAAATGACTTATCCCGGACAGGTGAAGATTACCGTTATCCGCGAAACGCGTGCGGTGAGCTACGCAAAGTAATGTCGTGAGGTGGTAAGGTTATAAGGTTTTGAGGTCATAGGACCTTTCGGGGTGAATCGCTCCGTTAAATCTGTCCTCCTTCAAAATCATATATATCTTCTCTACTTGCCTATATACCACTTGTCTATTTACGAAATGACAAAGAAATTGTACATATCATTGCTTTTAGGGCTGTTGAGCTTTGTGCTCAATGGCCCTACTTGCTTTGCTGCCACGCCCGATGATGCGTGTGAGAGATATGTACACGACGAACCCACCGAAGCATTAAGCATCTCTAAAGGAAGTGATGTTTATGCCGCTCAATTTGGCAGCCAGGTTAGTCTTCCTCAGGTTGTTTCAGAGCGCACGGTGCGCACGCATTCTTACCGCCCAACTTCTTCGTTTGCTACATCTTCTGGTCGAAGAGTGCGTCACATCACTTCCTTTTCTAATCATTGTTCTTGGCGCATCTTTTCAGCGTCAACTCCCTTCTTTTGCTCGACAGCAAAACTCTTCTATGTCTACGCGTTGAGGGAGATAATCCGTTAGATTTTTAGTAATGTTCGTTTCATGATTTCCGCAGGGGGACTTTTCTCTTGCGGGGTATGGTGTATGCACACAACTCTCGCTTCGTCATCCGCCTCCTTGTAGGTCGTGGCATAAGTGCTGTGTAAGCATTTTGTAAACATCCCCAATAACTTAATTTACACTAAAACATTACTAAAATGAATACAATCAAAGAATTTACTCACCCCAACTTGGGCATCCGTATGGATGTCAAGAATGTCATTTTGTCTACCCTCCTCTTAGTCCTTGGCATTGTCCTTGTAGCTTATTCGCTTAATGCTACAGGCGCCTCTGAAGACTCGAGCGTGACGCTACTCGGCATCGGTGCTTGCTCTGTTGTGGCGGCACTTGTGTGCTATTTTATGTGTGGCAAGGCGCTCTATTTTCTTCCCACGATGGCGAAGGTGGAGTTCTCAACCTGGTATTTTGAACCCGAAGCGCTCGCATCGCTAAAAACTGCCATTTCAACGGGAAATTTCAAGTCGCTTCCGCAACTTAATGTCCAGCAAGTGGGTAATGTGCGCCTTGATATTTTGAAGGCAACCGATAATACCTTTGCGGCTATTCAGCTCTACCAGTACTCCGAACTGATGTATGCACCACAAACCGAAGTGCGCGTGATGAATGTGGGCGAGGTAGAAGCCCTTGTAGAGCATATCAAGAAATAAATAGGGGAGGAACTAACAGATGTATACAACACTCATTATCAGTATCTTTATCGTAGGATACTTGTGCATCGTGTTTGAGCATAACCTCAAAGTTAATAAGGCTCCCATAGCATTGTTTATGTGCGTGGCGTGCTGGACATGTTATTTCCTTGGTGTAGAATATTTCGTGTCGCCCGGCGTGGATGCTCACGATGCCGCTCACTCCAGTTTGCTTCACCATTTGAGCGAAGCCTGCGAAATCCTCTTCTTCCTCATGGCGGCGATGACGATTGTAGAAATCATCGATTCCAACGGCGGTTTCAACTTCGTGCGTAGCAAGTTGCTCACCCGCAACAAGCGCGTCCTCCTGTGGCGCGTGGCGCTCATCACCTTCTTTCTCTCGGCGCTTTTGGACAACCTCACCACGAGCATCGTCATGGTCATGGTGCTTCGCAAACTCGTTACCGATACGAAAGAGCGCATGATCTATGCTTCGCTGATTATCCTTGCGGCAAATGCAGGAGGCGCCTTTTCGCCCATTGGTGATGTTACGACCATTATGCTTTGGATTCGCAACCTTGTGTCTACCGAGGGCATCCTGCTTTCGCTCTTTATCCCCAGCATTGTGAGCATCGTGGTGCCCACCTTCCTCTTGCAATACTCCTTGAGGGGCGAACTCCCCCTCACGAAGGCCGTTGCCGAGGAGCAGGAGGCTGATGCCTTCTCACAGCGCGAGCGCACTACGGTGTTTGTTGTCGGACTCGCGGGCCTCGTGTTCGTGCCTGTCTTTAAGATGCTTACAGGGCTTCCGCCCTACATGGGTGCGCTTCTCGCACTCTCCGTGCTTTGGACGGTTACCGAACTCTTCTTTCGCCGCTCACGCAACAAGCACATCTCTTCAAAGCAGCGTGTGGCAAGCATCCTTTCGCGCATTGACATGACCACCATCCTCTTCTTCCTCGGCATCCTTATGACTGTGGCTACGCTTCAAGAAATTGGTGCCTTGGCTGACTTCGGAACATGGTTGAACACCGTAGCTCGAGGCAATCAGTACCTCATCACGGGCATCATTGGTATAGCGTCAAGCGTGGTGGATAATGTGCCCCTCGTGGCAGGGTGCATGGGTATGTATGACCCCACAATGGGTGGCGACTTTGTGCAAGACGGCATCTTCTGGCAACTCCTTGCTTACTGTGCCGGTGTGGGCGGTTCGATGCTCATCATCGGTAGTGCGGCAGGCGTTGTGGTCATGGGGCTTGAGAAAATCAGTTTCGGCTGGTACCTCCGCACGATCAGTGGCGTAGCCCTCCTCGGATACCTTGCAGGTCTCCTGGCTTATTACTTGCAGACATTAGTAATGTAGGCGGAGCGTAGAGGCGGTTAGAAAAGTATGCAAGTTCGGAGGTTTTGAATCTCTTGAAACTCTGAAAACTCTGATCCCTTGATTTCACCGAGAATTTCCGAAATCTTGAGAATCAATAAATTGGCGAGTGTGTCATCAAAAAAACAGGTGCTTCACTCGCCTTTTTGTGTGCCTAAAAGGGAGTGGGTGGGGCGTAATAGGAAGTTAGTTGAAAATAATAGGGAGTTAGTTGAAAATAAGAGTGAATTACGTTTGACTGGTAGAGACGCAGGGTGGCGGGCGTGATGGGCGGTAGGTGATGGGCGGTAGGTGATGAGCGGAGATTGGTGGGCGGTGATGGGGTTGCGTACGCTTGTGTATTGCGTCCCTACGTTTTCTATTGCAAAGATACAACACGCGCCGAGCGAAGTGAGAATTAATGAGAATTAGTGAGAATTAGTGAGAATTAATTTTCTTAATTTGCCGATAATCAGCAATAAAAATTTTCGGTGTATTCGATCATTCGATGGAACGATATGCTGGCGCAACACGGAACGACTACTGCCGAGAAGAATCAAATTCAGGTGGCCCAACAACTCATTGAATTGCTCAAGTAAAGGGGAGACGCTCCTACCTGCCAAGTGAGAGTTCCCCCCTTGAAAAAAGATGCGTTGGTTATAGAGAAGCAATCATATTTTATATTACCTTTGCAGGTAGAGTACATTGAGTAAAAAACTTAAACAAAATTCCTTATGGCAAATCCTAACGAACAAGTTGCGGAACAATCCCCCAAAGCCTCTAAAGTTATTATTGCGGTGAATACATCGCATGGAATAGGTTATTTTGTAGATAGCGAGGGGACTTTCCTCTTCAACAAGCAGTTTGAGGAAGTTAGTAAGTTCTCTGAAGGCCTTGCCCCAGTCAAGCAAAACGGCAAATGGGGATTTATCAACACCAAGGGAGAGGTAGTCATCCCTTGCATTTATGACTGGACTGCGGGGCGGTTCTCTGAAGGTCTTACCCGTGTCAAGCAAAACGACAAATATGGCTTTATCAACACAAAGGGAGAGGTAATCGCACCTTGCGTTTATGACGATGCGGATTGGTTCTCTGAAGGCTTTGCCTCTGTCGAGCAAAACGGCAAATGGGGCTTTATCAACACCCAGGGAGAGGTAGTCATTCCTTGCATTTATGACAATGCAGTGAGTTTCTCTGAAGGCCTTGCCTTGGTCAAGCAAAACGGCAAATATGGCTTTATCAACACCCAGGGAGAGGTAATCGTACCTTGCATTTATGACGATGCGGAGAATTTCTCTGAAGGTCTTGCCCGTGTCAAGCAAAACGGCGAATATGGCTTTATCAACACCAAGGGAGAGGTAGTCATTCCTTGCATTTATGACAATGCGGGGTACTTCTTTGAAGGTCTTGCCCAAGTCGAGCAAAACGACAAATGGGGCTTTATCAACACTAAGGGAGAGGTAATCGTTCCTTGCATTTATGACGGTGTTGGTGATTTCTCTGAAGGTCTTGCCAAAGTCCAGCAAAACGGCAAATATGGCTATATCAAC
>JAZQVD010000026.1:0-29722 GCA_045631665.1 Alloprevotella sp.
GTGGGTCCTCCTACGGGGACCGATAGATTTATTCGTTCGTATAGTACCACCGCAGGTTCGCCCTGCTCACCCGCGGTTAGGCAAGTGTGCCCTCCTACGGGGGCATTTCGGATGGTTAAATCCTCTGTCGTAAGTTTTTTAAAAACTATATTTGGGTCAACTGCTATATTACTGCCAAAAATTATTAGTAACCTAAGAAAAATTATTAGTAATGTAATTTAAAAAAGGTTACTAATAATTTCGCCTGCGTTTACCTTCGTTTTTCTCACATGTATATCAACGCTTTACAAGAGTCCGTTTTTTGCCCATAAAAAAGGTGGAAATCACCCTCCGTTTGGGGCAATTTCCACCGTCAATTATACCATCTCTACGCCCTCAGAATGGGGCATCAGGGGATTACTCAAAAAATTGGCGCCAATCGTCTTTCTTACCCTTCTTCTTGGGGTGCTCAAAGACGGGAGCATCGTTGCGCTTCTTACCCTTCTTCTGCTTCTTCTCGAAATTATTGACCTGCGGTTCAGGTCTACCCTCGCGGCGCGCAGCACGGGCTTCGCGGATAATCTCACGACGGTTGGGGCGCGCAGGTTCGTCAGTGCGGCGACTGGCCTTATCACGCTTCACCTCATCGGGCGTACGCTCAGCGCTATCCACCACTACAGGGCGGTCGCCCACCTTGGCGTTGCGCATCTTCTTGAGCACGATGTCACCAAAGCGCTCGGGCACTTCAAAGAAGGAGCAACTCGCCGTCAAATCTATACGACCGATTTCTACACCCTTGACATAGCGGCTCACGAGGTTGATAATTTCGCGCGCATAGAAGTTGTCGCGCTTACCGAAGTTGAGGAAGAGGCGCACATAGCCGTCCTCCGCCTTGCGAGGTCCCTTTTCGCGTGAACGCGCAGGGCGTTCCTTCGCCGGAGCAGCACCCTTTTTCTCCGCCTTTTCCGAGGGCTGTTCAATCACTGGGGCATCCTTGTAATACTCCAAGAAATGGCCGAACGACTGACTGACAAGGCGCTTGATAACATCCTCCTTTGAGAGCCAATCTAACTTGCGGAACACTTCGGGAAGGAAGGGCGCAATCTGATTTTCATCTACCTCAACATGCTCTAACTGATCGATGACGCGGTAGAGCTGTTTCGTGCAAATCTCTTGGGGATCGGGCAGAACGCCACGCTCAAATTTCTTCTGAATCACGTCTTCGATGATGCGCACTTTATGACGCTCGCGAAGGTGAATAATGGCGATGCTCGTACCGCGCTTTCCCGCGCGACCCGTACGGCCTGAGCGGTGGGTATAGTTCTCTACGTCGTCGGGCAATCCGTAGTTGATGACATGCGTTAACTCTTCTACATCAAGACCTCGGGCAGCGACGTCCGTAGCTACAAGCAATTGCGTGCGACGTTGGCGGAACTTCTGCATCGTAAGGTCGCGCTGCGCCTGAGAAAGTTCGCCGTGGAGCGCCTCTGCGTTATAGCCGTCGCGAATCAACCAATCTGCCACCTCCTGCGTCTCCATGCGCGTACGGCAAAAGACGATGCCGTAAATCTTGGGGTAATAATCCACCACGCGCTTGAGGGCGGGATACTTATCCTTGGCATGCACGAGGTAATAAATGTGATTTACATGCTCTGCTCCCTCGTTGCGACTGCCCACTACGATTTCCTTATGATCGTGCAAGTAATTGCGGGCAATGCGCTCGATTTCCTTGCCCATAGTTGCCGAGAAAAGCAGCGTGTTACGCTCTTTCGGAACTCCGGCAAGGATGGCGTCGATACTTTCTGTGAATCCCATGTTCAGCATCTCGTCTGCCTCGTCAAGAACTACATTCTCCACGCGATCTAATTTAGCCACGCCGCGCTCCATAAGGTCAATCAAGCGACCGGGGGTAGCAACAATTACCTGCGCACCTTTCTTAAGCGCGCGAATCTGACTTTCAATGCTGCTGCCTCCATAGACGGCTTGCACGTGAAGCCCGTCGATGTAGCGCGAATAGTCCTTGAGATCGTCGGCAATCTGAAGGCAGAGTTCGCGGGTGGGACTCAAAATCACCGCCTGCGTAGCCTTGCTCGCCGTATCTACTTTCTGCAGAATGGGAAGTCCGAATGCTGCGGTCTTACCCGTACCTGTTTGCGCAAGAGCAATAACATCGTTGCCCACACCGAGGAGGTAAGGGATGACTTCCTCCTGTACGGGCATGGGATGCTCATATCCCAATTCACTAATGGCGCGGCGAATTTCCTCGCATACGCCCAATTCTTCAAATGTCTTCATAATATAATTTTCACAAAGGTACGATAAAACCTTGATACATTGGTAAAATAAAAAAAATATCCTACCTTTGTAGGATTAACTTTTATGGATTATGGAACTATTGTTGCACTTCACTTGGCAACAGCGCTTGTTGCCACTCAGTCCGCTTACAACGACAGACGGACGCCCTGTGGAAGTCATTGATCCGGGATTGCACAACACGAATGCCGGCCCCGACTTCTTCAATGCCAAAGTGCGCATCGGCGAAACGCTTTGGGTGGGCAATATTGAGGTGCACGAACACAGTTCCGACTGGTACGCCCACCGACACGGCGATTCAGCAGATTACAACAACGTCATCCTGCACATCGTAGGCGAAGCCGACTGCGCCGTACAGATTGCGGGCGAAGAGGTGCCACAACTGGTGCTCCCCATTCCCGAATCCATCCGCGCAAACTACGAGGCGCTGATGCACGAAGCGCATTTCCCGCCCTGCTTCCGCGCCATCCCCGACGTCTCTCCCATCGAGCGTAGCGGTTGGCTCACGGCGCTCACCGTAGAACGCTTGCAGGAGAAAACGGAGCGCATTGAGGGTTACCTGCGGGAGAGTTGCAACGACTGGGAACAGGCATTCTTCATCGCCCTGGCGCGCAACTTCGGTTTCGGAGTGAATGCCGATGCCTTTGAACTTTGGGCAAAGAGCCTGCCCCTAAAAGTCGTGGGCAAACACCGCGACGATGCCTTCCAAGTAGAGGCGTTGTTTTACGGACAAGCGGGTTTGCTGGACGAAAACCTGGTGAAGGAAGACCGCCGCGACACGCACTTTGAGCGCCTCCGCAAGGAGTATGCCTTCCTGCGCCACAAGTTCAGCCTCACCCCCATCGACGGCAGTCAGTGGAAGTTACTCCGCATGCGCCCACAAAACTTCCCACACATTCGCCTTGCCCAACTGCTCCACCTCTACCAAGCGAAGCGCATCGACTTCTCACAAATCTTGGCGGCGCAGAGCAAGGACGAAATCATGACGCTGCTTGAGGCGCACACCGAGGGATATTGGCAAACGCATTACACCTTTGGTGCCGCACATGAGACGCCCTCGGAAAAGCGTCTGCAAAGCAGTTCGCTCCACCTCTTGCTCATCAACACCATTGCCCCCGTGCTCTTCTGCTACGGCAAGTATCACAACGAAGAAACCCTTTGCGAGCGCGCCTTCGACCTGTTGGAAAAACTGCGCGCCGAGAGCAACTTCATCACCCGTGCGTGGGGAGAAATTGGGTTGAAGGTCAAGAGCGCAGCAGAGAGTCAGGCGCTCATACAACTCAAGCGCAACTACTGCGACCGCAAGGATTGCCTGCGCTGTCGGTTCGGTCGTTTTTACCTCAAGCATTGCAAGCACGCAGGTGTGTGAGCACGACCTAAAAAGCGGTTGTTTTTTAACACCCAATAGGGAGCAGAAAAACAAAACCTATTGTAGTAAAAATTATTAGTAACCTAAGAAAAATTATTAGTAATGTAATTTAAAAAAGGTTACTAATAATTTCGGGGTATTGAGAGCGCAGGAAAACAGCGTGTATATCAAGAAAATAAGAATACCGCGTTTTTCGCCCTCCGCCCACCCCCATTTTTGCATATTCTCAACATCATTTCATACCATGCCTTACTCCATCACACTTAAGGTGCGCGATTACGAATGCGACCTTCAGGGCATTGTTAATAATGCCAACTACCAACACTATTTGGAACATGCACGCCATGAGTTCCTGCGCTCTTACAACGTCTCGTTTGCCGACCTTCACAATCGCGGCATCGATGCGGTGGTGGCGCGCATCACGATGGCGTTTAAGACGCCCCTGACTTCGGGCGACTCTTTCCGCTGCACCGTGGAGGTGAAAAAGGAGGGCATCAAGTATGTCTTTACGCAAAACATCTACCGCGCGAGCGACGACAAGTTGGTCTTGAAAGCGTCGGTCGAAACCGTTTGCCTCGTCAACGGCAGATTGAAGGAGTGTGAGGAACTCGATGAAATCTTCTTCGGTCCCTACTCCGCGTATGCCCCTTCCGCAAACTGATTACCCCCTCCCTATGGAAGAACATCTTCACGTCCTCGCCCTAACCCGAGTGCGCGGATTTTCACAACCCATGGCGCTGACGCTCTACAAGGAGTTGGGCAGCGCAAAGGCTGTATTCGACCTGCTCCACAGTAAGGAACCGCTGCCGCCCTTTGTGTCGCCCAAACTCATCAGTATCCTCCGCGCCGGAGCAACTGATGCCCTGCAGCGCGCAAGGGAGGAGGTGGAGTTTTGCATCAAAGGCAAAATTCGCATCCTTGCCCTCAACGATGACGACTACCCCGCACGACTCAAGGAGATACCCGACCCTCCGCTCGTCCTTTTCTTCCTCGGAAACGCAAATCTCAATGCGCCACGCATTATTTCTATTGTCGGCACGCGTAGAATTTCTGAATATGGTAAGTCCATTTGTCACAATTTCTTACCTGATTTAAAGCGTACCAACCCTGATACTCTTGTAGTTAGCGGTCTTGCATACGGCGTAGATATACATGCACACCGCGCTTCTTTGGAATCAAACCTCCCTACGGTCGGAATTTTGGCACACGGATTAGACATGATTTACCCTTCTCTGCACCGCCAAACGGCGCAACAGATGTTAGAGCAGGGCGGATTGCTTACGGAGTATTTTTCGAAGACGGTTCCCGACAAGGGAAACTTTGTGCGACGCAACCGCATCGTGGCGGGAATTGCGGAAGCGACAGTGGTCGTTGAGAGTGCCGACCGCGGTGGCGCTTTGATTACTGCAAATCTTGCACGCGACTATGACCGCGATGTGTTTGCCTTCCCAGGTCGCCTTAATGATCAATACTCGGCGGGGTGTAACAAACTTATTGCGCAGCAAAAAGCGGCGCTCATTACGTGTGCCAAGGATATGACCACGGCACTGAATTGGCCAGAGACTTCTGCCTTACTCCAACCGCGCGAACTCTCACTTTTCCCCGAATTCACCGATGAAGAAGCGCGCGTTTGCTTGGCGCTGAAGGGCTGCATGGAGGGTGTTCACATCAATAAGTTGGTGGTCGACCTCAACATCCCTGTGGGGAAACTTACCGCCTTACTCTTTGAATTGGAAATGAAGGGTGTGGTGAAACCGCTCGTGGGTGGGCGCTACAAACTCTTGGATTTCTAAGTTCTCAACAGACAAAGGTGGGATTCTAAGTAATTCATTTTCCCAATTAAACAATCCTTGCTAATTTTGTCGGCGCAAAAATAGAAGTATTGCAGTCTTAGAAACACTATAAACTATGACAGAATTTCATTACGACGTACTCGTGGTTGGCGCAGGTCATGCCGGTTGCGAAGCTGCACATGCCGCGGCGCGCATGGGGGCAAAGACGTGTCTCATCACTATGGACATGAATAAGATTGCCCAGATGAGTTGCAACCCCGCTATTGGCGGAATTGCGAAGGGACAGATCGTGCGCGAAATTGATGCCCTCGGCGGAAAAAGTGGGGAAGTCACCGACGCTGCGGCTATCCAATTCCGCATTCTCAACCGCTCAAAAGGTCCTGCAATGTGGAGTCCGCGTGCGCAGTGCGACCGCCAACGCTTTATATTAGAGTGGCGCAAAATTCTTGAAAACACCGATAACCTTCATATTTGGCAAGACGAAGCTGCCGAACTCATCGTTGAAAACGGCAAACTTTGCGGTCTTGAAACTATCTGGGGGGCGCGCTTCTATGCGCCGACGGTGGTTATTACTGCGGGAACGTTCCTCAACGGTCTTATGCACATTGGTCGCAAACAGGTAGAGGGCGGTCGCTGCTCCGAACCTGCGGCTAAACTTTTAACCGATTCCATCGTGAATTTGGGCATAGAGGTAGACCGCATGAAGACAGGAACGCCCGTGCGTATCGACAAGCGCTCCGTACATATTGAGGAGATGGAAGAGCAACCCGGAGAAAATGATTACCACCGCTTCAGTTATATTTCTCCCCTGCGAAAATTACCACAACTTCCCTGCTGGACGTGCGAAACTAACGCTGAAGTACACGAAATTCTACGTTCAGGACTCGAAGATTCGCCCCTTTACAACGGACAAATTCAGAGTATCGGACCGCGTTACTGTCCCTCAGTAGAAACAAAGATTGTTACCTTCCCCGACCGCGATAAGCACCCGCTGTTCCTTGAACCCGAAGGTTTAGATACCAACGAACTTTACTTGAATGGCTTCTCGTCAAGTCTTCCTATGGATGTGCAGATTGAAGCGCTGAGAAAAATGCCCTGCTTCCACGATGCCGTAGTTTACCGTCCGGGTTACGCAATTGAATACGATTTCTTCCAACCCACACAGCTCAAACACTCGTTGGAATCGAAGAAAATGGAAGGACTTTTCTTCGCTGGACAGGTAAATGGTACGACTGGTTACGAAGAAGCTGCCGCACAAGGTATCGTTGCCGGCATCAATGCGGCACTAAAAGTAAAGGGCGAAGAACCCTTTGTGCTCCACCGCGACGAAGCCTATATTGGCGTACTCATCGATGATTTGGTGACAAAAGGAGTTGACGAACCCTACCGCATGTTTACCTCACGCGCAGAATATCGTATATTATTGCGTCAAGATAATGCCGATATTCGCCTCACACCTTACGCACAAAAGTTCGGACTTTGCAGTGAAGAGCGCCACAGTCGCTTTGAATATAAAAAGAAAAAGATTGCCGAAATCATCGATTATTCCAAGAGTTTTTCAATCAAGGCAGACCGCATAAATCCTTACTTGGAATCATTAGGCACTGCACCTTTGCGTGGCGGATGTAAGTTATTCGACCTTCTAAATCGCCCACAAATAACCCTGCTTGAGTTGGCGAAAGAAGTTAAATCCTTTAGCGAATTTCTCGAACGCATCGAAGAAATTGACCGTGACGAAATCATAGAAGCAGCAGAAATTGAAATTAAATACCACGGTTATATTTCTCGCGAACGTGCCTTGGCCGACAAAATGCAACGCTTGGAAAATATAAAAATTCGCGGTCGTTTCGTATATAATGAGATTACGCAACTCTCAACTGAGGCGCGGCAGAAACTTACTGCCATAGATCCCGAAACACTTGCTCAAGCAGGACGCATACCCGGCGTTTCACCCAACGATATTTCCGTGTTGCTCGTATTGCTCGGCAGATAATATTTTACACAATAGAAATAATGTTCCACGTGGAACAATTAAAAACAAAACATTCCGTTTTCAACTTGTTATGAATACTCAACTTTTACTTGACAACTTACGTAACGTACCCGACTTCCCCATCCCTGGAATTCAGTTTAAGGATGTTTCTACCTTATTTAAGAATCCTGCTTGCGTCAATGAGATGCTTGAAGAAATGGTGCGCCTCTATGCTGATAAGGGTATCACTAAAATCGTAGGGATTGAGTCACGCGGTTTCGTGATGGGCGCTATTCTTGCAGCGCGCTTAAACTGCGGATTTGTAATGTGCCGCAAACCAGGAAAACTCCCTGCCGACACCATTCAAGAAACTTACGGCAAGGAATACGGTACGGACACTATTGAAATTCATACGGACGCTATCGAACCTGGCGATGTTGTACTCATCCACGACGACCTCTTGGCGACGGGCGGAAGTATGTTGGCAGCATACAACCTTGTAAGCAAATTTTCTCCTAAAGACATTTATGTAAATTGTCTTATCGAACTGAAAATTGAGGGTCTTGAAGGTCGTAAATTCTTGGGCGCAGATAAGAAAGTTGAAACCCTTCTCGTCATCGAAGACTAATGAACGACTACTTGGAAGGAATCATTCGCAACTTGCCCGACTCGCCGGGGTGCTACCAGTACCTCGACGAGTCGGGCACGGTGATTTATGTTGGTAAGGCCAAGAACTTGAAGCGACGCGTGAGTTCGTATTTCAACCGCGAGCACGACTCGAAGAAAACGCAGATGCTTGTACGCAAGATTCACGACATTCGTTACATCGTAGTGAAGACAAATGAGGAGTCGCTCTTGCTTGAAAACAACCTTATCAAGAAGTATAAACCGCGCTACAATGTATTGCTGAAGGATGATAAAACCTATCCTTCTATAGCCGTAACGAAGGAAGAATTTCCGAGAATCTTTTCAACGCGCAACAGGAATTTGCCCCACTGCACGTACTTTGGTCCCTACTCTCACGTACCTACGATGCACGCCCTCTTAGACCTGTGCCGCCAACTCTACCGTCCGCGCTCGTGTCGCCAACCGATTACGCAGGAGGGTATAGATAGTGGTAAATATAAGGTGTGTTTGGAATACCACATCAAGCGCTGCGCAGGGTGTTGCGAGGGTAAGGAATCGCGGGAAGCATATCGTGAGAACATCGAGGCATGCAAGGAAATTTTGAAGGGAAACACGGCGGAATTGCAACGACAATTGCGCGCGCAGATGATTTCCCTTTCCGAAGAACTCCGCTTTGAGGAGGCACAAGCTATTAAAGAGCGCTACGACCTCATTGACGGTTACCGCGCCAAGAGCGAAGTGGTGAGCAACACGCTACATAATATAGATGTCTTCGCCATTGAGTCGGACGAGAAGGAGGCTTACATCAATTACCTCCATGTCGTAAACGGCGCCATTACTCAGGCATTCACGTTTGAGTACGCCAAGCGCTTGGACGAGTCAGATGAAGAACTCCTTGCCTTAGGTATTGTAGAAATGCGCACCAAGTATGAGAGTCGTTCCCGAGAAATCATCGTACCCTTCACCGTAGATTTGCCCGAGGATTACGCCACGCAAACCATCCCCCAGAAGGGCGACAAGAAGAAACTCCTTGAGCTCTCGCGCCTCAACGTAAAGCAGTATAAATTCGACCGCCTGAAGCAAGCAGAGAAGTTAAATCCCGAGCAGAAGCAGGTGCGCCTGATGAAGGAAATACAGGAGCAATTAGGACTTCCCAAACTGCCGATGCGCATCGAACTTTTCGACAACTCCAACCTCCAGGGATCGGACGCCGTTGCCGCCTGCGTAGTGTTTGAGAAGTTAAAACCCGCCAAGAAAGACTACCGCCGCTACAACATCAAGACCGTTGTAGGTCCCGACGACTATGCGTCGATGAAGGAAGTAGTGCGCCGCCGCTACAGCCGCTTGAAGGAAGAAGGCGCTCCCCTACCCGACCTCATCATTGCCGACGGCGGTGTCGGACAGATGGAAGTCATTCGCCAAGTGGTGGAAGAAGAACTCGCCCTGTCTATCCCCATCGCCGGACTCGCCAAGAACGAGCGCCACAGAACGCGCGAATTGCTCTACGGATTCCCTCCCGCACACATAGGTCTTGACCCCACGTCGCAACTCTTCCGCACGCTCTCGGCGATGCAAGAAGAAGTGCACCGCTTCGCCATTACCTTCCACCGCGAGAAGCGCTCCAAGCGCCAAGTAGCTTCAGCGCTCGACAGCATCCCCGGCATCGGACCGAAGACCAAGCAGACACTGCTCAAGGAGTTTGGCTCCGTGAAGCGCATCCGAGAAGCAAGCCTCGCGCAACTACAAGCGCTATTGGGGATGAAGAACGGGGAGAAGATTTTTGGGGCGCTGCAGGAGAGTGGCGCACAACAAGGATAACACGTAAGTAAGCCCCTCCTCCCCGCCTTTGACGTTTTTACTTTCGCTTCGCTCAGGCTTCCTCCAACGAACAGGAGGAGAGGAGAAGTTAGAATTGCACACCTCGCTGCCACTTGTGCAAGAAAATTTTATTTGGGAGTTCTGAAATGTAACAATTTTTCAACAAAAATTTCACGCATCTCGCTAATTATGAGAATACTAATACAACGCGTAAGCCAAGCTTCAGTGACCATAGATTCAGTTGTGAAGAGCAACATCTCCCACGGCCTGTTAATTTTGCTTGGAATTGAGCCCACCGACACGCAAGAAGATGCCGACTGGCTCTGTAAGAAAGTTGCCGCCCTGCGCATCTTCGACGACGAAGCCGGCGTGATGAACAAGAGCATTACGGATGTCGACGGCGAAGTCCTCGTCGTGAGTCAGTTCACCCTCATGGCAAGCACCAAGAAGGGCAACCGCCCCAGTTACATCCGCGCTGCCCGTCCCGACATCGCCATTCCGCTCTACGAATATTTCTGCACCGCGCTCTCCGCGCTCATCGGCAAGGAAGTGGGTACGGGAGAATTTGGCGCAGACATGAAGGTGGCGCTCATCAATGACGGACCCGTCACAATTTGGATGGACACCAACAACAAGGAGTAACGCCCGCGCCACCACCATCCCGACTTAAAACAGCAAGCGTCGCAAGTAGTCATCACCACTTGCGACGCTTGTCGTATCATTATATTTTTTAGAGAAGCACCCCCAGCGAAGCACCGACCGGAAAGTATAAAACGCACCAAAAATTGAGACTGGGAAAATCGCGAATTACACGCTCTAAAAACTACACCTATTGTAGTGAAAATTATTAGTAATGTAATTTAAATTGTTAGTAACATATTTTAAAAAAGGTTACTAATAATTTTCGCCTCTAAAGGCACGCTGATTTTTAGGTGCTTACAAAACTCGATTTTTGCCCCATTTTTCGGCAACAACCGACTGCATTTTAGTAGAGCACTCCACAGGGAGAAACACCCACGGCATACTGCGTTTTGTAGTTCCCATCGGCATCGTAATGGTAGAGGATGCCGGGCGAGGTGTAGTCGTAAAGCGAAAGTTGCGACGCCACAAGGATGTCGCCATTGGGCAAACACTGGATGGCAATCGGCATGGCGGGGAGCGGCGCTTCAAGAATGTCTGTGCGCAGCAAGTCACCCGTACCCACGTTGTAGGCCTCGTAGGTGTTCACCGTCTCATAAGTAGTCCAGTCGGTCACGGCATTGATCACGAGCAAGGTTTCGCCCTGCAGCGCAATATACGAACCGTCGCAGATGTAGGTGCTCACGCCCGTCGCAGGGTTTACTTTGTAGACCATTGAGGGGGTCATGCCGTAATCTCCGCGACACACCACAACGAGTTCGCCCCCTGCGGTAGCAAGCAACTGACCGGGATTCATACCCACCGCAAGGGGTTCGCCCATCGAGAGGTCGCTCACCGAAATGCGCGCCAAGCGGTAACCATTTTCGTAGGTCGGATAGTTATAACCGTCGGAGATACTCACGAAAATCTCATTGCCCACGCGCGCCATACTACAGGGATTCGGACCTACGGCAAGTTGTTTCACAAGACTCAAATCCGAGCGATTATACACCGAGAGGTAGCCGTCGTTATTGGTTACGAAGAGGTAATCCTGCGTGGCCTGAACGGCATTCGGGATGTTGGTCACAATCGCCTGCTGCACCTGCAAATTTTCTGCCGAGAGCGCCCACACGCGGTTAGATTCGAAGGCAGGAACGTAGAAGGTGCCATCGTAAGAACAACCCGCCTGGGGCGAACCGCCGATGCTCACACCGTTTTGAGTCATGAAGGCATCGCTCACCACGGCGCCCGTCTCCGTATCTACGGCACTGATGCTGCCGTCAATACCGTCGTAGTAAGAACCTTGATTGACAACGTAGAAAGATGCCGTTGCGGTGTCAGGGATGGGCGTAGCGGCATCGTCCGAAGAAGAACAAGCCACCATCAGGAGGCAGAGGAGGGGAAGAAAGTAACGCATAATTATTAAGGTTTCAAGGTTATGAGGTTGTTAGGTTATAAGAATTTCACTTCGCCCATTGATAGGCAAGCGTCACTACGAAGCTGCGCGTAGGCATTGGGTAGCGGCGCACGATCTCATAGTTTTTATTCAAAATATTGTGGAGCGAAAGGCTCGCCTTTAAGACTCCCGAGGGCAAACGGAAGTTGCGGTAACACGTAGCGCCCACCTCGCCGTAACCGGGTAAGCGCGTGCCAGGCGCATGATTATTTGTAGCCCATCGCGAAGAGGCACCCGAGAAGGTAAGTCCGACATTCACGGCAGGATTTTCCCACACCAGATTGGCGGCACCACTGTGGCGCGGCAGGTAAGCCGACTGCTTTCCGTAGGCATTATCCTTGGGGTTGGTTCTGTCGGTCGCCGCTTGATACGAATAATTTGCCGTGAGCAACAGGTGGTGATTCCGCGCCAGCAACTGACGTATATATAATGTGGCATCACAGCCGCGCACGATGACCTTACCACGATTTTCCGTGCGCCATACAAACAGGTTGTAGGGGACGGAAGAAATTTTGTCGGTCAAGTCATTGTAGTAACCGTCAAGGGTAAGTCGCACCTGCGGTCCGCCTTTTCCCAATGCGCCCTGCCACGTTACTCCAGCGCCCAACTGACGCGTGCGTTCGGGTTTGAGCATGGGCGTTCCCAAATGGTAGAAATACGTTTCAGAGAATGTAGGTTGGCGGTAATAATCTTTATAGAATGCGCGCAGGGTTAAGTGGCACCCAAAGGGGCGTGCCGAGAGTGAGAGAGAGGGTGAGACCTCGCTCAAATCGCGGGGCGCATCGGTGTGGCGAGGTGCCTTATTCCAAGCGTGATGTGCCGTAAGGCGGGCGGTAAGCGTAAGGCGCGGATGCGTGTAGCGCAGCGAGAGGGATTGTAGCAAGGTGTGGCGCGCAGCACCGTCGGCACTCGTAAGGTTTGTGCTGAGGTGGTTGTAAAAATAATCCGCCGCGTAACCCGCACTCCACTTCGGCAAGAACTTCCACCCCACTCCACCCGTGGCATACGCCTCCGTTTGGCGATAAGTGCGCTGCAAGGCGCCCTCGGGATACTGCGGGTCGGGATTCTGATAGCGGTGCACCTGTCGCTGCCCCTTGACGGCAGCAAAAAGTTCAACACCGTCTGCCGCATAGTCAAAACGCGACTGTGCAAAGAGCAGTTGCTCACCCAGACGCTCGGCATTCGTATTATTATAAAGCACTACGGGCCCCGGAAGTCGGCTGTCGGTGTCGGAGAAATACACCTTCGTGCGCACCTGTCGGAGCGAGTCAGGACGAAACGCCCAATTCAACTCCCCCACCCCGCTTTTGAGGCGCGAATTGTGGCGGCGCTCGGTGGTAGAAGTAACCCCATTACGCAGGCGAAAGGAGTAATTATTATTGCTGTACGCATACGAGGCAGCGCCCCCCAGCGTGTGGCGTTTACCCACCTTTCGGAGAATCGTAAATGAGGGGTTGAGCAGTTCCCAAGAACCGGTGCGCAGTTGGAACGTAGTCTGATTCGTTTGCGCACCTGTTGCCACACTGCCGATGTCTAAGGTGGCAGCCGCCAAACTCCTCACGGGCACGAGCAGGGGTGAGGCGTCGGCAATGTCAAGGCGAATGGATTGCATGAGGTCAAAGGCAAAGCGCGACACGTCTATCGTGCCCCCCTGCGTGTCTGCCATGGGCATGCCGTCGTAAGTCACGGCGGTGTGGGTTGCTCCAATACCGCGCACGCTGACCGTCTTCATGCCGCCCGCACCACCGTAATCACGCAGGTGAATACCCGCAACGTGGCGCAAGGCTGAGGTCATATCCGTTGCCCCCGAGCGGCGCAAGGCGGTCGAGTCAAGGCGGAAGGTGGGAACTGATGCGCGCAGCGCGGGGTCTAAGCGCTGACCGACGGCCTGAACCTCATCGAGATTGTTATCCGAATAGGTTTGTCCCAACACGGGTTGACCGCCCTGCACAAGCAACAACACACCCACCAAGGAGGCGATAATTTTTAAGCGCATAGGGGTTGTGAGGCGCAGCGCGGAACCTGCACATTTCTAATAAGTTAAAAGGATTTTTAGGGTACTAAAAAATGCACTTCCCCCCCACGCGTGGAGGCACAACATGCTTTCGAGCACCACTACCGCCGCCACCCTTCCGCGAGGGCGCAACGTTATGACATAGAGGTGGCAGGTCTTCTGACTTATCCCTGCAAGCACGCCTTCTCAATCCGATGGGATCAATGGCATTTCGTGCTTACGACGATGGGACATACAGCAGCGGGACTGTACAGGACTCTCACCTGTTTCCCTTTTCATTGCAGCAGTGTGCAAACCGCCTCTTGAGCGCAAAGGTAGCAATAATTTTGGAACTCCGATAAAGGTTTACCATTTTTAATAGTTGCAAAAGTGTAGTCTAAAAAGAGTTATATAGTATTTTTCTTGGAGAACACGCGTGTTCTAAAATACGTGTAGTCCCACCCATTCAACTGCCGTTTTTTCATCCCAAAAACACCCCAATTTTCGCCTCTTTTTTTCACTAAAAACAGACACTAAAAATCAAGCAATTAAGAGGGCGAAAATTATTAGTAACCTTTTTTAAATTACATTACTAATAATTTTTCTTAGGTTACTAATAATTTTTACTACAATAGGTTTCGTTTTTCGGACAATGGATTTAGGGATTCAAAAAAACTATTTTCGGAGGGCGAAAACAGCATTTTTTTGTGAACTTTTGTCCTTGAAATCTGCCCAAAATTGAGCGCTGAAATTCTCAAATAATGGGATTCGCTACGGCACTGCTGCTGAAAAGAGCGGAATTGGGCGCGGTGTTTTATCTTTTCCCCGAAAAACGGGTGCCCATTTTACAATAAAATTGTAACTTTGGGCAAACTTTACTCTTGACTCAACTAAACCACCCAAACTCCCTTTATGTATCTGACACTTACCGGTGAAAACATCGTATTGCTGGGTTCGATTCTCATCTTCGTGAGCATCATTTTCAGCAAGACCAGTTACCGCTTCGGAGTGCCAACCCTCTTGCTGTTTCTCATCGTGGGGATGCTCTTCGGAAGCGACGGCCTTGGCTTGCAATTCCACAACGCCTCAACGGCGCAGTTTATCGGGATGCTTGCCTTGAGTGTCATCCTCTTTACGGGGGGTATGGACACGAAGATTTCGGACATCCGCCCGATTATGCGTGAGGGGTTGATACTTTCCACCGTGGGCGTGTTGCTCACCACACTCTTTACGGGCGTCTTTGCTTGGGCACTGACTACGTTCACGCCGATGGGCATCGAACTGTCCTTCCTGACCGCCCTGCTCTTGGCTGCTACGATGTCGTCTACAGACTCTGCCTCGGTGTTTAATCTGCTACGCTCTCAGCAGATGCAGTTGAAGCACAATCTGAAACCCATGCTCGAACTTGAAAGCGGTTCGAACGACCCCATGGCGTACTTGCTTGTCATCGTGTTGATTCAAGTGATTGGCGCGCCTGAAAGTTGGAGTCTTGGAACGATTATCCGCGACCTTGTCGTACAGTTTGCCGCTGGTATCTTTGTGGGTTACGCCGTAGGTAAAGGCAGCGCGTGGCTCATCAACCGCATCAATTTGAATACGCAATCTATGTACTCCGTGCTGTTGCTCTCGCTCGTGTTTATCTCCTTCACGCTCACAGAATTGCTTCACGGTAACAGTTACTTGGCAGTATATATTTCGGGGCTCGTACTGGGAAATCAGAAACTGACCAACCGCAAGGAAATGAACACCTTTATGGACGGGCTAACATGGTTGGCGCAGATCGTGATGTTCCTCTCGCTCGGCCTTTTGGTAAACCCCTTGGAGATTATTGACGTAGTGCTCGTGGCGCTCTGCATCGGACTCTTCATGATGTTCGTTGCGCGCCCGCTCACGGTATTCCTGTGCCTCGCGCCCTTCCGCGAATTGCCCACAAAGGCACGCCTGTTTGTGTCGTGGGTAGGCCTGCGCGGTGCTGTGCCTATCATCTTCGCCACCTACCCTATTTTGGCGGATGTTCCAGGAGCAAGAACGCTGTTTAACATAGTCTTCTTCATCACGCTCCTATCCCTCATCATACAAGGGATGAGCATATCGTGGGTGGCAAAGAAGTTTGACCTCGACCTGCCTATCGAAAAAGAGGGCAACGAATTTGGCGTTGAACTTCCGGAAGAACTTGACGCGCAGTTGGCCGACTATGTAGTCACAGAGTCTATGCTCAAAAACGGCAACCGCCTTATGGATATGCACCTCCCTGTTTCTACCCTCGTCATCATGGTGAAACGCGGCGAAGAGTATATTGTGCCCAACGGACAATTGGAGTTGATGGTGGGCGATGTACTCCTGTTTGTATCTAAGGAAGAGTTGGCGTTTTGATGAAAGGAGAACCGACGCCAAACCGAGTGCAATCAAGCGTGCTTGAATTGCCGAGGTGCGAAGGAGGTAAATACCGCAAAGCGGGATTAAAGGAGAAAGCGGCTGGCGCAACGCCACTCTTTCACTTTTCATCCCTTTATCCATCCCGCAAGGGGCTGTTTGCAAAAATCCTTTCAGTAACCAAAAATAATAACCTACACTACCAGGGAGATAAGTCCCGCAAGGTCTTTCTCCTTTCTCATTTCTCCTTTCTCATTTATGATAATTTGGAACCCATCAGAAATAGCCATAGAATTAGGTCCCATCGCCCTGCGCTGGTACTCCTTGCTTTGGGGTATTGGTTTGGCGTTGGCATACTTTGTGGTCTACAAACTTTACCGCCATCAGAAGCTGACGCAAGAGCAGTTTGACCCGCTCTTCCTCTACTGCTTCTTCGGCATATTGATTGGGGCACGCTTGGGGCATTGCTTGCTTTACGAACCCGGGTATTACCTTTCAAATATCACAGAAATGCTACTGCCTATCCGCACCATGCCCGACGGCAGCACGAAGTTTATTGGATATGCCGGACTTGCCTCTCACGGCGGAACGGTGGGCGTGATTGTGGCGCTCATCCTTTATGCTCGCAAGACAAAGGTAAAGTTCCTCCATGCCCTCGACGACATCTCCATTGCTACGCCCCTCACGGCAGGGTGCATCCGCCTTGGCAACTTGATGAACTCCGAGATTGTGGGCAAGGCAACGGGAACGGACTGGGGTTTCGTATTTGCAGCAAACGGCGAAAGCTTTGCGCGACATCCGGCACAACTCTATGAGGCCATCGCTTACTTCTTGCTCTTCCCCATCCTACTCCTGCTCTACAAGAAGGCTCCGCAGCGCATCGGCACGGGTTACTTCTTTGGCACTGCCATACTCTGCATCTTCACTTGCCGCTTCTTTATCGAACTCTGTAAGGAGGTGCAAGAACCGTGGGAACTGCAAATGCAGGACATGATTGGCATCAACCAGGGGCAGTTACTGAGCATTCCCTTTATTCTGCTTGGCGCCTTCCTGTTGTGGCGCGCCGTGAAGAAAAAGGCGTAATTTTTTGCCTGACATTCCCACAAATTTGAGGGCGAATGAGTCCTGCAAAAAACTACATCTGTTTTACTGAAAACTATTAGTAACCTAAGAAAAACTATTAGTAACCTAATTTAAAATATATTACTAAGAGTTTTTACCACATCTCTCCCCCTACTCCCCACCTCACTTATCCCCATCAAAATCCGTAGGTTAATGAAAATTCTCTTGGTCAACACATCGTCCGCAACAGGTGGCGCAGCCATTGCTGCCCGACGCTTGATGAATGCGCTTGAAAAAAATGGCGCAACTGTCAAGATGCTCGTGCGCGACAGAGACGTTGAGGCGGATGATAAAGTGGTAGCACTTGCGCCTTCTTGGCGGTTGAAATGGAACTTCGTTTGGGAGCGATTTGTGATTTGGGTACACAACAAATTGAGTCGTAAAAACCTCTTTGCCGTTGACATTGCAAATACGGGTACGGACATCACCGCGCTACCGGAATTTCAGCAGGCAGACATCATTCACCTGCATTGGGTGAACCAAGGCATGTTGTCGCTGAAAAATATCGGCAAAATTATGGCGTCTGGGAAACCCGTGGTGTGGACACTTCACGACATGTGGCCCTGTACGGCAGTCTGTCACCACGCAGAGCAGTGTAACGGATTTACGGAAGCCTGCGCACAATGTGAACACCTGAAATTTCCGAAGTGCGAAAACTTGCCCCACAAGGTGTTTCTGAAGAAAAAACAAGTCTATAGTGAGGGTAATTTGCACTTGGTTTCGGTGAGCAACTGGTTGCATAAGCAGGTGAAAAAGAGCGCATTGACACGCGAGTTACCGGCAAGCGTGATTCCCAACACATTGTCGTTACAGCAATTTAAGGTATGGGGCAAGGATGAAGCGCGCCAGCAGTTACAGGTGCCAAGCGATAAGTTTGTCATCATCTTTGGGGCAGCGCGCATCGACGATCCGTTTAAGGGGTTCCACTTATTGCTTCAAGCGATTGACTTGCTTATCAGCAGTGGTCGCTACAGCAAAGATGACCTTCACTTGATTATTTTCGGAAAAATAAAATATTCGGCACAGGTTTTGCATAAAATTCACGTTAATTACACCGACTTGGGTTGGATAAACAGTGCCGAAAAACTTTCTGTGGCATACTCGGCAGCAGATGCCGTTGTGTGTGCCTCACGTTACGAAACGTTTGGGCAAACACTTATCGAGGCACAAGCATGTGGGTGTCTGCCCGTGTCGTTCGGCAATAGTGGGCAAACGGATATCATTACCCACCTCAAGAATGGTTATTTGGCGGAGGCATATTCCGTAAACGACCTTGCAAAGGGGATTCACTGGACACTCACTGAGGGTAAAATGCAAGTTTCTCCACAGGAGATGCGCAACGAAGTATTGCACAAATATTCAAGTGACGTGGTGGCACAACAATACCTCACACTCTACGAAACGATTTTGAAGAAGGGATAGACTTAAGGGGCTGAAAAACTTTTTATTATACCAAACAAATGAACACAGACAACCCTCCGTCGAGCACGACGGAACCGCTTAAATTTACCATTGCTACGGTAACATTTAACGCTACAACACTTATCGAAAGAACCATTAAAAGTGTGGAGGAGCAAGACTATCCGCATGTGGAGCACCTCATCGTGGACGGTAACTCCCGCGACAACACACTGGAGCATATTCACCATTATCAGGAGCGCAACAGTATTGCCCTCGTGCCTCACGAAATTACGTGTATCTCCGAGCCCGACCACGGACTTTATGATGCCATGAACAAGGCGTTGAAGATGGCTACGGGCGACTATATCCTGTTTCTCAATGCGGGCGACAAGCTCCACGCTCCTACCCTGCTTAGCGAACTTGCAGCACAGATTGGCAACACGCGCCCGGCTGTAATCTTTGGACATACGGACTTGGTGGACATCAACGAGCATTATATTGGTCGCCGTCGCCTTTCTCCGCCCGAGCTGCTCACTTGGAAATCCTTTAAGCACGGCATGCTGGTGTGTCATCAGTCATTCTTTGCGCACAAGAGCCTGTTCCGCACCATCGGTTACGACTTGAAGTACCGATTCTCTGCCGACTTCGACTGGTGCATCCGCATCTTGAAGAAAGCCGAACAGTTGCAGCAGCCCACGCACCACGCGCATTGCATCATCAGTGACTACCTCAACGAGGGGATGACCACAAAGAACCATAAGAAGTCATTGCTTGAGCGCTTCCGCATCATGTGGAAACACTATGGTGGGGTGTCGACCATCGGACATCACTTGTGGTTCTTCGTACGCAAACCTTAATCGCATGGAAGCGCTTTATCAATCCATGGCTGCGCTCTGTGCGCGCCGCGAATACTGCTGTGCGGACATTGCCGAGAAACTTCGCAAGAAGGGTGCCACACATGAGGAGGCCGCAGTGCTTATAGACCGCCTCATCGAGGGTGGTTATATCGACGAGGGCCGATATGCTCGCGCCTTTGTGCACGACAAGACGCTCTACAACGGCTGGGGGCGCATCAAGACGGCACAACACCTGCGCGCCAAAGGTATTTGCCCGGCCTACATCAACGAGGCGATGACCTGTATCACGGAGGAGCAGTATGCCGAGGTGTTCTCAAAAGTTCTTCGCTCAAAGCAGCGCAGCGTCAAGGGAGAAACGGACTACGAGGTGCGACAAAAATTGGCGCGAAGCCTTATTGCGCGCGGATTTGAGCCGTCCTATGTGTTCGACCATCTTGATTTAGAAAATTTTGAAGATTAGGAAGTTCAACTTTTAAGATTAGGAGTTCTCTTCCATCTTCTCTACTATAAACCATAATACTCATAACAGCTATGTTGACAATTTACAATACACTTACTCGTAAGAAGGAAGAATTTAAGCCCATCAATCCGGGCCATGTAGGTATGTATGTTTGCGGACCTACGGTATATGGTGACGCACACTTGGGACATGCGCGCCCCGCAATTACTTTTGACCTCCTTTTCCGCTACCTTAAGCATCAGGGTTACAAGGTGCGCTATGTGCGTAACATTACCGATGTGGGCCACCTCGAACACGATGCCGACGAGGGCGAAGACAAGATTGCAAAGAAGGCACGCCTCGAGCAGCTCGAACCAATGGAAGTGGCGCAACACTACACCAATCGCTTCAATGAGGCGATGGCAAAGCTCGGTGTGCTTCGTCCCAGCATCGAACCCCATGCTACGGGTCACATTATCGAACAGGAGCAGCTCGTTCAGCAGATTCTTGACAACGGATTTGCGTATGAGAGCAACGGTTCGGTGTATTTTGATGTGGTAAAGTACAATGAGAAATACGGATACGGCATTCTTTCTGGCCGCAACCTTGACGATGTGAAGGATGCTTCTCGCGAGCTCGATGGAGTAGGGGAGAAGCGCAACCAGGTGGACTTCGCACTCTGGAAGAAGGCACAACCCGAACACATTATGCGCTGGCCCTCTCCCTGGGGTGACGGTTTCCCTGGCTGGCACTGCGAATGCACAGCAATGGGTAAGAAATACCTTGGCGAACAGTTCGACATTCACGGCGGAGGTATGGACCTCGTGTTCCCCCACCACGAATGTGAAATCGCACAGGCGGTTGCGTCGCAAGGAAAGCCCATGGTGAACTACTGGATGCATAATAATATGATCACCATTGCGGGTAAGAAGATGGGTAAGTCCTACAATAATTTCATCACCCTCGATGAATTCTTCACAGGCAACCACCCCTTGCTCGAACAAGCGTATACGCCGATGACCATCCGCTTCTTTATTCTTCAAGCTCACTACCGCTCAACTGTAGACTTCTCTAACGAAGCACTTCAGGCAGCAAAGAAGGGTCTTGACCGCTTGCTCCAAGCAATTAAGGAGCTCGACCGCATCGAGGCAAGCAAGGACGGCGCCGTGAAAATGGATTTCGTGGAAGAACTTCAGCAGAAGTGTTACGAAGCTCTCAATGACGACCTCAATTCTCCCATTCTCATCAGCCACCTCTTTGATGCGTGCCGCGTAATTAACCAGATAGTTGACAAGAAGCAGACTATAGTTGCTGACGCACTTGAAGCGCTTCGCACGCTCTTCCACACTTTTGCATTTGACATCCTTGGCCTCACTTCTGAAGCCGATGGAAATGCAGAACGCGAAGCTGCATTTGGAAAAGCAATAGACTTGCTTCTCGACATTCGCGCTACTGCAAAGGCGAATAAGGACTGGGCGACTTCTGACAAGGTACGTAACGAACTCGCTGCCCTTGGTTTTGAAGTCAAGGATACTAAGGACGGCGCGACTTGGAGATTGAATAAGTAAGATGAGGCTTATAGGTTGTAAGGTTTAAGGTTTTGAGGAGTGTGCAGAACGAATTACACCTCTAAACCTTATAACCTTACAACCTCAATGCCTCAGTTCTCGCAACCTCTAAGCGAAGCGACCTATAACCTCAAACCTCATTTATGAACAATATCCCCGTAGTAACCAAATATCTGTTGCTGACCAACATCGTAGTGTTTCTGTTGCAGGAAGTAGTAAAGCAATGGGGCATAGACCTTGTGGCGCTCTTTGGGCTCCACTTTTTCTTGGCCGACAACTTCCAACTGCACCAACTCTTTACCTACATGTTCCTGCACGCAAACTTGTCGCACATTTTCTTCAACATGTTTGCGCTTTGGATGTTCGGCCGCTTGATTGAGTCTACCCTTGGCGCCCGCCACTACCTTATTTACTACATCGTTTGCGGCGTAGGCGCGGGGTTGTGCCAAGAAATTTTTCAGTACGGAGAATACTGGATGGAAGGACTTGCCGATTACGAACGCGTACGCACTCCAGAAGGAATTTATCCCATGGGAGAATTTCTCAATTATTGGCGCACGGTGGGCGCATCAGGGGCTGTCTACGGCATCCTGCTTGCCTTTGGGTTTATCTATCCCAACCACCGCATCATGCTGCTCATTCCGCCCATCCCGATGAAGGCAAAATACTTCGTCATTGGTTATGCTGCGCTCGAACTCTACTCTTCGTTCTCCGTCAACGACAACGTGGCACACTTTGCCCACCTCGGCGGTATGCTCTTCGGTTTCCTCTTGCTCCTGCGTTGGACGCGCCAGCACAATCCCCTTTCGTGGTGGGAACGCCTAAAGAGACACTTCACTGTGTCGTCAAAGTCGCCGTATAACAAGAACCTCAAGATGAAAGTTTCTCCCGGTGGCGCCTACGAACAACCCCAACAGGAAACACCCCCTCAGCGCTCGACGGAACTGGAAGAGAAGCGCCGACGCATTGATGAACTGCTCGACAAAATAAAGAAGTCGGGTTACGAAAGTCTTACCACGGAGGAGAAAAACTTCCTCTTCGACGCCTCAACGCGAAAGTAATATGGCAAAAACATCTGCCCCCTCAAAGGGTAAAAATAAGCACTCGCGCCTCTACACCATCGTTGCCAACATCATCACCGGATTTTCGTTGGCAACGGTGTTGCTGTTGTGCATCTCTGTGGCGAGCGCCTACATCTCGCCCGAGAAGGTGCGCCTCCTCTCGCTTGCGGGCTTGGCCTTCCCCTTCTTCTTGGGCGGCACGGTGTTCATGTTTTTCATCAGCCTGCTCTTCGCGTGGCGCCGCTCATGGATTCCGCTCGTGGGACTCTTACTGTGCAGCGGCACCATCTACCGCTATTTCCCCATAAATTTCCCCTCTCCTGCGCCCAAGCAGAGCCTAAAGGTCATGACCTATAACACGGCACAATTCGGTCTATGGACGGGAAGCAACAAGGATAAGAATGACGTCAACGGCGAGAATCGCCTGATGCGAGACATCCTCCGTGAGAACCCCGACATCGTGGGCTATCAAGAGGGATTCTACGGCAAATCATACACAAAGCACGTTGAACCCATGCTCAAGCGCAACGGCATGTACCACAAGTCGGTGCTTTCAAGCGACAACTACATCGGTTGCATCTCGCGCTACCCCATTCTCGAAACCGACACCATTTGCAAAACGGATGTCACCAACGCGGTGCTCTTTAAAATCAAACTCTCGAATGCCGACACACTCTATTTCGTAGTGACGCACCTAAAATCGATGGGACTTTCTGAAGAAGAGCGCAAGACGTTTAAGGAAAACGTAGAACAGTTGCGAGACGATGACAGCAACGACTCGCTGAATTACGACGGACTCTTCCACCTTGCCCGCAAAATCGCTCGCGCCTCAGAGCCCCGCGCACGTCAGGCAGACATCATCGCAAAGTTTATTGAGGAAAACAAGCACCGCAACCTCATCGTCTGTGGCGACTTCAACGACACCCCCGTGTCGTACACCTATCAAACGATTGCCTCAGCGGGCAACCTTGACGATGCCTTCGTGCAGTCGGGCAACGGCATCGGACGCACGTTTAACCGCCACGCTATGGTGGTGCGCATCGACCACATCCTTTACGGTGCAGATTATTGGGAACCTCACGCGGCACACATCCTTGACCGCCCCGACCGTTCCGACCACAATGCCGTCGCCGTCTATTTGCGACGCAAACAATAATACATACGTCATACATCACAGTGGAGGCAGCCCCATCATGCGGGTTGCCTCCACTTGTTTTACTGCAAGTGTGCCCACCTACGGGGGTAACCACGGTCGAAGTCCGAACTGACTACTGAGGGAGAAAACAATGCCATTATTATTTTAGGTTTGAAGTACCCTAAATCCATTGCCCGAAAAACTAAACCTATTGTTGTGAAAATTATTAGTAATGTAATTTAAATTGTTAGTAACATAATTTAAAAAAGGTTACTAATAATTTTCGCCCTCTTAATCCCTTGATTTTAAAGACGTATTTTAAGTGCCAAAAATTGTGAGTTTCACGCTCGAATTTGGATGAAAAAAGGGAGCGCCACGATGACGCTCCCGACTGAAAATACATTTTGAAATCGAAGTCAAATTGCCCTTCTGACGCTGTTACTTACAGCAGTTTTTCTTTGCCGCAGCGCAACCGTCGTTAGCGGTTACGGCAATGATTTCCCACTTAGAGGGCGAAGAAGCATTCCATGTCACCACGGTATTTGCCTGTGAGAGGTGGAAACAGGGGTAACTCACGTTTGCCGTCTGCTGTTCGTTAAACACAGACTTACCCTCGCGGTCGCTGATAAGGGCAAAGGTGCCCGCTTCTGCCACGTTGGCGGTAGGAAGAATCACTGCGCTTGTAGCAGCAGGTTTACCCATATACACGCGGTGCTTCTCGTTGTAGAGGCGCCAAAGTCCGTCTGCCGTGCGTTGGAGTGTCCACACCTGCGCAGCATTGTTTTCGTCAAAAGCAGCGGCATTGAGGGTTGTTGCCGTAGTCTGCAAATACTGATCTTCGGAATAGGCCTTGCCACCTTCCAAATAACCGAGGTTGCGCAAGCGATACTGCTTACCGTCTACGGGCTTAAACACCGTCTCAGCAATGCTCTTGTTGAGCTTTGCCACAGCGTCTACCGTAGCACGCTTCTTAGCCGCCTTCGCTGCCTTGTCTACGCCCTTGCGCAAGTGTCCGTTAGGCACACCGACCACCTGCTTACACGTCTTGCCCGCAAATGTGCTCGCCACCTTCTGGTCTACCACCTTTTCAGCGATGTACGACTTCGCCAAAGCGGGGTCGTCGCAATACGCATAGCGGTCGTCGGTAATGTGCTCGATGGTGTAGTTCTTATAAACGATGGTGTAGTCGCGCGCAAAGGTAGATTCTTCATAAAGGAAGCCTACGGTGTTGTTCTTCTGCAGGGTCATGGTCGTATAAGCCGAACCCATCGTGCTGGATTGGTGACAGCCGTCCCAGTTTTCCGCAAAGAGGGCAGGGGTAGCGAAGTCAGTGGCATAATCCGTGAGTTCCTTGTAGAAGATGCCCACATTTCTGCGACCGCCAGGACCAAAGGGCACCGACTGAAGCGCCAAGTACGTCTTTTCACCGTCTGCCTTGCGCACAACGGGCACAATCAGGATTTCGCCATTGGTAGAATTGCCCACAGCTGCCACACCGTTGTTATTCGCGTTAGAGAGCGCCACAGTGCCCCAAGAACCTTCGCCCTTCTTCACGTCTGTGTAAGTGTAAATATTGAAGTAGCGACCCGTGCAACGACTTGAAAGCAACACGCTGCCGTCGGGGAGTTCTTCCACCTTGGGTTCGTCGCCACCAGGTGCGGGACGGTCGTAAATCGTGCCGAGCACATTCCACGAACCGCCAAAGTCGTCAGAATAAATTACGCGGTTGCCGCCGTCGCGTGTCCACATTGAGCAATAGAGGCGGTAGTACTTGCCCACCTTAATCCTGCTGCTCTGACAAATCTTGCCCGAGCCGATAAACATTGAGGAAACCGTGGGTTTTTCGCCGTCGAGGAAGAGCGAATAAATATGGTCGGTCATTTCTACAATCTCTCCCTTTTCCCATTCGCCCGTCTTCTTGTTATAGGTCAAGTAAATGCGTGCCACACGGTTGACAGAGTCGGCCGACGCTTGACCAATCTTCGCAGGAGTCCAGCGGCCGTGCCAGCAAACTGTGCGACCGCATACCATCATGACCAGCAATTTGTTTTCTTCACGGTCAGCCACAATCGCAGCGTCGCCATAGCCCGTAGTCATGTGGTTAGAATTTCCACCCTTACCGTCGGCGATAAAAAACTCTTCGCCCCACGTGTTACCATTGTCCTTTGAAATGCGACACTTAATATCTACCTCGCCATAACCAATGTCGTTGCCACACGGACGATAGTCAGAAATTGCAAAAACATCGCCGTTAGGCGCCGCAGCAATGGCAGGGATGCGATAGGGTCGGGCAGACTCGGGATTGGTAATGAAAAGGTTTTGCTGAGGTTCCACCTCAACGGTGTTTTCAGCCTTCACTACCGAGGTCTGAGTACCCAAACCTGCAAGCAAAAGGAGCGTGAGAAGTTTCTTGTTCATAAAGAAATATGGATTTAGTTGATGTTATTTTTCAGAACTGTCCTAAAAAGTTAGTCGTTACAAAGTTACACAATACCTTTTGAATTAACCCATTATAACTCCATTATTTAATTTTTCCGCCGTGTGGCTTGTGTCTTTAGCTCCGCCACTTGCTCCGGCAAAAGTTTCTCGCTAAATTTGTAGAGTGGAATTGTGGGCTGTACATCACTCCGCCGTTCTGCAAACTGAAACTGTAACTCCCCCTGCTCTATGAAGACGCTTTATCTGCTTGACGCTTACGCGCTCATCTTCCGTGCATACTACGCCCTGATACGTGCCCCGCGCATCAACTCGAAGGGCGAAAACACCAGTGCTATTTTCGGATTCATCAACACACTTGAAGACATTCTCAAGTCGATGAATCCCGACTACATTGCTATTGCTTTTGACCCCGCAGGTCCAACCTTTCGCCACGAAGTCTATCCCGAATACAAGGCGCAGCGTGAGGCGACGCCCGAAGATATTCGCCGCTCCGTGCCTATTATTAAAGAGGTAATCCGCGCCTATAACATTCCTATTTTGGAGGTACCCGGTTACGAGGCCGACGATGTTATTGGCACCGTTGCCAAGCATGCTGCCGCGCAAGGCTTAGATGTGCGTATGGTTACGCCAGATAAGGACTACGCGCAGTTGGTGGAGGAACACATTCTCATGTGTCGTCCCGGCAGTGGGGCAAAGGGGATGGAGATTCTCGGACCTGCAGAGGTGTGTGAGAAATACGGTCTCACGTCTCCCTTACAAGTTATCGACTACCTCGCACTCACGGGCGACACGGCAGATAATGTTCCCGGCTGTCCCGGAGTAGGGGAGAAGACGGCTACGAAGTTGATTCAGGATTTCGGTTCTGTGGAAAACCTCTTGGCAAACACCGACCAGTTGAAGGGAGCGATGCAAAAAAAGGTTACTGAGAATGCCGAGAAAATCAGTTTCTCAAAGTTCTTGGTAACGATTAAGACGGACGTTCCTATGGACATTGATTTGGAAAGCCTTAGCCGTCAGCAACCCGATACTGCTGCGCTCCAGCGCATCTTTGAAGAGCAGGAATTTCGCGCGTTGAGTCAGCGCCTCTTCGGCACTTCTGCGCCAGCACCTGAGGCGAAGAAAAAACCTGCTCCCACTCCCGCCCCCGGAATGCCCGTACAGCTCGACCTCTTTGGGAATCCCGTAGACGCAGCTCCCACCCAGCAGGATCTTTTTGCACAGTCCGAGGCAGCAGCGCCCACCCAGTTGGACCTCTTTGAGACTTCGCTCAAAACGCTTGCCGATGTGCCCCACACGTATCAGCTTGTCGACACCGACGATGCTGCTCAGGCGCTCGTGGAAGAACTTTTGAAACACACCTGTGTGGCTTTCGACACCGAAACCACCTCGCTCAACGCCCTTGATGCTCGCCTCGTGGGCATGAGTTTCGCCACGGCGCCCGGCACTGCTTATTACGTGGCCGCCCCTGCCGAGCGTGAGGAAGCAAACCGCCGTGTCGACATCTTCCGTCCCTTCTTCTCCGCGCAACATATTGAGAAGGTGGGGCAGAACATGAAGTACGACATCCTGGTCATGAAGCAGTACGGCGTAACACTTGAAGGCCCGCTTTTCGACACCATGTTGGCGCACTACGTGGTGCAACCCGAAATGCGCCACGGCATGGATTACATGGCAGAAATCTATCTCAAGTATAAGACTATCCATATCGACGAACTCATCGGCGCTCGCGGAAAGGGGCAACGCTCTATGGGCGACCTCAGTCCCCGAGAAATCTGCGACTATGCCTGTGAGGACGCCGACA
The DNA here is from genome assembly GCA_045631665.1 of Alloprevotella sp. Lineage (GTDB taxonomy): Bacteria > Bacteroidota > Bacteroidia > Bacteroidales > Bacteroidaceae > Alloprevotella. The sequence continues at coordinate 28,135 of JAZQVD010000026.1, forward strand.
TTACCTTGCAGTTGAAACCCCTTCTTGAAGCGGAGATGCAGCAGTACGAAGTGGAGCGCGTGTTCCGCGAAATCGAGATGCCACTCATGCCTGTGTTGGCAGAAATGGAGTTGACGGGCGTCGTGCTCGACACTGCCGCGATTGAAAGTGCAGGACGCCTGTTTATGGAGCGCTTGGCGCAACTCGAAAGTGAGATTTACGCCCTCGCAGGTCACCCCTTCACCATCACGTCTCCCCGTCAGGTGGGCGAAGTGCTCTTCGGCGAACTCAACTTAGCAACGAAGGTGAAAAAGACCAAGACGGGGCAGTATTCTACTTCGGAAGAAGAACTCGAAAAACTCAAGTCGAAGCACCCCATTGTGGAGAAAATCCTCCAGCACCGCGGACTCAAAAAACTGCTCAGCACCTACATCGAAGCACTTCCCAAACTCATCCACCCCGCTACGGGACACATTCACACATCCTTCAATCAGGCGGTAACGGCTACGGGGCGCTTGTCGTCATCCAACCCCAATTTGCAAAACATTCCCATCCGCGACGACGACGGCAAGGAAATCCGTCGCACCTTCGTTCCCGAGCCTGGTCACCTCTTCTTCTCCGCCGACTATTCTCAGATTGAGTTGCGCATCATGGCGCATCTGTCGGGCGACAAAAACTTAGTAGAAGCCTTCCGCGAGGGCAACGACATCCACGCTGCCACCGCCGCAAAAATATTTAAGAAACCCATCAGCGAGGTCACCAAAGACGAGCGCCGCAAGGCGAAGACCGCCAACTTTGGTATCATCTACGGCATCTCGGCATTCGGTCTTGCAGAACGCATGGGCGTGAGCCGCACGGAGGCTAAGGAACTCATCGAAAACTACTTCCTTACCTATCCCGCCGTAAAGGAATACATGGACAAGAGTATTGACCTTGCGCGCGACCGTGGGTATATCGTCACCGACTTCGGGCGCCGCCGCTACCTTGCCGACATCAATTCGGCAAACTCCGTAGTTCGCGGTTACGCCGAGCGCAATGCCATCAACGCGCCCATACAGGGAACGGCGGCAGACATTATTAAAATCGCCATGATACGCATTGCCGAGCGCATGCGCCGTGAGGGCGTGAAGTCAAAGATGATTTTGCAGGTGCACGACGAACTCAACTTCAGCGTCCTCCCTGAAGAACTCGACACCATGCGCACCCTCGTAGTAGAAGAAATGGAGCGCGCCTACACCATGCAAGTGCCACTCGTGGCAGAGTGCGGAGTGGGTGAAAACTGGTTAGAAGCCCACTAACCTCGCCCCCTTATTCTCTGCGCACGACCACCAATTAAATCTCTTTTCTTCACCCACAAATATTCACGATCAAGAAGGTCGCGCAAGTCGATTTACACGAATGCCATGCGGAATCATTTCTATCCGCATGGCATTCGTGTAAATGTGTGTTTCAAGTGTACAGCCCTTTTGGAAACGATATAGCAGTTGACCCAAATTTGCTATATGAATCATACCCCCTCCCCGCCTTTGGCGGTACTCCCCCTATCTTAAGGGGAGAGCGCCATTCGGAACGCAACCAACCCCTTATACCAAGTAAACACAATAGGAAA
>JAZQVD010000027.1:0-21254 GCA_045631665.1 Alloprevotella sp.
CTTACGCCCTGAAAGGGCAAAAGCAATTATAAGAGTTTGAACTGCAATGCTTTTGCCCTTTCAGGGCGCAAACCCAAACATCCATAGACCCAGGGCGTTGCCCTGGGCTGGGTGCTTATTGGCCTTTCAGGCCGTTACTTCTCAAAATCTTTACCGGACACCAATAATTGTTTTTTGGGGAATCATATAGAAGATTGCCCAAGAACTCTCTTTCATATTCTCAAACGGTCCCCGTAAAAGGATCCACAACATCAAGGTGCTCATTTGAGATATCCTGTTGATGTGGGTTCTTCTACGGGGACCGATACATTTTACTCACCTGTCATCAAAATCAGCAGGTTCGCTACGTTGCCCCCCTACGGGTGCATTACGAATATCACTTTCAGCACGGCACACGAGGGGGAAGTATTACTTGCATTTGTAACTGCAATCTGCCCCAGTTCCCCTTGCCTAATTACACAACAAGAAGGTGGCGTGATAACCCGGCAGGGCGCGGTCGTTGAGCAGGAGATTGATGCCCTGCTTCATCATCATTTGGCGCGAGAGGGGGAGACCGATGCCCGACCCCGTAGGTTTCGTGGTGAAGAAGGGGGTGAAGATTTCCTTGGCTTCCTCGGCAGGGATAGACTTGCCGTTGTTGCTGATGTAGAGCGTGTATTTCTGTTGCGCCAGAGGGTCGTAGGAACTGGCGCCAGTCTGTTGTTCCCACTTAAATTCAATCTTCGTAGCGCCCGCCTCCTTGGCGTTTTTAATAAGGTTTGTCAAGACTTGACGGAGCATATTTTCATCCGCCTTGATGCGTACTTCGTCGTCCACTTCGAGTAGCCAATGGATGTCGGTGTGCATACTTTTCAGCGACAAGAGCATATCGCGCAGGGGAATGTCCGTAATGGTAGGCTCTTGCAGGTCGTTCATCTTGCGGAAGTTCCTTACAAACTCCGTCATGCCCGTAGTGGTGGCGTGAATGGCGCGGATGCCTTCTTCATAAGGACTTCCCTTTATGGCGGGGTCAGACAGATAGGCTTGCGTAATCGTGCTGATGGGCGTTGCGGCGTTCATGATTTCATGAGTGAGCACACGCGTCAGGCGTTGCCAAGACTCCATTTCATTTTGTGCTACCAGCGTTTGGATGTGGCGGCAGTTGTCGTTGAGTGCTTCTTGAAGGGCACGCTCGCCAAAGGGCAGCCCCTTCGTTGTGATACGGAAAGAGAAGTCGCGGTTATGTATCGCCTCACGCATGAGGTGGGCACGGTTTCGCAAGAGGCATTGGTGGTGCACATATTTATATATGGCGAAACTCAACACTGCAATGAGGGCTGCGCCGAGAGTGATGTAAAGTTCGGTGTCGGTCATCGTTTCATCTTGGCGTAAAGGGTTTGACGCGTAATGCCTAAAAGTTCTGCGGCACGACTGATGTTGCCGTGACACTTCTCAACCACGCGCTGCACATGCTGGGTTTCGATTTGCTCCAAGGGCACGATTTCTTTGCTCTTGCGGATGGCGTCCTTCAAGGTACGGAGCAGTTCATCGTTATCCCAAGGCTTGGTCACAAAATCGGCAGCCCCGTTTTTCAATCCGCGCACGGCTAAGTTGATATCGGCGTATGCGGTAATCAGAATCACTGGGATGTCGGGGTGTTGGCGGTGTATGATTTTCAACCAGTGAAGTCCGTCATCTCCAGAGTTCAATCCTGGCGCAAAGTTCATATCCAGTAACACGGCATCCACAGGTTCTTGGTTCATTGTAAGGAGAATCTGCTCGGGCTTCTCAAGGGTAATGATTTTCGCAAAGTAACTATTGAGCGCAATCTTGATGGCGGTGAGCACGGCGGGGTTGTCGTCAACAACGAGCAGGGTATCGGTGGAATTCATAGAGAATTAGTGTTATTTATTTGTGTTACAAAAGTAGGGATTTTTAAGAGAGTGCGCAAAGAATCTCGCCCTATAACCACTGAGCGAGTTGGGAAAGTGTATGATATTCATACAATGTGCTGTGTGATAATCATACAATCGTGCTTTGGCGCAAAAAAAGGCTTGGCGGGAGGGATTCTTGTGACTTAACTTTGCGGTGTAAAAAAAGGTTAAGAGGTCGCTTCGCTTTAAGGTCTTAAGGTTATTAGTACCATTCGACCTGGATTGTCTTACAACCTCACAACCTTATAACCTATAAACCTATACAATTATGATTCAAGTAGAAAACCTCGTTAAGTCTTTTAGCACAGAAGAAGTTGTAACCATAGCGCTGAATGGCGTGAATATGGAAGTAAAGGAAGGCGAATTTGTTGCCATTATGGGACCTTCTGGTTGTGGCAAATCTACGTTGCTCAATATTTTGGGTTTGTTAGACAATCCCAACGGAGGAACTTACCTTCTGGATGGTGTAGAAGTGGCACGCATGAAGGAGGCTGACCGCACCAAGTTGCGTCGCGGTCGCATCGGCTTCGTGTTTCAGAGTTTCAACCTGATTGATGAACTTACCGTGGAGGAGAATATTGACCTCCAACTGAAATATCTGAACCTCTCCAAGGCGGAGCGTAAGCAGCGCGTGTTGAAAATTCTGCGCCAGGTGAACATGAGTCATCGCGCCAAGCATTATCCGCAACAATTGTCGGGAGGGCAGCAGCAGCGCGTGGCTATTGCGCGTGCCGTAGTGGGAAAACCTCGCATCATTCTTGCCGACGAACCCACGGGTAACCTCGACTCGAAGCACGGCAAAGAGATTATGGAACTCCTCACCCAACTTAATGCTGAAGGTACAACGATTGTGATGGTGACACACTCACAGAGAGATGCCGCTTATGCTCATCGCACCATCAACCTGTTGGATGGCGAGGTGGTGAATAATTTGGCTTTTTAATCTTCATCTATAACATGTAGAATATCTAGAGCATCTAGAAAATCTTGACCTCTCAGAATAAACTTTTTAATTCCCTTTCTCAAAATGAAATCCTACTTCATATTCCTCAGCCGTAACAAACTTTATACGGCTATCCAAGCCTTTGGTCTGAGCATGGCGCTGGGCTTTGTGATTCTGTTTGCTTCGTATGCCCGAACAGAATTTATGGTGGGTAAGTCGCAAGCGCTTAACGATGAACTTTACGTCATTGGGTCCAGCAAAATGATAGGCATGACCGTAGGAACGGGTCCGGAGATTTGCTCAAAGATTCCGCAGATTAAAGGTTTTACGCGCGTTGGGGCAACCCGTCCTTGGGATGTCTTGGCGGGTGAAAACACTTTCACGACCAAGGCCATGGCGATTGACTCCACCTTCTTCCAATATTTCAATTACGAATTGCGCGGTGTGGCTCGCGAAAAAGTATTGGAGTCGCCCACGGAAATCCTCGTGAGTGAGGAGTTCGCCCAGCGCGCTTTCCCCGATGCCGATCCCATAGGCAAAACCCTGCGTCTGTTAGGGCAAGACGAACCTTTGACTATTGTGGGCGTGGTTGAGAATTTCGACACCGACGATTTCTTCTCGCCCGTGGAAATTCTCTTCTCCATGAAAGTGGAAGAGCAAAGCCGTGCCTGGTTAGACAACTTTGGTGGCATCGTTACCTTTGTCACGTTGCACAAAGGCGCTTCGGTGGAAGAAACCAAGAATGCCTTGTTGGAAAAATACATAGAGACCTGGCAATTCTGGAAACGCGAACCGATAGACGGAAACTATATAAGCGGTGTGTCTCTAACGCCACTGAGCGAATGCTACTTTGCCAACCTCGGACGTAACTCAGGTTTCCGTAATGGTAACGAAGAGATGGTGTGGATACTCTTGGGCGTTGCCATCGTGCTTTTGGTATCTGCCGTGTTCAACTATGTCAACCTCACAACGGCATTAATCGGAAAACGTGCCAAGGAACTCGCCACGCGTCGCCTTTTGGGCGATACCGTGTCTCAAATAGTGGGGCGCAATCTCATGGAGTCGTTCGTCTTTACGGCAGGGTGCTTCGTGCTTGGGTGTATGGTGGCGGTAATTGCCCGTCCCTGGTTTGAAGAACTCTTAGAAGCGGAAATAGGCATCTTCTCCGACCTCGTTTCTATCCTCACCGCCGTGGCATTGTTGCTCTTGGTGTCGCTCATGGCAGGGTTGATTCCAGCAATTATTGTTTCGCGCTTCAAACCTATTGACGTGGTGAAAGGTTCGTTCCGCTTCCAAAGCAAAATGCGCCTTAGTCGTGTGTTCATTGTGCTTCAAAACTTGATTAGCACAGCGTTGATAGCCATCGGTATAGTCATGGTGGCACAGATGCACTACTTAACCACACTTCCTATGGGCTACCGCACGGAAGGATTGGTGCAAATTTTTACTCTAACCTATTCTACCGACACCGAACAACTCCGCCCGATTTACGACCGCCTATTGGCGATGCCCGAAGTGAAACGCGTGGGGTGGATACACCAAGGTCCGTGGGCTTGTCAAACGAATGGTATTCAGGAGAAGAGTGAAACGGGCGAGGCTGTCACTTCGTGGGTGTTCTATTCCCAAATGGATACCACTTGTATGAGTATGCTTGGGTTTGAAGTGGTGGAACAGTATTGCGAACCCGACAATGACAAGCACTGGATTACGGAAGACACGCGCGACCGTTATAAAATCACTGCCGAAAATCCTAATGTGGGTGGACAGATTGAGGGAACGGCGTGTTATCCTGTATGCGGAGTGATTAAAGATTACCGCTCTTTCGACCCCGTGAGTGGTAACTCGATGACTGACGGGCACAACATGATTTCCGTAAGTATAAATCCGAATTATGCAGCCAGCATGTTGGTGGAACTTTCGGAAGAAGGCATGAAGGACATTCCAGCCACGAAGCAGAAGATGCTGGTTACGTGTCGCGCTGTGACGAAGGAAATGGTGGGAATGGAAAAGGATTTTGTGATGCGCACTGTTGATGAAATCCTTGCCGAACCCATGAAGAACATGAAGAATATGTTGGCAATGGTGCTCTGCTTTATGTGCATCTCCACGCTAATTTCAGTTCTGGGAATGTTTGCCATGTCCATTTCTTACACCGAACAGCAGAGCAAACAAATCGCCTTGCGCAAAGTGATGGGCGCAACGGTGATGAATGCTTCTTGGCACCTCGCCCGTCCCTTCCTTATCCTCTCCCTCTTAGCAGCCATGCTCTCGCTTCCGCTTATCTTGAAGGGCACGGAAATTTACTTGGAAGTCTTCCCGAATCGCATTGACTCCACCTGGTGGGCAATCGTCATCGCCGTAGTCCTTACGCTCCTCCTCGCCCTTGTCTCCATCGCTTGGCAAACGCTGAAAGTGGCGCGCAGAAATCCTGTGGAAAGTATCCGTAAGGAGTAAAAATATTGTAAGGTTATAAGGTTTTAGGTCGCTTCGCTCTTAGGTTTTAAGAGCTATGCAGAGCGGATGCCCCTCACAACCTCATAACCTTATAACCTCATAACCTAAAAACCCAGTAAGGTTATAAGGTTTAAGGTCGCTTCGCTCTTAGGTTTTAAGGACTATGCAGAGCGGATGCCCCTCACAACCTCATAACCTAAAAACTCAGTAAGGTTATAAGGTTTAAGGTCGCTTCGCTCTTAGGTTTTAAGGCCTATGCAGAGCGGATGCCCCTCATAACCTCATAACCTAAAAACCCAGTAAGGTTATAAGGTTTAAGGTCGCTTCGCTCTTAGGTCTTAAGGACTATGCAGAGCGGATGCCCCTCACAACCTCATAACCTAAAAACCCAGTAAGGTTATAAGGTTTAAGGTCGCTTCGCTCTTAGGTTTTAAGGACTATGCAGAGCGGATGCCCCTCACAACCTCATAACCTCATGACCTCTTCACCTTACAACCCAGTAAGGTTATAAGGTTTAAGGTCGCTTCGCTTAAAGGTTTTAAGGATTATGCAGAGCGGATGCCCCTCACAACCTCATAACCTAAAAACCCAGTAAGGTTATAAGGTTTAAGGTCGCTTCGCTCTTAGGTTTTAAGAGCTATGCAGAGCGGATGCCCCTCACAATCTCATAACCTAAAAACCCAGTAAGGTTATAAGGTTTAAGGTCGCTTCGCTCTTAGGTTTTAAGGACTATGCAGAGCGGATGCCCCTCAAAACCTCATAACCTAATAACCTAAAAACCTCATAACCTAAAAACCTCATAACCTAAAAACCTCACAACCTAACAATGGATATATCCAAACCTCCCCGCCCCTGGTACTCAAAGTACTGCTGGCACATCCTCGGCGGTGTCGCCTTAACCGCCGTCATTATTTACACCATTACTGTTGCCCTTGCTCCGCGCCGTCAGCATGTAGATAGCGAGAGTGTGAAAATTGCCGAAGTCAGTGAAGCGCCCTTCATGGAGTTTGTCGAAGCCGAGGGCATCGTACATCCCATTACGACCATCCAACTCAACGCCCACGAAAGCGGATATGTTGACCGCATTGTCAGCGAGGAGGGCACCATGCTCCGACAGGGCGACACGATTCTCATTCTCCGCAACCCCGAACTCCTGCGCACGATTGAGCAAGAGCGCGAGCAGTGGCAGAAGTCGCAACGCAACCTGCGCGAACAGGAAATTCAGATGGAGCAAAAGAGTATTGACCTACAGATGCAGGCACTCGAACAGCGCTACCAGATGGGAAATCTCGAACGCAAGTTGAAGCAGACGCGCGAGGAGTATTCGATGGGCGTGAAAAGCCGTGCCGAGCTCGACATTGCCGAAGCTGATTACCGCCATGAGTCGCAGAAACTGACGTTGCAGATGCAGAATTTGCACCACGACTCTGTGACCACCCTCCTGCGCCGAGAAATGATTGTGGCAGACCGAAACACGGCAGCACTCAAGTGGCAGAACACCCTGCAACGCACAAACGACCTTATCGTATGCGCTCCGACGGACGGGCAACTCGGAAACCTCAACCTCACATTGGGACAACAAATTAGCGGGGGCTCAAAGATTGGCGAAATCAAGGTGATGAGCGAATACAAAATCCGCACCTCGCTCAGCGAATACTATGTGGAGCGCATCTCCGTGGGACTTCCCGCTACGATTACTCAGAAGAAAGACACCTTCGACCTTAAGATTTCGCGCGTAGTGCCCGAAGTGCGCGACCGCAAGTTTGATACCGACCTCACCTTCACCGGTGCAACGCCCGACAACATTCGCCTCGGCAAGAGTTACCGTGTGCGTGTAGAATTAGGTCAACCCGAGCCCGCCGTAATCATTCCCCGTGGCGACTTCTACCAAAAGACGGGCGGCAAATGGATTTACCGTCTCGACGCCGACGGCATTGCGCGCCGCGTAGAAATCAAACTTGGGCGCCAAAATCCCGAGCAGTACGAAGTCATTGGCGGCCTCAACCCCGGCGACCGCGTTATCGTCAGTGGGTATGAGCGATTGGGGGATATTGAAGAGGTGGTGGTGAAGTGAGGTTATAAGGTTATGAGGTCGCTCCGCTCTTAGGTTTTAAGGACTGTGCAGTCCCTAATGAACTTAAAGACCTTATCGACCTTAAAAACTCTCATCGCAAGTTCGGGCTGAAAGCCCAAAAGCCCATAGCCCAGGGCAAGGCGAACGAAGTGAGTCGACACCCTGGGTAGGAGTCACCCCGCATGGCGCGCCCTACAGGGGCAAAAGCCCATACACAATGTAAAAACTTCTTCATCTCTGCTTTTGCCCCCTTTAGGGGCGCTAATCCAATCACACACCTACCCAGGGCGCCGTTCCTGAGGAACTTGCCCTGGGCTATGTGCTCCCTGCCCCCTTGGGGCGCACGCTCCGCATTATGCGCTTCTCTTAAAAACTGGGATGTACCGCCAAAGGTAAAAAGGGGCTATTTTGCTAATTTCTACATAAGGGAAATCACAATATTATTACCTACTTTTCACTCCTAAACCCATTGCTCGAAAAAACTTAACCTATTGTAGTGAAAATTATTAGTAACCTAAAAAAAATTATTAGTAACCTTTTTAAAAATATGTTACTAATAGTTTTCACTAAAATAAACCCTCAAATTTCAATTACTTGCACGCCCCAATTTTCAACCCATTTATAGCGCTGTTTGAACCAATGCGCAACCTCTTAAAACCTCATAACCTAATAACCTCAAAACCTACAACCTAATAACCTCAAAACCTAATAACCTCACAACCTCATAACCTCAAAACCTCACAACCTCAAAATATATGTTCCTCCACCACCTCAAAACATCCTACCGCAATCTGCTGAAATATAAAGTGCAGAACGCCATTTCCATTCTCTGCTTAGCGGCAGGGGTGGTGTGCTTTGCCATTACGGTGTACTTCATGTACAATTTCGGGCGCTCCGTTTATTACAATCAGATAAAACAGGACATCGCTTCGTTCAGTGTATTAGCAACTCCTTATGAAGAAACGGAGCGACTCAAGAAGACAGGTTCCTTCCCGCCGAATGCACAATTAGACAATGATTTCTTCAATCGCTTGCTCAGCCTGAAACTCCCTGCAATGGAAGGGCTACATGGCTATCGACCCCTTACGGGAGGGAACCAGACTTTCTACGACAACACTGAGCAGCCCAAGACCTGCAATTGCTATTACACATATGCCTCTCCGCGCTACTGGATGTACTACGGGTATCGCTCTGCCATAACGGGCGAACCTCTCACTGAGTTGGAGGAGAACGACTGCCTCATCACCGATGACCTGAGTGCCCAACTCTTTGGAGAAGGCACCGACCCCCGCGGTTTTGAATATGCAATGGAGGATGGCACAGGGAAGCACCCCATCCGAGACGTCATAAAGGTGACCGACCGTCTGGAAGCCCATGCCACAAATGCCGTAGTGATTATCCGCAACGACCCCGAAACTGCCGTAGAAAACAGAAACGGGTTTACCGCAGAATTAGCCGAGGGATACACGGGCGAGGACTTGCGCGAACAACTGCAAAGCGCCTTTCCCGAATACACCTTCATGCTACACAATCGGGCCTTTGACAACGATGAATTCTTCCTCATCATTCTCATTATCGGGGTGGTGCTTTCGTTAGGCGCCAGCGTGCTTATCATTGGGGTGATGGGATTCCTGAAAATGGAGTTGCAACTCTTCTCCCTCCGTTCGCGCGAAATGGCACTGCGCCGCACGATGGGCGCTCGCACGCGCCACCTCTTCATGCTCCTTGCCTGTGAAGTCGTTATCGTCTTTGCGCTGACCATGCTTGCAACCGTGGCGCTGACCTACTCTCTTGCAGATTATGCACTCCCCATCCTGCAGCGCTTTTATTATAAGCAACTGAATTTCGATGTGGACTTCATCCTGAACCTTGAACTGTGGATTACGCTCGCCACCCTCTTGCTCGCCCTCATCGCAGCCTTTGCCGCCGTTTACCGCCAGTTGCGCATTCCCGTAGGTATGCGAGTGGGGCGCAGTCACCGCACGATGACGAAGGGACAAGGCTTTATGCTCACCACGCAACTCACCGTGAGCATGTTCCTTACCTTTGCCGTGCTCGGAATGATGTATGCGTTTGGCTTCATAGAGAAACAGGAAAGCGGAGGCATCTCCGAAGACCGCACGCCTTACCAAAAGGCCATCATGATTCCCCAACCCACTTTTCAAATTGCCATTCCTGACTTCCCCAATCGTTTGGCGCAAAACAGAGACGTAGAACACGTGGGGTATAGCATTTACAGCCCTGCTGAAGTAGCACCAGACCAACTCGACAGAACACTGGTGCGCAATTTCTGGACCAATAGAAATGATGATGGTACGTTCCTGGATTACGGTTATTGTTTCCTCTCCACCAGCGAAAATCTGATTGACCTCTTGAAGGTAGAGATTACCCCCAATCTCCCTGCCGATAGCACGATGCACGGTTTTTACTGCGCCATTTACGTACGCACCGAGCAGGCAGAGCGTCTGCGCAAGAAGTGGAACCTTGACGTTAGTCGTGATGTACAGGTGCGCCCGCTCTACAAGCAACGCTCCTACACGCTCATCGGTTATGCTCCTGCCCTTCCGGGGTATCGTCATGGGGGGTATACTTGCCCTTCCTTCTGGATGGTGGACGAAGACATCGACTGGCGTGATTTGCGCAACTCTTCGGAACTGCATTCTTACTCTCCGAATCCTCACTACATCATCTTCCCCAAGGAGGGAAAGTACAACAAGGTGAAGGACGACATCACCGAACTCTACCGCGAAGCACGTCCGGGCGACCGTAATATCCTGCCGATTCACAATCTCGCAGATGAGTGGTTTAACCTCATGCGCATGATTGAAATGATGCGCCAACTCTGCCTGATTCTCGTCATCGTCTCCATCCTCTGCATCGTAGCAAGTGTGTATTCCGCCATTGCCCTTGAGAGCCGTGGGCGACAGAAGGAAGTGGCGCTCCGCAAGATTCACGGCGCCCACACCCGCGACATCATCATGCTCTTCGGCAAATACTACCTGCGCCTGCTCGCTATCAGCGCCGTCATCGTCATTGTCGTTTCCAGTGCCGTCATAGCAACAATACTCGTAGTCGATGGAGACATCGGCCTCGGTAAAGACCTCCCCTGGCTCTTCTTCTACCTCATCCTCGCCATCCTCATTGTCGTAGCCATTACGCTTCTCACCATCAGCAACAAGATTTGGCAGGTGAGCAAGATTCAACCCGCGGAGGTGGTGAAGAAGGAGTGATGGGAAAGGAGAAAGCAGAAAGGAGAAAGAAGAAAGAACCGTGCGGGGTAAAGTCCCGGATGGCGCTCTCCCCCTGTTTATAGGGGGAGGGGACCGCCTCGGCGGTGAGGGGGGGCCAAATATGCTCCGCATGGCATCACTCCTAACTACTCACTCCTAACTACTCACTTTCATCCGCACCCCCTCACCAGCAAAGCTGGTCCCCTCCCCCTATAAACAGGGGGAGAGCGCCTTCCGGATGGTTCTCATAACCTCACAACCTCAAAACCTCAAAATTTATGTTCCTCCACCACCTAAAAACATCCTACCGCAATCTGCTCAAATATAAGGTGCAGAATGTTATCTCCACGCTTTGCCTGGCCGTAGGTGTGGTGTGCTTCTCCATAACGGCGCACATCATGTACAACCTCGGCTTAGAACTCTATCTTAATCAGATTGACCAAGGCCATGTTGGCATTAGCGTATGCGAAGGTCCCGAGGAAGAGGCGAAGAAACTCTATGACGCGGGGTCATGGCCCGAGAATGCCAAATTGGATAAGGCTTTCTTCGACCAACTCCACAGTTTGAACCTCCCCGCAATCAAAGAGCAACGCGGCTATACTGCTTGCATCGGGCAAGAGTTTACCTTCAAGGACAATACCGACACGCCGAAATTTTGCCATGCAACGCTCGTGGCCGTCTCTCCTCGTTACTTGCATTACTGTATGTACAACTCCGCCATTACTGGCGAGCGCCTTCCCGAGTTTAAGGAGGGCGACCTGCTCATCACCGACGACCTGAGCGACCAACTCTTTGGCAAGGGAACGGATCCGCGCGGTTTTATCCTAACCAATGAACTCGACGGGGCGCAACGCACCGTTTGCGATGTGGCAAACATTACGGAGCGCCTCAGTGCCTTTCAAAATTGGGCCATCCTCTATGTCACCAAGAACTTTAGCAGTTGGGCTCCCGTAAAAATAAGCGGTTTCAGGGTAGAAGTGGCAGAGGGCTATACACATGAGGATGTGCGCCAACAACTTCAAAGCGCCTTCCCGCAATATTACTTTCTCAGGCAACACCGCCCCTTTGATTGGTCAGACGAAGGTATGCTCTTCGTGGCGTTCTTCCTTATCGTGCTCTTCATCGGCGCCAGCGTGCTCATCATTGGGGTTATGGGATTCTTGAAAATGGAGTTGCAACTCTTCTCCCTCCGTGCCCGCGAAATGGCACTGCGCCGCACGATGGGCGCAAAGCCACGCCACTTGTTTGCGCTCCTTGCTGTCGAGGTGCTTATCGTCTTTGTGGTCACAGCCTTGGGAGCGTTGGCAATTACATCCGTCCTTGCCGACTACGCAATACCCATCATTCAACGCGTGCAGCCCGGTCTTGATTTTGATGTAGACCTTATCATGCGTATCGAAATGTGGGTGACGCTTGCCACACTGGTGTTTGCCCTCATCATTGCTTTCATCTCGGTGTACCGCCAGTTGCACGCTCCCGTAGGACTTCGCGTAGGGCGTAGCAACCGCCCGAACACGAAAGGGCAAAGCCTGATGCTCGGCACGCAGTTCGTCGTGAGCATGCTCCTTACCTTCATCATGCTTGCCGCACTATGGGTGTTCGGTGTGGTTGAGAAGCAAGAGTTGGGCGATATTGTAGAAGACCGCGCAGTTTACAAAGGTGTGTTGAGAGCAAACATGTATATGTGTGACAACTGTATTCCGGAATTCAAAAACCGTCTGGCGCTCAACGAAAACATTGACGAAGTGGCTTACTGCATTTACAGCCAGTGTGAAACCATGGATAATCAGCGCGACGAGAGCCTGGTGCGCAATGTGCTCCGTTATATGAATGAGGATAATACGGTGAAAAGTTACGCGTATAGTTTCCTCTCCACCAGTGAGAACCTTATCGACTTGCTCAAGGTGAAGATTACGCCCAACCTGCCGAATGATTCCACCATTCACAAACATTACAGCGCCGTCTATGTACGCACGGAGCAGGTAGACCGACTCCGCAAGAAGTGGAACCTCGAAGTGAGCAGCGATGTCATTACCCGTCCGCTCTACAAGCAACGCTCTTACACACTTATCGGTTATGCGCCCGCCTTGGTGGGATATCGTCCAGGCACCAGCAGTACGCCTTCGTTCTGGATGGTGGACGAAGACATTGCGTGGCAGGATTTGACTGCGTTCAAAGAGTTGAATGCTCACTCGCCCGACGCTAACTACATCATATTCCCCAAGGAGGGGAAATATAATAAGGCGAAGGATGCCATTGCTGAGATGTACCGCGAGGCGCTACCGGGAAATATGAATGAACCTCCCGTTCACGACCTCTACGATGAGTGGTTCAAGTCAATCCGTATGCTTGAGCTGTTCCGCCAACTCAGCCTCCTGCTTGTCATCGTCAGCATCCTCTGCATCGTAGCCAGTGTTTACTCCGCCATTGCCCTTGAAAGCCGTGGCCGACAGAAGGAAGTGGCGCTCCGCAAGATTCACGGTGCACACACCCGCGACATCATCCTGCTCTTCGGCAAATACTACCTGCGCCTACTCACTATCAGCGCCGTCATCGTTATTATCCTTGCCGCTGCAGTCTTCGCCACCCTCTACACCTTATACTCTGACAATGGCATCCTCAGCGACTTGCCAACCCTTGTCCTCTACCTCGTGCTGGCAATACTCATCGTCGCAGGCATCACCCTTTTCACCATCAGCCACAAGATTTGGCAGGTGAGCAAGACGCATCCTGCGGAGGTGATAAAGAAGGAGTAAAGAATAGAGTACAGATGACAGAGTACAACTACCATCCGGATGGCTCTCTTGTTAACTTGTTTACTAGTCAACTCGTTTACTAAAATGTACAGAGTACAACAACCATCCAGATTGTTCGGGCTGAAAGCCCAAAAGCTCATAGCCCAGGGCAAGGCGAACGAAGTGAGCCGACACCCTGGGTAGAGACCATCCCGCATGGTGCGCCCTACAGGGGCAAAAGCCCAATACACATAGTAAAAACTTTTTCATTTCTGCTTTTGCCCCCTCCAGGGGCGCACCTTCAATAACGAGCAAACCCAGGGCGCCGTTCCTGCGGAACTTGCCCTGGGCTATGTGCTCGCTGCCCCGTTGGGGCGATTCCTCCGGATGGCTCTCACAACCTCACAACCTTATAACCACACAACTTACAACCTCAAAACCAAACAACCTTTTAATAAATTTACCATTATGATTACCTTAAAGAACATCAAGAAAGTTTTTGAAACAGAAGAAATTCAGACCTGGGCGCTCCAGGGCGTAGACCTCGAAGTAAAGAAAGGCGAATTTGTTGCCATCATGGGCCCTTCGGGATGCGGTAAATCCACTTTGCTCAACATCCTCGGTTTGCTTGACACTCCTACAGAGGGCACTTACTTTCTCGACGGCAAAGACGTGAGCCACATGACCGAAGACCAGCGCACGGATATCCGTAAGGGAAAACTCGGTTTCGTGTTCCAAAGTTTCAACCTTATTGACGAACTCAATGTGTCGGAAAATGTAGAACTCCCCCTCATCTACATGGGCGCAAGCAAGAAGGAACGCAAAGAAAAGGTGATTGAACACCTCCGCCGTGTGGCAATGTCACACCGCTCTCTCCACTTCCCCTCACAGCTTTCGGGCGGTCAGCAACAGCGTGTAGCCATCGCGCGCGCCGTTATCTCGCGCCCCAGCATTATCCTTGCCGACGAACCCACGGGTAACCTCGACTCTAAGCACGGTAAGGAAGTGATGCAACTCCTTCAGGAACTCCACGCCGAAGGTACAACCATCGTCATGGTAACGCACTCGCAACACGATGCTAACTACGCCGACCGCATCGTTCGCCTCTTTGATGGTGAGGTGGTGAATGAGGTAGAATTGTAGGAAGTAGTATTCCGCATGGCGCTCTCCCCTTAAAATAGGAGGAGTCGCGCCTTTGGGCGGGGAGGGGGTGTGATGCTAAAATTTAAGCAATAATATATTTGTTGTCCACGATAAAATATTATAGTTATGTGCTCCACCAATATATTTATTTTTTTTAGCCACTAATGAACACAAATTTTCACTAAATTCCATTCGGATTGTATTTGCCCCGCATGGCATTAGTGCCCATTGGTGCAATTCGTGGCTAAAAAAATAATCGTTAGTGGTTTCCCAAAATATTGTTTGTGGACTACTTCTATATTACTGCCATAATTTATATTAGGAAAACTGCAATATGATTACCTACTTTTCACCCCTAAATCCGTTGCTCAAAAAACTAAACCTATTGTAGTAAAAATTATTAGTAACCTTGTAAAAACTATTAGTAATATAATTTAAAAAAGGTTACTAATAATTTTACCCCAAAAGCATTGCTGATTTTCAGGCTGTAACAAAACCGATTTTTTAACCCATTTTTAAAGCCCTTCCACGCCCCTTTTTGGGGGAGAGCACAGGAAGGGGATAACTCGGACGGTGTGCCCTATAGGGGCAAAAATCCTACCACACGGTAAAAACTTCTTCAAATCTACTTTTGCCCCCTTCAGGGGCGCACCTTTCTTAACGAACCAACCCAGGATGCCGTTCTTGCAGAACTTACCCTGGGCTATGTACTCACAGCCCCCTTGGGGCGTGCTATTTAACACAAGAACCATTCCTCCTTTCCTAAACCAAACACTCCATGCGCAAACTCACCATCAACCTCCTACAAGCCCTGCGCCACATGCGTCGCAATCTTGGGCAAACCGTTCTCATTATGGGCATACTCTCGTTTGCCCTCACCGCTTTCGTATATTCAGCCTTCACCATTTGGCACTTGACACACGAGGCGAGTCATATTTCCGACGTAGAGGATGTTTACCTCGTACAGATTCAGACGCCCGAGGGATTTACTCCCTTTAATTACAGCATAAATGACAGTGTGGCGTGCGACATTCTCGATCACGCGCCCGCCGATGCCCAAGTGGGGTATTGCATGTATTCAGGCGTTGACATTATCGGTACACGCGACACGACAATCCTACAGCAAACGGCGATTGTGAGTCCAAACTATTACAAGGTGATGCGCCCTGAGTTTGTCAGTGGCAGACCTGCGACGGAGGAAGGCGAAATTGTGCTCTCCGACGAGTGTGCCCTTGCGCTTTTTGGCACTACCGACGTTGTGGGTTCAACGATTACGGCTAAGTTCACGCGTGAGAATGACGTGCAGAAGCCATTGCGGGTGACGGGAGTCGTGAAGGCGGAAAGTTGTAAAACGGTTTCGTATAACTATACGGCGTATCTCTACAAAAAAGTAGAGCCTACGCCTGAGTTAGACTTCTGTTATTCACCCGATTTTATGTCGCTCTACGTCCGCACAGAGCATCCAGAAAGCATGCAACGCACACTGGATGAAACCTTAGAGCGATTTTCGACATCGCATTACAACGACAACATCACGTCCCTCCAACTCGTGCCCTTCAATATGGCTGAATTGATGCGCCATGAGGGAAGTTTTTGGAAAGCAGCTTTCTATCCAGGCGTCTTTCTCATACTCTCTGCGTTGCTTCTCATGTCGGCACTCTTCTCTTACTTGGCGCTGCTCAACACTGGGGCAGACGCCCGCTGGACCGACCATCGCTTGCGCATCTGTTTGGGTGGCGGCAGTCGAGATACCTTGCTCCGCCTGCAGTCTGAGGTGGTGTTGATGATGAGTGGCATTGGCGTGATGACCTTTGTGCTGATGACACTGACGTTCAACACCTTTTTCGAAGGGATGGAGATTTCGCGCTCCGAGGTGTACCTATGGTTTGCAGGTTGTCTGCTCGCACTGCTCCTTGTCCTGCTCACGCTCTGCCTCATTCCCGTGTATCTCCAGAATCGCAGGCACCAACGCTCGCTTAAAGGCGCTCCGCAGGGACGTCCCTCAGCCTTGAACTATCCGCTTGCCGTTGTGCAAGTAGCGGTAAGTGTGTTGCTGCTCTTCTTAGTGTGGAACGGGGGCAGACAAATCCATTTCGTGACCAACGATGCCTTAGGCTTGGACGCCGAGGGGGTGTATGTTTTTGATTGCGAGAATTATCGGGATAGACGTGTGGTTAATACCGAAGCCATAGCCCAAGAAATGTGCACCCTTTCGGCGGTTGACACCTGCATTACAAATCACGAGCTCTTTCAACGCAGTTGGATGATGAGCTATATGGTAGATGGCTTTAAGCAGGGCTTAGTCATGCTGGAACTTACCGAAGCTACGATTGACTTCTTTAAGATGAAGCCCACCTTGTGGAAACCTATGGAGGGCAAATTCAGATGGGGGGAAGACCAGCTGTTACTCAGTAGCAACGCTGCGGCGTATTACGGAGTGACGCCTGAGCATCCGTATATCCGGACTCCCAAGACCTTTGAGGTTATCGGCACACTCGACCTCTGCACCCGCGATTTTCATCAAAAACCTGAGATTATTGCCTACCGCGCCAACATGGATGAATCGGGAGGTGTAAGACTCTACTTCCGCTTCCTCCCCGGCAGGGAAAAGGAAGGCATTGCCGCCGTTGAAGAACTCTTGCGCCGTCACGACATTAACCCCGACGCTGGGCAGGTTCGCATCATCAACTATGGCGAACTTATTGCGCGCGAATATGAAAAGGAGCAACGCTTCCTGTGGTTTTACTCAGTGCTCTCCGTGATAGGTTTAGGCATCGCCCTCTTTGGTTTAATCACCCTCTTGAGTGCCGACCTCCAGCGTCAGCGCCGTGCCCTTGCCATCCGTCGCGTCTTTGGTGCGCACTACAGTGATTGCCTGCGTCGCACGCTCCTTACTTACGGCATCATCGCAGCCCTCGGCACCATCATCGGACTTTGCGTAGGTTATTACCTTATGACGCTGTGGTTGCAAACTTACACCCTGCAAATTACCCTCGGCTTTATCCCTGCCCTCGGTATCATCGCCCTCGTTGCAACTATCGTCACCGCCCTTGTTGCCGTGAAAGTCAAAAGTTGCTTTAAGGAAAATCCTGCGGAGGTGATAAAGGGGTAGCGTCTTGGGAAAACTTGTAAGGTTAGATGGCACTTCGCTCAAAGGTTAGAGGACAACGCAGATTGTTTGTAGCACCTTACCCCCTCACGAACTCATAACCTTACTCCCTTCCCTCAAAAAAATAAAATGCCTTGCGGTATGGATTCCACTCCGCAAGGCAACAATAACTTACTTCACTAATCTTTCAATTCTACTACGCACCAAATCCTTGTAGGCAATCTTTAATGCGTCAGAGAGGAAAGAACTTTCAATAATAGTGTCCCATTTCTGAGTCGACACGCACATCCTATCGATAATTCTATGGGAAATTTTCTCTTCGATTCCTGACTGATACATGGCCTCCACAAAAGAAGCACGATTGAAACCTGCGATAGTTTGATTGTCGTCAGTTCCAAATCCCACTAAGGGCATAGCAAGTTCATCTTCATCCTTTATACCTGTCAACAACACGGCTAAAAGGTCGTATGCAGGCGACAACTGATAACCAATCTCGGTGCGCTCTATCAAGGAGAAGTTCTTGCAATGCATATCTGAATTACCTGTGATCCAAGAGAACAAAACAATTTCCCAAAAGCGCTGCACATCAAGCATTGGAGTCGCAGAATAGCGCTTAATGGTCTGCGCTAATTGAACATAAGCACCGCGATATTTATGCTCGGTCAATCTGTTGGTCAACTGACACATATCCAACATAGAAATCTTCTCGCCATGCGCTCCTCTATCAACTCTACGGGTAATATAAGCCAGTTCCCCGTCATTCATGCGTATCAACCCATGAGCGACAGTAGCAATCCCCGAGACTTCAGCAAGTTTCATGGTGAGGTCTTCCAATTCAGGCATCGCAGAATATACAGAACTTTGTGGTTTCAATATATAATTACCCCAGAGTCCGACGATGGTGAGTTTATCAGGTTCGCTCTTTCCGCCTCGATTAATGTCTAAAGACAATTTGGGTTGCACCCCTGTTACGGAAGTGCTTCTCTCCAATATTTGAAAGGCGAGCGACTCAATATTATCTCTGGTGTAAGGCAATAATGGCGCTTTAGTTTTGCCAAACAAATTCTTGGCACATCGCGGATGATAGTCCGCCGCTCCGTCCTTAATTTCTTTATAACAGACAAGACACCGCTTAACCAATTTCTGACTCATATGTTTGCACACTTATATTACCAATACAATCCTTGCAGCACATCAATAATAGACTCATACGGTCGCGCGGATTTATCTTCCAGTTTTTATCCACAATATCTAACATCCATCCTTCGGGAATCAGTCCGTCAAACACGGGAAACATAACCTCTTTCTCATACGTCTCTTCCTGTAAAGGCATTGTGGGAGACAACGGTTTTGCACCCTCCATCTTCAGATAGTCTGAGGTATATGCAAAGTGATAACCGTCATGATCTTCTGTCAGTACGCCTGCCCAAAAGTTGTTGATAAAGATTTTAGCCTTCTTCATAATACATCTGAGATTTTAGCCGGCACTAATTCTTCGCCAAAAAGCGAAAGCACCTGATTGACCTTGTCTAACTGCACAGTAGGTTTACCATGTTCCAACTCTCTAACAAAACGAACACCCACACCACTACGCTCTGCCAATTCTTGTTGGGTGAGCTTATGCAACACCCGCTTTTCTGCAATATATTTTCCTAAATCCATAACAATTTAATTAGATTCAACATCCCGTTTGGGTATAATTCCCTTTACAGATACATAAAATCAACCCTTACGGGTGCAAATATAATAAATTTAACCGTTAAACACCCCGTAAGGGATTATTTAAAGTGTATTTATCATGAATTTTAATCCTCTTTCCGTCGTACTTACATCCAGGAAACTAAATATGAAACACATTTTTCTCCCCCTCCTGCTTCTCCTCCTCCCCCTCAGTGCTTCCGCTCAGCGCACCTTGACGCTTGATGAGTCGCTAAAATTGGCGTGTGAGGTTTCGCCCGATGCACAGGCGGCGCGCCACACTTTCCGCTCGGCATATTGGAACTACCGCTACTACAAGGCAAACTACTTGCCCGCGCTTTCGCTCACCTCTAACCCCTACTTGAACCGCAGTATCTCAAAGGTGACGCAGGGGGACGGTAGTGTGCGCTATGTAGAGCAGAACTTGTTCTCCTCAGACTTGAGTTTGAGCCTCACGCAGAATGTTCCGTGGACGGGCGGTACACTGAGTGTGCAATCATCGTTAGAGCGTTTGGAACTCTTCAATGATAAGACCACTTCGTGGCAAACGGCGCCGGTCTTTATTACTTATTCGCAACAGCTCTTCGGATATAATTCACTGAAGTGGGACCGCCGCATCGAGCCTGCCAAATATACCGAGGCGCGTCGCTCTTATGTGGAGACGCTGGAGTTGGTGAAGTCATACACCATCAGTTACTTCTTCAACCTCGCTATGGCGCAGAGCAACCTTGAGAGTGCGCGCACCAACTTTGCGCAAGCTGATACGCTCTACCGCATAGCTCAGGGGCGCTACGAGATGGGTTCGATTACCGAGAGCGACATGTTGCAACTCGAAGTGAAGCGCCTGAACGAAGAAACCGCATTGCTGAATGCCGGCACGCAGTTGGAAAGCGCCATGCAGCAGTTGCGCTCGTACCTCGGCATCACTTCTGAGGACAGTCTTGTGGTACATCCCGACAGCATTGTGCCCGTCTTCACCGTGTCGGCAGAAGAGGCATTACAGATTGCCCGCCACCGCGCCCCCGATGCCTTGATGTGGCAACGCCGACTGACGCAAGCCGACGCCGATGTATCGTATGCCCAAAGTCAGGCGGGACTGAAGGCAGACATTTACTTGCGCTTCGGGCTTACGCAGACTTCCGACCGCTTTAAGGAGGCATACCGTCGCCCGATGGACCAGCAATACATCAGCATTGGACTTTCCTTGCCCATCCTTGACTGGGGACGCGGAAAGGGGCGCGTAGAATTGGCACGCTCACAGCGCGACTTGGTAAAGACGCAGGTGGCACAGGCAGAGACCGACTTTGCACAAAACATCCGTCGCATCGTGGCGCAATTCAACCTCGCTGCCCGTCGCGTAGGTATCAGTCGCCGCACCGCAGAAACCGCAGAGCGCCACTACGAAGTGGCCCGCCGCCTCTATGTATTGGGCAAAAACACCGTGCTTGAACTTAACACCGCCCTCTCTGAAAAAGACAGCGCGCGCCAAGCCGCCATGAGCGCCCTCGAAAACTACTGGAGCCTCTACTTCACCCTCCGCTCCCTCACGCTTTACGATTTTGAGAAGAATAGGGAGATTGAGGCGGAATTAACCTACTAATGACGGCGTAAAGTTCCCTTTGTGGGGCAACAAAAAAAGGTTAAAAGTCGCCTTCGTAACCACTTGAAAATCATTATCTGTTTTTAGTCGAAAATTATTAGTAACCTTTTTTAAATTACATTACTAATAATTTTAATTAGGTTACTAATAATTTTTACAAGAATAGGTATAGTTTTTCAGAAGTCTAATTTCATCCCCTCAAATCCTAAATTCCACCCTCCCTTTTCCGAAAGGTGCCCAACAACTACTAACTACTATCTCCTAACTACTACCTCCTCATGTTCTTCCACACCCTAAAAATCTCCCTGCGCAACCTCAGTAAATACAAGTTGCAAACCCTTGTCAGCGTAGCAGC